>NZ_CEEDBN010000001.1:0-709755 GCF_979253015.1 Methylobacterium sp. AC433 | reverse complement strand
TGCCGCTCGATCAGCGGGAGCGTGCCGCGCCCGATGGAGCCGAAGCCGATCATCACGATGGGGCCGGTGATGCGGCCATGGACGGGCCATATGGGTTCGGTCATCGTTCGTGTTCCTTTTCGTGGGGAATGTTTGTCGGCGCTTTAGGCGCAACCGCGTTATCATCCGACTGCCGGAGGGGTCGGCTTCGGGATCGGATCGGGTGACCGATTCACGACCGGTCAGTCATGGATCGAGGGTGGATGGCTTACCGGTCCCCCGCATCGCGCTCGGCGATGACACGGGACAACAGACCTAAATCGACAGCCATTCAGAGGGTTGGGAGCCGAGCAGCAGCGTTGGCGGGGACGGCGGGCATAAGGCCCGTTCGAGCATCTCATCGCCAAACCACGCGAAACCGCGCGTTTACGCCGACCGAGCGGTGAAACGGCCTGCGGGAATGGACGGAATGCTCTGAGGTTTCATCCCTGGTGCGGGCCACGCCTGAAAAGGCAGGCCGGGCGCCAGGGCTTAAGAGCCTGCTTGCAGGCTGCCCGCACGCCCCAAAAGGCGAATGCTGCGTAGAAGGTTCGACATCGTGACGCCAAGCATAGGCTAAGCCGTACGGGTGTCAACGAACTCCTGTCGAGGGAATTTCCAGGGTTGAGGCATTCGGCGATACCGGAATTGACAAGCCGGAGAACTTCCCGGAGATATGGCGAACCATGCACAATCCTTGCCCCCCCCATCGTGGCCTGCTCCGGGCAGGTAGACTTATCGCGGGCGAGTAGCCCCGAGCCGGAGGCGCACGCCTGCGCCGGCCGCTCGGGGATTGCGTGACGGCTTCGGCCGGTACCAACCAACATCATCGCGTATCCATCGGCGGGTCAGAGCCTATGCGGCTCGCCTGTCGGCCAACCTGCGTCGCGTCCCAGCCGTCGGATCGGCTGATGGTGCGTCATTGCGGAGTTTAAGTCATGGAAACTTCCAAGTCCGAGCCAAAGGCGCGCCCCGCACCTGAAGCCCACGACGGCATGGGTGATGCCGGCGTCGCGACGCCGGCGCGGAACGTAGTTCCGCTGGCACGTAGGGTGATTCAGTTCGCGCGCACAAATTATCCGCGTCCGCCTTCCAGCCCGGGGGATGGTCTGTCCGACGCCACCACAGGCGAAGACGACGATCCGGGACCGCGCGCCGCTTGATCGTTCCGGATTGAAATAGCGCAGGGATTAATCGACCGTGTCTCAGAAGATGATGAAGCCGTCCATCAAGATGACGGCAGATGACCATAAGCGCTTGGCGCAGTTGGCCTCGTTTGCCGCGGATCGCACGCCCGAGGTGGCTTCCTTCCTCACCGATGAGGTGGACCGCGCGAGGATCGTCGGTCCGAAGGCCTGCGTTGCCGGCCTTGTGCAGATGGGTTGCGCGGTCGAGTTCAGGGACGACGCGACAGGCAAGGTCCAGACGGTGACGCTGGTCTACCCTGGGGAGGCGGACATCGAGCAGGGACGAGTGTCCGTCATGACCCCCATCGGCGCGGCCTTGATCGGATTGAGCATCGGCCAGTCGATGGACTGGCAAACCCGAACGGGAACCGTGAAGCAGCTGACGGTCCTCGACGTGAAGGTGCCCGAGAGGGTCTAGGGAACAGCCCGGACGGTCGCTTTATCGCAATGCCGGGCCGATCTCACCGTATCCGAACTTCCGATCTGATGAAGAGAACGGAGGCTTCGCTATGTCGGATCATGTCGCTCTTGGAAGACTACCCCAGCTATCAATCCCGGATACGGATGTCCTCAATTTGCGTCTGTTTTTGGCGAGCGATGGCCAAATTGATCCGAGGAAAGCCGCAACTGCTTTTCTCAGCGCCGAGCTTGACCGCGCCGAAGTCGTTATGTCGGATGACTTACCCTGGAACGTCGTGACGATGCACGCGCGCACCGAATACCGAGACGACGTGACTGAACATGTTAGTCGCCTCAAACTGGTCTACCCTGACGAGGAGCAATGGGACGACACTTGTGTTTCGGTGCTGTCGCCGCTCGGCGCCGCCGTTCTTGGCTTATCCAAGGGACATTCGATAAGGTGGCGTACCCCCTTGGGCGGCATACTTGGCGTTACAATCTTGCACGTCCTCTTCCAACCGTATCGGAAGAAGCTGAACTGGTATGGTTGGAACACCGACGGCGCGCTCACGTGATCTAGCGTAACAACGCCCTTGTCCGTGCTACGGACTAGCAGGTTGTTGAAAAAGTCCAGGGGGGTGCAATCCGAGCCAACATCTGGTGCCAATATAAGGATTTGACATCTACTGGCAGTAGGCAACCTCAGCATTCCGGGGCGCTTTTCGACTTTTTCAACACCCTGCTAAGCGTCGGCATCGCCGAGTGCATATGCGCGGTTACGACATGTCGCCGGCGCACGATACGACACACTGAGCTTGGCCTGACCCACAACCCGACTACGCCGGGCTTCAATTTTTTCTGAATACCCGAGGAGTTCTCGATGCGTCTATTTCTGTTCGCCGGTCTGGCAACCGCGGCACTATTAAGTGTTGGCGCCGCCCAGGCTGAAACGATCTCGACCCACGTCCTGGATCTGGCAAGCGGCGTCGGGGGTCCTAAGGTGCCGGTCACTCTGGAGATCAGGAAGGCAGACGGAGCTTGGCATGAGTTGGCCGCGGCGCGGACGGACGACAACGGCCGGGTCAGGTCCTTTGGCGAGGACATCAAAAACGAGGCGGGTGTCTATCGGCTGTCGTTCGATCTGTCGCATTATGGGGGCTCGGACGCCAAGCCGTTCTTCCCTGAGATCAGCGTAGTATTCCAGGTTGCTGATCCTACGATCCACTATCATGTCCCGGCCGTGATCAGCCCCTATGGCTATAGCACTTACCGTGGAAACTGACCGGGAAGCACGTGGTCCTAGTATGGCGCTGCTTTAGAGGCCGGGCCATATCTCTTCGGTACTGCTTTTCGCATTGCTTGGGACGGCTGCAGAATGCCGGTAGCCGGGCCCTAACGGATAGAGCTGGACGGTCTAAGGTCCGTGGTTCCCCGTCGGGCGCTCCCGCCCTCCTGACGATGTCCCGTCAGCCCGCCCTGCATCCGTAGCGCCCGTCCGCATCCCGTTCGAAATATTTTCCGTGGGTGATGCGGACGTCCATCTTCTTCCGGAGGGTGGCCGGGGTCAGCGGCTCTTTCTGCAGGGCGGCGCCTCGGAGAGTGACTTCGCGGAGCTCGGGCAGGATCTCGTCCGCAGCCATAGTGAGATCGCGCACACCGCAGAAGAGTGCGTCAAGCGAATTTGCCGGGGGGCCGACGAACGTCCGCTTCTGGGAATCGACGGGGATGGCCCTGGCGTCTTGCATGGGTCGGACGCGGTGGGGCGGCTTCTCAACATGGGAGCTCCGAGACGCACATTTAAAACGTCGAACCAATACTGAGCTGGCCACGTTCGCAGCATCCTTTCTTTCTCTGCCGGCATGGGCCGGTTGGGAGACGAGAAATGGGACATTCAGAGCACGACCCAGACTTCAAGAACCGCCGACCATGGAACGCAGGTCGGAAGCTGGGCGCCAAACGCCCTTTCAAACCACAGCAGGTTTGGGCCATTCGTTTCTGGCTCGACGGGGAGCGGCGTGTACGCGACCGCGCCATGTTCGACCTCGCCATCGACAGCAAGCTGTGCGGTTGCGATATCGTAAAATTGAAGATCGGTGAGCTCGTGAGCGGCGGGCATGTACGCACGCGCGTCATCGTCGTTCAGCGAAAAACTGGGCACCCTGTTCAATTCGAATTGCTGGAACCAGCACGTACCAGCATTCTAATTTGGTTGGGATGCCGAGGGGGCGGGCTCGACGATTACACCTTCCCGAGCCGGATCGACCATGAGGCGCACATAAGCACCCGGCAGTACGCCCGACTGGTGGATGAATGGGTCACGGGCATCGGGTTACGGCGCGAACACTACGGAACGCACTCCCTGCGCCGAACAAAGGCGGCGTTGATCTACAAGCGAACCGGCAACCTACGCGCGGTGCAAATCCTGCTCGGGCATACCAAAATTGAGAGCACGGTACGCTGTCTCGGCGTTGACGTTGAAGACGCGCTCGCTTTGGCGGAAGGGACTGAAATCTGAAGCCCGGCCTCCTCGGCGGCAACGTTGAGGAGGCCATGCAGTCTCTGGGACCGCAACGCGTCCGGTGCATTCGTTTACCCCGCCAAGATACCGTCTCGGATATAGACGTTCTTTGACCAACCCAGCCTTTCCGCCTTGGGTGGTTTCCTGCACATCCGCTTCTGGACGGCAGATGCATCGAAGCGGACATTGTCTCTACAGCGAGGCGTGGCGGCGCTGATACTCGGCTGGGGTCAGGCCGAGGCGGCGCTGGAAGGCCCGCCGTAGGGTGTCGCTGTCCTTGAACCCACAGGCGCCCGCCACCTGCTTGGCGGCGGCCTGACCCTCCTCAAGGAGGCGACGGGCCGCCTCGATTCGGACATTCTCGACGTAGGCCGCTGGCGTCAGGCCGGTCTCGGCCCTGAACAGGCGCGCGAAGTTGCGTGGGCTCATTCCGGTACGGGCGGCCAGCTTCGCGACACCGTGATCCTCTGCCGGATGTGCCGCCACCCAGCGCTGAACCTCTTGGAGGGCCGAGCGGCTCGCCAGGGCCCCGACGCCGCGCCGGCCGAACTGAAGCTGGCCGCCCCCACGCTTGAAGAACATGACGAGCTGCGCGGCGACTTTGCGGGCGACTTCGGAGCCGAGATCTTCCTCGACCAAGGCAAGGGCGAGGTCGAGTCCTGCGGTGACACCGGCCGAGGTCCTGAGGGGACCGTCGAAGACGCAGATCGCATCGGCATCGACGGAGGCATCGAAGTACCGTTCGGCCAGCGCATCCGCGACGGCCCAGTGCGTCGTAACCCGTCGGCCCCTCAGGAGTCCTGCTTGCCCGAGCAGGAAAGCACCGCTGCAGACCGAGCCGTAGCGTCGGCAGCGGGTTGCCGCCGTAGCGAGCCAGCGGCACAGGATCTCATCAGCCTCAAACCCATGCATGTGTGGCGCACCGGCGACCAGCAAGGTGTCAAAGGCGTGCTGGCTCTCCGCCTCGACGACGAGATCAGCAAACAGTCGGCGCCCGGAAGAGGTCTCGATTGCTCCAGGCTCAAGACCAATGATAGCAAGGTCGTAGACCCTTGCGCCAGCCTGAACATTTGCCTCGGCGAAGACGTCGAGCGGACCGGCAACGTCGAGAAGCTGCACTCCTGGCAGGGCAAGGACCGCAACGCTTCGCACCTTCACTTGAATCCCCCTTGTCCGTCCGAGACGGTCTTGTGGCAGAAATCGTCTGATAACGGTGATTGCTGCCAATCGCAGATTGGTATCTCATGAGGAGACGAAAAGCAAAGGAGATCCGGCGATGACCATCAATTCCCAGGCAGCCATTCCCGACAGCCGATTGGCCCGTGCCGTCACCGAGTTCATCCGTGATAATGAAACGGAGTTGCTCTTCAATCATTCGAGCCGCGTCTACCATTTCGGCGCACTGGCCGGTGTCCGGCGCGGCCTCAAGTTCGACCGCGAACTCCTCTATACTGGTGCCATGTTCCATGACATCGGCCTGATGCCGGCGCATGCGAGCGCCAACGAACGCTTCGAGGTCGATGGTGCGAATGCCGCGCGCGACTTCCTGAAGTCCTACGGCCTCCCGGAGGACGACGCCTACACCGTGTGGACGTCCATCGCGTTGCATACGACGCCGGGCATTCCCGTCCACATGCACCCTGTCGTCGCCCTGGTGACGGCGGGCGTAGAGATGGACGTACTCGGGTTGGCCTACGACCAGTATTCGGCAGCGCAGCGCGAGGCTGTCGTGTCCGCCTTCCCGCGCACGCCGGAGTTCAAGGAAGACATCATTCAAACTTTCTACGAAAGCATTAAGCACAAGCCGGACACCACCTTCGGGAACGTCAAGGCCGATGTTCTCGCCGACAAAGACCCCTCTTTCCGCCGGGGCAACTTCTGCAGCGTAATCCGCTGTTCACCGTGGACTGAAGGTACCCATGCGGTGGGATGTGGCTGCCAGCACGGGTGAGAGAGCTTCGTGCGAAGCTTTCGCACTTCGGTTGGTCGCTGCCGGAACTTTGGACGTCGATGCTGCCGTCCAGAATATCCTGGATGCTTACGCTACCTTCAGGCTCGGACCAGGAGACATTCAATGTCCACCAATCTCAGTGTCTACGCTGCCGCTATAAGTTTTGCCTTCGGGGTGTTGCACGCAGTTCCAGTCTGGGCCGCCCAAGCCGAAACGGTAACACCCAAGTTCGAGGGGGTCGTCCCCAATGTTCCCGGCAAGTCGCTGGTCGTCATGGAAGTGGACTACGCGCCCGGCGCGGCCTCGCCGCCGCACAAGCACGCTCGATCGGCGTTCGTCTACGCCTACGTGATTTCCGGTCAGATCGAGTCGCAGGTGAACGGCGGCGCGGCCCGCATCTACGAGGCAGGCGAGAGCTGGTCGGAGCCGCCCGGCGCGATCCATACCATCAGCCGCAATGCGAGTGGAGATGTTCCTGCAAAGTTACTTGCCGTCTTCGTCGTCGACACGGACGACAAAGTCCTGACGTCGCCAGAAAACAGATAAAACTTCTACCAAACAAATATTTAGAAAATAAATCATAAGCGTTATCAGCCGATAATAATTTAACAAATACGCCTAACATTGCGATAATTGTTTGATTAAGGACAATATAGACTTATAGGCGAGAGGATTACGTCATGACCCTTCAGTCGGAAATCAGAAAATTGGTTCCGAATAGCAAGCTTGCAGCGTCGGTGACCGAGCTTATCCGGGACACCGAGAGCGATCTCCTGTTCCATCACTCAACCCGAGTTTATCTCTGGGGAGCTCTCAAGGGGGCGCGAACATTGATGCGGTTCGACCCCGAGCTGCTCTACGTCGCGGCCATGTTCCACGACATCGGCCTGACCCCTCGCTTTCGAGGCAGTCAGCTTCGCTTTGAGGTAGATAGCGCGAATGCGGCGCGTGACTTTCTGCAGAGCCACGGCATCTCCGAAGCGGACATCGAAATCGTGTGGAACGCCATCGCGCTTCACACGACACCGGGGGTGCCCGAGTTCATGCGTCCGGAAATCGCCCTCGTTCAGGCAGGAGCCGGCATGGACGTGGCCGCTCGGGGCTACGACCAGTTCACGGAAGCCGAGCGACAAGCCGTCGTTGCTGCTCATCCCCGGGAAGCAGACTTCCAGCACGGGATCATCGACGCCTTCTACGAGGGCATGAGACACCGCCCCGACAGCACCTTCGGGACCTTCAACGACGACATCCTGGCATACAAGGATCCGCACTTTCATCGAACGGACCTGTGCAGCGTCATTCTCTCCTCAAGATGGTGTACTCACCTGCCCGCCTGAAACCTGTCAGCATTCAGTATAGCATTGTCACCGCGGCCGTCAGTAGGAACTCGATCAAATGGGGTTGTGAGGCACTGGCCCGCGTATGGCACGCGCTGGATGATCCCCCGGTCCGCGAGACCAATACTCGGGAGGACCGCTCGAGCTGCAAACAACGCATCGGACGTATGAATACAGGAATTGGTTTTCCGCCTGAGGCTTGCCTTGGCGGCAGGCCGCATTCCGGCAAGACAAGGAGGTACCAGCTATGAGCGACCAGCGTACAACCGCGACCACTTCCGTCATGACCGCAGCGCGGGTCCACGCCTTTGGCGACATTGATGCCATCGTCCTGGAAAAGATCGACCGTCCGGTCCCCGGTGAGGGTGAGGTGCTCGTTCGCGTCGAAGCAGCCGGCGTCGGCCCTTGGGACGCCTGGATCCGGGCTGGACGAAGCGTACTGCCCCAGCCACTGCCCCTCACACTTGGCTCCGACATCGCCGGCACCGTCGAGGCCGTCGGACCGGGAACGACGGGTTTTCAAACGGGAGATCCGGTGTTCGGCGTGACCAACCCGCGCTTCACGGGAGGCTATGCGGAATACGCAGTCGCCTCGGCGAACATGATCGCCCGGCGCCCAGCCTTGCTCGGGGCGGTGGAGGGCGCCTCCCTACCCGTTGTCGCGGTGACTGCCTGGCAGGCTTTGTTCGACCAAGCGGAGGTCAAGTCCGGTGATGTCGTTGTCGTCCATGGTGCGGGCGGTGCTGTCGGCGCCTATGCCGTTCAGTTCGCAAAACAGGCTGGCGCGAAGGTGATTGCCACGGCCAGCGAGCACGACAGAGGCTTCGTCGAAAGTCTCGGAGCAGACAGGTTTGTGGAGTATCGGTCGGAACGGCTCGAGGATGTCGCGGCCAACGTCGACGTTGTGGTCGATCTCGTCGGCGGAGCGACGCAGGAACGATCTTTTGCGGTCCTCAAGACCGGCGGCGTGCTGGTCTCTGCGGTCTCCCAGCCCGACCAGGATCTCGCAACGACTCACGGCGTTCGGGCTGCATTTTTCCTCGTCAATGTAACCAGGTCCCAATTAGAGGTGTTCGCTCGGATGATCGACAATGGGAAAATATCGGTCGACGTGGGTTTGACGCTTCCGCTTTCAGAAGCTCGGAAGGCTCATGAAATCTTGGAGGGAAGATCCGCTAAGCCACGCGGCAAGATCGTCCTAACTGTCACCTAGTGCATTGAGTCAGACAGACGGTTCCGGGGGCTGGGGTCAGGGCGTCGAAGATCGCAGAGGCGGGTTTGGTCCAGATAAAGGGCCTTGGGCTGCCCGCAGCACATCACCTCGCGCTTCAGCAATGCCGAGATCGCGACGCTCGTGCCGCCGCTTCATGCGCGGATCGCGGAACTCGACGCGCAGCTCGCAAGAACGCCCGTCGTCGATCGATTGCCGACCTCCCGATACGGAGCCATCCCATGTCCGATGCTTCCTCGAAGCCGACGCCGATCGGTCTGCCGACGATCCCACGCATGGGTTGGCGACAGCTTGATTATCTGCCGGTCGGCCTCTTCGCCTCGGTGATGGGGCTGACGGGCCTCAGCGTCGCCTGGCGCCTTGCTGAAAGCCGTTACGGGGCCCCCGCCGTCGTGGCGAACGCCATCGGCTGGATCGCCGTCGGAGCCTTCGTCGCCATGACGCTCGGCTATGCAGTGAAGCTCGTCACCGCACCAGATGCGGTCCTGGCCGAGTTCCGGCACCCGATCGCCGGTAACCTGTTCGGGACCCTGCTGATCAGTTTGCTGCTCCTGCCGATCGTACTCGCCCCCAGCCAGCTCCGGCTCGCGCAAGGGATGTGGATCATCGGGGCCATCGGCATGCTGGTCTTCGCCTGGGCAATCGTCACCCGCTGGCTGAGCGAACGCCAGGTCGCCGCCCACGCGACCCCGGCCTGGATCGTCCCGGTGGTCGGCCTCCTCGACCTGCCGTTGGCCCTGCCCTCGCTCGGACTGCCGAATACCCATGGCGTCATGGTGCTCGGCCTCTCGGTTGGCCTCTTCTTCGCAGTTCCGCTGTTCACGATGATCGTGTCGCGGCTTCTGTTCGATGCCCCGTTGCCATCCGCCCTGCAGCCGTCTCTGCTCATCCTGGCGGCGCCGTTCGCCGTCGGCTTCACGACCTATGTGACGACGACGGGCACGGTCGATCTGTTCGCAGAGGCGCTCTACGCCCTCATGCTGTTCATGCTGGCGGTTCTGCTGCCGCGCCTCAGCCACCTGCCGCGATGCTGCCCGTTCCGGGTGTCCTGGTGGGCGGTCAGCTTCCCGCTCGCGGCCTCTGCCAGCACGGCTCTGAAGTTCGCCGCGGCCGAGCCCGGACTGGCGACGGACGCCGTGGCCTTGGCGCTGCTGGCAGGCGCGACGATGGTCATCCTGTGGCTCCTAGCGCGCACTCTGCTCGGCCTCGCGAAAGGCGAGTTGCGCACACTCAGCTCCTGAATGGACCGCCACTGTCTTCTGAGATCATGGACGATCCGCTACAACAGAACGTCACCGAGACGAACGACCGCTTTCAGGCTCCTCACGGATCCTCTGCAACGACGAAGTTGGGTCGGGACCCGCCCGTCCGCTCTACGACCGGATCGGATGGAAAGCAGCCTGGCTGCTTTCGTGAAATGATGCCACGGTTCGAGACCTCAGCTCGGGCAATGAAGGTCTACGGCTTTGAGCTAATGCGGCCGCTCAGCCGGATCTCGCGACTTCTACAAGGCGGAGTTTGCAGCAGCTCAGATTGTAGGTCTCAGTTAGCCCGCCTTACCAATAAGTGGGACTTTAAGCAACTCGTGCTGAACTTCCTGCGGAACCTTTCGCGGATTAAGACTACGGAGGCGCGGGAACTCACCAGCATCCCATATGCCCTGGGTCATCAAAGCTTGTTCAGGCCAACAATGCAGAACCCATGCCCAAAAGGATCGCTGCAGAACGCAACGGGAGGAAAGCCCGGCACGCGGTGCACCTGTTCTGACGCTGCGCCGTTCGCCAAGGCGCGTGCGAGTGTCTCTTCGAAGTCGTCAACACGGAAATCGATGTGCACCGGCGTCCAATGGCGCTCGTACCGGCGAAGGTCGTTGCTTCCTGGCGCAGGAGAGGATCCAGCCGGTTTCGCGAGAAGCCCGATCGTAGCATCACCCAAGGTCAACATCGCGTAGCCAGGATGAGGCCGAGACGTCTCGATAAAACCAAAGACGTCACCGAAGAACTTCAGGCCATCTTCGATTGACGGGACGTCGATGGAAACAGTCACCTTCATCTCAGCGGTTCCTCTCGCTTGTATCTTGATCGGTCTGAGCGGAGCTAAACGCGCATTAGGCCGCAATCCTGCCAAGCCCCCCCTTACCAGCAGGCGTTGGCTTCCCACCCCGATTCGTGCTTCCGGCGGCAGCGAAGGTTTCCAACTTCCGTGTGGGGGCCGGTTTCAAACGTTGAGGCGACGCCCGCTTATCCTCCGGCGGTCAGCGCGTCAGCACGATGTGGGTCGCAAGCTCTGTTGGGACTGTCTCCGTCACCCGATAGCCTAGGCTCGGTAGGTCGATGCCCGCGAACAGGTGCTCGCCCCGGCCCAGAACAATGGGCGACACCGCCAGGTGCATTTCGTCGATCGCCCCAGCGAGCAGATACTGCCGGACGGTTGACACGCCACCTCCGATCTTGACGTCCAAGTCGCCAGCGGCGGCCTTGGCTTGGGCGAGCGCCGCCTCGATCCCCCCGGAGACAAAATGGAAGCTCGTCCCGCCCTTCATCACGATCGGCGCCCGGGCGTGATGGGTGAGGATGAAGGTCGGCGCATGATACGGGGGATTGTCGCCCCACCAGCCCTTCCAGGCGTCGTCCGGCCATTCGCCTCTGATCGGGCCGAACATATTGCGGCCGAGGATGAAGGCGCCAAAACCTTCCATCCCGGTGTCGGCGAAGCGATCGTCAGTCCCGCCGTCTTGCCCGATCATTGATCGAAAGGCTCGCGTCGGGAAGAACCAACGCATCAACTCCGGCCCGCCTTTGCCGAGCGGATGCTCCATGCTCTGGTCCAGGCCGGCCCCGAAGCCGTCGACGGACACGGCGAAACCTCTTACGCGCACCTTGCTCATAGCGATCAGACCTTCGCGTCCATGCTGATGATAAGCTCGTCCAGCTGTTCGAATTGCTCACTCCACCCGCTGGGGCTTCCGGAGGCTACGGCGTCATCAAGCGCTTCCTTCGAGGGATAGAGTTCGTGCACGACGATGCGTGTCGCGCCATCAGTGTCCTCGAACGCCACTGTGGTGATGGGCCCGTCTTCGCCCCCTTCGTCGTTGGTCCAGACGAGGCGGGTATGGGGCGCCACCTCGATGTATCGGCCGAAGAACGCCATGGGTCGTTCCGCTGAGGGGTGGCCCATCAGCAGACGGTACGTTCCACCCGTGACGATGTCGGCCTCGAAGGAGATCAGGGAGACGCCACAGGATTTGGGCACCCACCATTTCTGGAACAGCTCCGGCCTGGATCATGCTTCGAAGACGATCCGCGCCGGGCCGTCGACAATTCGCGTGACGGTGAGCTCCCTGTCCGATGCCCGCTCCACCGTCGTGCATGCCTTCTTGGCCGCGGGCGCACTCTGTCTGCCTGCGTGCATCAGCGTCTCGTTCGTCATCGCTAGCCTCCGTTCACGCTGCTTGGCGCGGGCCGGCAAGCCCGAGTCGGTTGCCTGCCGGATCGGCAATGTTGGCCGAGTAGCTGCCTCCGGGGATCGGATCGGGTCCCTGAAGCACCGTGCCGCCCGTGTCGCGGACCGTCGCGAGCGCGGCATCAAGGTCGGCCACGTGAACGTACCAGTTCCAACGGGCTGGCGCTCCGGTAGCGGCACTCGACATCACGGCGCCAGGCCGCAAGTCGCCCCGGCCGATGAAGGCGTACTCGCCCATCCCGCCCATTGGCATGGCCCCGAGCTTCTCCCAGTCGAACAGCGCCCCGTAGAACACAAAGGCAGCCTCGGGATCAGGGGTCGCGAGCTCGATCCAGACGCCGTGTCCGAGGGTTTGCTCCATCCCGAGGGGCACCGGCCCAAAGGCCCGGCTCTCGCCGGGGCTCGTCGCAGTCATCAGGGCGAAGACCACGTCCTGCGGGTCGCTGACCATGGCGAAACGGCCGACATGTGGGATGTCGACAGGTCCGAACCGAATCCGGCCGCCGAGATCCACCACCTGAGAGGCCGTGGCGTCGACGTCGCGGGTCGCGAGATAGACCGCCCAGCCGGGCAAGCCGGGCGCCTCCGGCATCGACTGCCGGATCCCGGCGACGGGGCGTCCGTCCGCCTCGGCGATCCGGTAACCACCATGCTCGGGCATTGGAGACGGCGCGACGCACCAGCCGGCGACAGCCTCGTAGAAGACCTGTGCCGCGTCCTGGTCCGTCGCGTTCAGTTCGAACCAGATGGGTTTACCCTCGTCAGTCAGCATCGGGCGCATTCCTCCGTGACAACGAGGGCATCGACTGCATCGCGGCGCTGCCTATGGCCCCGCTTTGCCCAGGCTGGCATTCTCAGTTATACAAAGCAACCATGAGGTCAGAAAAAATAACCAAAGAGGTTGGAGCGCCACGAAAGCGTCGGTACGACGACGCATGCGGTACTGCGCTCGCCCTGGAGTTCATCGGCGAACGCTGGTCGCTGCTGATCATGCGCGAACTTGCCTTCGGCGCCCGTCGCTTCGGTGAGATCCGGGCAAACCTCCCCGGCATCAGCGCGAATGTGTTGACCCAGCGCCTGGAGAGCCTGGAAGATGCAGGCATCGTCCTGCGCTATCGATTGCCATCGCCGGCCAACGTACAGGTCTACGACTTGACGGAGTGGGGCCGCGAGGCCGTACCCCTGATGCGCGACCTGGGTCGCTGGGCGGCCCGCTCGCCGCTGCATGATCGGAGCCTGTTCATGTCAGCGGCTTCAGCCATGATCTCGCTTCAGGCCCTGGTCGACCGCACACGGGCGGCGGAGCTGTCGGTGACGGTGGCATTCCACTTCCCCGGCGAGGAGTTTGGCGCAACAGTGGCTGGCGGCGAGATCCTTGTGAGCCGTGGTGCCATGGAGGCATCCGACCTCGCGTTCACCGGAGATACGATGGCGATGCGCCGCACGATCTATGGCAAGGCGCCCTTAGCCAAAGACGGTGCGAGCGGCACGCTTGCTTTCGTTGGCAAGACCGATCTCGCACAGTCCTTCGTCGATCTCTTCGCCTTGCCGGTGAAATCTCCCTGAGGAGCCTCTTCGCGTCTCAATTCGGTCTTCGGCGCCGCACCGGATGGCAGGGCAAGCTGCGCGATGACACCCACAATTTCAGCAGCACGAACGACCGCTTCCGGGGTCCACGGGGATCATGTTCAACGGCAACATTGGGTCGACATGGGTCAGACCGCTCTTCGGCTGGGTTGGGTGGAGAGCTGGCATTCAACTCAGCGATCATAACAGACAGCATCCTCCCAAAAGCGGAGGTTCCCTGGTTGGGTATTATGAAACTTAGGGGATTGAGCCTGCTGGTTAGACCATAGCCTATTATACCGAAAATGGCTCGGCTGATGAAGCCGAGCCAAGATTAGCCCCTGTGATTGAGATGCTCGGTTAGGGGCTTACGAGGGAAATCAGGGTTCAAAAGCGGTAACGGAGACCCGCGCTGACGGTGTGATCGTCGCCACCGGACCGTGCGAAGCTAGTGGAGCCGGCGAGCACGCCGCTGAGGCCATTACCGAGATCTAGATCGAGACCTCCGGCCACGCGACCGTACACGTCATCGCTGAACCGGCCGGTCTGTGTTCGGATAAGTAGCGTCGGCGCATAGGTCTGGAACGAAGTGACCGACCGCACGCCATCCAGGAAGTCGTGTTGCGCGGTCACGTTCAGGAACGGGCTGATCAGGCCTCCGAATGCGGGCAGCGTCGTGCGGACCTGGACACCGCCGCCAGCGGTCAGGCCTTCGAGGTTCTGTCTCCGTACGCCCATAGTCAGCAGCGGATCGCCGGTTTCGCGATACGCATCCACATGGACGTTGGCATAGGCGACTTCGCCGACCGGGCCAGCCTTGAAGGTACCGAAGTCGAAGAGGTATCCCACCCGAGCCGATGCCGTGAAGGTATCGCCGCCGGGTGCGGCAGAGAGGCGGTCGTTCAAGGCGCCGGGACGGTCCACGATGTAGTTGTTGCTACTGTAGGTGAAGGCGGCGTCCGCGAAGAAGTCCGGGAAGGACAGCGAAGCGAAGCCAGCGCCCTGGAAACTATCGAGATCAATACGCCCATTGCTCAGACCGCGTAGGTCGACAGAGGTGTTCAGATAGTTGAAGGCGGCGCCGAGCAGCAGGTTGGGGGTAGCTTGGTACATCACACCAGCCGTGACACCACCGAAGTCAGCTCCGTAGGCGTTGCCGACGCTCCCAGACGCACGGTTTTGAACGGTTCGGTCGACGGCCGCGTAGGTGCCAAGCGCAAAAAGCGAAACCGGACTGCCAATCTGGATCGGGATCGTTGAGGGGGGTGCAACGCGTCCCGGCAGATCAGCCGCAAAGGCTGCAGGCACCGACATCGCCATGTTTCGCCGCCGCTCGGCGCTGAGGAAGTCGATGAGCGTTGACGAAAACGCTTGCCCAGCGGCCTGTCCAAGGTCCCCCTGCGGACCGATGGTTAGCGGCGCATTGAGCTGGTTGGAAACGAAGGCGGCGATGTAGCCGTTTGTTTTGGCTGTGAGGTGAACGCCGTCGACCGAGATATACTGGTTCTCGACCGTGCCGCCATTCAGGTAACCGACAGCCGCGCAAGCCGGATCCGCGCTGCAATTCCCGGTGGCAGCCTGCGGAATGTAGCCGAAGGCCGTCGGATTTGCCCGCAGACGGTTCAGGAGGCTGTCCACATCGAAGTAATGTACGTTGACGCCTTGATCCGACAAAGGCTGCATCAGGCCGGAAAACTGCGCATTGAAGGAAGCCGCGAGATCGCGGTTGTTTCCGCGAAACGTCTGCTGGTTGAAGACCAACAATTCGCGCGCGCCGAGCCCGGCAAGGCGGTTGAGCGCGGTCACGTTGTTAGACAGGATTGACGAGACGCCAGCGGCCCTTTGCGCCGCCGTGCCGGCGACTGAGATTTGGCTCAGATCATTGTAGCCAATCCAGAGAAGCGCCAAATCGCGCGGTCCGAAGCGTCCCGTGCGTGCAGTGAATTGATCAATTTGATCCGGAACGCCCCAGGCAAAAGCAGGCGATGCGAACGGATTGGGGTCTTGGTGGATGGAGGCCGCGCCACCGACCGCGTAGTCGGTGCTTGGATTGTAGGGCGCGCCGATGCGGGCGGGCAATTGCTCGAAATATCCAGGGGCGTTCGACCAACGGCCGCCCTCGTAGAGGTGCGTGCCGCGCAGGGCATCAAGCGAGCCTGTCGGGCTGTATCCATTCACCTCACGAGGAATGCGACCATTATCGGTGAGGCTATCACCAAAGCCGTATAGGCCCGTGTAATAACCGGAAGATTGCGCCCACCCTTGGCTGCAGCCCAATACAATAATGCTAGCCGATGCCAGCAATACCTTGGCAGTCCGTTTCATCCCTAGCCCCATTATTTTTAAAGGATCTAAGGCGTAACCTGATTAGAAAGGGCGCGCTTTTTAGATTGGGAACTGTTTGTAAAAACGGGAACCTGAGACTTATTACATTCTGCGCGGGGTTGAGCGCCCGTTGCAAAAATGTGACGGAGCCAACTTGAGGACTTTTCGGAAGGTCGCTGACATTTGGCTGTGATCCTTGAACCCAGCCGCGTGGGCGACCTCACTGAGTGACATGGTACCACCTTCAATTAAGCAACGGGCAATTTCAACGCGGCGATTGATGATAAATTGATGGGGCGACACTCCAGTTGATAGACGAAATGCTCGACAAAAATAACGTGTACTAACATTTATGGCCGATGACATTTGAGTAAGGCTTAAGTTTTCTTTTATTTGTGCCTCGATTAAATCGATTATGATTGTTATTTGTGACTTCGATAGTCCCTTTCTATTGCTTCCAGCGTAAATCGAAAACGATGGCATTCGCAGAGAATGATGAACGATCGCTAACACGACAGTCTCCATGAAGACTGAACCGCTGGAATTTCCGGAACGAAGGTTCAACGCAATAGAGTTTATCAGTCCTTGGATGATCGTATCAGCCGTATCTGGTTCCCGTTGATAAGCGAAGTGCCGTCTCAAAACCGTGTCGGGACCCATGTCTCGCTCAAATGCCGCCGCAACAAAGCCTGGCGAGATCACAACGTGCTGGCCTCTTCCCACGCCCTGCCAGCTGCCAGCTAGGTGGTCTCCAGGAGCACTTACTGCCGTGCTCGGGGCGACGAGCTGAAACGGGAGGCGGCCCGAGCCTAAACGCTGCCGAATGAGGTCGAGGTGAGAGGCGACATGCAAGCGCGAACTGATGACATCCCAATCTCCACCAGGGCCGTACTCCAGCTCACGGAATTCCCATTCGGGCTCTTCGTGGTGTAGGACCGTGGCAGGATGAGGCGTATGCTCTCTCCAAGAACTTACCGGGCGAACAATGTTCGCCATTATGCATCCTCCCAAACGTCGCGTTATGTTGCGTCACACGTGCGGTGACTTGACCTGCTTCGCATTTTACCTGGCTGCGCACAACGAACAAGCTGGGTGTTGCCACAAGGCTCCCGATCCCCAGTGATTGTTCCCTCGGAGGTCCGCTATGCCTCCGTCAGCGGCAATTTTCTAATGACACGTGGAATGGCTTTTCAGAGTCGGATGCGGAATGTCCGCACCCGGAAGCAAGACCAAGGTCCGGTGGCCACCCCGAGCCGAAGTTACTAGACGGCCGACGACTGACCGCTTATGAGAAGCGCTCATGGCGATCCAGGTGGCCGGGTTGGGTCGCAAACGGAACGTCTGCTTCCGGGCACGAGGCTGATGTCTGCACATGGCGCCTAGCCGGACCACAGGCCGTCGAGTTTTTCACGACGAACTCACTCTTACGCTCTTCGCGCTATGAGCTGATGCATAAACCAGCATTTTCCCTTATTTGCTGGTGCTGTAAGGACCTAACCGTTTTAGCGGCTTCAAGAAAATGCGGAAAACCGACTAACGGCCGATTAGAGCATCGCTCTTTCGCAACACATTACCAGTACTTTGATGTTTGTTTAGCAGGGTCGAGGGTCGCTACGGGAGCCCGCCGGTCGGCACTCAAGCATCCGGTGAAAACTACAGAGTCGCAACTTAGCGCTGTTTCGCTGAGGCTGAAGTGACGGCCGCCTCCCCTCCCTTCAGCAGCCACATGGATGGCACCAGCTAGTAGAGGTGCGATGGTGGGCCGTGGGTGGGGGATGGGTAATCCGCTATTCGTTCCGAAAACAGATGGTGGCGCAGACATTTAGCTGCCACACAATCAAGCCGGGTGGGGGAGGTGGACCACTTCCGTCGAACTCTCCTTAAGGGGAGAAGTGCTTCAGGGGGAACTTCGCGTTTTGGGGAGACCCACCCCCACCCGGATTGGAAAGCGACGCGTAAGTGTCTGTCGAGACAAGCGGAAACCTGGGTGGGCCATCTCGTGCCCCTCCCCCACCCGGCGGGGCAAGGGCAGAAGCCATCGCGGCTGCCACCCCTGCATACGCTTCCGGTTGGTTCAGAAGTGGCCTTCAGGCTCGTGGAAAGGCTTCAGATCGATGCCTTTATAGCGAGCGCTGCCATTTGTCTGTCGTCAGATGATTTGGGACATTCAGCGGCGTTCAGGAGCGGAGGCTCTGGTCCATCTGGGGTAACAGGCTAGGCAGCGTGCGTGTGGTGGCGCAAGCGGCGATCCATGAGGGTCTGACGCTTGATCCGTTCCCGCTCGGCCAGGATCCCTTCGCCGCGTCCGAAGTAGACGTCAGCGGGCGTGAGGTTGCCCAGGCTCTCGTGAGCCCGGCAGTGATTGTAATGCTCGACGAAGGCCGCCACCCGCGCTTCGAGTTCGCCAGGTAAGTAGGCGTGTGCGAGCAGGATACGGTTCTTGAGCGTCTGGTGCCACCGCTCGATCTTGCCCTGCGTTTGCGGATGGCAAGGCGCACCGCGGATATGGGTCATGCCCCGGCTGCCGAGCCAGTCGGCCAGATCGCTGGCGACGTAGCTCGGCCCGTTGTTGGAGAGCAGGCGTGGCCGCTGCATCACCCGCGCCTGATCGAGCCCCGCCGCACCCAGCGCCAGGTCGAGCGTGGCGGTGACGTCACTGGCATGCATCGTGGTGCAGAGCTTCCACGCCACGATGTAGCGCGAGAAGTCGTCGAGCACCGTCGACAGGTAGTACCAGCCCCAGCCAACGACCTTCAGGTAGGTGAAGTCCGTCTGCCAAAGCTAGTTGGGCGCGGTGGTCTTGTCGCGGAACTCATTGGCGGCCTTGATGACGATGTAGGCCGGGCTGGTGATCAAGTCCTGAGCCTTGAGGAGCCGGTAGACGGTCGCTTCCGAGACGAAGTAGCGCCGCTCGTCGGTGAAGCGCACCGCCACTTCCCGCGGGCTGAGTTCAGGCTGCTCCAGAGCCAGGGCAACGATCTGCTCGCGGATCTCCGCAGGTAGACGGTTCCAGACCCGGCTCGGCTGTGAAGGATGGCCCTTCAACGCTTCGGAGCCGCCGCGCTGGTAAGCGTCGTACCAGCGGTAAAACGTCGAGCGGGTGATGCCGAGCTTGCCCAGGGTGGCGCGCACCGGCAGATGGGATTGCTCGACCAGCCGGATGATCTCCAGCTTCTCGCTGGCCGGGTACCTCATGCCTCGTCGCCCCCAGCCCCACTCATACTTTTTTTGAGCAGGCGGTTCTCCAGAACGAGATCAGCCACGACCTCCTTCAGCGCCCCCGCCTCGCGCCGCAGATCCCGCACCTCGTCCGTGGTGGCCGCACGAGCCGTATCTCCCGACAGGCGCTTCTTGCCAGCCTCCAGGAACTCCTTGGACCAGCCGTAGTACATCGAGGCGGCAATCCCCTCACGTCGGCACAGCTCGGCGATACTGTCCTCGCCACGCAAGCCTTCCAACACCACGCGGATTTTCTCCTCAGAGGAGAACTGCCAACGTGTGGCCCGACGGATGTCCTTGATCACCGCTTCTGCCGGCTTCTTGGCCGGTCCGGATGTCTGCTTCATCTTCGCTACTCAGGGGCTACGATGAACCAGCCATCCTCCGTTCGTGAAGACCCACAATCTGTCCCACAAGTGCTGACGTCGGACAGGCAAGCACTACGGCTATGCCCGGCCGGGTATCGACCAGGCCCCGTGGGGCGACGTGCTGGAGGTCGCCGATCCATTCGGCAACCGCCTGCGATTCTGCCAGCGTCGGGACGAGGGGGTCGGACACAAGGCGGTCCGATCCGCCAGCGGCTGAGAGGACGAGTGGGCGATGGCCGTCGGGATCGCACGCGTGATGGCGCTCATCGCCACCCTGGAGGCCGTCAGCTCGGCGCCGCACTTCCACCGCACGGCCTTCCGAACGCCGCGAAAGACCTTCGCCACGCTGGACGATGCCGGCAATGACCTCAACCTAATTTTCGACCCCGATCACCGCGACTTCTACTGCGAGCAGGCACCAAAGGCGTTCGCGCCGGTACCGGGAGGTTGGGGGCGAATGGGAGCGACGCGGTGCGATCTGACTGCCGTCGACGAGGCCACGCTGCTGTCGGCCCTGGCGGCGGCCCATCGCCTGCCGCGACGAAGATCCGGGAGCGGCGATGCCCACAAGGAGGGGCGTGACGCCTTAAGCGACTTCAGTCGGCGGTGAAGCTGTCGGGCGCCGTCGGAGGCTCAATCGCGCGATGCACGGAGAGTACGACACGGAGATCGGGAGAGAACTGAAGCCGGGAGAGCTTGGGCGTGGGAACCTGATCGCTCATGATCCCGCGCATGCCCTCGGCGACGATCCGCTCGACCAGGACGGTCGGGTAAACGCACTCGCCGATACGGACTGCGTCGCGCCCGACGACCCTCAGGTTCGTGGTGTCGGTGCTCTCGATCCCGAAAAACCATCCCCCGGTCCAGTAGACGGTGTCGTAGGTGAAGCTCTGGCCCGGCTCCGGTCGAAACGCACGGTAGTCCGTCGGATAGACGAACTTGCGGGTCGTGGCGCCGTCGGCCAGCACCTGCCCGGACCCGATTGGGATGAGACCGTCATAGGTCGTGTCCACGAACGTCCCGACGCCTTTCGTGGTGGTCTCGGTCCTGATCTCGTGCTCGCCGGCGGCCCTGATGCGGAGTGTCGAAGTCCCTTGATGCAGGGTGACGCCCTTGGGCATGTCGGCGGCCGTGAGGCATCGCTCCGCCGACGCTGTCTGAGGCGCAAACGACGCGATGATGAACAGTGCGCCGACCGAGCGATAAGGCATAAGCTCAACTCTGCTCGGTCGTGGCCGGTGACATGCCTCCAGCGAAACATCTCATTTTGCGCTCCGCCGATCCTCAAGGCCGATAGGTGCCGGCGAAGCCCGTTCCCCAGGGAAGCTCGCAGGTCCCGTGCTGACGGACCTGCCACGCGTCCCGGCTCTCGGGACGGAGCGTGACGATGCATCTGCGATCCGTGATTTCGGCGTTCCCCCGGCGCAGGTCGAGGAAACCGCCGGTACCGGTGGCGTTGATGTCGCCGTTCTCCGCGCCACCGGGCCCGACATAGGTCGAGACCAGCGAGACGTAGGCGAATCCATGGATCGGACCGACCACGTCGAGCGTGCCGCTGTTGCCGTCGAATTCCCCGGTGAAGAAATGCGTGGCCGCCCCGTTGCCACCCTTCGTGCGCAGGAGCCGTTCGATCCGCTCGTCATAGGCGTCGCCGAGGCATGCGCCGGTCTCGCATACGCCGGCCTTCGCTATCCATTTCCGTTGGCTGGCCTTGATGGGTCCAGTCGGATCCTCGCGCAAGGCAGCGACGTAGAGCTTCGACAGGATCTCGTCTCGGGCGCCGAGGGCGGCGTCGGAGCAGATAATGCGCTCCGTCCTCAATGCGGCCTTGTGGCAGTCGAAGCTGGCCGCAGGGGCCGGCGTCGTGGCGATGGCAACTGCGACGAACGCTGCGGCGGCACAGGCATTCCGGTCGTGCCTCGCCATGTCTCGGCTCCCGATCCTTGCTCGACGAAGGTATGAGACTAGCACCGCCTCGGACGGTTTTAGAACTCACGATGTCAGCATAGTCTTTATGGCCCCGGGGTCCGGCGCCGAGACCACAGCGTGCCGGACTTGGCAGGATTGAACCTGATGCTGCGAGTGGCCGTCGTCCTGCTGACCCTCTGGCCGACCGTCGCCTCGGCGCAGGTGCCGGCGCTCTGCGCAGACGCGCCGAACCAAGCAGATGGGACGATATGCGCGAAACGTAAGCTGGATGCCGCGGAGGCCGACCTGAACCGGGCACATGACGCCTTGCAGGCCAAGCTCGACCCTCTGGGGCGGCGCAACCTTGATTTGGCGCAGCAGGCATGGCGGCGTTTCCGAGAGCTCGAATGCAACCTGGAGACGGGTTACGACGCCGAGCACCCGGACAGGAACGGGACCATCATACCGATGCTATTCGGGGGGTGTGCCGTCGCCTTGACCGAGCGCAGGACCGGCGACCTGATCGAACAAGCCGCGTGTCCCGGCGGCGACCTATCTTGCGAAAGATAACGTCCCTCTGCGGAGTGTCCGCGATGAATGCCCAGGAGGCGCTCGCCGCCATTGACATTAACGGCATCGAGATCGCGGAAGGAGTCGTTGCTGCTCAACCCAAAACACCGCTGATCCTGATCTCAATTGCTCCGCGGGGCATGAATAAAGAAAGCGCCGTCGTTTCTATTAGCGAAATCAGGGGTTGCGATCCATCCATTTACGCGTTTCATCTAGGATTTCGTCAGAAAGTCTGATGTCGTCGACCGCGCGCGCCAGGATGATCGCTCCCAGCATGGCCGAATAGGTGCCGATTGCCTCGCGGCGGCGGTCACGGGCGCCGGTATCCGGAAGTGCCGCTTCGATGCGTTCGATCTGCGAGCGAATACCGGTGGTCATGGCGGAGCGTGCGGGCGCCGGCCGGAGCCGCACGTCGGCCGCCAAGGCGGCCATCGGACACCCGCCGGCGGCGTCGTCCCGGTGGGCCGGCGAAAGATAGGCTGCCAGGAAAGCAAGGAGGCTCCCATCCGAGCCGGTCTTCTCGGTCGCCGCGTACTTGATAGCATGGGCCATGAGGTCCTCCTTCGAGGAGAAGTGGCCGTAGAAGCCGCCGTGGGTCATGCCCGCGGCCTTCATGACCTCGGCGACCCCGACCGCCTCGAAACCCTTCTCGCGAAACAGGCGGCTGGCCTCGGACAGAATACGGCGGCGGTTCTCCCGCATCTGATCCTGGGTGACGCGCATCTCAAAAATTCCTCGTCGAAGCCGTTGACATTTATATGACGGCGATCATATCAAACTTCAATCATGATCGCCGTCATAAATAATGGCGTGCTTCGGAAAGGTCTCACTGCAATGCCCGCCAAGCCAACAATCCTTATCACGGGTGCCTCATCCGGGATTGGCGCCACCTACGCAGACCGGTTCGCGCGGCGCGGCCACGACCTCGTACTGGTGGCGCGTGACAAGGTGCGCATGGACGAGCTCGCCGACAGGCTCCGTCGAGAGACTGGCGTGGCCATCGACGTGGTGAAGGCCGACCTCACAGACCTGGGTGAGATGCGAGCAGTCGAGGCGCGCCTGCGCGACGACGACCGCATCGGCATCCTGATCAACAATGCCGGTGCGAATGTCGGCGGCTCCTTCGTCGAGCAGTCGCCGGACGACATCGAACGCCTCGTGACCCTGAACGCCACGTCCGTGATGCGCCTCGCTCGCGCAGTGGCGCCGCGCTACGCCGAGGCCGGCGAGGGCGCCATCGTCAACATCGGGTCCGTGGTCGGACTCATACCGGAGTTCAACTCGACGGTTTACGGGGCGACCAAGGCCTTCGTGCAGTTCCTGTCCCAGGGGCTGGCAAACGAGCTCGGCCCGAAGGGCGTCTACGTCCAGGCCGTGCTGCCGGCGGCGACCCGTACCGAGATCTGGACCCGTGCGGGCGCGGACGCCGCCTCGCTCCCGCCGATGATGGAGGTCGGCGACCTAGTCGACGCCGCATTGGCCGGATTCGACCGCCGCGAGCCGGTGACGATCCCGCACCTACACGACGCCGGCCAGTGGGACGCCTTCCAGGCGGCGCGACAGGCCATGATCCCCGGGTTCGGCACCGTCGACCCGGCCCCGCGCTACGCCTCCGCCTCCGCCTCGTGACGCGCCCATCCTCGACACTCGGAGATCCGGCAACCATGAGAGCCTTCATCCTCGACCGCTACAAGAAGAAGCAGTTGCTCCGGCTTGGTGACATGCCCGAGCCGGCGATGGGCGACGGCGACGTCCTCATCGCCATCGAGGCAGCCGGATTGAATCTCCTCGATGCCAAGATCCGCAACGGTGAGTTCAAGGCACTCCTCAAGTACCGTCCTCCGTTCGTGCTGGGCCACGACCTCGCTGGGACCGTCATCCGGATCGGGCGGAACGTCCGGCGCTTCAAGGTCGGCGACGCGGTCTACGCACGGCCCCGGGACGGGCGGATCGGCACGTTCGCCGAACGCATCGCGGTCGACGAGGCAGACCTCGCCTTGAAGCCGAAGAACCTGTCGATGGCCGAGGCGGCGTCCATTCCTTTGGTCGGGCTGACGGCGTGGCAGGCCCTGGTCGAATTGGCCGAGCTGAAGCCGGGCGACCAAGTGCTGATCCACGCCGGCTCCGGCGGGGTCGGCACCTTCGCGATCCAGCTCGCCAAGCATCTTGGAGCGACGGTGGCGACTACGACGAGCGCGGCGAACGCCGACCTTGTCAGGAGCCTCGGCGCCGATACCGTCATCGACTACAGGCGACAGGACTTCGAGAAGGTCCTGTCCGGCTACGACGTGGTCATCAACAGCCTGGACGGCGAGACGCTTCGGAAGTCCCTGGACGTCCTCAAACCGGGCGGGAAGCTGATCTCGATCTCCGGGCCTCCAGACCTGGCCTTCGCCAAGGCACAAGGCCTGAACTGGGTACTCACACAGCTCATGCGTCTGTTAAGCCTCAGCATCCGGCGCAAGGCCAAAGCACGCGGTGTCGACTACGCGTTCCTGTTCATGCGCGCGAGCGGCGCTCAACTGGCGGAGATCGCGACGCTGATCGAGGCTGGGACCATCCGCCCTGTCATCGACCGGGTGGTGCCGTTCGAGGCGACCGACCGGGCCCTGACCGAGCTTGAGGCCAGCAGGTCCAAAGGCAAGGTCGTGGTCGAACTGCATTCGGGAGGAGCGGCGGCATGAACATGTCGGTCTCCCAGCTTGCATCCTCCCCATCGCAATGGACCGCTGCATCGAACAGTAGCGTCACTGCAGCGGGAACGACATTCGCCTACCGGCTGCTCGGACCTTCGGCGGGCGTGCCCGTGGTGCTGCTCAACCATTGGGGCGCGAATCTCGACAATTTCGACCCGCGCATCGTCGACGGCCTGGCTGCGAGCCGGCCGGTCATCGCACTCGATTACCGCGGGGTCGGTGCCTCGGGTGGAGAGGTGCCCCGCACAGTGGCAGAGATGGCCGGCGACACGGTCGCGGTCATCCGCGCCCTCGGGCTGGACCGCGTCGATCTTCTCGGGTTCTCCCTTGGCGGGTTCGTGGCCCAGCAGGTGGCCCTCAGCGAGCCCGCCCTGGTCCGAAGGATCATCCTGGCCGGCACGGGCCCCGCCGGCGGCGTCGGCATCGACCGGGTCGGCAGCGTGTCCTGGCCGCTCATCTTGAAGGGGCTCGCGACCTTCAGGAACCCGAAGACCTACCTCTTCTTCACCGCGTCCGAGACGAGCCGTCAAGCCGCACGAGAGTTCCTGGAGCGGCTGAAGGAACGCCGGTCGGATCGGGACAGGCCCGTCGGTCTCGGGGTGCTGCAGAAGCAAGTGCGGGCGATCCACGCCTGGGGAAGGCAGCCACCGCAGGAGCTCGGGCGCATCACCCACCCCGTCCTCGTCGCGAACGGCGACCGAGACATCATGGTGCCGAGCATCAACTCCGAGGACATGGCCCGGCGTCTGCCGAATGCTGAATTGGTCCTCTACGCCGACGCGGGTCACGGCGGCATTTTCCAGAACCACAAGGACTTCACGCGGAAGGCCGTCGCCTTCCTCGACGCCTGAACCCGTCGCGGACAAACATGGAGGATGATGTGCAAGCCCCACGTCCCAAAGTCGGCAAGCTCCTGCTCGGCGGCGTCGCCATGGTCATCGGCGTCACACTCGCCGCGTACGCCTCTCCGACTTCGATTTCGCTCTCGTCGGTCTCGCAATTCCCCGAGGGCCTGACCGCGACCGCCGACGGGACCCTGTATGCGAGTAGTCTCACAAACGGAGGGATCGTCCGCGTGAAGGCCGGTTCGGATGTCGCCGAGCCCTGGATCAAGCCCGGTGCGTTCGACACGCGCTCGACGTTCGGCGTTCTGGCCGACGAGCGGTCGGGCCTTCTCTGGGTCTGCTCCAACGATGCGACGCCCCTCGGGGTCGCGGGTCCCAACGCCATCAAGGGCGCGTTCGTGAAGGGATTTGACCTCGCTACCGGAGAAGGCAAGGTCAGCATCCCGCTTCCCGCGAAGCCTTCGCTCTGCAACGACCTGACGCTCGGTCCCGATGGCGCCCTCTACCTCTCGAATACCCTGCAGCCCCAGATCCTGCGCCTGAGCAAGGGGGCATCCGAGCTCGAAGTCTGGGTGCAGGACGACCGTCTGAAAGGCGGGCTCGACGGCCTCGCTTTCGGACGGGACGGCGCGCTCTACGTCAACACGTTCCTCAGCGGCGAGCTTTTCCGCATCGAGGCCAAGGAAGGCGTGGCCGGGACCGTCACCAATCTCCAGACCTCTCGACCGCTGAAGTTCCCTGATGGCTTAAAGGCAGACGGCGCCGGGTTCCTCATGGTCGAAGGCGCCGGCCCCCTATCCAAGATGACCGTCGTCGATGACCGAGCCGAGATCGAGACGATCCGGGATCTCGCCGGTCCGACCGGCCTGGCGCGGGTGGGCAATACTGTTTGGGTGGCGGAAGGCCAGGTCGACTACCTCATGAACCCCGAGAAGAAGGGGCAGACCCCCACCTTCCAGTTGCGCGCGGTCCCCACGCCCTGACGCGCTCGCACACGTCTCGTTCGAACTCCTGAGGGCCGCCCGCGCACCCCGGGCATGATCGACAGCTACCGCGTGATCCGTTTTGCGGTGGGCGTCTCTAGCCGACGGAAGAAAAACCCATGATTACCATCGTCGCCGAAGCGACCGCCAAACCTGGCCAAGAGGTCACCGTCCGCACGGCCCTGGGCGCGTGCGCGCGGTCCAGTCGCGCCGAACCGGGCAACGTCGTCTATCAGCCGCTCGAAGAGGCGGAACGGCCCGGCCGGTTCCTCGTCTACGAGATCTGGCAGGATGAGGCGGCCATCGCCGCACACAATGAGACGGAACATTTCCGAGCGTTGATCGGCGCCGTTAAGCCGCTCTGCGATCATCTCGCCATCCGTCGAATGACCGGCGTCCCATTCGCCTGAAGGGCGCGACGTCCCGGCATCGGGCATTCGGACCGTCGAATCTTGCGAGGCGCACCAGAAGCGCCCTGGGCGCTCGCCGCTCGCGCCCTCGAAATCTTCGGCGCCATGTCTCGACGCGACTTTTCCCAATTCTCAAGGGAGGCTTGAGCCATGAGATACGATGTCTTCGGCAGGACAGGCCTGCGCGTATCCGAGATCGCCCTCGGAACCGGCACCTTCGGCACCGGCTGGGGCCACGGTGCGGATGCCGCCGAGAGCGGGCGCATCTTCGACGCTTACGCCGAGGCCGGCGGCAACTTCATCGACACCGCCGACGTCTACCAGTTCGGCCAGTCCGAGGAACTCCTCGGCGAGCTCCTGGCCGGGCGACGCGAGTCCTTCGTGCTCGCGAGCAAGTACACCAGCGGCTCGTCGCCCAACGCCGACCGGCTGGTCACCGGCAACAGCCGCAAGGCGATGGTCGCATCGGTCGAGGCGAGTCTGAAGCGGCTGCGGACGGACCGGATCGACATCTACTGGGCGCATCATCCCGACGGCCTCACGCCGTCCGAGGAGATCGTCCGTGGGTTCGACGACCTCGCGCGTGCCGGCAAGATCCTCTACGCGGGCCTCTCGAACTTCGCCGCCTGGCGCCTGTCCCGTGCGGTCACCGTCGCGGAGATGACCCGGTCCGTGCCCATCGCCGCGGCGCAGTTCGAGCACAGCCTGGTTCACCGCCATCCCGAGGCCGACCTGCTTCCGGCGTCGGAGGCTCTCGGGCTCGGCGTCGTCACCTGGTCGCCGCTGGGCGGCGGGATGATGACGGGCAAGTACCGGCAGGGTGAGAAGGGCCGTGCCGAGGGATTCGGCGGAAAGGTGTTCCGGCCCGAGGACACCGCGCAGAGGACAGACATCCTCGATAGGGTGCTCGCGGTCGCGGCCGAGCTCGGTGCCACACCGGATCAGGTCGCAGTGGCATGGGCCGGAACGCATGGCACCGTGCCGATGATCGGGCCACGGTCCCTCGCCCAGCTCAAGAGCAATCTCGGTGCGACTGCCCTAGAGCTCTCGCCTGAGCATCTCGACAGGCTCGATGCGGCGAGCGGCATCGCTTCCGCCCCACCTGCACGCCGGAGGACGTGGTGGGGTGAAGCCGTGCTCCGCCACGCCGTAGCATGATCACCGTCGCGCCGACGTTGGAGACACATCTGCCGTCAAACGTCGGCTCCGCACCGATTAGGTGATCCCCACGGTCGGCAGGAGCTTCGAAAGAGGTCGTCGCTGCCGATTGCCCTTCCCCAATGACGACCTCAATGCATGGGTGTGGCTTGCGCCCCTATTTGAGAGCCTGCGATCCCACGACCGAGTTCGAGCAGCACCATGTCGAGCAGCAAAATCATGAAGGGCGTGCCAGAGCGGGCCAGTGCCTCGTGCATACCGAGGCAGCACTCGGCGATCTCGGCCAGGGGGGGCGAGCCCGCGCGGTCAGGCGGTCCGAGCAGGGTCAGCTCATCCGTCATGTCGAGCAGCAAGCCGTAGGCCGTCCGCGTCCCGTCCGCCTCCTCGACGATTCGGCCGCGATCCAACAGCATGCGTACTTCGCCCTGGTGAGAGCGGACCCGGTACTCCATCGCGTTCGACCCGCCGCGGCGGCCGTGCTCGTCGACGAGCGCCATGACCCGGTTAAGGTCGTCCGGATGCAGACAGGCGAAGGAGACGTCCAGGTCCAGCACTTCGCCGGCCAACCTGGCATCGCCCGCCAGCAGCTCCGCCGATCCCCGGTCGAGCACGACACCACCGTCCACGAGGCGCCATTGCCAAGTCCCGACGACACCGCCGGCATCGAGCGCGCGGGTCAGTGACAAGTTCGATGCGATCATGGTGAAGCCTCGCGGCGGTCTTCTCAGCGTCGGGTCAGCCGTGAAAGTTGGTCTTACAATTGTCGGGAATGTTGGTCCAGGCTGAAGCGACGTCTGCGTATGCAACGGACTGCGTTTCTTCCGCCAACGTGCATCCGGCGCAGGTTCTAGGAACGCGGATGGTCTACGCGTGTCAGGCCGCTTCCTTCCGCCAAATGCGACCGGCTTGCTCCTATTCACTGCACCGACCCGCATCGTACGTCGTGCAGCGCCATGATGCGTGGATTTACGGACTTGGTAGAAATTGGTTGAGATCGAAGCTCTTATCGGTGAATCTGCAGGATGCTTACAGTAATACCCCGGCACGATTACTTTCGAGCTTCGTCGGACTCGGGAGTGAAAGGGGAAATTTCGTACGCCCACTATCCGTCGTCATCGCCCAGTAGCGACCGCCAACACCGATGCTGATTTTTTGGGTAAAGTCGTAGGTGACTTGGCCCTGTAGGAAGTAGCCGTCGCCCGAACCGGATTGCGGAAGCGGGTTGATGAGGGACCGAAGCCAGTGATGGTCGAAACCCGACAGGTTTGCCACCGGCAGGTAGGCAGCCTCGGCTGAGAACTTCAGGCGATTGTAGCGCAACTCCCCCGCAAGCTCGACGCGCAGGGCGTGCCAATGCGCATCTTGGGTAAAGATCTTCTGGCTGGTCGGCACAGCGGCAGCGCAAAAGATACCGCCGGTCTGTTGCGCGCAGCCGAAGGCGTCGATGAACTCCGAGACGTATTGGTAACCGGCGAAGGAGCCAAGTTTGTAGTTGTCTCCGACCAGGAAATCGTAGCCGGCATCCGCGACAGCGTAGCCCATGTCGCCATCAGGGATCTTCGACGTCGTGAGCGAGTAGGGCTTGAACGACGGTGGGAAATCTTCGTCGGTTTGTCGACCGGAGGTGAGGATGCCAGACCCGATGAATGCCTTGACGAACAGTCCGGTCGGATGGTTGTCGATCCGCATGAAGCTTTCGCCTGCATGCGCATCGACATCACGATAGGTCAGTCGCGAATTCGTTTGCCCGGCGACGACGGGGTCCCCCAATCGATACCGGAAGCGGCCGGAGCTGTTGAAGTAGCGGGTTCCCGTTTCAAACGCCCAGTCCGACATCGGGAGCGGCACGTAGGAAGCAGGGTCCAGGACCGAACGAACGTCTTCCAGCAGGCCGAAGCCCGGGGCGCCGTCACCGAATCGGTAGTTCAGGCCTGCACGGGCCATCGCGCCGTGAGTACCAATTGTGCCGCCATAGACCCCGTCGCCCAGCCTCGTCTGGTTGAACACCGTTCGCTCGCCAAGATCGTAGTAAAGACCCTCCGCCTTCACCGACAGGTGTGGGCTGATCGCGTACTCGGCTCCGCCACCAACGACGTAACCGAGGCGGAGCCCGCTGCCGATGCCACGTGATTGGAGACCATCGAAGTTCAGCTCTCTGGCAAAGGTGGTGTCGACATCGATGCGGACGTCGCCATAGGCGATGACGCCAGTCCCATAGACGTACAGGCAGTCGAAGGCGTAGCCAGCTTTGGCTCGAAAGCTCCCGAGCCCGTCCAGACGCTGGCCCAAGTGATAGGAGGCATCCAGACGCGGGCCGTTCGGAAATGCGCGCAGGAAGCCTTCCCTCTCCCCGTAGCCGCGCATTCGTGTGGATTGATAGTCTGCGGCGGCACCGATCACGAAGCCGAAGCCGGGCGAGAGCTGAAAATTGAAGCCGACCTCACTTCCCGCTGAGAGGTCTTCTGCCCGAGCGGGCGGCGCCAGCGCAGGGAATCGAGCACATCCCAGCCCATCGGAGACGCCGGCAGGATCGATACAACGCCGTGTGCCACTCGCGTCCAGTGAACCATAGCCAAAGAATACGCCCGCGTAGAAGCCGGTCCAAGAAAACAGTGGCATCGAAGCTGCCGTCGGTGCCGCTTGCTGCGGCAGGCCTGCTGCGTCGACGGCAGACCAGCCCAGACCGAGAAGTGGCAGTGCGACAAGGATGGATCGCATGACGTCAACCTCGATGACCCTGGAGTTGCTTTCGTAGGTTTCGCAGAGTCAGCTCAGACTGCACGTCCGGCACGAGACCGGACGCTCGGTCGCGACGAGATGCGACGGGTTCAGTTCGGCCAGCAGCGACGGCCGTAGGGACCGATGTGGAAGCCGGCGGGGCAGGAGGCGCCGCGAACGTACCCGCCGGCCTGTCCGCCGGCCCGGCAGCCGCCGTAGGGACCCCGGTGGGCATAAGGGCCGCAGCCGCCATAGACCTGGATGATACGCGCACCGTCCGATCCGTCGGACACGGCATTCTGGATCAAGGGCGATGCGACGGCGGGCATCGCGAGGGCTGCGAGGAAGGCGGCCGGGGCGAGGATCTTCATCATCGGTTGTGTCCCTTTCTGCTCTCTTGAGCGGTCGCTGCGTTGATGTCTTTTACCGCGACCGATGAGGACATGATCGTCACGGGCTCCTTCTCGGATGTGACGGACGGATGCCTCCGCGTAACGTTTTGTAACGGCGCGCAGCTTTGGTCGTCAGGCGATGGCGGGCAGGGTCGCCACCAGTCGTGCGCCGCCGAGCTGCGATGCGCCAGCCACGACTGTGCCGCCATGCGCCTCGGCGATCTGCCTGGCGATGGCGAGCCCCAAGCCGGTCCCGCCGGTCCCGCGGTTCCGCGAGCGTTCGATCCGGTAGTACGGACTGAACACTGCGGTCCGCTCGGTTTCAGGGATGCCAGGGCCGTCATCCTCCACAACGACCTCACAGACCGTCCCAGCGCGGCGCACCGCGACCGCAACCGACGAGCGCCCGAACTTGACGGCGTTGCCGATGAGGTTGGCGACGACCCGGCGCAGGGCGACCGCGTCGCCGGCGACAACCGCATCCGACACGTCTTCGCCGATCAGATCGATGTTCACGCCCTGCGCGGCATGCTCGGCGACCTCGACCGCCACCAGGTCGGCGAGGTCGACCGCCGCACGGCCGACCTCGACCGCGGTGCCCCGGGCGAAGCCGAGGGAGGTGTCGAGCAGGGCGGTCATCGCGTCGAGGTCCTCGACCAGGCGCTCGCGACGCTGGGGTTCGGCCACCCCCTCGGCCCGCAGGCGCAGACGGGTCAGGTAGGTCTTGAGGTCGTGGGAGATCGCGCCGATCAGCAGGGAGCGTTCGCCCATCAGGCCGACGATGCGCTCCTGCATGGCCTGGACCGCCTGGGACAGCCGGCGGATCTCAGGAGCGCCTTGCGGGATGAGGGTCGGTTCGGGCGCACGTCCGTCGAAGCGGGAAACGGCTTCGGTCAGCCGCCGTAACGGAGCGAGTTCGTGACGGGCGCCGACGAGGACGAGCCCGGCGACGACGAGCCCGAGGACGGCAACCCACAGGCTGAGCGGCTGACCAAGCAGCCACGGCATCAGCGAGTGATGCCCCTTGATGGCGGTGATGACCAGCGTCCGTCCATCCGCGAGGCGGTACGTGGCCAGCGAGAGACTGCCGATGGCCCTGTGTCGATGGTCTGCGCCGATGTCCGCCGGACCGTTGCCGCGATAGAGCATATCGGTCGTGGTGAAGGCGCGAATGCCGCCTGCCGTATTGCCGGTCAACCGATGCAGGCGTGCTTCGAGCACGGGTTCGTGGATGAGTGCTGCCTCGTCGGGCGGCGCATCGGAGATCTCGGCCTTCAGGGCTTCGCCGCTCACTGCCTTCAGGATGGCCGGGCGCTGCGCGGGGTCCGCATCCCGCACGAGGGTGATGATGCCGGCGGCCTGATCGAGGCGGGGGAAGGGCGTGGCGTAGGGCGACCGCTCCTGGCCGCGCTGCCAATAGTCGAGCGCGACGGTGGCGAGCACCAGCAGCGAGAGCGCGGCCAGAAGGATCAGCATGATCCGGCCGAGGAGGCCGATGCGTGCCATCGCCATCATGTCGCCCGCACCACCGGCGCGGCCAGGATGTAGCCTGCGTTCCGCACGGTCTTGAGCAGGGCCGCCGCCGCGCTGCCCGAGGCGTCGAGCTTGTGGCGCAGGCGGCTGACCTGCACGTCGATGGTGCGGTCGAAAGCGTCCGCCGTCCGGCCGCGCGTCCAGTCGAGGAGCTGGTCGCGCGAGAGCACACGCTGAGGCCGGGTGACGAAGCAGTGCAGCAGGTCGTACTCGGCGCTGGTGAGCGGCACCTCCGCGGCCGCCTCGCCGGTCGTCACGATGCGGGCGGCGAGATCGACGGTGAGATCGGCCACGCGCAGCGTCTCCGAGCCGGGTTCGGTGGCCGGTGCGGCGCCGGCCCGGCGCAGGACGGCGCGGATGCGGGCGAGCAGCACGCGCGGGTTGAACGGCTTCGAGACGTAGTCGTCGGCACCCATCTCCAGGCCCAGCACCCGGTCGATGTCCTCGTCCTTGGCGGTCAGCATCACCACGGGCGGGCCGTTCGCTGCGCGCAGCCGTTGGCAGATCGAAAGCCCGTCCTCGCCGGGCAGCATCCAGTCGAGCACGATCAGGTCCGGAGCGGGTCCGGCCGCGAGCAGCCGGTCGAGGCCCGCGCCGCCGTCGAGGCCGACCACGCGAAAGCCCTCGTTCTCCAGGTAGCCGGTGAGTTGCGTACGGATGTCGTCGTCGTCCTCGACGATGGCGATGATGGTGCTGTCGGACATGCCACGAGGATAGTCCGACGAGACCGGGCCGCAACGCGAAAGCGGCCGCTGTCACAAAACGTTACACGGCACGGGCATCCCGTCACATCCGGGAACGGTCCGGACGCGACGGTGCCCGGATCGAAGCCGAGGTCCCGAAGGGGCCACGACGAAGACGAGAGGCAAGAAGCACACGGCTCCAGCCCAACTGGCATCCCCGCTCTGGCATGCCGTAACCGCGCTCGCGGTGGTCGGCGCGATGGCCGTCCACGGTGGGGACAGCCCACGCGGGCCCGCGCGCGGCCGAGACCGGCACGCTCCGCTTCGACGACGGCGGCGAGACCTATCGCGGCTACCGAATCGAGATGGGTCCGGATGTCCCGAACGCGGAGCTCGGCCAGTTGCGGCGAGCGGCCGAGCACCAAGTCGACCTCGTCGAGGCCACCGGGCTCGATGCGCGCACCAAAGCTTTCCTGCGGCGCTTCCCGGTGGTGGTGCAGAACGGCGCCAACGCCGGCGGCCACTATAGTGGCGGCGACAGCGTCACCATCGCCGTCTCGGACCCGAACGACGACCGCCCGATCCTGCTGCACGAGTACATGCACGTCTACCACTTCCGGATGCTGCCCGGTGGGAACCGGAACGCGGACATCCTGACCTATTACGGACGGGCCAGGGCGGGCGGGTTCTACCCGGCGGGCGCATATGTCCTGAAGAACCCGGGCGAGTTCTTCGCGATGACCGCGAGCGTCTACCTGCACGGTCGGCTGGCGCGCGAACCCTTCACCCGCGAGGAGCTCGGGGAGAAGCAGCCGGTCTACTTCGGTCATCTGAACCGCCTGTTCGGTAGCCCGCGCGCCGCGGCGGACGTTCCGTCACGGCCTGCGGCTGGCACGCCGCCGCAGCTGTCCGGACCGGTACGTCCATGATCGTCGACCGCCGTTCGTTGATCCTCGGCACCGCCGCCGTGCTGGCCGCGGGCCGGGCCGCCGCCGAGACCGCAACGCTGCGGCTTTGGACCGGAACGCCTCCGGGCGGCGGCGGCCCCGAGGGACCGCCTGCCACTGACGGACGGGGCGCCGTCAGCAACGTCGCCGTTCCCGGCCTGGAGGTGTTCGCGCCGGCCCGGCCGAACGGAACCGCCATGCTGGTCGCGGCCGGCGGCGGCTACAAGCGCATCGAGATGGAGAAGGAGGCCCGCCCCGCCGCCCGGTGGCTGGCGGCGCGCGGCGTCACGGCCTTCGTCCTGAGCTATCGCCTGCCACGCGAGGGCTGGGCCGAGGGCCCGCTGGCGCCGCTTCAGGACGCCCAACGCGCCCTGCGTTTGATCCGCTCGCGGGCTGCCGCCTACGGCCTCGATCCGAACAGGATCGGTGTCCTCGGCTTCTCCGCCGGCAGCCACCTGATGGGCTTGGCCGCGGCGCGGTCCGCATTCGCGTCCTATCGCCCGGCCGACGTCATCGATGCCCAGCCGGCCCGCCCTCACGCGGCGGCCCTGATCTACCCGATCATCACCCTGGAGCCGCCCTACGATCATACGTCGACGCGCGTGCAACTTGTCGGCCGCCACCCGGACCCAGGCCTAAGCGCGGACTGGTCGGTCGAGACCCATGTCCGGTCCCGTTGCCCGCCGGTGTTCCTCGCGCAGGCCGAGGACGACATGGTCTCGGACATCGCCAACAGCCGGATCATGGCACGAGCCTGCGAGCGCGCCGGCGTGCGGGTCGAGGCGCACGCCCTTGCGAGCGGTGGCCACGCCTTCGGCATGGGCCGGCCGGGCACGCCGAGTACGCAGTGGCCGGGCTGGTACGAGGCTTGGCTGCAAACGGTCGGCGCGCCGACCTGACGTTCCGACAACCGACACGGAGACGATCATGACTCGGACGCGACTGCGAACCCTATCCGCCTGCACGCTGATCGTGCTCGCCGGTCAGGCGAAGGCTGACACCCTGCCGCTTCGCCATGGCGCCTACGTGGAGGTGGGCACGGACTGCAAGGACCCGCCGAACGTCGCCCTCCGGACCTACGTCGGCCACGGCATCGGCAGCTCCAAGGGGGGACTGTCGAGCCCACGTCGTATCCCGTCAGGGAAACGTGTTCGAAATCGAGCAATCCTGCCGGCAGTATGGCGGACCGGATCACAGGAGAGAGACCCAGCGCTTGACCATCCGCGTCGACGGACCGACGGCTTATACCAACCTCACAGGCGGCGGCAGCGAGGGCTATCGATTCTGTCTCGGACTGAAGCCCTGAGCATACCAGTGCCGGTCCAATGCCCGCTTGAGGTCGAGAGATGTCGACCGCGGTCGCAGCCTTTCACGGACCAGGGTTTTCGACCCCCTTTAGCGGCGGGGTCAAATCGGGGTCATATGCGTTTAGGCAAAGAAAAATCCGCTTGTTTGCCAATGGCTTACAGCGGATTGGGGTAGATGGCGGAGACGGAGGGATTCGAACCCTCAGGTTCGGCAGGCACGAAGGCACGTCATTGCCACGCCCCGGAATCAATATCAGAGCCGAACAGCAGCAGTACCAACGGAAAAGAGGGGGATTTTCCAGCGTCCAGAACTAGGCAAAAAGCCTTGTTTAGCTCAAGGCAAAATAAGATGGCGCCCTGGCGCCACTTACTAACTGTCAGGGTTCTTGTGAAATTTTGGTGGGTGCACAAGGGTTCGAACCTTGGACCCGCTGATTAAGAGTCAGCTGCTCTACCAACTGAGCTATGCACCCAACGCCTTGCGGCGGTCGCTGCGGCCCACCAAGTCCGCTCCGACGAGGGGGCTGATAGCAAACGCCCCGGGGGGTGTCCACCCCCGGGGCGCTATTTTCTCGGCTAAACCGAGGCCGGGCTCTGGGCGTGCAGGCGCACCGCCCAGGCCTCGAGCTTGTTGAGGGCCGAGAGGTAGGCGCGGGCCGAGGCGACCAGGGTGTCGGGGTCGGCGCCACGCGCCGTGACGCTGCGCTCGCCGCTCTTCAGGCGTACCGAGACCTCGGCCTGGGCGTCCGTACCCTCGGTCACCGCATGGACCTGATAGAGCTCGAGATCCGCCGCGTGGGGCACCAGGGCCTGGATCGCGTTGAACACCGCATCCACCGGGCCGTTGCCGTCGGCCTCCTCGGTGACGACGCGGCCGTCGATGTCGAGCTTGAGGGTCGCCCGCTGCGGACCCCTGGTGCCCGCGATCACCGACAGGGAGACGAGGCGGATGCGGTCATGGGCCGTGGCGAGGTTCTCGTCGACCAGCGCCTCGATGTCCTCGTCGTAGACGTGCTTCTTGCGGTCGGCCAGCGCCTTGAAGCGCTCGAACACGTCCTGGAGCTGGTTGTCGCTCAGCACGAGGCCGAGTTCGTCCAGCTTCGAACGGAAGGCGGCCCGGCCCGAATGCTTGCCCATGACCAGCGAGGTCTTGGCGACGCCGACCGAGGCCGGGGTCATGATCTCGTAGGTCTCGGTGTGCTTGAGCATGCCGTCCTGGTGGATGCCGCTCTCGTGCGCGAAGGCGTTCCGGCCGACGATCGCCTTGTTGTACTGCACGGGGAAGTTGGTCGCGTGGCTGACGAGCTTCGAGGCGCGGGTGAGCATCGTGGTCTCGATGCCGGTCTCGTAGGGCATCACGTCGCCGCGGGTGCGGATCGCCATGACGATCTCCTCCAGGGCGGCGTTGCCGGCGCGCTCGCCGATGCCGTTGATGGTGCACTCCACCTGGCGCGCGCCGCCCTCGACCCCCGCCAGGGAGTTGGCGATGGCGAGCCCGAGATCGTCGTGGCAATGCACCGAGAAGATCGCCTTGTCGGCGTTCGGCACCCGGTTCCGGACGTCCTGGAACATCCGGCGGTACTCGTCGGGCGTGGCGTAGCCCACGGTGTCGGGCAGGTTGATGGTGGTGGCACCCGAGCGGATCGCCGCCTCGACGCAGCGGCAGAGGTAGTCGATCGGCGTGCGGGTCGCGTCCATGGCCGACCATTCCACGTCCTCGACGAGGTCGCGGGCCTGGGACACGGTCCTGAGGATGATCTCGACCACCTCGTCCTCGGACTTGCGCATCTGGTGAGCGAGGTGGATCGGCGAGGTCGACACGAAGGTGTGGATGCGGCCGCGCCTGGCCTGCCGCACCGCCTCGCCGGCCCGGGCGATGTCGGCCGGGATCGCGCGGGCGAGGCCCGCGATGGTGGCGCGCTTGGCCCGTCGGGCGATCTCGGCGACGGCCTCGAAGTCGCCGTGCGAGGCGATGGGGAAGCCCGCCTCGATGATGTCGACGCCCATCGTGTCGAGGAACTCGGCGACGGCGAGTTTCTCGTCGAGGGTCATGGTCGCGCCGGGGCACTGCTCGCCGTCGCGCAGGGTGGTGTCGAAGATGAGGACACGGTCCTTCGCGCGGGCGTCGGGGGCCGGATTCGGTAAGGTGGTCATGGCGGATGTCCTGTCGCGGCGCGGTCCGGGAAGGGACGCGGCGCCCTGAAGATCGAAGGGGTCCGGGCCAGACGCCACGGTACCGGCGCCGGCCTTCGCGAACGGCACGCCCCTGAGAGCCCAGGCGCACGCGCCCGGACGGCCCTCAGGGGCGGATAAGGAGCAGCAGGGCGGCAAGAGACGCGCGCGACCGGGCGGCCGCGAAGGCGGCGTCGGTGGTGCTGCGCGTGGAGCCGGCGCTGGCCAAGGCTCGTCTCTCCCGAGGGGCAAGGGCGCGCCGCGACGGCACGCGAACGCTTGCGAAGGCGGTGTACCTAGCCGCTGGCCGCCGGCTTGACAAGGTTCGGCAGCGCGGCCGCCGTGCCCCTCCCGGCCACCGAAGGGGACCGAATCCGGCCGTCGGGCCCGGTTCCCCACAAGGTATCGACGGAATTCGCGATCGTTTGTGTCGAACGCATTGCCGTGGGGGCCGCTCCGCCTAGCTTCGCTGACGGATCGAATACGATCCGGCGGCGAAATCAGTCCGTCCACGCAAGAAAAAACTGGAAGGAATCCCCCACCATGTCGCGGATGCTGTCGCGCACCCTGGCCCTGCCCACCCTCGCCCTGCTCGCCGGAACGGCGCCGGTGCTGGCACTCGATGCCGCCAAGACCATCGACGTCGCCGCGCCTCCGGCCAAGGTCTGGGCGACGATCGGCGACTTCTGCGGCATCGGGCAGTGGCATCCGGCCATCGAGAAGTGCGTGCTGTCGCAGGACGGCGGCAAGACCCTCCGGACCCTGAGCCTCAAGGGCGGCGGCACCATCGTCGAATCGCAGACCAAGCGCGACGACAAGGCGATGTCCTACACCTACGCCATCGTCTCCGGCCCGCTGCCGGTGAGCGACTATTCCTCGACGATCTCGGTGATGCCGAAGGGTTCGGGCTCGACGGTGAACTGGACCGGCAGCTTCAAGGCCAAGGGCGCCCCGGACGCCGTCGCGGTCGACGCCATCTCGGGCATCTACGATTCGGGCCTCAAGGCCATCGCCGACAAGTCCAAGTAGATCCAAGTCCAAGGAGATCCGAGCAAACCGATCCACGGAACCGGATCGAGACCGAGGGCGGCCCTCCCGGCCGCCCTCCCCTCGCAGGCTCGATCGGCCCCGCCCGATTGACCGGCCGTGGCGCACGGCGCAAAACCGCCCCGGATCAAGCTGTGCCGTGTCCCGGCACGGTTACAGTCAGGAGCCGCCGTGTCCCGGGTCAGCCTCGCCGTCGCCGCCCTTCTCTCCGCCGCCCTGCTCGGCGCCTGCAAGCCGACCGCCTCGGCGCCGCCCGCGGCCGCCATCGCCGCCGCTCCCGTGGTCGCGGCGCCGCTGCCGCAGGGCAATGGCTGCGGCCCGGCCATCGCCCGCACCCAGGCGGTGGTCGACAGCGATGTCGCGACCGGAAATCTCAACCCGCCCGTGGGCGAACGCTTCAGCGCCGACCTGCGCAACGCCGCCGATGCCTGCGCGGGCGGCCGCGAGCGCGAGGCGCTGAGCCTGCTCGGGGCCGCCAAGGCGCGCTACGGCTACCGCTGAGCTTCCGCGAAGGCGCGGGCGAGGTAGGCCCGCACGAAGCCGGGCGTCCGGGCGGCATCGAGGTCGTCCGGTCCGCGCGCGACGGCGAAGCCGGCGAGTTCCGGCGCGGCCTCGCTCAGGCGATGTGCCTCCATCCGGGCCTGCAGCGCCGCGGCCGTCTCGGCGAAGCGCACCGGGCGCAGGAAGGCGCGCTGGCTCTGGCCCGAGACCAGGACCCACGCGTCCGGTGCGTCGGGCGGCAGGGCGAGGCCCGTCTCCTCCAGGAACTCCCGCCCGGCGCTGCCGGCGAGGTCGACGCGGCCGCCGTCGCGGATATCGGCCCGGTCAGGGGTTCCACAGGCGAAGTAGATCTGTCCGGCATTGGCGGTGTGTCCGCCCATGACGCCGAGGAGGGCCGCGCCGTCGGCGCTCCATGGCACCACCGCCGCGAAGGCGTTGGTCACGGCCGGATCCGGGGAGCCGGCGAGGCGAAAGGCGAGGAACTGGGAATACGCGACCTCGAACAGGTCGACGAGACAGGTCGATCCGTCGATGCGGCAATCGCGGGCAAGGAGCACCCGCCCGTCGAACAGATCCGGCCGCTCGGCGCGCCGGGCCGCCCAGGTCTCGGCGATCGCCCCGGCATGGTCGCGGGCCCAGGCCCAGTCGGAGGGCACCAGCCGGGCCTCGATCCGCCGGAGCGGGGTCAGCGCGAAGCCGTCAGACAAGCAGCGTGCCCTCGCTCACCAGGACCGCCGCCCCGCTGATCTCCACCGAGCGCAGGGCGCCGGCCTCGATGACGAGCTGGACCCCGATCGTGCTCGGGCGGCCCATGGCCACGCCCTGGCGCAGGACGATGTCGTGCTCGCCGTCGCCGAGGGGCTCGAACTGCATCATCACGCCGGCGAAGGCCGCCGCCGCCGAGCCGGTCGCGGGGTCCTCGGGCACGCCGAGATGGGGCGCGAACATCCGGGCCTGATAGCGATGGCCGAGCCCCTCGGGATCGGGCGCATAGCAATAGAGCGCCGCGGGCGACCCGAGCGCGTCGAGGGCGGCGGGCGCCACGCGGGCCCGGTCGAGAACCGACCGGTTCGCGAGGGGAACGAACAGGAAGGCCGGCCCCGCCCGGTGCCGGCTCGGCGCGTGGCGGGCGAAGCCGATTTCGCCCGGTTCCAGGTCCAGAGCGGCGGCCACGAGGTCCGCCTCGGGCCCCTCCCCCAGGTATTCCGGCAGCACCGGCATCTTGAAGCGCCCGGTGCCGCGCCCCTCGCCGGGCTCGACGACGCAGGCCAGGGTCCCCAGCGTGGCCTCGAGCCCGAAGGCCATCGCGTCGGCGAGTCCCGCCCGCTGGTCGCGCAGGGCGAGGAGGATGGCGGTGCCCAGGGTCGGATGCCCGGCGAAGGGGAGTTCGGAGGCGGGGGTGAAGATGCGCATCCGGGCGCGGTGCCGCGGCGCCTCGGGCGGTAGCACGAACACCGTCTCGGACAGGTTGAACTCGGCCGCCAGGGCCTGCATCGCGGCGGTGTCGAGCCCCTCGGCATCGAGCACGACGGCGAGGGGATTGCCGGTCAGCGCCGTGTCGGTGAACACGTCGAGGGTCACGAAGCGGCGAGGCATGGCGGGGTCTCCGGGCTCTGCGAGCGTCGCGCTGAGCGACGGATCACCTTAAACGGTGTCCACCGGGAACGTCTCGCTCGGCGTGACGAACTCGTCCTGGGCCGCCACCGTGAGGATCTCGCGCGAGCCGGCCTCGGCGGTGCGGCGCAGGAGGCCGTAGACCGAGGCACCGGCCATGCCCAGCGCCAGGGCGGCCGAGCGCGTCCGGGCGTAGTGCACCAGGAACAGGGCCGCGATGGCGTCGCCCGCGCCGTTCACGTCGAGGTGCAGGCGCGGGGTGCGCAGGCGCCAGAAATGGCCACCCTCCCCGGCCAGGAGGTCGATGGCGTCGTCGGGCGTGTCGTGCGTGATCAGGGACGTGACGAGGACGACACGGGGTCCGAGCGCCTGGACCGAGGCCACCGCGCGCTTGGCTTCCGCGAGGGTGCCCGTGGGCAGGCCCGAGAGGTGGTTCAGCTCGAACTGGTTGGGGGTCACGATGTCGGCCGCGGGCACCGCCTGCTCGCGCATGAATTCGGGGATGCCCGGGCGCACGTAGATGCCGCGGTCGGTGTCGCCCATCACGGGGTCGCAGGCGTAGAGGGCCTGCGGGTTGAGCGCCCGCACCGACGCCACCGCCCGCACGATGGCGGTGCCGATATCGGCCGAGCCCATGTAGCCCGAGAGCACCCCGTCGCAGGTCCCGAGCACGCCGCGCTCGGCGATGCCGGCCACGAGGTCCTCGATCGCCGGGCCGTCGAAGACCCGCCCGCGCCAGGCGCCGTAGCCGGTGTGGTTGGAGAACTGCACCGTGTGGATCGGCCAGACCTCGACGCCGAGGCGCTGCATCGGAAACACCGCGGAGGCGTTGCCCACGTGGCCGAAGGCGACGTGGGACTGAATCGAGAGGATGTTCATGGCGGAATCTCCCGAGGTCGCGCGGCGAAGCAGCGGTGGCGCCAGCCCTTAACCCGGTTTTCCGTCCCGACGCACCCCCACCGGCGCGCCGCGCACTTGCCCCGATCCGCGCCCTCGGTCACAGGAAGGCGCCGAACCTCAAGCGAGCCCCATGGACTTCGACTCAATCCGCACCAGCACCCTCGCCTTCGTGGAGGCGAACCAGGGCTGGACGCCGCTGATCGTCGGCGTGCTCGCCTTCTGCGAGTCCCTGGCCTTCCTGTCGCTGCTGGTGCCCGCCACCTTCCTGCTCCTCGGCATCGGCGCGCTGATGGGGTCGATCGGCATCCCGTTCTGGCCGGTGATGCTCGCCGGTGCCCTCGGGGCGGCACTCGGCGACTGGGTCTCCTACGAGTTCGGGCACCACTACAAGGAAGGCGCCAAGCAGATGTGGCCGATGCGGCGCTATCCCGCCCTCGTGGCCCGCGCCGAGGAGTTCTGCCGCAAGTGGGGGGCCGGCGGCATCCTGATCGGGCGGTTCATCGGACCGGCCCGGGCCGTGGTGCCGCTGATCGCCGGGGTGTTCGGGGTGAAGCGCCTGCCGTTCCAGATCGCCAACGTGACCTCGGCCCTGGCCTGGGCCTTCCTCATGCTGGCGCCGGGGGCCGGGCTCCTCGGCTACCTGAAGGGCTGAGGCGCGGTGCACCGGTTTCCGCCCGAGCGCATCGTCTGCCTGACGGAGGAGACGGTGGAGACGCTCTATCTCCTCGGCCAGGCGGACCGCATCGTCGGTGTCTCGGGCTACGCCGTGCGCCCGGCCCGGGTCCGGCGGGAGAAGCCGCGGGTCTCGGCCTTCACCAGCGCCGACCTGCCCAAGATCCTGGCCCTGGCTCCCGACCTGGTCCTCGCCTTCTCCGACCTGCAGGCGGAGATCGTGGCCGACCTCGCCCGGGCCGGTATCGCCGTGCACCTGTTCAACCAGCGCGACCTGTCCGGCTGCCTGGCGATGATCCGGACGGTGGGCGCGCTGACCGGCGTGCCGGCCGAGGCCGACGCGCTGGCGACGCGGCTCGCCGACCGGATCGCCGAGGCGGCGCTGGAGAGCGCCGGCCGGCCGCGCCCGCGCGTCTATTTCGAGGAATGGGACGCGCCGATGATCTCCGGCATCGGCTGGGTCTCGGACCTGATCGCGGCGGCCGGCGGCGACGACGTCTTCCCGGAGCTCGGCCGACAGGCGGCGGCCCGGGACCGGATCGTGAGCCCGGAGGCGGTGATCGCGGCACGGCCCGACGTGATCCTGGCCTCGTGGTGCGGGAAGCGGGTGAACCGCGAGCGCATCCGCGCCCGCCCGGGTTGGGACGCGATCCCGGCCGTGGCGGCCGGGCGCATCCACGAGATCAAGTCGCCGCTCATCCTCCAGCCGGGACCCGCCGCCCTCACGGACGGATTCGACGCGATCCGCGCCGCCCTGCGGGACGGACCCTGAGGCGTTTCACGCGGCCGGCAGGGGGTCGGCTTCGCGCCGGCGCGCGCTCGGGGCCGGTCCCGACGGGGCCGTGAGCCAGGCCCGGCGCCGGGCGATGAGGTGGCGGAGGCGGGCGGCCCGCTTCTCCCGGCGCTCGCAGCCGTCGCAGGACGCAGCGTCGGGACAGTCGAGGGCACCGCCCTCGAACAGGCTCACCAGGGACACGACGAAGCCGACGAGCAGCAGAACCGCCAGGGCGGCGAAGGGCCAGGCGAGGCCGAGGGCCACCAGCGCGGCGATCCCGAACTTCAGCGCCAGGGAGCCCGCGAGCTTGAACTTGATCAGGGCCGCCAGGGTCGCGCCGCCGCCGAGGAGGCCACGCGCGGCCCGCCGCAGGCGCACCCGCAGGCGCCGCCGTGCGGCCAGCGCCTCCAGCCGCTCCAGTTCGCGCGACACCCGGGCCGCCTCAGCAGCCCGAACTGCGATTCCGTTCTCCGGCAGACCCGCCTCCCCCCGTATCGGCTCCGCCGCGATGGGTGCCACGAACCGGGCCTCCGCTCCACCCCGGCGGCTGCAAAGGGGTCGCAGGTGACAAGCCGCGCGGCGGCTGATTTCCTGGCGACGGTCCCGATTCGGGACACCGTTCCGATGCATCAGAGCCGTATGTCAGCAGCCCTCGCGTCCGTGATCCTTCCGCCCGACCGGCGTCAGTCGGCGACCGCGCTCCAGGTCCAGCGCGGCGTCCGGCGCCTGTTCGCCGAACTCGGCCACGTCACCATACCGGAATTCTCCCTGGCGAACGGCCGGCGCGCCGACGTCATCGCCCTGTGTCCGGCCGGACGCCTCACCATCGTGGAGATCAAGTCCAGCGTCGCCGACTTCCGGGCCGACCGGAAATGGCCGGACTACCGGGACTATTGCGATCGCTTCTACTTCGCGATCCCGGAGACGCTCTCCACGACCCTGACCCCGGAGGATGCCGGCCTCATCGTCGCCGACGCCTTCGGCGCCGCGATCCTGCGCGACCCGGCGGACCATCCCCTGAGCGGCCCCCGGCGCAAGGCCGTGACCCTGCGCTTCGCCCACAGCGCGGCGCGCCTCCTGCACGCGCTGGCCGATCCCGGCGCCATCCGCGAAGGCGCGCTCTGAGGCATGGCGAATCGCCGCCGCTGCGCCGGCGGCCCGGCATGATAAGGAGCCACGCTCCACTCAGCGACGGCCGACATCATGCGCCTGCCCTCTCGTCGCCGTCCCATCGACGGCGATCCCACCATCCTGCGACGGCTCCAGGCCGCCTCGGGCCGCCGCTCTCTGGCGCTCTACTTCGTCATCGTCCTGGTGCTCCTGGCCACCGCCCAGGGCTACGACGGTTCGAGCCATTCCGCGCATCACTGGATCGGCCTCGGCATCTACGCGGTCTTCTCCCTCGGCCTCGGGATCGCCGATTGGCGCGCGTCCCGCCGCGACGTCGGGACGGAGCCCGGGAGGGAGTGGCTGGCCTGGACCGCCACCCTGCTGAATGCCGGCGTCGCACTGTTCCTCATCGTCGAGCATATGCTGGTCGGCGCGGTGGAGACCGAGGAGACCGCGACCGCGGTGAGCCGGCTGCCGGCCTTCCTGCTCCTGCTCCAGACAGGGCTCAGCATGCGGGTCTGGCACACCGCCGTCTTCTCGGGGCTGGTGAGCCTCGCCTGGGGCGGCACGATCCTCCTCGCCTACCTCGCCCCCGAGAGTGCCCTCCTCGGTCCGCACGTCACCCTGGATGAGGAGGTTCCGGGGCTCCTCACCTTCCTGGCCGCGAGCCTCGTGGTGATCGACGGCGTGCGGCGCCTGCAGATGGCGGTGACGACCGCCCTGCGGATGGAGCGGGAACGCACCAGCCTCGCGCGCTTCGTGCCGCGCCGGGTGGCGGGGGAACTCGCCGAGAGCGGCGGCGGGGTCGGCGCGGTGCAGTCCCGCCATGCCGGCCTGTTCGGCCTCGATCTGCGCGGCTTCTCGGCCTTCTCCCGGGATCAGGCTCAGGAGGAAGTGGTACGGGCCCTGCTCGATATCCGCGCCCTGACCCACGTGGCGGTGAGCGAGCACGGCGGCATCGTCGACAAGTACGTGGGCGACGGCATCCTGGCGCAGTTCATCGTCGGTCGGCCGCAGGCCCAGGCCGAGGCGATGCTGGCCTGCGCCCGGACCATCGTCGCGCGCCTCGTGAGCCTGAACGGGGACCGGCGCCGGGACGGGCGCCCGGAGCTGCGCGTCACCATGGCGCTGCATGCCGGCGAGGTGCTGGTCGGGGTCTTCGACGACGGGCACCGCGCCGAGTTCACGGTGCTGGGCACGGCGATGAACCGCCTCGCGCGGATCGAGGCCCGGGCGAAGGCCGCCGACCTGACCCTGGCGGCCTCGGACGAAGTCATCCGCCTGCTCTCGCCCGCCACGCGTGCGGTCCTGCGACTCTCCGGAATGCCACCGTCGGAGTGCCGCGACACCCGCGACATGGTGCTGTTCGCCGTGGATTGGACCGAGGATGTCGCGGCGCCGGAGCAGCCGGTCGCCAGCCTGGCGTGAGCCGGGGCGCTTTCCGTCCGCTCAGCCCGAGAACGACCCGAAGCCCTCGAAGCCGACGCGCTGGCTCGCGGCCTCGTCGAGCTTCGGCCGCTCGAGGATCGCCGGATCGATCTCGGGAACCGGGGCCTCCGGGCGTGTGGTCTGCGGCGACGGGACATCGTCCGGGACGGAGGGCCAGATCGGACGGTCCGGTTTCACTGTCTGGTTCATCGGGACACCCCTGGCATGCGGTGACAATCGTCAGTGAAATACAGTATACCAGAAACGCCGGAAGCCAAGGCGTGTTCCGCCGCCGCTTGAGGAGAACGGATCGGTCGGTCCGGCCGCCTCAGCCCTCGGCCTTGTCCGTCTGCCCGGTCTTCACGCCGCCCATCGGATCGGTCTCGTCCGCGTCCTGCGCCGCGTCGCCGGTGCGGCCCTGCGGTGTCAGGCGCGGCCCGTCGATGGCGCCGTCCTCCGCCGTCTCGGTTCCGGGCCGGTCCATCGGTTCGCCGGGCGCGTCCTCGACCTGCCCGGTGACCGTGTCTCGCGGCCCAGTGGCGAGGCCACCGGACTCCGGCTTGGCGGCAACGATGTGCCCGCGCGACTGGTCGTAGGCGGCCTCGGCGAAGGGATCTGTCGGCATCCGGCGCGTCTCCGTCATGAGCAGGGTCTCCTCGACCGGAGAACGCCGCCCGGACGAAGCCGGTTCGGATCAGGTGCCGCAGAAGGTCCGCAGCACCCGCTCGTGCGGTTGGGGCGGCGCGGCATAGGCCGCGAAGGCGGGCTGGTCGTCGTAGGGCCGGGCCAGCACCGTCACGAGCTCGTGGAAAGGCGCGAAGTCGTCGCGCGCGATCGCCGCCTCGATCACCGCCTCGACCCGATGGTTGCGCGGGATGAAAGCCGGGTTGACCCGGTCCATCGCCGCCCGACGCTCGGACGGTTCCAACGGTTCCGCGGCGAGGCGTGCCCGCCAGCGCGCAGCCCAGGCGTCATAGGCCGTGGGATCGGTGAACAGGTCGCGCACCGGTCCGTCGCTCTCAGGGCCGAGGGCCGCCGCCCCGAGGCGCCGGAAGGCCAGGGTGAAGTCGGCGCCCCCGGCCTGCATCGCCTCCAGGAGGGCGCGGCCGAGATCGCGGTCCTCGTCCCGCTCCGTCGTGAGGCCGAGCTTGGCCCGCAGGCCGCCGTAATAGGCCGCCTCGAACCGGGGGCCGAAGGCGCCGAGGAGGTCCTGCGCCACGGCGATGCCGTCCTCGGTCTCGGGCGCCAGCAAGGGCAGCAGCGCCTCGGCGAAGCGGGTCAGGTTCCAGTGCAGGATGCCCGGCTGGTTGCCGTAGGCGTAGCGGCCATGCTCGTCGATCGCGCTGAACACGGCCGAGGGATCGTAGGCGTCGAGGAAGGCGCAGGGCCCGAAATCGATGGTTTCGCCGGAGACGGCGCAGTTGTCGGTGTTCATCACCCCGTGAATGAAGCCGACGAGGAGCCAGCGCGCGACGAGGTCGGCCTGGCGCTCGACCACCCGGGTCAGCAGCGCGCCGTAGGGATTCGGTGCCTCCGCCAGTTCCGGGTAGTGCCGGCCGATGACGTGGTCGGCGAGCGCCCGTACGCCGTCGACGTCGCCCCGCATGGCGAAGTACTGGAAGGTGCCGACGCGGATGTGGCTGGTGGCGACGCGGGTGAGGACGCCGCCGGGCAGGACCGTCTCGCGCATGACGGAATCCCCGGTGAGCACGGCCGCCAGGGCGCGGGTGCTGGGGATGCCGAGCGCCGTCATGGCCTCGCTGACCACGTATTCGCGCAGGACCGGCCCGAGGGCGGCGCGGCCGTCGCCCCGCCGGGAGAACGGGGTCGGGCCGGAACCCTTGAGCTGGATGTCGCGACGGAGACCATCGCGCCCGACGACCTCGCCGAGCAGGATCGCCCGCCCGTCCCCGAGCTGCGGGACGCGGTTGCCGAACTGGTGGCCGGCATAGGCCATGGCCAGGGGCTCGGCCCCCTCCGGCACCCGGTTGCCCGCCAGCACCGCGACGCCCTCCGGGCTCTCGAGCCAGGCGGCATCGATCCCGAGTTCGGCGGCGAGTTCCCGGTTGACCCGGATCAGCCGGGGCGCCGCCACGGGCGTGGGATTCACCGCGGCGAAGAAGTGCTCCGGCAGGCGGGCATAGGTGTTGGCGAAGGGAATGGCGGCTGTCATCGAGGGCGTTGGTCCCGTGTGCGGCGCGGCGGACGGCTTCGACCCACGAGGTGGGGCGCCGCGCGCGCCAAGGCAAATCATGTCAGCCCCGACAGCGCGCCAGACTCCGCGCCTGACGTCGCGCGGTGCCGTCCTGTCGGAGAGCGAGGGCCTCAGCGGTCTGCGCGCTCTCCCCGGGGCGGGTGATGGCGGACGGCGCGGTGACGCCGACGGGGCGGAGCCTCGACCGCATCGTCGGGCGCGAAGCGGGCACCGCGCAGGCCGGACCGCGGCCCGGCCTCTCGCCCGATCCTCTGCACGTCGTCGTAGGGGCCGCGCCCGGTGCGCGCCCGGTAGGCGGCGCCCGCGAAATCGCCCGGGGTCGGGGGCGTACCCGGCTGCGAGAAGCTGGTCTCCGGGCGATAGGCCGGACCCCAGCCGATCTCGTCGTCGCCGGCCGGGTCCCTGCCGGGAAAACCGGTGACGTAGCCGGTGCTCTGGGCCGCGGCCGGCAGCGGCAGGGCGGAGGCCGCGGCGCAGGCCAGGGCCGCCGCGATGGCGAGGCTGGAAGGACGCATGTCGATCCTCTCCGTCGGATGGGGGCGGGCGCGCCGCCGGGCTCGGCCGCGCGCATTCACCCCGGACAACGCGACCCGTGCGGGGCGGGTTCTGGCCGAAGGCCCGGCGCACGCGTGCGACGTCCGCGCAGGGCCGCGCGTCCGCCGATGACCGTGACCGAGAGCACGAAGCCCGCGAGGAGGTCGGGCAGGTAATGCCCGCCGGCCCCGAGGGTCGCCACGACGATGACGGCGTTGAGCGCGATGACCAGGGGACCGAGGACCCGGACCGGTGCCAGCGCCCAGGCGGTCAGCACCGCGAGGCAGACGTGGAAGGAGGGAAAGGTCACGAGGCCGCGGATGTCCTCCAGGGCGAGGGTGCGCAGGGTCCCGGCGCGCAGGTGCTCCAGGGCGTCGAGGTGCCAGAGCGCGCCCAGGGTCTCGATGGACCCGTCCGGCACGGTGGCGAGACCGTAATGCACGAAGGGTCCGGCCGCCGGCACCAGGGCGGCGGCGAGCACGACCGCGAGGAGCAGCACCGCGAACATTCGCACATAGGCCCAGAGCCGGCCGACCCGGAGGGTGGCGCCGAGCACGATCACCGTGAGCCCGACCTGCGGCCCGCTGGTGTGGTAGGCGAGGGCCAGCCACCAGGCGAGGCGCGGCTGCGCCTGCAGGGCGGCGAGGTAGGCGGGCCAGTCGAAGCCGAGCGCGGTCTCCGCCCGCGCCAGGCGCGCATCGGCCAGCGGCAGCGCCCAGGTGGCGGTGAGGTAGTGCAGCACCGCGATGGGCACGGTCACGGCGATGAGGCTGGCGCTCGCCAGGGCCATCGCCCGGAGCTTCGGCTCGGACAGGACCGGGCCGAACAGGACCGCGAGGGCGAGGAGCGCCGCCACCAGCGCCGCCGCCACGCCGAAGCCGAACGGCGCCAGGGTGATTCCGCTCCGGCGCAGCCACACGGCATCGAGGAGGGCGACCGCCAGGGCGAGGCCCCAGAGAGCGGGATGCGGCGCGGCCAGGGCGGCCGAGATCCGGTGGATGCGCGCGACGGGCCTGGCGAGGGTGGCGGACCTGACGAGAAAGGATCCTGCGACGGGGGCGGCATCGGCGAGCCAGCGGCGGGTTCCGCGCGCGGGCATCGGGATCGGTGTTGCGTCGCTCACCCGGAATCCTTCTTGGTTCGTCGAAGCCGGAACTCGGCTTTGCGCCGGTTTGTTGCCCGGCATCGTTCCTTTTCCGATCCCGGTCCGGTCTCAGTCCCGATGGTCCACCGTTGAGCCGCATCGCCTTCCTGGATTTCGAGGCATCCTCGCTGGCCAAGACCAGCTACCCGATCGAGGTGGCGTGGGTGTTTCCCGATGGCGATTCGGAGAGCTTCCTCATCCGCCCGGCTCCGGGCTGGACCGACTGGGCGCCCGAGGCCGAAGCGGTGCACGGGCTCGCCCGGGAGCGGTTGGTGCAGGAAGGCATCGCCCATGACTGGGTGGCCTTGCACATGCTCACCGCCCTGCGCGACGCGACGCTTTACGCCTCGGCGCCCTCCTGGGACGGTCAGTGGCTGAGCCGGCTCCTGCGTGCCGCCGGCCTGCCGCGCCACGCCCTGCGCCTGAGGGCCACGGCGGAGGCGCAGCGCCGCGTCATCCTCGACGTGCTCGCGGCGGGCGGCGTGGCGCCGGCCGCGCGCGATGCCCAGGCGGGCAGGCTCCTGGCGGCCCTGCGGCTGGAGGCGCGCGACGATCCGGCGGCCGAGCATCGCGCCCTGTCGGATGCCCAGCGCGAGTGCCGGCGCTGGGCGCGCGCCCGCAGCCGCGCCGAGGCGCTGCTCCGCGAGGACGTCGCCCGCCCGGCGGGCTGAGCGGTCTGACGGCGAAGGCCGGCCGATCGCCTGGCCAGCCTCCAGAGCCTGCGTCCGGCGAGGCCGACGGCGTTTCGTCACCCGCCCGCGTCCGGCGTAGATCGGGGCCTCTTTTGCCGTCTGACGGGCAGCGTATCTTCCCTTTCATGTCGATCGAAACGCACTTCCTGCTGAGGAACGACCGTCCAGGCTTGCGAGACCTGGACCGCGTCGTGCTGATCGGTGCGGTGAACGCCGAGTCGGGCGCGCAGATCGAAGCGGGGACCGAAGGGACGATCGTCGCGGTCTATCCGGGAGCCTGCGCCTATCTGGTCGAGTTCGCCGAGCCTGCCGATGCCCTTGCGACCGTCCCGCCCGCGCTCCTGACGCTCGCCGTACCAGCGGATCGGTGAGCGGGAACGCGGTCGTTCCGCACCGTCTCGGCATCGATACCCGCAAGATCCGCTCGGTTTGGCTGGTGATCGCGGAGGCCGAGGGCGAGACGGGCCGCTTCGTGACAGCTTTTCCCGACCGGGACCGGTCGGCGCAGTGGCCCTGATCCGAGGGTCAAGCCCGAATCCGCTCGACCGTGTGAAGGGCCGCTGAAAGCGGCAAACCGGCCTCGGCCCTGAGGCCTGAAACGGACGGTCCGCAACCGGCGCGGTTTCGTTGTCCCGGTCACGCCTCACGATGCCGACGAGCGACCGTTCGCAGGCTGCCGATCATGGATCGAGCGATGCCCATCCGGCTTCAGCCGCAGCGGGCCCCGACGAGCTTCTTGATCGCGCTGGTTTAAAATCTCGCTCACAAGGGCGCCGGGGTGATCGGGAATGTCTCAGGACAGGCGAAAGGCGCGTGCGGATGCCTCGGCAGAGTTCGGTGTGCGCGCGCCCCGCAACGAGACGGACTGGATCGGGCTCATCCGGACCTTCGAGGGCATCGAGATCCCCTATACCGTCAAGGACGTCTCAAAGACCGGCGCCAAGATCGCGGTCCCTGCGTCCTTCCAACTGCCGGACAGCTTCGTGCTGAAGGTGGTCGGCAAGGATTTCGTCTGCCGCGTCAGGCTGGCTTGGCGCAGAGGCCACTTCGCGGGCCTCCTGATCGAACAGGTCGGCAAGATCGCCCCCAAACCCGTCGTGACGGACAGCCCGCGCGACGCGGCCGATGCATCGTACGAGTCGGTCGGTACCCGGCGCAGCAGGGTATCGACGTTCTGACACCGGACAGGCAGGAAGCCACCCGATCCGGACGTGGGTCATCCTCCGCCAGGCTGCCGCGAAGCAGGCCTTCCGGGTGTCCGCGGAGGGTCGGAAACGGACGGTTCAGCTCACGCACGGCCGGAATGCCGCACCCGAGGCCAAATGTCGGGAACACGATCGTTTCTTCGACCCTCGGTGGTCAGGGCGGCTTCCCAGCGCGAGTCTCGACACTCGGCCCTGGAGCGCCGCTTGAGCTTGGCGGCGGCGGAACAGGATCGGGGTGGCCAGATGGTCTACAGGAGGCAAACGCCGCGCGTTTGCGGCAGGCCCCTGCGACCTACGTCCCGGTTTGCGACAAGCCCTTCGAAGGCGCCGAGGCGCCTTGTCGTCAGCGAAAGAGGTTGGGGGGCGCCGGCGGGCTCGCATTGAGCAGAGTGATCGTCACCCGTCGGTTCGGCGCGATGTAGGGATTGTCGGGGAAAACCGGCTCGGTGTCGGCGCGTCCCACGACGGAAGCGAAGTTGTTGTTGGGAACCCCGGCCCCCACCAGGATCTCGCGCACGGCGAGCGCACGCCCGGTGGTGAGGTTCCAAGGTTCGCCGGCCGGCGCCGAGCCCGGGCGCGCAGCGGCCGTGTGGCCGGTGATCGACAGGCTGTTGGGCAGCCGGCGCAGGGCGGGCGCGAGTGCCTCCAGCACGCGACGGGTGCGCTCGTAGGGGTCGACGGAGCCCTCGCGGAACATGGAGCGGCCATCCTGGTCCACGAGAGAAACGTTCACGCCCTCCTTGCTAGGCTCGATCACGATGTTGCGCGACAGTTCGGCGATTTCGGGCATCTTCTGGAGCGCCTGCCGGAGGCTAGCAGCGGCGCTGGAATTGGCCTGCTCGGTGACGGCCGGACGGCTGGTATCGAGGTCACTGGGCCTGGTCAGGCGCGTTTTGTCCTCCTGCTCGGCAGAGCCCCTGGCTGCGTCGCGCCGCGCGGACGCCTTGTCGCCGGACGTGTCTGCGGAGCCCCGCGCCGGTTCGCGCGGAATGGCCGCCTTGTTGCCGGAGGTGTCCAGGGCGGTGCCGTACAGCATTCCCCCGGCGCCACTGGTTTGAGGGCTCATGGCCGCCGGCGCGAAGTATTCTGCCAAACCGATCTTCTGCTCTTCCGTAGTCATGCTGATCAGCCACATCAGCAGAAAGAACGCCATCATGGCGGTCACGAAGTCCGCATAGGCGATCTTCCAGGCCCCGCCGTGGTGTGCGTGGGGGGCCTTCTTGACCTTCTTGATAACGATGATCGGCTGGAGGGCCATGGCCGTCGAGTCCCTGCTCGAGATTGCGTCAAATCTAGGCGGGCAGAGCGGCGGTTGCCGTTTCCACTTCGTTGAAGGTCGGGCGGACGTCGCTCATCAGAGCCTTGCGGGCGAATTCTACCGACATCACCGGCGGCTGGCCGCTGATATGGGCGATAAGACCCACCTTGAGTGAAAGGTAGTACTTGGATTCGGCCTTGAGGAGGCTCTTGAGCGACTGCGCCATTGGCCCGAAGAAGCCATAGGCGACGAACACGCCAAAGAAGGTGCCTACAAGCGCGCCGCCGATCAGATGTCCCAGCACCTCCGGCGGCTCCTTGATCGCTCCCATCGTCTTGATCACGCCAAGCACGGCGGCGACGATGCCGAGCGCCGGTGTTCCGTCGGCGAGCGCTTGCATGGACGAAACGACCTGCTCCTGCTCCTCGTGGTGTGTTTCCAGCTCCTCGTCCATGAGAGCTTCTATCTCGTAGGCGTTATTGGCGCCCAGCATCAGCATGCGCATGTAGTCGCAGACGAACTCGACCGCGTGATCGTTCGCCGCAAAGGTCGGGAAGGCGTTGAACAGCGTCGACTCGCTCGGATTTTCAATGTGCGGCTCGAGCGCCATCATGCCCTTCTGCTTCACAAGCTTATACAAGGAATATTGCATCCCCAGCAGCTCAACATAGCTTTGCTGTCTGTATCGAGGGCCCCTCACCATCGTGCCCAACATGGCCGGCACAGCCTTGAGCACCGACCCGGTGTTGCCGATGATGAAGGCACCGATGGCTGCACCGAGGATGATGACAAACTCGAACGGCTGCCACAGGACTTCCAGGTGGCCACCCATCGCCGCGTAGCTGCCGAAGACGCAGACGAAGACGACGATTGCACCGATGGTCAGCCGCATGATTTGCCATCCTCACGCGGGGCAGGGACAGCCCTCGCGAAGCCACTCGTTCATCGACAAATTGATGATTAAGGTTAACGGCGAGTTTAGAGCTGGGGCCAGAGGATCATCACACGGACCTTGGCCCTTTATCCCGAAGCGGACATCCCGCCTCCGACCCGCCTTCGCCACTCACAGCGATCTCCGCGGCCCCTGAATGCGGTCCTTCGCCCGCATCAAGGTTCGCCTATTCGGTCACGTGCGGATCCATGTACTGCTTCAGGACGGCGAGGTTCGCGAAGGGCGCAGGCCACAGCACGATCCGATAGTGATCGTCCCCGTCGAGACGGTCTTCGCTCAAGGTCCTCAACCCACCGTGATGGGCCCTGACCCGGTACGTGCCCGACGCAACGTCCAGAACGTCGATCGAGCCTCCGGTGCATTCGTGAATTTCGAGCCTGCCTGACGGGAGGTCGAGGCTGGCCTCGACGACATGATCCCAGGCGTCGAGGTCCGGCTCCGGCGGTCCGTCCGCGATCTCGACTTCGACCGGCACATCCATGTTGCGTTCGGGTTGAACGACGACCACGAACGGCGCCGTCTTCATGCGGCGGACCGTATCCGCCTCGGTGTACTGGGTCGGCGCATCCGGAGCCGCCCCGTGATCCCACAGATAAAACTGATGGTAGTCGGCGAAGATGCTGTAGCGCTTGATCATTTTGATTTCTACGGTCTGCGGTGTGCTCCGGTCGCCGCGTCAGGCGGCCCCGAGATAGGCGGCCTCCAGGCCGGCATCGGCACTGAGTTCGGCGGCGGTGCCGGCGGTGACGACGCGGCCCTGTTCCAGCACGTAGCCGCGATCGGCCACCGTCAAGGCGAGGGCCGCCATCTGGTCGACGATCAGGATGGTGACGCCCTGGTCGCGCAGGTCCGCCACCACGGCGTAGAGGGCGTTGATCATCGCCGGCGCCAGGCCGAGGGAGGGCTCGTCGAGGAGGAGGATGCGCGGCTGCGCCATCATCCCGCGGGCGATCGCCAGCATCTGCTGCTCGCCCCCCGAGAGCAGGCCCGCCCGGCTCGTCGCTCGGTCGCGCAGGCGCGGGAAGCGGGTGAGCAGCGCCTCGATCTCGGCCGGGTCGATGGGCGCCTTGCGGCCATGCGCCCCGAGGCGGATGTTCTCGATCACGGTCAGCTCGGGAAAGACCTGCCGCCCCTCGGGCACCAGGGCGAGGCCGAGGCGGGCGATGGTGTGGGCGGGCAGCTGCGCGATGGCCCGGTCCTCCAGCACGATCCCGCCCGAGACCGGCCGGAGCAGGCCGGCGAGCGCCCGCAGGGTCGTCGACTTGCCAGCGCCGTTGGCGCCCAGCAGCGCCACGGTCTCGCCGGGGCGGACTTCGAGGGCGACGCGGTCGAGGACCGGGGCGGCGCCGTAGCCGGCGGTGAGGCCCAGGGTGGAGAGCACCGCGTCGGCCGGCGGCGTCCAGGCGGCGGCGCGGGGCCGCGCGGGCGTGTCGGCCCCGCCCAGATAGGCGCGGATCACCGCCGGGTCGCGACGGATCGTGGCCGGACTCCCGTTTGCGATCGGACGCCCGGCATCCATGACCAGGATCGCGTCGGAGACGCCCATGACCAGGGGCATGTCGTGCTCGACCAGCACCACGGCGATGCCCTGCGCGGCGATCCGGCGCAGGAGCCCGCCCAGCGCGTCGGTGTCGGCCCGGGTCAGGCCCGCGGCGGGCTCGTCGAGGAGGAGGATGCGTGGCCGGCCGGCCAGCGCCCGGGCGATCTCCACCAGGCGGCGGTCGACATGGGGCAGCTCCGCGGCCGGCCGGTCGAGGTCGCCCGCGTAACCGACGAAGTCCAGCAGGGACGCGGCGGCGGCGCGGTCGCCCTCGCCGGAGCGGCGCCAGAGGCGGCCCGGCTCGAACGCGAGGGCGACGTTGTCGAGAACGCCCAGTGAGCCGAACAGGCGCGTGGTCTGGTAGGTGCGGGCGATGCCGGCCCGGGCGATGGCGTGGGCCGGGGCGCCTGCGAGGTCCCGCTTCCCTAAACGGATCGCTCCGGCCTGCGGCCGGTAGAAGCCCGAGATCATGTTGAGCACGGTGGTCTTGCCGGCGCCGTTGGGGCCGATCAGGCTCGTCACCGCCCCGGCCTCCGCCCGGACCGAGACGCCCTCGGCCGCGCGGATGCCGCCGAAGCTGATTCCGATGCCCTCGACCACCAGGGCCTCGGCCCCGCGCTGCCCGATGAGCCGGCCGAAATCGACGGCAGGGGGAGCGGCGCCGGTTCGCGGCCGGGGCAGCAGCCGCGCCGCGGTGCCGACGATCCCCGACGGCACCAGCCAGAGCACCACCAGGGTGGCGAGGCCGAAGAACAGCAGGCGGTACTCGGCGAGCCCCGCCAGGGTCTCGGGCAGGAGCACGGTGACGAGAGCGCCGAACAGCGGACCGAGAACCGTGCCGGCCCCGCCGACCACCACCGAGAGCACGAACAGGATCGATTGCGAGAACGGGAACGAACTCGGGGCGATGAACAGCATCAGCGGCGGCAGCACCGCCCCGGCGAGGCCCGTCAGCGCCGCCGAGAGCGCGAAGGCCAGGGTCTTCACCCGGACCGGGTCGAAGCCGAGGGAGGCGGCCGCCACGTCGGCGTCGCGCACCGCCCGCATCGCCCGGCCGAGGCGGCTGCGGGCGAGGTGGTGGAAGCCGTAGAGGCCGAGGCCCGCGGCGAGGACGGCGAGGAACGCCAGCTCGCGCTCGGCGAAGGGAACTCCGAACAGGCTCGGCCCGACGGTGACCACGAGGCCGTTCTGGCCGCCGGTCAGCGACCCGCCCTCGATCAGCGCATGCTCGATGATGAAGCCGAACGCGATGGTGACCATCGCGAGGTAGGGACCCTTCACCCGCATGGCCGGCACCGCGAGCCCGGCCCCGACCAGCCCGGACAAGAGGCCGGCGGCCGGCACCGCGAGCCAGAAGCTCAGGCCGGCCCCGGTGAGGATCGCGCTCGCATAGGCGCCGATGGCATAGAAGCCCGCATGCCCGAAGGAGATCAGCCCGGTCAGGCCGAGGAGGACGTTGAGCCCCGTCCCGGCCACGGTGGTGAGGGCCACGAGGGCGATGACGAAGTGGCTGTAGCCCCCGGTCAGCCCGACCAGGGCGAGGCCCGCCAGGGTCAGGGCCAGGATCGTCAGCGGCATCGCGGCCGGAGCGCGCAAGCGGTGCATCGGGCTCAGACCTTGTTGATCGCGGCGCGGCCGAGGAGGCCGTCGGGGCGGAGCGCCAGGGCCAGGATGATCACCGAGAACACCACGAGCTGGGTGTAGGTGGAGCCGAGCGTCGCGGTGACGCCGGCCTCGACGAGGCCGTAGAGCAGGCCCGCCAGCACGACGCCGGTGGCCGATCCGATGCCGCCCAGGATCGCCACCGCGAAGGCCTTGATCCCGAACAGCGCCCCCATCTCGGCCGAGACCGAGAACAAGGGTGCGATGAGGAGGCCGGCGGCCCCGGCCAGCAGTGCCGAAAGCGCGAAGGCGCAGGCCACCGTGCGCCGGACGTCGATGCCCATCAGCCGCGCGGCGTCGGCGTTCTGCGCCACCGCCAGCAGCACCCGGCCGAGGTCGGTGCGGCGGAACAGGGTCCGGATCGCCACCGCCACCGCGAGCCCGACCACGGGAATGAGGAGCTGGAGCGGGTAGATGCCGGTGCCGAGGATCTCCACCGGCGTCACCGCCAGGGACGAGGGCAGGCTGCGCGGCTCCTTGCCGAAGGTGAACAGCATCGCGTTGTCGAGGACGATGCCGCCCGCCACGGTGGCGAGCAGCCACGCATCCGAGCCCTTCTCCACGAAGGGCCGGACCAGCAGCCGCTCGACCGTGAGGCCGAGGAGCGCGCAGCCCAGGAGCGCCCCGAGGATCGCCGCCGGCATCGGCCAGCCCAGAGTCACCCCCAGCGTGTAGCCCAGCACCGCCCCGAGGGTGACGGCGCTCCCCTGCGCGAAGTTCACCGTGCCCGAGACCGCGTAGGTGATGTGGAAGCCGAGCGCCACCAGACCGTACATGCTGCCGAGGCCGAGGCCTGTGATGAGCGTTCCCGTGAGCATCGGCCCCGCCCCGTCAATTGGTGACGGCGACGATCTCGCCATCCTTGAAGCGGGTGAAGACGTAGTCCTGCGGCCCGAGGGCGTCGTGCCGGCCCGGCGCGAAGGGCTTGTCGTAGGTCTTGATCAGGCCCGGATAGCTCGCGACCTTGTAGAAGCCGTCCCGCACCTCCGGTCCCTTGGTCGAGCCGGCGGCCTTGATCGCCAGGGCGAGCAGGTGGGTGGCGTCGTAGGCGTTGGCGATGCCCACCGCCGGGGTGACGTCGGCCATCGACTTGATCGCCGGATACTTCGCCTTGAGCGCATCGAGGACCGCGAGGGCCTTCGGGCTGGTGTTGCCCGCGAAGGTGAAGGTCTGGATGAAGTGGACCTTGGCCGCGCTCGGCCCGGCGAGCTCGTCGAAGCGCCCGCCGGCCGGCCCCCAGTGCGAGACCACCGGCACGCTCCAGCCCATCCGGTCGAGGGACTTCACCACCTGGGCCGAGGGTCCGACATTGCCGACGAGGAACAGGGTGTCGGCGCCCGCCTCCCGCAGGCGGGTGAGCTGGGGCACCATGTCGAGATCGGCCGCCTCGTACTTCTCGATGCCGGCGGCGGGCAGGTCGGCGGCCTTGAGCGCCGCCGTCAGGCCCTGCTGGTTCGACTCGCCCCAGGCGTTGTTGACGAGGATCATCCCGGGCTTCTTCGCCCCGTGGGTCTTCACCGCGTAGGCGACGAGGGCCTCGTCCACCAGGGCGTCGACCGCCGAGACCCGGAACGCGTAGTTGTCGGCCGCCCCGTTTCGGGTGATGCCGGTGCCGGCGGCCCAGGGGCCGAGGAACGGCACCTTCATCTGGTTGGCGATGGGCACCAGCGCCATCGAGACCGGCGTGTCGAGGCCGCCCACCAGGGCGACCACGCCGACCCGCTGGATCAGCTCGCGGGCGGCGAGCACGCCCTTCGACGGGTTGGCCTCGTCGTCCCGCGCCACCAGTTCCAGGGGCCGCCCGAGCACGCCACCGCCGGCATTGATCTCGTCGATGGCGAGGCCGATCCCGCGGGAGATCGCCTCGCCGGATTTCGCCGACTGCCCGCTCAGCGCCGTGACGAGGCCGATCCGGATCGGCTCCTCGGCCCGGGCGGTGCCGGCGAAGGGCAACCCGAGGAGCAGGCAGGCGCCCAGGGCGAGGCGGCGGGTCAGGTGCGGCGTCTGGCGTCTGCGCATGGACTTGTCTCCGGCGGATGCGTCGGGATCCGGTCCGCAACCCCTGTGCCATCGGCTTCGGCCTTGAATTGGCTCGACAAATTTCGCGGACAGCCGCCGCACTGCCTCCCGATGCGCCAAAGTGCATACACTTGTTGCATGCACTTTGGCGGCGTTTGCGGCAGGGATGGGCCTGACCCAGGAGATCCGATCATGACCGACACCACCGCCCGGGATGCCGCCAACGTCACCGCCTATCTCGAAGCCTCGATGGTGCCCGATCCCGAGCGGGCGGCCGGCTACATGGCGCCGGGCATCACCATCGTGTTCACGGGCGGCCGCACCTTCGCGCATCCCCGTGAGGTCACGGCCTTCAATGCCGGACGCTACGCCTGGGTGAAGAAGCGGATGGAGCGGCTCGACGTGGTTCCGGGCGACGGCGTCACCACGGTCTACAGCCTCGGCACCCTCTACGGCGCCTGGCCGGACGGGACGCCCTTCGAGGGCAACCGCTACGTCGACCGCTTCACGGTGCGCGACGGCCTGATCGTGACCATGGAGGTCTGGAACGACAGCGCCGAGCGCATCCTCAGCCAGCACGGCCTGAACACCTGAGGCGGGCTCAGGCGCCCACCGGCTCGATATAGGGCGCGAGCAGGCGGCCGAGGTCGCGCTCGCGCGGCGGGGTCGCGACGATCCGGGCCCGCTCGGCCACGGCGTCGAGGTGATGGTCCATCAGCGCCATGGCCCGCTCCGGGTCGCCCGCGACCAGGGCGGCGACCAGGGCGCGGTGCTCGCTGACCCCGCACTCGGCGGAATGCGGCCGGCTGTAGAGCGAGAGCACCAGGGCGCAGCGGTAGCCGAGTTCGGCCACGTAGCGCTCCAGCACCGGGCTGCCGGTCATCTGGGCGAGCAGCAGGTGAAACTCGGTGGCGAGCCGGATCGAGGCGCCGTCCGCGCCGCACTGGACCGCCTCCTCCTGGCCGATATGCGCGTTCAGCGCCGCCTGCTGCTCCGGCGTCAGCCGCCCGGCGAGGCGCGCGACCACGAGGCGCTCCAGGCTGATGCGCACGTCGAAGGTGTCCCGCGCCTCCGCCCAGCTCGGGGTCGCCACCACGGCGATGCGGTTGCGCCGCAATTCCACCAGCCCCTCCCCGGCCAGTTGCCCGAGGGCCTGGCGCGCGATGGTGCGGCTGACGCCGAAGCGCTCACCCAGCGCATCTTCCGGCAGCCGGTCGCCGGGCATGATCGCCCGCTCGACGATCGCCCGGCGCAGGGAGCGGCAGATCGAACCCACCCGGTCCCGGCTCTCCACCCGCGTCGCGTCGTCCCGCACGTCGTCCCGCATGTCGTCCCGATCCCTCCCGCAACGTTCCCGACGGTTCGGAAGCACGAGCGGGACCAGACGGGTTCCTGTGCCGGCAGCCGGGGTTGCGCAAGTCACGGCCCGAACACGATCGGCCCCGCCGAGGCGCCGACGGCGAAGGCCTGCGCCACCGGGCGCGCGGACGATCGTCGCCCGCATCGGCCCGCGCATCGGTCCTCGCCAGTCTGACGAGCCAGTGTTTCCGCCAGGGCCGTTACTTCAGGACGGCGCCCATCGCCGTCTCATTACACAGATTGGAAAGAGGCCTCCCCCATCCCACAAATCATCGGCGGATCGTCGTAGGAATTATACAGCATCGAAAGAGATCTGATCACGTTTTTCAGATCTATACGATCCAAGTACCATTGATTTATTGGCCCGGTTAACCCAGCGTTGAGCTTTCCCATGGCATGGGATCGAGTACCCGCATCCGGATTGCAGACCATGCCGCAAGGGCTCCATCGCCGACGCTTTCTTCAGGTCGGGGCCGCTGCCGCCGCCCCCGTCGGCGCCATCCCCTTCGCCGCCACGGCCCGGGAGACGCGCGGCCTCGACGCCCTCGCCCGGGATCTGCGCGGTCGCGTGCTGCGCCCCGGGGAGAGCGGCTATGCCTACGCCGCCTGGCCCAACAATGCACGCTGGGCGGAGGTTCGCCCCTCCGCGATCGCGATGTGCGCGGGTCCCGCGGACGTGCAGGCCTGCATCGCCTGGGCGCGCCAGGAGAACCAGCCCTTCGCCGTGCGCTCCGGCGGCCACAGCTACGCGGGCTTCTCCACGACCGAGGGCCTGCTCATCGACGTCAAGCCGATGAACCGGGTCACGGTGGACCTGGAGGCCGGCCTCGTCACCGTGGCGGGCGGCGCGAGCAACCAGGACATGGCCGACGCGCTGCGGGGCACCGGACACGCCGTGCCGTCGGGACGATGCCCCACGGTGGGAACCAGCGGCCTCGTCCTCGGTGGGGGATGGGGCTTCTCGGCGACCCATTTCGGCCTGACCTGCGACAGCCTGCGCGCCACCGAGATGGTGACGGCGGATGGCCTGCTCCGGCGCGCCAGCGAGCTCCGCGGCGAGAACAGCGACCTGTTCTGGGCGGCCCGCGGCGGCGGCGGCGGCAATTTCGGGGTCCACACGGATTTCACCTTCGCCCTCGACCCGGTCGGCCACGTCACGACCTTCAACATCGCCTGGCCGGCCCAGCGCCAGGTCGAGGTGATGCTGGCCCTGCAGCGCATTCAGCGCGACCATGCGACCATGCTCGCGACACGCAGCAAGATCGCCCCCAGGCGCCCCGGCGTTCCGGACCGGCGCGACCTGGGCGCGCAGACCCTCGGGATCTACTGGGGCACGCCGGAGGACCTGCGCGAGGTCATGGCGCCGGCCTTCGCGGTGCTGAAGCCGGACCTCGCCCAGATCAATCATCTCGACTACTGGAGCGCGCGGGACTACCTGGCGACCGACGACCCGACCGGGCTCTACGACATGCGCTCAAGCTACGTGGCGGGCGGCCTCTCGGGCGAGGCCCTGGAGACCATGCTCACCTGGATGACGCGCTGGCCGGGCGGCTCGGTGCGCCAGGACAATCTCGGCATCCTGTTCGCGGTCGGCGGCCGGGTGAAGGACAAGCGTCCTACCGACACCGCCTACGTCCACCGCACGGCGGATTTCATCTTCGAGATGGAAACCTCGTGGGCGCCGATCGACCCGCCGGACGTGGTCGCGCGCCAGCAGGCCTGGCTGGCCGAGTATTTCGCGGCGATGCAGCGCTTCGTGATGCCGCGCTCCTACGTGAACTTCCCGAGCCGCGACCTTCCGAACTGGAAGCTCGCCTATTACGGCGAGAACCTCGAACGGCTGCAGGCGATCAAGCGGCAGGTGGACCCGGGCAACGCCTTCCGATTCCCGCAGAGCATCCCGCTGGACTCGACCACGGCGCGGGCGGAGTAGCCGCACCGATGCTCCGGTCCCTTCGGCTTCCAGGAACGGTCCTCGGCCTCGCGGCGCTCGCGGGGTGCATGGTGCTGGCGGCAGGCCCCGTCCCGTGCGCCCGCGCGGGCGAGGCGCTCGCGGCGGCCGAGGCGGCCGCCCCCCTCAGGCAGGTGACCTGGACGCGCTACACCGCCGCCCCCTACATGATCACCGACGGCCCGCAGGCCGATGGCGGGATCGCGGACCGCATCAGGCACATCCTGATGAAGCGCCTCGACGGCTACGCCCATCACACGATCAACGCGCCGTTCCCCCGCGTGGTCAGCGCCATGAAGCAGGGGGCGGACTGGTGCTTCGTCGGCGGCGTGCGGACGCCGGAGCGCGAGGCCTTCGCGTACTTCTCGCGCCCCACGGGGATGTTCTATCCCCTGCGCATCATGGTCCGGGAGGAGCAGCGCGCCCGCTTCGAGGCCCTCGGGCCCCTTTCCCTGCGGAGCCTGCTCGCGGACCATCCGGACCTGCGCACCAGCATGCTGCGCAACCGCTCCCTGGGCCCCGCGATCGACGCGATCCTGCTCGGTGTGGGGGCGCCGCAGCTGCATTCCGAGTTCGACGAAGCCTTCCGCATGTTCCAGAACGGCCGGCTCGACTACCTCGTCGAGTATGCCGATATCGCGGCCTTTTACGCCGCGGCCCTGGGTGAGCCGAGGCCCTGGGTCGGGCTGCCCCTGGCCGAGGCCCCGGAGCCGGTGTTCAGCCGGGTGATGTGCTCGCGCACCCCCTGGGGCCGGGAGATCATCGACCGGATCGACGCGATCCTGTCGGAGGTGCGCCCGACGGCGGAGTACCGGCGGATCATCGAGGCCTGGTCCGCCCCGGAGGACCTGCCCAAGCTTCACGCCGTCTACGATTCGTCCTTCCTGTCGAGCGAGTAGCGCCGCGGATGCCCAGATCGCCCTTCCGCTCCCGGACGCCCGGGTCCGCCGGCCCCGGGCGGGCCTCCGAGGTGCCGCCCCCCAGCCGCGCCCTCGCCACCCGGCTGATGCGGGTCATCTTCGGCTGCTACATCGTGGTGGCGATCGCCCTCACGGGGGTCCAGATGGCGATCGAGTATCGGCGCGCCAGCGACCGGCTGCGCGACGACCTGTCCGCCATGGAGCGGACCTTCGGCCCGGGGATCGAGGATGCCCAGTGGCGCTTCAACGCCGCGGTGCTCACCGGCATCCTCACCGGCATGACGGAACTGCCCGCGGTGCTCGGCGTCGAGGTGCGCGACGAGAACGGCCGTCGCGTCCAGGCCCTCGGGACCATCACCGGGCCGGACGGCCGCATCGTGGAGGTGGCGCGCGACGGCACCGAGACCGCGGCCCCCCCGGTCTTCGGCCGCGCCATCAGCCGCACCTTCGCCCTGGTCCACACCGAGCGCGACGGGCAGCGCTACCCGACCGGCTCCTAGACGCTCCACTCGAACGACGCCATCGCCATCGACCGGGTGAAGAACACGCTCATCGTGATCCTGATCAACTCGGCGCTGAAGTCTCTGGTGCTCGGGCTGATCTTCTTCGTGGTGATCCGCCACATGGTCGGGCGCCCCCTGGCGCAGATCAGCCGCTTCCTGGCCCATCTCGACGCCGACACCCTCGGGACCCGCCCCCTGACGCTGACGGCCGGGGGACGCCACGAGCTGCATGCGCTGACGAACGCACTCAACACCATGGTCCGCCGCCTGCGCCGGGCCTTCGAGGAGAACGCCCGGCTGATGCAGGACCTGCGCGAGATGAACGCCTCGCTGCAGGCCCGCGTCGCCGAGCGCACGCAGGACCTCGAGCGCCTCGCCAACACCGACCTGCTCACCGGCCTCGACAACCGGCGCCGGCTCGACGCCGCCCTCGAGGCGGCGATCGCCGCAGCGGAGGCGGACGGCACGGAGCTCTGCGTGATCCTGGCCGACGTGGACCACTTCAAGGCGATCAACGACCGGCACGGACACAAGGTCGGCGACCGGGTGCTCGTCGCCCTCGCGGCCGTCCTGGCGGAGGGCGCGCGCCCGGCCGACACGATCGGGCGCTGGGGCGGCGAGGAGTTCATGATCGTCTGCCCGAGGACCGGTCTCGACGCGGCGGCGACCCTCGCCGAGCATCTGCGCCGGCAGATCGCGGCGACGGCCCTGCCCGCCGTCGGCACCCGGACCTGCTCCTTCGGCGTCGCCGCGTTCCGGCCGGGCGAGACCAGCGACGGCCTGGTGACCCGCGCCGATGCCGCGCTCTACCGCAGCAAGCACAACGGGCGGAACCAGGTCACCCTCCAGGCCGCGGAGGGCCGGCCGATAGGAGAAGCCTGGGCGCGCGGCGCCGCCTGACGCTCCCTGACGCGGACTGTGCGGATGGCGGAGACCGGGTCACGCTCCCTGAACAGCGCAGGCCGGCCGGGGCGGACGCGAACGACGTCTCCGGCGTGAAGCGTTCCTGCGTCAGAGCGGGCGGCGAACGGGCGAGGCCACGGCGCGTTGCTCCCTCACAGATGCGCCCCAAGCGATGGAGCCGCCGCATGACCCTACGATCCGAAACACCCCCCGCCCCGGGCAACCTCGCGGTCGAGACACCGCCCGAGTCCGAGCGGCCCACCACCGCCATGCTGAAGGCGGACATCGACAGCGGCCGGACCGGGGACAAGATCGCCCAGTACGACCCGGGGCTGTCGCAGCTCGGCACCGACGACGAGGCGGCCGGCAACGCGCCCTCGCATGACCGCATCGCGCTCGCCCGGAAGACCGAGGCCGCGCCGCCGAAGGCGCGGGAGGCCGCCAAGCCCGAGAGCGGCAGCGGCTGGATCATGCCGCTGTTCATCGGCGTCGCCGCCCTGGTGCCGATGGTGGTGGGCGTGTCGCTGTTCGTCTTCAGCCGCTGAGCGGGCAGATTTCGAGCCTCAGGCGGTCCGGCCGCGGCGGCGCGCGACCTCCGCCAGGGCCGCCAAGTCCTTGTCGGCATCGCCGTGGCCGATCGCCTCGATCAGGTTGTCGCGCAGGACGCTGGCGAAGGGCATCGGCACCCCGGCCGCCCCGGCCGCGGCCAGCGCCAGCCCGACATCCTTGGCGCCGAGCTTGAGGTTGAATCCCGGCGGTTCGTAGCGTCGGGCGGCGATGAGGGCGCCGTAATTCTTGTAGACCGGCGAGGCGAACAGGGTGCCGGTCAGGAGCTCGAGGAGGTCGGCCCCCGGCACCCCATGCCCCTCCGCGAGGGCGGCGGCCTCCCCCATCGCCTCGATCGCCGAGATCAGCATGAAGTTGCCCGCGAGCTTGACCGCGTTGGCGCGGTGCGGCTCCGAGCCGAAGCCCCAGGTCCGGGCGCCCATCGCGTCGAGGAGCGGCTGCGCCCGCGCCACCGCCTCCGGGTCTCCGGCCGCCACGATGTTCAGGGCGCCGGCCTCGGCGACGTCCGGGCGTCCGAAGACCGGGGCGGCGATGTAGGGCACGCCGGCCCGGGCGTGGATGGCGGCGAGGTCCTGGGCCAGGGCCACCGAGATCGTGCTCATGGAAAGGTGGAGGCCCGGGCGGGTCCCGCCGTCGAGGAGGCCGCCCTCGACGATCACCGCGCGCAGGGCCGCGTCGTCGGCCAGCATGGTGATCGCCGCATCCCCCGCGAAGGCCTCGGCGGCGCGCGCCACCGGCGTGACCCCGGCCAGCCCGTCGGCCGCGCCGGCCGAGCGGTTCCAGACCCGCACCCTGTGCCCGGCCCGGACCAGGCTCGCCGCCATGCCGCGGCCCATCCGGCCGAGGCCGATCATCCCGACATCCATGCCCATGACGTGTCTCCCGTTGCGGTGGCCCGGCGCTCAGTGCCCGTCGAGGAATTCGAGCGTCAGGCTGTTGAACTGGTCCGTGGCCTCCATGTGGACGAGGTGGCCGATGCCCGGAAGGACCACCGCGCGGCCGCTCGGCATCTGGCCGGCCAGCGTCCGCGCATGCTCGGCATTGCGCCCCATCCCCGCCCGCAGGGCTTCCGGCGCGAAGGGCTTGCCGGGCGCGTTGTGGTCGTTCTCGCCCATGATGAAGAGGGTCGGGACCGGGATCAGCGGGATCTCGTGCACCACCGGCTGGCCCCAGATCGCCTGGTAGGAATTGACGAAGGACTGGAGCCAGCGCGGATACTCGCCCGAGCCCTTCACCCGCTCGCGCAGGGACACGAAGGGCTCGATGGCCGAGGCCGGCAGCGACAGGGCGTAGTTGGTCATGAGCTGGCGCCGGTAGGATTCCGCGGTGGCGTCGCCCTCCAGGCGCAGCAGGGTGGCGTCGGAGACCGGCGGCACCGTGAACCGGTAATCCTCCAGGCCGATCGGTGCTTCGAGCACGAGGCTGTTGACCCGCGTCGGGGCGTTGCGGGTCAGGCGCACCGCCAGCATGCCGCCCATGGAATGGGCCACCACGTCGACCCGCGGCAGGCTCAGGGAATCGAGCAGCGCCACGGTGTCGGCCGCCATCGCGTCGAAGGTGTAGGCCCCCACGGGCTTGGCCGACTTGCCGAAGCCGAGCTGGTCCGGAGCGACCACACGGTAGCCGGCGCGGGTGAGCGCCTGGATCACCGGCTGCCAGTAGCTCGACGGGAAATTGCGCCCGTGCAGGAGGAGGACGGTGCGCCCGTTGGCCTGACCCTCGGCGGCCACGTCCATGTAGGCGAGGCGCTGGCGCTCGCCGTCGCGCATCCGCTCGAGGAAGAAGACCGGGTAGGGATAGGCGAAGCCTTCGAGCCCGATGCCGAGGGGTGCGGCGTCCGTCCCGGCGGTCTGGGCGGAGACAGGCGCCAGGGACATCTGGGCCGCCAGCAGGAGGGCGGAGATCTTGAGGAGCGCGTCCATGTGGGTTCCCGGCAGCGGCGCGCGGTCGGGCGCGTCCCGTCCGACATAGCGCAGGTTCCGGCCGCGGACCGCCGGATCGAGGTGACAAAGGACACGCCGAGTCGCGCCGGCCCTTGCGAAACCCGCCGCAGCGTCCCAGGGGTCCGCCCATGACGAAGCATGCCCCCAGCGCCGCGGCGGAGCCCGTGACGGACGGATTGCCGGTGCGCGAGCGCATGCTGGCGCTCCTGGCGATCGGCCTCGCCATGACCATGGCGGTGCTCGACGGAGCGATCGTCAACGTCGCCCTGCCGGTGATCGCCAAGGACCTCGCGGTCGAGCCCTCCGCGGCGATCTTCGTGACCAACAGCTTCCAGATCGCGGTGACGGCCGCGCTGCTCCCGCTCGCGTCCCTCGGCGACATCCTCGGCTATCGCCGGGTCTACCTCACCGGCCTCGTCCTGTTCACGGCGGCCTCGGTGGCCTGCGCCTTCGCCCCCACCCTCGACTGGCTGGTGGCGGCGCGGATCGCCCAGGGGCTGGGGGCGGCCGGGATCATGAGCGTGAACATCGCCCTGGTGCGCTTCATCTACCCGCACCGGCTGATCGGGCGCGGCGTCGGCAACGTCGCCCTGGTGGTGGCGATGGCCTCCGCCGCAGGGCCGACGGTGGCGGCCGCGATCCTGTCCGTGGCGACCTGGCCCTGGCTGTTCCTCGTCAACCTGCCGGTGGGTCTCGTGGCGCTGACGGTGGGCGCCCGCACCCTCCCGGTGACGCCCCGGAGCGGCGGGCGCTTCGACCTTCGCAGCGCCGTGCTCAACGCCCTGACCTTCGGGCTCCTCATCATCGGCGTCGACGGCCTCGGCGACCCGGCGACGCGGGGCGTGGCGCTGGCGGAGATCGGTGCGGCTCTGGCGATCGGCGCGGTCTTCGTCTGGACGCAGACCCGGATGGCGCGCCCGCTCCTGCCCGTCGACCTCCTGCGGATCCCGGCCTTCGCGCTGTCGATGGCGAGCTCGATCGCCTCCTTCTCGGCGCAGATGATGGCCTACGTCGCCCTGCCCTTCTACTTCCAGGACGTGCTGCACCTCTCCGAGACGCAGACCGGCTTCCTGATGACGCCGTGGCCGATCGCCATCGCCCTGATGGCGCCGATCTCGGGGCGCCTCGCCGACCGCTATGCCCCGGGGCTGCTCGGCGGCCTCGGCCTCGCCCTGATGGCCACGGGCCTCGCGGCGACCGCGCTGCTGCCCGAGGGCGCCTCGCACCTGGACATCGCCTGGCGCCTCACGCTGTGCGGCCTCGGCTTCGGCCTGTTCCAGTCTCCCAACAACAAGGTCATCATCACCAGCGCCCCGCGCGACCGCAGCGGCGGGGCGAGCGGCATGCAATCCACCGCGCGCCTCACCGGCCAATCCTTCGGCGCCGCCCTGGTGGCGGTGATCTTCGGGCTGCACCAGGGAAGCGCGCCGGCCGGCCCGGTGGCCGCGACCCTGTGGTGCGCCGTCGGCCTCGCGAGCCTCGGCGCGGTGACGAGCGTCCTGCGGCGGCGGCCGGAGGGCTGAGGCGGAAGGCCGAAACGGAGGGCGATCGCACCAGGTCCCGTCCCGCGCGTTGATCCGCACGAAGGCCTCCCACGGCCCCGGCCCGCGGGCGGTCACAGGCCGCACGGGGGCCGAGACCCTCACGAAGGACGATCCCATGCATCTCGACCTGTCCGGCAAGCGCGCCCTCGTCAGCGGATCCACCAGCGGCATCGGCTACGCCATCGCCAAGGCGCTGGGCGAACTCGGGGCCAACGTGGCGATCAACGGGCGCATGCAGGACCGCGTCCGCGACGCCGTCGAGCGCCTGAAGCGGGAGACCGGCCATGCCGGCTTCATCGGAGCGCCCGGCGACGTCGCCAGCACGGACGGCGCGGCCCGCGTGGTCGCCGGTCTGCCGGACGTCGACATCCTCGTGAACAACACCGGCATCTTCGAGCCCAAGCCCTTCTTCGAGATTCCGGACGAGGACTGGCATCGCTTCTTCGACACCAACGTGATGAGCGGCGTGCGTCTGTCGCGGGCCTACACCCCCGGCATGGTGACGCGCGGCTGGGGCCGCGTGGTCTTCATCTCCTCCGAATCCGGCGTGAACATCCCGGTGGAGATGGTCCATTACGGAATGACGAAGACCGCGCAGCTCGCCGTCGCCCGAGGCCTCGCCGAGACCGTGTCCGGCAGCGGCGTCACCGTGAACAGCGTGCTGCCGGGCCCGACCCTGTCGGAGGGCGTGGCCGAGTTCATGAAGAGCATGGCGCAGGGGCAGGCGGGAACGGGAGGCGAGGTCGACCTCGACGCCGCGGGCCGCGCCTTCGTCGCCGAGCATCGCCCGACCTCGCTGATCGGCCGCCTCGCCACCGTCGAGGAGGTGGCCAGCATGGTCGCCTACATCTGCAGCCCGGCCGCCAGCGCCACCAGCGGCGCGGCGCTTCGCGTCGACGGCGGCGTCGTGCGCAGCATCGTGTGAGGGACCGCACCGGCGGGTGCGGTTAAGGCAATCGTAAGCTCTCCGACCGACCCTGGCCCGAACGGACGGGAGGGGAGCCGATGGGGGATTATGCGCTGGAGGGTCCGCGCTGGGGCGCGGGCGCGGCGGGAACGGGCGGTGGCACCGTGACCTGGGCCGTCGACGGCACGATCCCGACCACCTTCCTCGGCATCCTCCAGGGCGCCTTCGCGACCTGGGCCACCGCCGCGAACATCGCGTTCCAGCAGGTCGCCTCGACGGCGACCGCCCAGATCGACTTCACCCTCGGCGGCATCGACGGCCTCGGCAACACCCTGGGCTACGCCAACTATTCCTACAGCGGCCAGCGCATGCAATCCGCCGCCGTGACCTTCGACAGCGGCGAGGGCTGGCACGCCTCCGGCGCCCGCGTGATCAGCAACCAGAACGTCGACCTCGCCGTCGTCGCCCTGCACGAGATCGGCCACGCCCTCGGGCTCGACCATTACAACGCCAAGCCCGAGGTGATGAACGCGATCCTCAATCCCGCCATCACCACCCTCGGCGCCGGCGACATCGCGGGAATCCAGGCCCTCTACGGCGCGCCGAGCGCCCCGGCGGTGGTCGTGGCGACCCCGGCGGCCCCCGTCACCGCCAGCCCCGTCACCAGCGCCGTCACGGCGGTGTACCGCTTCTACGACACGCATACGGGCGATCACTTCTACACGACGAGCACGGCGGAGAAGCTGCAGATCCAGCAGACGCTGCCGTGGTTCACCTACGAGGGCACCCCTTGGGCGACTCCGGCCAAGGGCGCCGACACCGTCGACGTGTTCCGGTTCTTCGACACGGTCTCGAACGCCCACTTCTTCACGACGAGCGTCGCCGAGCGCGACCAGGTCCTGAAGACCGCGCCGAGCTACAAGTACGAGGGCGTGGCCTTCGAGGCCTACGCGGATGCGAGTGCGTCGGGCGGATTGACCCTGGAGCGCTTCTACAACACCCAGACCGGCCAGCATCACTTCGCTGGCAGTGCCGAGGAGGCCAACGGCATCAACCACGGCGCCGCCGGCCCAAACTGGGTCGACGAGGGCAAGGGCTTCACCGTCCACCTGCCCACCGACACCATGCTGTTCGCCTGAGGGCGAACCCGGGCGCCGACCGCAATCGGCCGTTCGGGGGCCGGCCCTTCGGCCGAGTTGCTCGGCTGAGCTACTCGGCCTCCGCCTCGAACATCTCGTCGAAGGAGTAGCCCGAGCCGCGCACGGTGCGGATCGGGTCGCTCTGGCGCGGGCGGTTGAGGGCCTTGCGCAGGCGCCCGACATGGACGTCGACCGTGCGCTCGTCGATGTAGACGTCGTGGCCCCAGACGCCGTCGAGGAGCTGCTCGCGGGAGAACACCCGGCCGGGGCTCTGCATCAGGAATTCGAGGAGCTTGAATTCCGTCGGCCCGAGATGGATCTCGCGGCCTTCCCGGCGGATGCGGTGGCTGACCCGGTCGAGCTCGATGTCGCCGGCCACCAGCAGGTTGGCGACGTGGGCGGGCTTGGCCCGGCGGAGCAGGGCACGGACCCGGGCGAGGAGCTCGGGCACCGAGAACGGCTTCACGATGTAGTCGTCCGCCCCCGTGCCGAGGCCGCGGATGCGGTCGCCCTCCTCGCCGCGGGCGGTGAGCATGATCACCGGCAGCCGCTCCGTCTCGCGCCGGGCGCGGATGCGGCGGCAGAGCTCGATGCCCGACAGGGCCGGCAGCATCCAGTCGAGCAGGACGAGGTCGGGGACCTGCTCCTGCAGGCGCAGGTCCGCCTCGTCGCCGCGCGCGGCCGAGTCGACGATGAATCCCTCGGCCTCGAGGTTGTAGCGGAGGAGGAGGGTGAGGGCCTCCTCGTCCTCGACGATCAGGATACGCGTACTCATCGTGCGCTTTCGATCAGACCGGCACGGGTTCAGGCCGCGCCGGGCATGTCCACGGTGGCGTAGTTGGAGGCGTCGTTCTTCGGGCGCTCGCGCTCGGCCAGGAGGTTCTCGCCGGTGACGAGGTAGTGGATCGTCTCGGCGATGTTGGTGGTGTGGTCGCCGATGCGCTCGATGTTCTTGGCCACGAACAGGAGGTGCGTGCAGAACGAGATGTTGCGCGGATCCTCCATCATGTAGGTCAGGAGTTCGCGGAACAGCGAGTTGTAGAGCGCGTCGATGGCGTCGTCGCGCTCCCACACGTCGAGGGCGGCCTTGATGTCCCGGCTGGCATAGGCGTCGAGGACGTCCTTGAGCTGCTCCTGCACCAGGTCGCTCATGTGCTGGACGCCGATGACGATCTTCTGCGGCTGGACCTGGTCGGCGATCGCGACCACGCGCTTGGCGACGTTCTTGGCCAGATCCCCGATGCGCTCGATGTCGTTCGAGACGCGGATCGCCGTCACCGTCTCGCGCAGGTCGATCGCCAGGGGCTGGCGCCGGGCGATGAGCAGGATCGCCCGCTCCTCGATCTCGCGCTGGAGGGTGTCGAGGCGGGTATCGGCGGAAATCACCGCCTGGGCCAGGGGCGAATCCCGGCGCACCAGGGCCTCTCCGGCCTCGGTCATCATCTTCTCGGCGATGCCGCCCATCTCGGAGATCGAGCGGCGCAGATCTTCGAGGTCGGTGTCGTAGGAAGTGACGATGTGGTCGGGCATGGGTGTGCTCCTCGATCGGGCCTCCTGTCCGGTGCCCGCCCTGATGGTGTCTGGCGCGGGCCGCCACCGGCCCACGCGGGTCGGTTCCGGCCTGCCGAGGATCAGCCGAAGCGGCCGGTGATGTAGTCCTGCGTCTGGCGCTTCTCCGGATTCATGAAGATGCGCGTCGTCGGGCCGAATTCCACCAGCTCGCCGAGGTACATGAAGGCGGTGAACTGCGAGATGCGCGCGGCCTGCTGCATGTTGTGCGTGACGATGACGATGGTGAATTCCGAGCGCAGCTGCTCGATCAGCTCCTCGATACGGCCGGTGGAGATCGGGTCGAGGGCCGAGGTCGGCTCGTCGAACAGGATCACCTCGGGACGCTGGGCCACCGTGCGGGCGATGCAGAGGCGCTGCTGCTGGCCGCCGGAGAGGCCCATGCCGGACTGCTTGAGCTTGTCCTTCACCTCGTCCCAGAGGGCGGCCTTGCGCAGGGATTCCTCGACGCGCACGTCGAGGTCGGCCTTGGGCAGCTTCTCGTAGAGGCGCAGGCCGAAGGCGACGTTGTCGTAGATCGACATCGGGAACGGGGTCGGCTTCTGGAACACCATGCCGATGCGCGAGCGCAGCTCGTTGAGGTCGACCTTGGAATCGAGGACGTTCTGGCCGTCGAGGAGGATCTCGCCCTCCGCGCGCTGGTCCGGATACAGGCTGTAGATCCGGTTGAAGGTGCGCAGCAGGGTCGACTTCCCGCAGCCCGAGGGGCCGATCAGCGACGTGACCTGGCGGTCGTGGAAGTTGAGGTTGACCGACTTCAGGCCATGGAAGCTGCCATAGTAGAAGTTCAGGTCCTTCACGGCGATGCGGACCGGTGAGGACTCGTCGGCCTTGTGGCGTCCGGTGAGCTGCGCGGACGTGATCCCGGGGGCGGCGTTCATCGGTTCAAGATCCTGTCGGTCGGAATGCGGGGAGGTGCGGCGCGCCGGAGATCAGCGCGAGCGCTCGGACTTGATGACGAAGCGGGCCACGATCGAGAGGGCGAGGATCGTGACGGTGATGAGGAGGGCGCCGGCCCAGGCGAGCTGTTGCCAGTTCGGGTAGGGCGAGAGCGCGAACTGGTAGATCATCACCGGAAGGTTCGGGATACCGCCCATCAGGTCGGAGCGGAACCAGCTGTTGTTGTTGAGCGCGGTGAAGAGCAGCGGCGCGGTCTCGCCGGCGATGCGGGCGAGCGCCAGGATGATGCCGGTGACGATGCCGGCGCTGGCCCCGCGCCAGGTGATGCTCTTGATCACGATGGAGGGCGGGGCGCCCAGGGCCGCGCCGGCCTCGCGCAGCGTCGAGGGCACGAGGCGCAGCATGTCCTCGGTGGTGCGCACGATGACCGGGGTGGCGATGATGGCCAGCGCCACCGCGCCGGCCCAGCCGGAATAGGAGCCCATCGGGCGCACCATCAGCGTGTAGACGAACAGGCCGATGAGGATCGAGGGCGCCGAGAGCAGGATGTCGTTGAGGAACCGGATGACGTCGGCGAGCTTCGAGTTGCGGCCGTACTCGGCCAGGAAGGTGCCGGCCATCACGCCGACCGGGGTCGCCACCAGGATGCCCAGGAAGGTCAGCACCAGGCTGCCCAGGATCGCGTTGGCGATGCCGCCGCCCTCGGAGCCGGGGCCCGGCGTCGGCTCGGTGAAGAGGGTCGGCGAGAAGCCCTTGATGCCCTCGACCACCAGCATGAACAGGATCGAGCCGAGGACGACGATGCCGATCAGGGTGGCGAGGGTGCTCGCCAGGATCAGGGTCTTGTCGGCGATCCGGCGGCCGGGGCGGACCCGGCTGATCCGGGCCGGCGCGGCGGTGGTGGCGAGGGGGGTGGCGGCGTCCATGATGGGTTCCTGACGTCTCGAGGCGGGCCGGGGCGATGCGGCCTCAGGCGACCTTGGCGCGGCGGGTGAGGATGCGGGCGATGATCAGGACGAAGAAGGTGATCACGAACAGGATGCAGCCGAGTGCCATCAGGGAGTTCAGTTGCAGGCCGTCGGCCTCGTTGAACTCGTTGGCGATGCGCGACGCGATGGTGGAGCCCGGGTCGAAGACCGAGCCCGAGAGCCGGTTGGCGTTGCCGATGACGAAGGTCACCGCCATGGTCTCGCCGAGCGCCCGGCCGAGGCCGAGCATGATCGCGCCGATGATCGAGACCGAGGCCTGGGGCACCAGGACGTGGCGCACCACCTCCCAGGTGGTGCAGCCGATGCCGTAGGCGCTCTCGCGCAGCACGGTCGGGATCTGGTCGAGCATGTCGCGGGTGATCGAGGCCACGAAGGGCACGATCATGATCGCCAGGATGATGCCGGCGGTGAGGATGCCGACGCCCGAGGGGACGCGGGCGTAGAACAGGGTGCCGACGATCGGCATGCCCTCGACCACGTTCGAGACCGGCACCTGCACGAAGCGGGCGAAGAGCGGCGCGAACATGAACAGGCCCCACATGCCGTAGATGATGCTCGGCACCGAGGCGAGGAGCTCGATGGTCATCGAGACCGGCTTGCGCGCCCAGCCGGGGCAGAGCTGCGTCAGGTAGACGGCGATGCCCAGGGAGAGCGGCACGCCGATGAGCAGGGCGAGGAAGGCGGAGGCCAGGGTGCCGACGATGGCCACGAAGGCCCCGTACTGCTCCTGCCCGATGTTCCAGGCGCTGGAGGTGATGAAGCCGAAGCCGAACTCGTTGAAGGTCGGCCAGGCACCGTAGGCGATGGAGCCGAGGATTCCGGCGAGCACGAACAGCACCAGGAGCGCCGAGCCGTAGGAGGCCGCGCGGAACAGGGTTTCGCCGAGGCCGCCGGGCGTCTTCCGGGCCGAGGCGCGGTCGCGCGTCAGGGCGATCTGGTCAGTCAAGGCGGCCATCCGAATGTCTTCTCTTCACCGGTCGGCGTCCTAGCCTGCGCCGGTCGCCGGCGCGAGGGGGGATCACCGGATCGTTGCCAAAGGGGGTGGCGAGGGGAGAGCGGCGCCGTGGCGCCGGTCTCGTCCGTCGCGGTCGCGGGGGCGCGGTGGCTCGCCCCCGGAGTCTCGCGGGCCGGAGGCCCGCGAGGGATGGGCTCACATGTTGAAGACGGGCTTGCCGTCCTTGCCCTTGATCTCCTTCCACGCGTCGTGGATCTGGCCGACGACGGCGTCGGGCAGCGGCACGTAGTCGAGGTCGATGGCGAGCTTGTCGCCGTTCTTGTAGGCCCAGTCGAAGAACTTCAGCACGTCGGCGGTCTTAGCCGCGTCGACCGGGTCCTTGTGGACGAGGATGAAGGTGGCGGCGGTGATCGGCCAGGCATTCTCACCGGCCTGGTCGGTCAGCGAGATGCCGAAGCCGGGGGCGGACTTCCAGTCGGCGCTGGCGGCGGCGGCCTGGAAGGCCTTGTCGTCGGGCTGCGGGAACTTGCCGGCCTTGTTCTGGATCAGGGTGTGGCTGAGCTTGTTCTGCTTGGCGTAGGCGGACTCGACGTAGCCGATGGCGTTGGGGACCTGCTTGACGGTGGCGGTGACGCCCTCGTTGCCCTTGCCGCCCTGGCCCACCGGCCAGCTGACCGTGGTGGCCGCGCCGAACTCCTTCTTCCAGGGCTCGGAGACCTGGGAGAGGTAGGTGGTGAAGATGTTGGTCGTGCCGGAGGCGTCCGAGCGGTAGACGGGGGTGATGTTGGCGTCGGGGAGCTTCAGGCCCTCGTTGAGCTTGGCGATCTTGGCGTCGGACCACTTGGCGATCTTGCCGGCGTAGATCTCGGCGATGATCTCGCCCGTGAGCTTGAGCTTGCCCGGCTCGACGCCCGGGATGTTCACCACCGTGACGACGCCGCCCATGACGGTGGGGAACTGGACGAGGCCGTCCTTCTCCAGGGCCGGGCCCTTGAGCGGCGCGTCGGTGGCGCCGAAATCGACGGTCTTGGCCTGGATCTGCTTGATGCCGCCGCCCGAGCCGATCGACTGGTAGTTGAGGCCCATGCCGCTGTCCTTGCGGTAGGCTTCGGCCCACTTCGAGTAGACCGGGAACGGGAAGGTCGCGCCTGCTCCGGTGATGTCGGCCGCCTGGGCCGGCGCGAGGGTGGCGAGGCCGAGGCCCACGAGGGCGGCGAGGGTCGTGAATTTCATGTGCTGGTCTCCTGGTGGAGCGTGCATCGGCACCGTGAGCCGCAGCCCCCGCGCCGTTGTGCACCGCGCCATACGGCGGGTTGGACCAAGGCGGTATGACGATTGCGCGACAGTTCGATGACATACGGCCGTGCCCCAGGGCGACCGGGCGCGATCTGAGCAGTTTGCCGGGGATGGCCGGACGGGAACCGGCGCCCGGGCGCGGACCGGGTCCGCGCCTTGAATCGGAATCCGCGGGAGGCTATCGCCGGGTCCGAGGGTGAGTCGCGTCCGCCAGGGACCGGGACGGCCCCGCTGCCGGGTGCGGTCGTGCGGCGCCCGACTCTCTCAGCCAAGGGATGCGCCATGACCGAGATCCGCCCGCGCCGCAGCGTCCTGGCGATGCCGGGATCGAACCCGCGCCTGCTGGAGAAGGCCCGCACCCTCCCCGCCGACGTGGTGATGATCGACCTCGAGGACGGAGTCGCGCCCGACACCCGCGCCGCGACGCGGGAGGCCGTCGCCCGGGCGGTGTCCGAGGGCGGCTTCGGCCCGCGCGAGGTCGTGGTCCGGATCAACGCCCTCGACACGCCCTACGGCGAGGCGGATCTGGCCGCCATCGCGCCGGCCGGGCCCGACGCCATCGTGGTGCCGAAGGTGACGGGCGCCGACGCCCTGGTGGCGGTGGGCTCGCGCCTGCGCCGCCTCGGGGCGCCGGACCAGACCCGGACCTGGGCGATGATCGAGAGCCCGATGGCGATCCTGCACCTCGCCGAGATCGCGAGCTCGGCCCGGGACGTCGACACCCGCCTCGCCTGCCTCATGGTCGGGCCGAACGACCTCGCCAAGGCGAGCCGGCTGCGCCTCGGCGTGCCGGGCCGGCCGGCCCTGATGCCCTGGCTGATGAGCGTGATCGCGGCCGCCCGCGCCTACGAGATCGACGCCATCGACGGCATCTACAACGATTTTCGCGATGCGACGGGCTTCGCGGCCGAGTGCGCGCAGGGGCGCGATTGCGGTTTCGACGGCAAGATGCTGATCCACCCCGACCAGATCGCCCCGGCCAACGCCGCCTTCGGCCCGAGCGCGGACGAGGTCGCCTGGGCCCGGCGCGTGCTCGCCGCCTTCGCCGAGCCGGAGAACCGCAACCGCGGCGTCATCGGCCTCGACGGCAAGATGGTGGAGCGCCTGCACGCGGCCGAGGCGAGCCGCACCGTGGCCCTCGCCGAGGCCATCGCGGCCCGGACGCCGTGACCCCCGACCTCTCCGTCGAGATCGACCTCCTCGACGCCCGCCTCTCCGGCTGGGGCTTTCCGCGCTGGGGCTCGGCCGAGGCCGCGGGCCTCGACCTCCATGCCTGCCTCGACGAGGCGCTGGACTTGCCGCCCCAGGGGCCGCCGGCCCTGATCCCGGCCGGCTTCCGCCTGGCGATCCGCGACCCGGCCTGGTGCGGCCTCGTCTTCCCGCGCTCCGGGCTCGGCCATCGCGAGGGGCTCGTCCTCGGCAACGGCACCGGCGTGATCGACGCCGACTACGCGGGTCCGCTGCTGATCTCGGCCTGGAACCGCAACCCCGGCGGGTCCGCCCTGCGCATCGCGCCCGGCGACCGCATCGCCCAGCTCGTCTTCACCCGGGTGACCCGGCCGACGCTCACGATCCGCGACGGCTCCGACGCGGCCCCGCGCACGGAGGCCGGCGCACGCGGCACCGGCGGCTTCGGCTCCACCGGGCGCCGCTGAGGCGCGGGCCTCACACGATCCCGCTGCCCTCGAAGGGCCAGGGCCGGCCGAGCTGTGCGGCGACCTTCGCGGGTTCGTGGCCGACCGCCGCGACGGCCGCCTCGACCGCCTCGCGCGGCACCTCGAAGCGGCGCGCCCAGTAGGCCAGGGTCCAGGGCTCCGAGACGTTGACGGTGGCCGGCTCGTGGTCGTTGTCGGACGGGGTGCTGCTCATGGCGGTCTCGCGTTGCGGGGTCGGCTCCTTAGCCTAACGCGCGGGAGCCGCCGCCGGTGCGTTCTACGCCCGAACGGCCGTCCAGCCCCGCGCAAGCCATCCTGCGTAGGTCCGCTGCATCGGATTTCTCACCCCCATCGGAGGCGTTGAGCCTTGGGCGTTCTGATCGGCCTCGTCATCGCAATCGGCTGCATGCTCGGCGGCTTCGTCGCCATGGGCGGCCACCTCGTCGTGCTCTGGCAGCCCTGGGAATTCGTCATCATCGGCGGGATGGGCGCCGGCACCTTCGTCATGGCCAACCCGATGAAGACGGTGGTCGACACGGGCAAGGCGAGCATGGACGCCCTCACCGGCAAGGTTCCCAAGCGCAAGGACTACCTCGCGCTGCTCGGGCTGCTGCACGCCCTGATGCGCGAGCTGAAGACCAAGCCCCGCAACGAGGTCGAGCCGCACCTCGACGACCCGGCCAATTCCGAGATCTTCAAGGCCTATCCGGACGTCGCCAAGAACGCCGACCTCGTGCTGTTCATCTGCGACTACGCCCGGCTGATCCTGATCGGCAACGCCCGCGCCCACGAGATCGAGGCGCTGATGGACGAGGAGATCAGCGGCTACCGCAAGGACCGCCTCAAGCCCTACGGCGCCGTGACCACGGTGGCCGAGGCGATGCCGGCGCTGGGCATCGTGGCGGCGGTGCTCGGCATCGTGAAGGCGATGGGCGCCCTGGACCAGTCGCCGCAGATCCTCGGCGGCCTTATCGGCGCCGCACTCGTGGGGACATTCTTCGGCGTGTTCATGTCCTACGGCGTGCTCGCGCCCTTCGCGATCAAGATCAAGACCATCCGCGAGAAGCAGAACCACGTCTACATCATCGTGAAGCAGAGCCTGATCGCCTACATGAGCGGAGCCGTGCCGCAGATCGCCGTCGAGCACGGCCGCAAGGGCATCTCCCTCGGCGACCGGCCGACCATCGACGAGGTCGAGAACGCCACCGTCAACGGCGGCGCGCAGCGAGAGGCCGCCTGAGCATGGACGGACCCGCGGGGAACGCCGCCGACATCCGCGCCCGCCTGATCGAGGCCGGGGGCCTGTCCCTCGACCGCATGCCGATGCTGAACGTGGTGTTCGACCGGCTCACCTCGGCCTGCTCGGACAACCTCAAGCCGCTGGTCGCCTCGCCGGTCTACTTCTCCTTCGGCGGCTTCGGGAGCGGCCGCTTCGGCGAGATGCTCGACGCCTACGAGAACAACGCGGTGGCGGGCATCTTCCACGCCCCCGAATGGGACAGCCACATCCTCGTCGGCCTCGACCGGGACTTCCTGTTCACCATGGTGGAGGCCCTGTTCGGGGCCGACGGGGCGGAGCCGCCGGTCGAGGACGAGCGCGCCTTCTCGGGCCTCGAGATCCGCCTCGCCCAGACCATCCTCGAACAGGTCGGCCGGGCGCTCGAATCCTCGTTCTCCCTGGTCTCGGCGACGCCGTTCCGCCTGGAGCGGACCGAGACCCGGATGGAATTCGCGGTGATCGGCGGACGCAACAACAAGGCGGTGGAGGCCAAGTTCGCCATCCAGGCGCTGAACCGCAGCGGCGAGATGTTCCTCATCCTGCCCCAGTCGGTGGTCAATCCGATGCGCCCGGCCCTGTCGAAGGTGCTCACGGGCGACACCGCCGCCCGCGACCCGAAATGGACGCAGCAGATCGCCGCCGAGGTGCAGAAGGCGGAGGTCACCCTGCGGGCGGTGCTCGAGGAGCGCCTGCTGACGCTGGGCGAGATCGCCGAGCTCAAGGTCGGCCAGATCATCGGCCTCGACGCGACGCCGTCGACGCGGGTGAAGCTCGAGGGCAACGACCGGCCGCTGTTCTGGTGCCACATGGGCCAGGCGCAGGGCTCCTACGTGCTGCGGGTCGACGAGGCCATCGCACAGGACACGGAAGGCACGACCAATGACACCGTGGGTTGACACCATCCTCCTCGTGGCCCTCGTGGCCACGAGCGCCTGCGTGGTGCCGATGTACCTCAAGCTGAAGCGCCTCGACCGGACCCAGGCCGAGTACGGCCGCATCCTGACGCAGTCCGGCCACGCCCTGGCCCAGGCCGGCGATGCGGTGCGCAGCTTCAGCACCGAGGGCCGCGAGATCCTGGAGGCGCTGGACCAGCGCCTCGGCGAGGCGCGCCACCTCCTCGCGGAGCTGGAGGCCGCCCGGCGCGATGCTTCGGCCACACGCGGGCCGCAAGTGGCCGCGCAGGGCATCCAACGCGGCTGAGGCGCGCCGATCCGCTTGCGCCCCGCCCGACTTTCCCCGATCCTTTTCCCTCCGCTGCCGGCCGACTCCTCCCTGACGTTCGATTGCAGCCCCTGACGAGCGGACGATGAGCAACAGCCCCTTCGACGATGCGGACCTCGCGTCCGCCGGCACTGCCCCGGTCTTTCCGACCGTCTCGCCGACCGCCGCGCCCGCCGGCGCCGGGGGACAGGAGGGCGCGGAGGCGCGGATCGGCGACGGCCGCAACCTCGATTCGATCCTGCGCATCCCGGTGCTGATCCAGGTGGTGCTCGGCTCGGCGACGATGCCGGTGGCCAACCTGATGAAGCTCGGACGCGGCGCCATCGTGCCCCTCGACCACCGGGTCGGCGAGCCCGTCGACGTCACGGTCAACGGCCGGGTCGTGGCCCGGGGCGAGATCGTCGTGGTCGAGGAGGACAATTCCCGCTTCGGCGTCTCCCTGACCGAGATCGTCGGTCCGGCCGATGCCGGCCAGAACGGCTGAGGGCGAACCCGTGGCGAGCGTGCCGATCCCCCACCGGGCGCAGGGCGTCCACCGGCACCTCAACCCCGTGGACGAGGTCGCGGCCCTCTTGCTCGCCATGGGCAAGCCGGCCGCCGGCCGCCTGCTGAAGTACTTCGACTCCGAGGAGATCAAGCGCATCACGCGCTCGGCGACGCAGCTCGGCACGGTCAGCGCCCACCAGCTCGACGACATCGTCGAGATGTTCTCGCACGAATTCGCCGCCGACGGCCGCCTCGTCGGCACGGCCGCGGAGGTGGAGAAGCTGCTCACCGGCCTGCTGCCCGCCGACCAGGTCGCCGACATCCTGGCCGACGTCCGGGGCGATACCACGCGCTCGGTCTGGGAGCGCCTGACCACGGTCTCGGAGGGCGTGATCGCGAGCTACCTCGTCAAGGAGCACCCGCAGACGGCGGCCCTCGTGCTGTCGCGCCTCAAGCCGGCGGCGGCCGCCAAGGTGATGGCCCACCTGCCCCAGCCGACCCGCAACACGGTGATGCGGCGGATGCTCAGCTTCAAGCCGGTCTGCGACGCGGTGATCGCCACCGTCGAGCACGCCCTCCACGAGGACCTCCTCGCCAGCGGCGCCCGCAATTCGGGCGCCGACACCCACGCCAAGATGGCCGACATCATCAACAAGATGGAGCGCACCCAGATCGACGAGGTGCTGACCAGCCTGTCGGAATCGCGCCCGAAATCGGTGGAGATCCTGAAGGGGCTGCTCTTCACCTTCGACGACATCGTCAAGCTCCAGCCCCGCGCCCGCACGACCCTGTTCGACGCCGTGCCGAACGACCGGCTGGTCCTGGCCCTCAAGGGCACCGACGCGGAGTTCCGCGGCGTCATCCTGAGCGCGCTGTCCGCCCGCGTGCGCCGGATGGTCGAGCACGAGCTGAACGGCGGCGAGCCGGCGGCCCAGAAGGACGTGACCGAGGCGCGCCGCAGCATCACCGACCTCGCCCTCGAGATGGCCGGGCGCGGCGAACTGGAGATCAACGCCGGGGACGAGGCCGAAGCCCTCGTCCGCTAGGGACGGCGGCCCGGCCCGGCGCCCGCGATGTCCGACGATCAGGAGAGCAAGACCGAAGCCGCCTCCGAGCGGAAGATCCGCGAGGCGGTCGAGAAGGGCGACGTCCCGTTCTCCCGCGAGGCGCCGGTCTTCGCCTCGATCCTCGGCCTGCTCATCGCCCTCAGCTTCGTGGTGCGCGACGCGGTCACGCCGCTGATGCAGGCGCTCGCGCCCTTCCTCGACCATCCCCGCGACTTCGCCCTGGAGAACAATCAGGACGTCGCCCGCATCCTCGAAGGAACCGCGATCGCGGCCGCGCGCTTTCTGATCCCGGTCGTGCTGATCCTCGGCCTCTGCGGCCTCGTCTCCGCCCTCGTCCAGAACGTGCCGAGCTTCGTGGGTGAGCGCATCCGCCCGCAATGGTCGCGCGTCTCGCCGGCGGCGGGCTGGGGACGAATCTTCGGAAAGTCGGGTCAGGTCGAGTTCCTGAAATCGGTCCTTAAATTTTTAAGCATCAGTCTCGTCGCCCTGCTGCTCCTCCGTTCGGAGGGCAGCAAAGCCGTGAGTGCCATGTTCGCCGACCCGAGTCAGATCCCGGATCTCATCCTCGCCGTCTCGATCCGGCTCATCTCGGTCGTCTGCATCGCCACGATCGTCATCGTGGCGGCCGACTTGGTCTGGTCGCGCCTGCGCTGGCAGCGCTCCCTGCGGATGTCGAAGCAGGACGTCAAGGACGAGCACAAGCAGACCGAGGGCGATCCCCTCGTGAAGAGCCGCCTGCGCTCCCTGGCTCAGGACCGCTCGCGCAAGCGCATGCTCGCGAACGTGAAGCAGGCCACCGTGGTCATAGCAAACCCGACCCACTACGCTATCGCACTGCGGTACGCGCGAGACGAGCAGCCCGCCCCTCTCGTTCTGGCCAAGGGCAAGGATCTGGTGGCGCTGCGCATCCGAGAAATCGCGGAGGCGAACGGCATTGCGGTCGTGGAAGACAAGCCTCTCGCAAGGTCCCTGTACGACAGTGTCGAGGTGGACCAGATGATTCCCGCGGAGTTCTACAGCGCAGTGGCTCAGATCCTGTTCTTCCTGTTCTCGAAGGCCCGCTGATGACCGAGGCGTCCTCCCCGACCGGAGCCCCGTCCGTGGACGTCCCGGACGTGCTCGCCGATGCCGAGCGCGTGTTCGCCAACGCGATCCGGGACTTCATCGCGGAACTCTGCCTCCTCGACGGGGGCATCCTGATCGGCTGGGTTCAGGCCGCCCGCCACGGTAACATCGCCGACCTCGTCGCCTCTTCGGCCGAGCCCTTCTTCAAGGAAGCGACCATCGCGTACGCGGACGGGGCCGACGTGCGCTTCGACTGGGGCCGCTCGCTCACCGTGGTGCTCGACATGGAGTTCGTGACCGAGCCCGTGACGGTGTTCTTCAAGCTCATCCTCGACGGCGTCTATGTCGGCGTCGCGATCCAGCGCATCCTGGCCGACAAGGGTCCGGATTTCTGCCTGCACGGGTTCGAGTCGGCCCTCGCCGAGGCACGCCTGACCCGCGCCGCCGCCTGAGTGGCGGCAGGCCGCCCCCACCATCGGCGCCTCCGCGCCGGTGCGGGCACCAACTGTGACAGTTTGCCGGCCGCGGGCGGCGCGATCACATCCGCGTGTGTCACGAACGTCATTGACGCCATCGGCGATGCCCGACATTGCTGAATGATAGGCGACTCGATCGGTCCGAATTATAGGTCGGATGGCGAAGTCGTTCCGCCGACACGACCTACGCTTGTCCCATAACCCGAGCCTTATCCAGCACACACCCAGACCGTCGCAAGATCATCCGGAGATTGATGATGTATGTCCTGGTCGACGAGCGGCCGTCGGTGAATTCCGGCTACAAGGCGAGCTTCGACCGTGAGGGCATCTCCTCCCTCGGCCTCGACCCGCAGGAATTCACCCAGTGGTTCCAGTCCTCCTCCCGGGTCGACCGTGAAGCGATCCAGGGCTTCCTGCTGGGCGATTTCGAGGGCCGGGCGAAGTGCGCGACCCTGATCCGCAAGCTGTCGCGCGCGCCCATCATCGCGCTCAGCGACGTGCGCTCCCTCGACCAGACCCTGCAGCTCTTCGAGGCCGGCATCGACGACGTGCTGCCCAAGCCCGTCCATATCCGCGAGATCCTGGCGCGCTCGGAGGCGATCTGGCGCCGGGTGAACGCCCAGGCGACCCCGCCCCGCGAGGCGGCGCCCGAGCCCGAGCGCCTGAAGGTGCATTTCGACGGGCGCGACCCCGAGGTCGACGGGGAGGTGCTGCCGCTGCCGCGCCGCGAGCGCCACATCCTCGAATGCCTGGTCCGCAACCGAGGGCGGCGGATGACGAAGTCGCAGATCTACAACATCGTCTACGGCGTCTACAGCAACGGCGTCGAGGAAAGCGTGATCGAGGGCCACGTCAGCAAGCTGCGCAAGAAGCTCAGCCAGCGCCTCGGCTACGATCCGATCGAGGCCAAGCGCTTCATGGGCTACACCTTCATCGGCTGAGGCGGGCATCGGCTGAGGCGGGCCGGCCCCGACTGCGCGCGCGTCCCGGGCGATCCCCGAAGGGATCGCTCGATGAGCCTGTTCGGCGCTGTCGGTCCGCCGTCGCGGTCTTCGACCGCTCAGAAAGAACCGGTCGTCTCGACCTCGCCACCGACAGCGGCGGTCTTGGGGGCGGTGACGGGCTTTGCCGAGGAGACGGGCTGAGGGGTGGTGGTCAGGTCCCTGACGCTGCGCACCTGCTGGGTCTCGCGCGCCTGCTCACGGAACAGCGGAGGCGTCAGGTAGAGGGCCTCGCCCGCCATGGCCGCGCCGGTGGCGAAGGTCGTGGAAGCGAGGACGGTCAAGGCGAGGAGGCGGGTCGCGCGCATCTGAATTCTCCGGTTTGGCGGGCGACAGGCCCGCCGTTGAGAACAGAGAACCATATTTTTGTGCGCTGCGGATTGTTCATTTTGCAACGCACCATAATGCGTCGTCGGAAGATTTCACCCACTATAGCGCATGCTCCAGAGGAGGAGATCGCGCTCCCATCAGCCATTGTCATGTTCTCAGCGCATAGCCTCAAAAATTCGGATTCGGCCGTGCAAATTAAATTTTCTGGCATCTCAAGTGTATTTTGAAGACGTCCGGTGAGTTTCGGCACATCTGCCCTTCTTGTCTCGGCAAGACCACCCGTTGCTCAAGAATCCGGCTCCCATCATCGACGTTCGATTTCGAGATCGTCCGACAGCGGGCCGCCATCCACCGTGCGAAAAGCCGGCACTCGTCGACACGCCGTTCACCATGACGGCGCGCTCACGCAGCCGTGAGGGTCCGAACCGCTCGGTCCGGACGTTCCTCCGACATGCGGATGTCTCGGTCGGCTCTCCCCGCGCTCCATACCCTGGCTGCCCTGCCAGCCCGCGACGCAGACATGCTCCTCTGTTCGGTTGAACGGCTGTATCGCGCCCGATCGGATGACGGGCATGACGCAAACCGCGCTGCGTTGCGGCGCATCGCCGTCTATCGCCGTGTTCTCGGTCTGCCCCCGTCGCTGCACCTGATCCAGGAGGCGTGGCAGGAGAGGCGCGCGGCCTCCGCCTAGCGCGAACCGGCCGGGCTCCGACCGCTCGTTGCGGATTGCGCCGGTGCCGGTGGCTCCGCTCCGGACACCGGCCCCGTGACCAGAGCATCCGGCCGCTTCACCTCGATCTCGACGAAGGCGATCGGGTGGTCGGAGCCGTTCATCACATCGTGCCGGATGCCGGCCGGGCGGCCATAGGCCTGTCCGGCCTCCAACGCGGTGTCGGTGACATGATCGCCATCGTGGACCCGCAGGGTCCCCGCCACCAGCATCACAACGAAGTAGGGCCATCCGTGGGCGTGCCAGCCGGTGACGGCGCCGGGCGCGAAATCCCACCGCGTGATGCGCAGGGTCGCGTCGTCCTGCTGGACCGTGGCAACCGCCGGAATGGTGCAGACGAAGGCCATCGGGTTTCCTTCCTGAGCCGGGACGCGCGCAACCGCGTGGACGCCCGTCGGCCCCGGGAGACCGTCCGAGCCCCACGGATCTCGGAACGCGCCCGCCCCTACTGGCAGAAGCTGCGCGCGCCCGGCGTCCAGGCGCCGAAGCCGGTGGCGACCATGTTGGTGATCACCCGGCAGACATACTGCTTCTGGGCCGGATTGTTGTTCGGCCCCGCATGGTAGCGGGCCACCGCCAGGGTCCAGCTGCCCTCCCGTGCCTTCAACTGCTTGAGGAACAGGGTCGCGTACTCGACGTTCTGGCGCGGGTCGATCATCGCCTCCAGGGTGGCGAACTTCTCGCGGTGGTAGTGGTGGTTGATCTGCATGCAGCCGAGGTCGACGAGCTTGATCCCGCTCGCCCGGGCCTGGGCGAGCTGGCTCATCACGTCGGCCGCGCTGGTGCCGAAATAGGCGCGGCCCTGGATGTTCATGGCATAGGGCTGCAGCGAGCCGCGCTTGCCGCTCTCGGTCAGCCCCACCGCGTAGAGCACGCCCAGGGGCACGCCGTGCTTGGCCGAGGCCCCCGCCATCTCGCGCTCGCAGATGTTGGCCGAAGCCGGCAGCGCCGCGGCCTTGCCCGGCGCCGGGGGCGCGCTGTTGGCGAAGCTCAGGCTGAGGCTAGAGGTAAACGCCGCTGCGGTCAGGGCTGTTCGAAGCGCTCTCATGCATCCGCTCGTGGAGATCGGGGGCGGACGGATCGCCGCCCCGGGAGGACCGGCCTCCGGCCTGGTCCGGGGTGGCCCGGCCCTGATTGGCGCCGGATTCACCCTGGCTCGGGAAGCCTTGTGCGCCCTGTCCCTGTTGCGAGCCTGGATTCCCCTGTGCGCCCCGGCCGTCCGCCGCGCTCGACGCGACCGTGACGGTCACGCTCTCCGGGCGGTAGCCGCCCTGGCGCAGGAGATCGTCGAGTACCGCGCCGCCCTCGCGGAGCAGGCGCGCCGAGTCCTCGCGGCTGGCCTGCAGGCTGAGCTCGAGTTGCCCGTCGCGCAGGCGCATCCGCACCAGCACGGTCCCGAGATCGGCCGGATGGAGCTGCAGGGTCAGGAGCTTCAGGGGGCCCTCCCCGGCCGGGGCGCCGGGCAGCGCACCCGCCAAGGTACCGGCCACGGCACCGGCCGGCCCGCGCGGCAGTTCCGCCAGGACGGCCGCGGCCACCTGCTGGGCCGGCGTGGAGGCCGGACCCGGCAGGGAGCCGGCGGGCAGGCTCGCTTCGGCGGCATTCGCCTGGACCGGCTCGGGTGGGGTGCCGGCCGCGCGCGTGGCCGCATCGCCGGAGGCCGAGACCGGCTCGGTGCGCAGGATCGGGCGCGGCGTCGCGGCGGCCCGCTCGGTCGCCGCCGGCTCCGCGAGCCCGGCGGTCGACTCGGGCGCGGATGCCGCCGCGTCGCCCCGAGGCGAGCCCGGCGGACGGGTCCGGTCGCCGGGCGCGGCAGCATCGGGCGCGGCGAGGCTCGCCGGGACCGTCGTGTTCGTGGGCTCTGGCCGAGGCGTTTCGGCGGCGGGCGGCACCGGCGGCATGGCCGGGGGTGCCGCCATGGCGGAGAGCCCCGCCCCGCTCGGCGCGGGTGACGGGCCGGAGGCCTGGAGCGTGGCGGCACCGGGCAGCAGCGCCGCGCCGGCCGCCAGCCCGGGAGAACCCGGGACGGGAGCATTCGCCGGAGCCGGCGGCCCGGCGGCCGGCGCGGGCTCCGACGATCCGCCTAGGAGGCTCGGCAGAACCGGCGCGAAGTGGGTCTCGCGCTGGAGCACGGCGACGCGGGTCCGCACCTCGGCGGTCGCGGGCTGCGGCACGAGCCCGGCGACGACCGGGTCCGCCCCGGCCATGAGGTCCGGCGCGCCGGCCGCGGACACGGCGGACGCGGCGGCGGCCTGGCCCGCGGGCCCGGACGCCTGGGCCGGCGCGGCGCGGGCGACCAGGGCTTCGAGGGAGATCGCCTCCGGCTTCGGCGCCGGCGTTCCGGCGGGGGCCGCCGCCGGCACCACGAGGGCGAGGAGCGCGAGCGGGTCCGTCTCCTCGCCGGTGGCCTGCGGAGTGGAGGATTCGGCCTCGTCGTCACGGCGCCGGCCGGGCCGGTCGGCCTCGGGCGTGGCCGAATCCGGCCGGCCTCGGCCCGACAGGGCGCCCAGCACCGTGCCGAAGGCGTCGCGATCGGAATCCGGCGCGTCGGCGCCCGCGCCGCGGGGGCCGGGCGTATCCGGCAGGGCGCGGGGGCCGGGACTGGTGGCACCGAGGGTGTTCAACGCTCGCTCCTCCGCATGATCGCGTCGACGCGCCCGATGGCGTCCTGCGCCCGGGCGATGGATGGGGCGACCGGCAGCACGCGGGGGCCGTTCGGCGCCGCCGGGACGGGAACCGGTGCGGGCGCCCCGGCCCGGATCTCCCGGGCCGTCGACAGCGCGGCGTCCAGGAGGTCGCGGTCGGCGGGCTCGAGCATCGTGCGATCGGTCATCCGCAGGGTCTCGACGGATTCCTCGAAGCGCCCGTCCACCACGACCAGGGCCGCCGCCCGGTAGAGGCGGGCGCGCACCGCCTCCGGCGAGCCGGGCTCCGCCAGGGTGACGCCGCGCTCGGCCGAGAACACCGCCGTGGCGGTCTTGCCCTGGTCGAGGGCGGCGCGGGCGACGAGGAGATAGAGTTCGCGCCGTCCCTCAGGCTCGATCTCGTCGAGCATGGCCTGGAGGCGCAGGAAGCGGGCCTCGTCGCCGGCGAAGTCGAGGCGGGTGAGCGCGGCGGCGAAGCGCTGGCGGAAGTTGCCGGCATAGACCGAGTGGCGGAAGCGGCGCAGGTACTGCACCGCCAGGGACTCGAACTTGGTCAGGTCGTTGGCCTGGGCCAGCACGAAGATCTCGCGGCGCAGCGCCCCCTCCTCCACCAGGGTGCCGGGGGCGAGCAGGCGGGCGAGGTCGAGGAGGCGGATCGACTGGGTCGGGTCGTCGCGCACCACCAGGGCGGATTGCGCCAGGGCGAGCTGCGCGCCGAGGCTCACCGGCACCACGAGCGGGTCGATCTTCACGAGGAGCGCGCGGGCCTCCTTCTCGCGTCCCTCGAGATAGGCTAGCGCGCCGAACACCACCGGGCGCTCGGCCTCCGGCACCTTGCCCGAGGCGACGAGGTGGCGCAGCAGCACCGGCCCGCCGCCGCCCAGCGCGAAGGTCACCGCCGCGTGCACGCTGACCGGATCGGCCCAGGCCTCGGGCGCGAGGCCGAGCATGCGCGACTCGGCCAGGGACAGGAAGGCGCGCTGGCCGTGATGGGCCTGGGCCGAGCCCTGGGCGATCCGGTCCTGGAGCAGCTGAAGGGTGCGCAGGAGCTCGACCGGCAGCGGGCGCGGGGCGACCGGCAGCGGCTCGACCGCTGCGGCCGGGGCCGCGCCGTGATCGCCGCCGCCGTGGGAATCCGCCGCCCGGGCGGCCGGGACGGCGCAGAGTCCGGCGAGCAGGACACGGGCGAGCAGGCGGCCCGCGCGGCGCGTCACGGCGGCCCGCATCACTCGGGCCGCGCCCGCAGCAGGACCTCGATGCGGCGGTTCTCCGCCGCCTTCGGATCGGCGGGGTTGCGCGGCTGCCGGTCGGCATAGCCCTCGATCCGCTCCAGGCGCGCATCGGGCACGCCGCCGCGCACGAGCATGTAGGAGGCCATCTGCGCCCGGGCCGAGGACAGGCGCCAGTTGTCGTAGACCTCCGAGCGGAAGGGGCGCGCATCGGTGTGGCCGCGCACGACGATCCGGCCGGGCCGGTCCTTGAGGATGCGCGCGACCTGCTCCAGGGCCCGCACCACCTTGGCCTGCGGCTCGGCCGAGCCGACGCTGAACATCGCGAAGTTCGTCTCGTCGGTGAGGCTGATGAGGATGCCCTCGCCGGTGCGGCGGACTTCCGTCCGGGGCGCCGGAGCGCCGCCCTCCATCGGCAGGACCTTGGCGATCTCGGCCTTGATCTCGGCCATCGCCGCCGCCTCGGCGGCATCGGCCGCCCGCGCTTCGGCCGATCTGGCCTCGACGGACTTCGCCTCTGCCGCCTTCGCCTCCGTAGCTGCCTTGGCCTCCGCGGCCGCCTTGGCCTCCGCCTTCGGGTCCTTGGGCGCCTCGGCCTTGGCCAGCAGGGCCATGACCTTGGCGTCGGACTCGCCCGGCAGCGCCGAGGCGACCTTGATCGCCGCCGGCTTCGCGCCCTGGGCGGCCGCGCGCACGTCGGGGCGGGTCTCCTGCGGCAGCGGCGTCACCGTGCCGGTGGATCCGGCCTGCGCGGTGCGGGTCTTGGCCAGCGGCGCGACCTGCCAGTAGAGGGGGTCGAAGGGGTCGCGGGCCGCCTCGCCGCCCTTGATGCCGGGCTCGCCGGTCTCGGTGGCGACCGCGTCGGCCGAGGCCGTCTCCGGTCCCGGTTCGAGTTCGGCGGCGAGCTTGGCGAGGACCGCGTAGGGATCCTGGAACAGGGCCGCCTCGCGGGCGCGGCTGCCCGGCGGGCCGGAGCCGCCCTTGCCGTCGGCCTTGCCCTCGCTCTTGGCGTCCGCCTTGCCGCCCTTGCCCTCGGTGGCGCTGTCGCCGGTGCCGCCGTCGGGTCGGCCCTCGTCCGGCGTGGGCTCGCCGGGCTTGTTCTGGGGGTCGCGCAGGCCCTTCCGGTCGAAGCTCACATCGGCGAGCTTCACCGGGTTGAAGTACTCGGCGATGGCCGACTTCGTCTCCTTGGTGGTGGAGCCGATCAGCCACAGCACCAGGAACAGCGCCATCATGGCGGTCATGAAGTCGGCGAGCGCGATCTTCCAGGCGCCGCCGTGGTGACCGTCCTCGTGGTCGCCGTGGCGCTTGATGATGATGATCTCGTGGTGTCCCTCGTCCGCCATCGGGTCAGGCTCCCCGGACCGCTGCGGTCATCAGGCGGCCCCAGGCGCCGAGCTGGGTCTCGATCACGGTCTGGTCGGCCTGCACCGAGACGTCGACGGCCTCCGAGGGCTGAAACGCGACGGCGGCGTCGAAGGGGCCGAGCTTGCCCGACACCGCGTCGAGGAGGTCGGCCGGGCCGCTCACCCGCACCGGCGCGCGGGCGTCGCCGAGGATGCGGGCGAGGCTCTGGGCGAGCTCGTCGACGGCCTGGCGGCGCAGGGCCTCGGTCAGGACCGGCACGAGGAGGTGCCCGACCCGGTCGGTCAGGCCGGCGCCGAGGGCCTGGAGCGCATCGGCGAATCCGGCCGCGAGGCGGTCGCCCTCCTCTGCGCACCAGGCTTGGCGCAGCTCGACGAGGCGCGCGTCGTGGTCGGCCTGCAGGCAGGCGAGCACCGACGCGGATTCGGCTCCGGCCTCGGCACGGCCGAGGGCGCGCCCGCGCTCCAGGCCCCGGGCCTCGGCGGCGCGGAGCAGGGCCTCGCGGTCCTCGGGCGGCTCGGCGGGCTTGCGCAGCAGGGCCGCGAGCCCTTCCGGGGGACGGGGCGGCGGCGCGGCGGCGGGGGCGGAAGCGGCGGCCCGGGGTGCGGGGGCGCCCCGCACCGGCACCACGGCGTCGGAGAAGTCGGGGAGGAAGCGGGCGATCGCGGGTGCCATCACGCGGCCTCACGCATCAGCCAGCGCTTCAGGATCTCGGCGGCCTGCGCCTCGTCGGCCTCGATCATCTGCTCAAGTCTCTTCTGCGGCGAGCGGTTCAGCTTCTCGGTGAGGTCCTCGATCATGCTGGCGACCGGGTTCTGGCCGGGGCCGGCGAGGCTCGGGACGGCGTCCGGGTCGGCGCCGAGCGCGGTGACGTTCGGGCCGGCGAGCGCCGCGTTCGCGGCAGCGCCGGTCAGCGCCTGGGCCTCCGCCGCGGCGGCCAGGGCGCGCGCCTCCTCCTGCTGGGCGGCCGGGATCTCCAGGATGGCGCGCATGGCCGGGCGCAGGCCGAACCAGATCAGCAGGCCGGCGACCAGCAGGATGGTGCCGGCGTTGATCAGGGTGGCCGACTGGCGCATCAGCACGTCGGTGAGGCTCAGGGGCGCCACCGGTTCCAGGGGCTGCCCGTCGTTGACGAAGCCGACGGCGGCGACCTTCACGTTGTCGCCGCGGTCCTTGTTGAAGCCGGCGGCCGAACCCACGAGCTGCTCGATCTCGGCCACCTGGGCGTCGATGGCGGCCTTGCTGGCATCCGGGCCGGCCAGGGCCGCGAGGCGGGCGCGGTTGACGAGGACGGCCACCGAGATCTGCTTGATGTTGTAGCCGTCGCTCACGGTCTGGATCGTCTTCGAGGAGATCTCGTAGTTGGTGAGGTCCTCGCGCTTCTGCGTCTCGTTGCTGGCGGTGTCGTTGCCGTCCGAGCGGGCGCGCTGGTCGGGCAGGTTCTGCTGCGTGCTCGTCGGGCGCTGCGAGGCGTTGCGGTTCTGCGAGTTCTCGGTCTCGCGCACGGCGCGGGTCGAGCGCTCGACGCGCTGGTCGGGGTTGAAGATCGTCTCGTTCTGCACGGTCTTGTCGGTGTTCAGGCGCGCCGCGACGCTCACCTCGAAGTTGCCGACGCCGAGATAGGGGGTCAGGGTCCGGCGGATGTTGTCCTGGACCTCGTGGCCGATGGTCTTCTCCAGGGTCGCCATCTTGCCGGTGGGCACGGCGCTCGCATCGTCGCCCGAGAGCAGGAGCGAGCCGTCCGAGCCGATCACGGTGACGCGGTCGGGCTTCATGCCGGGCACCGCCGAGGCGACGAGGTGGCGGATCGACTGGGCGCCGCTGACGTCGTCGGCCGGCTCGGTGCGCACCACCACGGAGGCGGACGGGGGCTGCTGGTCGCGGCGGAACGAGCCGCGGTCGGGCAGCACGATGTGGACGCGGGCGGCCTTCACGCCCTTCATGCCCTGGATCGTGCGGGCGATCTCGCCCTCCAGGGCGCGCACCCGGGTCACCTCCTGCATGAACGAGGTCATGCCGAGCGAGCCGAGATCGTTGAACAGCTCGTAGCCGGACTTCGCGCTCTGCGGCAGGCCCTTCTCGGCGAGCAGCATCCGGGCCTGGGCGGTGTGGCCGTAGGCGACGAGCACGGCCGCGCCGTCGGCGCTGACGTCGAAGGGGATGTTGGCGTCCTTGAGCACGCTGCCCATGCGGCCGACATCCTCGCGGCTGAGGCCCGTATAGAGCGTCTCCTGCGCCGGACGGCTGAGGTAGAGCGCCCCGAGGCCGACGGCGAGGAAGACCACCACGCCGATCAGCGACAGCGCGGCGATCCGCCGGCCGCCGAGCGCGAGGATGTTGTTCCAGAGCCGTTCGGCATGCTGAAGACCGGACATTCGGTGGGCTGCTCCGCTCCGGATCCGCGATCCGATAGCGTCCCATCGCCCGCCAGCCTTGCGCGGAGATTGCGCCGCCGCCGCGGAGCGATCAGTAGGGGTGGCGGTCCGCCTTCTTCGTCCAGGCTTCGTAGGCCTTCAGCCCCGTCTCGCGCTCGAAGTTCTCGCTGACCCGAATGCGGCGCTGGTCCCAGGGCTTGGCGAAATCCTCGTACTGGAAGGCGTCGTCGAAGCCGATCCTGCTCGTGTCCTTGAGGCTGGCGGCGAAGTAGACGTGGTCGAGCCGCGACCAGTAGATGGCGCTCATGCACATCGGGCAAGGCGCACCGTTGATGTAGATCTCGCAGCCCTTGAGCATCTTGGCCCGCTCGGCCACCGGATCGGGGGAGCCGGGCTCACGCGGGATCATCTCCAGGATCGTGCCCGCGCCGTAATCGCTGCCGAGCAGGGCCTTCGGGTTGAGCCGGGCGGAGGCATCCATGATGGCGGTGATCTCCGCATGGAAGACCGGAATGCCGGTCAGCAGCACACGATTCTGGCCGCGCCCGATGATCTCCCCGTCCTTGACGATCACGGCTCCGAACGGCCCGCCCCACCCCTTCTCGACGGATTCGATCGCGAGCCGGGTCGCCTCTTCCATGAAGGCCTTCCGGCCGGGGGGAACCGGGGCCGCCTGCGCGACGGCTCCGGGTGCCACGGCCAGGGACATCCCGACCCCGACGGCACTCGCCAGAAAGGCGCGCCGGCCCAGGTCGCCCGGTCGCGCGCAGTCGCCGGAATGGTCCACCGAACAGGAACAGGACTGAACCATCGACTATCTCCGAAGTCCGACCGCACAGATCGCACGATACATGACCGCGCTGATCAAGTGCGCGAAAAACAGAGCTTCCGCCGCATCCTGTGAATCAGCCTTTCCATCTCGTTATGCGAACGAACCGGCCCTGTATTCAGAGGTGAGGAGCGTCGCTCCGCAGGAAACGATGGGTCGATGGCCGCCGCGTCAGAAGAACGACCGCACAAGTCCCCCCACCAGCATGTTCCAGCCGTCGATCAGGATGAAGAACAGCACCTTGAACGGCAGCGAGATCACGGTGGGCGGCAGCATCATCATGCCCATCGACATGACGATGGTGGAGACGATCATGTCGATCACCAGGAACGGCAGCGCGATCAGGAAGCCAATCTCGAAGCCGCGGCGCAGCTCGGAGATCATGAAGGCCGGGATCAGGATGCGCAGGTCGATCTTCTCGCCGCCCTCGGCCTTGGGGATGGTGCGGCTGGCCAGATCCGTGAAGGTCTGGAGATCCTTCGGGCGCACGTGCTGGATCATGAACTCGCGGAACGGCTCGACGAGCTTGGGGATCGCCTCCTCCTCGGAGATCCGGTTCTCGGTGAGCGGCTTGACGCCCTCGTTCCAGGCCCGGTCGAAGGTCGGCGCCATGACGTAGAACGTCATGAACAGCGACAGGCTGACGAGGAAGATGTTGGCCGGCGTGCTCTGGAGGCCGAGGCCCGAGCGCAGGAACGAGAACGCGATGGCGAACCGGGTGAAGCTCGTCACCATGACGAGGAGGCCCGGCGCCAGCGACAGCACGGTGAGGAGCGCCACGAGCTGCAGGATGCGCCCGCTCGCCGCCCCGTTGCCGGCCGGCAGCAGGGCGTCGAGGGCCGGCAGCCCCGTGGCCGACTGGGCCAGCGCCGGCCCCGCGAGGGCGAGGCCGGCGACGAGTCCGGCGGCGAGGGCGAGGCCTGCGGTGGTGAGCGGTTTCATGGTTCTTCCCAGCAGCCGAGGGGGACGGGGCTCCGGCGACGGCGCCCTACTGCACCACCAGCATCTCGACGATCAGCTCGCGCACCTGCCCCTTGGTGCGCAGGGCCACCCGTTCGTTGAGGTCCTCGCGCAGGTGCTGCAGCCCGCTGGCGCCCTCGAGCTGCTTGAGGGAGACGGTGCGCAGGTAGGCGACGATGTCGGAGCGGATCTCGGCCAAGGCCACGTCCGGGTTCGGCACGGCGCCGGTCTTGAACACCACCGAGGATTCGAGGCGGACCCAGGCGTCGTTGGTGTCGGCGAGGTTGGTCACCACCGAGCCGACGCTGCGCAGGGCGAGGTCGCCGGTGTACTTCAGCACCTTGACCGCCTTGTCCTCCTCGTCCTTCTTCTTGACGTCCACCGCCTTCTCGACGGTGGAGAGGAGGTACATGCCCAGGCCGCCGCCGGTGCCGATGGCGACTAGGCTGGTCAGGGCGAGCGCCAGGATCCAGCCCTTGCCGCCGCCCGTCTTCTTGTCGTCGGCCTTGTCGCCGGTCTTGGCCGCCATGGCTCCGCTCCCGCTCGCGAGGTCTCAGAACGGCGCCAGGGTCTCGAAGACCTGCTGGCCGAAGGTCGGCGCCTGCACGTCCGAGATGCGGCCGCGCCCGCCATAGGAGATGCGCGCCTCGGCGATCTTGTCGTAGTCGATGGTGTTCTTGCGCGAGATGTCGCGCGGCCGGACGATGCCCGCCACGGTGAGGACGCGGACCTCGTTGTTGACCCGCACCTCCTGCGAGCCGCTGATCACGACGTTGCCGTTGGGCATCTGCTCGGTGACGATGGCGGCGACCTGCAGGCGCAGCACCTCCGAGCGGTCGATGTTGCCCGCCCCCTTGGTCTCGGTGGAGGAGCGGATGCCGGTATCGGCGGTGGCCGAATCCTTCAGGCCCGAGACGCCGTAGCCGAAATCGAAGCCGAGGCCCGACTTCTGGCTGCGCGAGCGGTCGCTCGAATTGCCGAACTGCGCCTTGTCGTCGATCAGGATCGAGACCGTGATCACGTCGCCGATGTTGCGCGCGCGCGGATCCTGGAACATCTCGGCGCTGCCCGGGGCCCAGGTCGAGTGGTAGGTGCGGCGCCCGAGGGAGCCGTAGGTGGTCGGCAGCGCTTCGCGGGGCGGCTGCAGGCCGGTGCCGATCGGGGTCAGCAGCGGCGCCTGGCCGATCCGGTCGACCGGGGTGTTGCAGGCGCCGAGGGCGGGCGCCACCAGCGCCAGGATCAGGCCGGCCCGGAACGTGTTGGAAGACATCAGGATTTCTCGCTCGTGCGGGGCTTCTTGGCCGGGTCGGCCTTGGCCGCGCCGGTCTTGCCCATCTCGGTCATCATGCGGGCCAGCTGCGCGGCGCGCGCGGCCTCCATCTCGCTCAGGATCGCGCTCGCCGTGCGGGCGTTGAGCTTGGTCAGGATCGCGGCGGCGCCCTCGTCGGGCATGTTGGCGAGCTGGAGCGCGGCGGCATCGGCCCGCATCTTGGTGTAGATCGCGACCACGCCCTCGTCGGCCTTGGCCAGGAAGGCGTCGCGGCGGGCGAGCCAGGTCTCGTACTCGGCGCGCTTGGCCTCCAGGGCGGCGATCCGCTCCTCGACCTGCTTCTCCAGGGTGGCCAGCTGCTCCTTCTGCCAGGCGAAGCGGGCATCGGCGGCGGCATCCGCGATGCTGGCGCAGTAGGCCGGCGGCTTCGGCGCGGGCTTCACCGGATCGGGCTTCACCGGATCGGGCTTGGCCAGTTCCGCCTCGGGCGCCCGGACCTCGGCGACCTGCGCCTCCGGACCCTTGGCTTCGGGACCCTTGGTGTCGATCGCCCCCGTGGTCTCGATCGGCTGGGACACCACCGTGACGGCGGGATCCGTCACCGGCTTGGCCGCGACGGCGAGGCGGGGGGCCGCCGGCTTCGGGGCGGATTTCGGGAACGGTCCCGGGTTCAGCCCCGAGATCGCGGGCCGGCCGCCCTCGACGGCGCGGGCCGGGCCGAGGCCGAACGAGGCGAGGGCCAGGGCACCGACGAAGAGCAGCACCCGCAGGGCCATCAGCGCGAGCCAGCGCCCGGACGCCGCCGGCGGACGGCTCTGGACCACGAGGCGGGCCGCCTCGCCCGGCAGCGGAAGGCCGTTCGTCGCGCTCATTGCACCACCAGCTCCGCCTGGAGCGCCCCGGAGGTCTTCACCGCCTGCAGGATCGAGATGATGTCGCTGGGCTTGAGCCCGACATTGTTGAGGCCGCGCACCAGGGTCTGGAGATCCGAGCCGCCGATGATCGCCATCCGGCCGGCCTGCTCGTTGACCGCCACCTCCGTGCGCGGGACCACCGCCGTCTGCCCGTTGGAGAACGGGGCCGGCTGCGAGACCTCCGGCGCCTCGGTGACCCGCACCGTGAGGTTGCCGTGCGTCACCGCCACGGTGGAGATCTGGACGTTGCGGCCGATCACCACCGTGCCGGTGCGCTGGTCGACGACGACCCGGGCCGGCGTGTCGGGGTTGATGGTGAGGTCGCCGATCTCGGCCACGAACCGGGTCTGGGCGATGTTGCCGGGCCGCATCAGGGCGATGGCGCGCTGGTCGCGCGGGGCGGCGACCCGGCGGTTGAAGCGCGCCAGGGAATAGGCGTTGATGGCGTCGGCCACCATGGTGGCGGTCTTGAAGTCGGGGTTCTTCAGCTCGAACACGAGCTCGGGCAGGTCGCGGAACGTGCCCGGCACCTCGCGCTCGATCAGGGCGCCGTTGGGAATGCGCCCGGCGGTCGGCACGCCCTGCGTCACCGTCTCGGCCTGGCCGCCGACGCTGAAGCCGGAGACCGCCAGGGGCCCCTGCGCGGCCGCGTAGGTGAGGCTGTCGCCGCCCATCAGCGGCGTCATCAGCAGGGTGCCGCCCTTGAGCGAGGTGGCGTCGCCCAGGGAGGTCACGGTGACGTCGATGCGCGAGCCGGTGCCGGTATAGGGCGGCAGGTCGGCGGTCACCATCACGGCGGCGACGTTGCGGGTGCGCAGGCGCGCGTCGCGGACGTTGATGCCCATGCGGTCGAGCATCGATTGCAGCGACTGCTCGGTGAACTGGGCGTTGCGCAGGGTGTCGCCGGTGCCCTGCAGGCCGGTGACGAGGCCGTAGCCCACGAGCTGGTTGTCGCGCACGCCCTTCAGGGTGGCGATGTCCTTGATCCGGGTGCCGGCCAGGGCGGGGGTCGGCAGCGCCAGGAGCAGCGCCGCGCAGAGGGCCGGAAGCTTGGCCAGGAGGCGGCGCATCAGCGGTCCCCGGTCCGGATTCGGCCGTCGGCCATCACGGTGCCGAGCACGATGCGGTTGGTGTCGGTGTTGCGCACGCGGATGACGTCGCCGAGGCCGCCGTTCTGGAGCGGCGCGCCGACGGCGGTGATGAGCAGGCCCTGCTCCTCGAACACGATCTGCGTCGGCGTGCCCCGGCTGACGAGGCGCGGATCGTCGATGGCGTTGACCGGCACCGGCTCGCCCGGCAGCAGCATCCGCCGCGCCACCCGGCCGACGATGGCCATCGGCGCGTCGACCACGGCGGTGCGCGCCTTGAACGTGTCCGGATAGGCCTGCACCCGCAGCATCGCGGCCTTGATGGTGTCGCCGGGATAGATCGTCACCGTCGGCACCGGCAGCAGCAGGTCCTCGGCGGCGGCCGGCCCGGCCAGCAGCGCGAGGCCGAGGGCCGCCAGGCGGCACCGGGTGCGCAGGGAGGAGCCCGGAAGGTGAGTGCCCATGAGGTGGTCGCGCCCTTGGAAGGTGGCCCGGACGGGCGGCCGCGGCCGCCGGCGGGGAGCCGGTGCCGCCCGTCGCCGCCGCGCGGAGGTCGGGGATGTCGAGGTCGGGCGCCGCCGCCGATCCGGCTCAGCGGATGCCCGGACTAGCGGATGCCCTTGGAGACCGTGCCGGCCATCTCGTCGGCGGCCTGGATCACCTTCGAGTTCATCTCGAAGGCGCGCTGGGCCGTGATCATGTTGGTGATCTCCTTGACGGGATCGACGTTCGAGCTCTCCAGGTAGCCCTGCTGCAGCTTGCCGAAGCTCGGGTCGCCGGGCACGCCGGTGACGGGGGCGCCGGAGGCCGCGGTCTCGCGGTAGAGGCCGTTGCCGAGGGGCTCCAGGCCGGCGTCGTTGGCGAAGTTGGCCAGGGTGATCTGGCCGAGATTCTGCGCCTGCACCTGCCCGTCCACCTTGGCGAAGACCTGGCCCGACTGGTTGATCACCACGTCGACGGCGCCGTTGGGGATGAGGATCGCCGGGTCGAGGGCGTAGCCCTCCAGGGTGACGATCTGGCCGGTGTTGTTGCGGTTGAAGGCGCCGGCGCGGGTGTAGTTGATCTCGCCGTTGGGGTTGGTGATCTGGAAGTAGCCCCGGCCGTTCACCGCGAGGTCGAGCTGGTTGGCGGTGTTCGCCAGCGGCCCCTGGCGGTGCAGGTTGCGGATGGCGGCGGTGCGCACGCCGAGGCCGAGCATCGCGCCCTCGGGCACCGGCTCCTGGCCGGCCTGGTTCGGCACGCCCTGCTGGCGCTCGGCCTGGTAGAGCAGGTCGGTGAACTCGGCCCGCGCGCCCTTGAAGCCGGTGGTGTTCAGGTTGGCGATGTTGTTGGCGATGACCTCGAGGTTCATCTGCTGGGCGTTCATGCCCGTGGCCGCGATGGCAAGCGCTCTCATGGTGTCACGGTCCCGTCGAAGCGTTTGGCAGGGGTTGTCACGCGATCAGATCGTCAGATCGGCATGCGGCTGAGTTCGAGATAGGCGGCGACCACCTTGTCCCGGACGGCGATGGCGGTCTGCAGGCTCTGCTCGGCGGACATCACCGCCTCGACCACCTGCTGCGTCGAGGCCTTGCCCTGGATGCCCGAGATGGCGGCGGCCTCGCCGGTGCGCAGGGAGGTGCGCAGGCCCCCGGCGAGCTGGGCCATGACGTCGCCGAAATCCGTGCCGGGCGCGGCCGTGGAGGCCGCCGGCAGCACGGGGAAGCTGGTGCGCGCCAGGGGCGCGGCGCTGTCGGTGCGGGTGATGCCGGCGGCCCGGTCGAAGGCGGCGAGCGAGGTGAGGGCTTCGATCATCGCTAGGTCTCAGGTCCTCAGGAGGTCGATGACGCTGGCGACCATGGCGCGGGCCTGCTTGATCACCTGGACGTTGGCTTCGTAGGAGCGGTTGGCCTCGCGGATGTCGGCCATCTCCACCAGCACGTTGACGTTGGGCATCTTCACGTTGCCCTCGGCATCGGCCGCCGGGTTGCCGGGGTCGCGCTCGACGCGGAAGGGCGCGTCGTCGGTGCCGATCCGGCGCAGGGCCACGGTGGGGCCGCCGGCCGCCCGGTCCATGGCGGACCGGAAGGTCACGGTCTTGCGGGCGTAGGGGTCCGCCCCGGGGGCGTCGCCCACGGATTGCGCGTTGGCGACGTTCTCGGCGGCGATGCGCAGGCGCAGGGACTGCGCCTCCATGCCGGCGGAGGCGAGACGGGTGGAGGCGGTGAGCGGGTCGATCATCAGCTGCCCCGCACCGCCGCCTTGAGCATCCGGTCGAAGGCCTTGACGATGCCCATGTTGAGGTTGTGCTCGCGGCTGACCGTGCCGGCCTTGAGCATCTCCTGCTCCAGGCTCACCGAGCTCGAGGTCGAGAGCGCGTCCCAGGCCTCCCCGGCGGCCACCGGCTTGACCGGGATGCGGCCCTCGCCGGCGGTGACGTGGGCGCTCTCCGTCATAGTCATGCCCATGGAGGCCGTGCGCGCCATCACCTCGGAGAAGGGCACCACGTCCCGCGCCTTGTAGTCGGGCGTGTTGGCGTTCGCGACGTTGCTCGCGATGGTCGCCTGCCGCACCGCGAGGTAGCGCGCCTGCTGCGAGGCCAAGTCGAAGAGGTAGACGCCTGTCACGGCCGGCTCCGGTCCCAATCGTTCATGACCGGAGCTTTAGGGCGGCTATCTTGTCCGAGGCTGACGGGGGGCGGGGTGCGTGCGGGCTTCCAGATGGAGGTGACGAACGGGCGGTGACGGCCCCCCTACTGGGAGAGGCTTCAGGTTGCTTAAGGCGCGTATGGGGTCAGGTTTGGCCAGACACGACCTGTCTGCGGCCTGGACGCTGTTCGAGGTGTAGCCCGCGTGTGTCGGCCCTGCCGGCCGCTCGGGTTCTCCGACATGACAAATCCGGTCGTCTTTTCCCGATAGGTTCGGGCTTGTGAAACTTCGGTGATACAAGGCGAACTTCTGGGTGCCGAAAAAGCGATTGGATACCAGCCACATCGTTCATGTTGTTATCGGCCCATTGCGGACTGTGTGAACATCCGCTCTCTAGCTCTCAAGAAGGAGCTTAGAATGACTGAGTTGGGTGGTTTCCCGCTTGTCCGCTTCCGAGCGCTAAATTAAGTAAGCAGAAGTTTGAGGTTAGGATGGAAGTAGCCGTGAGGGGACCGGTCTCTTTCCGACTGCGATCAAAACGAGCGAAAGTCTTCCACGAGATGGTCTACGAAGGCTCGGACCGCTGGCTTCGGAGCCTGTCCGTTAGCGAACAGAGCATGCGCCTCTATGTCGGCAAGCCTCCATTTCGGCAGCAATTGCACCAGCCTCCCGGTATCTAGATCTTCGGCGAAGGATGGCAGGCTAGCGACGGCAATCCCGAGACCGGCGCGCACGGCGCTGACGGCAACCTCGGCGCCATCGATGGCCACTTGCCCTCTCGGTTGAACCCTAACCTGTCGGTCACCCTGATGAAACGTCAACTCCTTGCCAGCCACCGGCCCGGCGATCACGAAGGAGTGGTCGGCGAGGGCTTCAGGAGAGTCGGGCGTGCCGCGCGTGTCTAGATAGGCGGGAGCAGCTGCGACCACGAGTGGCCAGCGCCCAACGAGCCGGGCGGTGGCGCTTGAGTCCGGGAGCTTTCCAAAACGAATGGCAACATCAATGCCTTCCTGGATGAGGTCCTGCCGCCGGTCGTCGATGGTCAAATCGACTTTCAGGTTCGGGTGGCGGTCGACAAACATCCCGAGCCGAGGGACGATGGCACGCGAGGCAAAGATCGACGACACCGAGACCCGGATCGTTCCTCGGAGGTCGCCGGTTCCCCGAACAGCGTCGTCCGCCTCCGCGAGAGATGCCAGGATCGGCTGGACGCGGGCGAGGTAGGTGGTGCCCGCATCGGTCAGCGTCAGTGCACGGGTCGAGCGCGAGAATAGGGTCGCGCCGAGTTGCTCTTCCAAAAGGGCGATGATCCGCGAGGCGGTCGGCTGCGACAGCCTCAGCACCTTCGCCCCCTTGGAGAAGCTGCCGGTCCGGGCGATCTCGATGAACAGCCGGAGAGCTTGGAACTGGTCGCTCAGGTCTTCGCTCCCTATGGCCATGACCTGTTTTCAGCCTAGCCTGTAAGGGAACGGACGACCATCCTCAGACCTGTGCGTAGCCTCCGTCGACTTGAAGCTCGACGCCAGTGATGAAGCTGCTTTCCGACGAGGCAAGGAACGTCGCTACCGAGGCGATTTCGCTGGGATCGCCGTTACGGCCAAGTGGCGTCTCGGAAGCGAACTTTTCGAGGAAGCCTTCGACCTGTTCGTCGCTAAGACCAGCCTGCTCGGAGAGGATCGGAGTCAGAATGGTTCCGGGGGCGAGCGTGTTCACGCGGATGCGCCGGGCGCTGAGGTCCGTCGTCCAGGTGCGGGCGAAGGACCGGATCGCGGCCTTGGTCGCCGAGTAGACAGTGAACGCCGGCATGCCGAGGCTCGCCGCGATGGAGCCGTTCAGAATGATCGAGCCGCCGTCGACGACCAGCGGCAGCAGCGTCTGTACCGTGAAGAAGGTGCCCTTGAGGTTCGTCGTCACGCTGCGGTCGAAGTCGGCCTCGGAGATCGTGCCGAACGCGCCGAGCGTGCCGCCGCCGGCATTGGCGAAGATGACGTCGATGCGGCCGTGGCGCTCGGCGATGTGGACCCGCAACCGTTCGAGGTCGCCGAGGTCGGCGATGTCGCTCACGAACCCCTCGATCGCGCCGCCGATCTCGGCGACGGCCTCGTCGAGCCGGTCCCGGCGGCGGCCCGTGATGATCACGGTGGCGCCTTCTTCTATGAATTGCTTCGCGGTCGCGCGACCCATGCCGCTGCTGCCGCCGGTCACCACAGCGACCTTGCCTTCCAGTCGTTTCATGTCGGGATCCTGATGAAGGGCGTGGAGCCCAAAGCCCGTCACGCCGAGAAGGACGTTTGCCCGTCCTATGGGTGATCGTGTTCCGTGGGGTTCGAAGCGCGGCAGTCGTTCACTCGTGGAACGGCACCCAAAACATCTTCACGTCGACGTTCAACATGCCAGACTTGACGGTCGGGTCGTCCGTGCCGATCCGGACAGCCTCGTCGAGATCCTTGGCTCTGAAGATCGTCATGCCACCATCGGCCAACACTCCGTTGAGGCCCCCGGCCTGTTCCATGAATGGACCGCTCAGGACAGTGTGACCCTTCTCCTGAAGTTCGGTCATGTAGCCGACATGCTTCTCAAATTCAGGCTGCTCGTTGTATTTGACGCCGGGGACCCAATTCGGCCCAGGTGTCTGGAACGCTACGAAGTAATGGGGGCCATTGACGTCGACCATGTCTGCGCACTCCAGCGGGCTTCCCTAGCGGGTGGCCAGTTTTCGATGGAGTTCTATTTCGGCTACCTATGACGAAGCGTGTAGACCCAAACTTCGGGTAACACGCATTCGCTGACCGAATGAATAGTGTCCGGACGGTACAGAGATCCTACCGCGCGGCACATCCGCTCCAGAGATTCCACGGGGATGCGCCGACAGACCGAGCTGGGTGCAATGCGACCACCACCTCGGGAAGCAAACGTCCGCTTTCGAGCACCGTGCCGGTTTCCGCAAATGGCGAAGTTGGGTCGGAAGGGGACGTCCGCTTCCAGAAGCAAGGCCAAGGTCCGCCCGCACCCGTCTCGGACTAGGTCGCGTGCAGCCATGGCTGTCAGCGAAACGAACGTTTGTCCGGCATCCTCACGCTGCAGGACAGAACTGAACACTAATAGCGATCCGCTTCGTTGGGACCGCCTCCTGCCCCCTCCTCGGGTTGTTCCGCTGGACGCTGGTCCCTCCTGGCGGGCAAGGGAGCGGTGTTCTGTGATCTTGCAGGGGGCGGAGGACTTGTCTTTCCCGGAGGTCCGGGCGGACCCGTCCTGCCGATCGGTCCGGGCGGACCGGCGACGCCCGGACGCCCCGGCTCTCCTTGTGGTCCTGCCGGACCGCGAGGTCCCGCCTGACCGACCGGCCCTTGCGGTCCCTGAGGGCCGGCCGGCCCCATCGCTCCAGCGAGTCCCGCTTCGCCGCGTGGCCCGCTCGGCCCTTGAGGCCCCTCCGGGCCGGGAAGGCCCGTCCCGCCATCGGATCCGGGGTTACCCTGTGGCCCGGGTCGCCCTTGCGACCCGGATGAGCCTTGCTCACCTTTCGGCCCCATCAAGCCCATGGGTCCGGGTGGACCGACGGCAGCCGGCCCTTGAGGACCCTGCTGTCCGCATTCTCCGACGACGACCTCACGGATTTGCTTCGGTGTCCGAAGTCTTATGATGCAGGTCGGGGGATGATAGAGCACACGAAATTCGTAGTTGCCTTTTGCATCGGTCCAGCGCGTAAATTTTTCATCGAGCATGATCTCGGCACTTGGTTCGTCGACGGATCCAAGGACCCAGAGTTCTCCGGCCGTGATCTTCGCGCCATCGATATGGATCTCGGCAAGGGACGGCGCAGCAAGGCTACACAATGTCCACGCGAGCGGCAGAGGCGAGAGCTTCCTATTCAGCATAGCGCAGGCCTCTCGTGTGCGGCGACCGGGCGAGCACAATATTTATAAACGCACAAGCTTGTAAACTGAATATGGACCGATATCTGTGCAGGCGCGATTTCGATACCGTCCGCGATCCGCAGAATGTTGAACGATGCCACGCTGTGCGGGGAACGGACTCGACGAAACCTCTCAGCTTGGCATCGACAATCATAGTCGGGTGTCGCCCGGGGTCGGCACGGGCCTATTTCGGCGGACGACGCGGCCTATCCGGACGCAATCGCGGCATCGGTGACAGGAAGGCTCGCGGCCACCCGGCTCGGGAGGCAGCCAGCGCGCAGATGTTTCGAGGAGCGACGGTCCGCGCCCGCTTCTTCTGAGCCGCACCGGCGCTCCGAAGACGGGTACGCCTCGATCGGAGCGTGCGGATTGCTTCGGCGCCCCTTCCGATGGGGACCGAAAGCCCCTTGCGGCGCCGTCTGCTTGACACGGACCGACGCGCCCGCCTCAGTGCCCGGACCCCGACACGCCCCGGGCGACCCAGACATCGGCCAGACCGTCCCCTGACCCGCACCCCGCGCCCCGCCTTGCCGATCGCCCCGCCCCCCGCCTCCGCCCGGTCCGCCTCGTGAGCGCGCCGCATGCGCCCGAAATCCGGGTCCTGCTGCCGGAGGCGGCCCGCTATGCCGGCGGGGCCGGAATCGGGCCGGGGGAGAACGAGCACTGGGTTCCGGCCAAGAACCGCTGGTCGCGGGTGGTGCTGCCCTTCGACGGCGTGGCGCCGGAGGCGTGGTGCAGCCTCGGCTTCCGCCTCGCCTGGGCGGAGGCGGAGACCGCCGGCGCCGCCCTCGACTTCGCCCTGGTGGGGATCGACTTCCTGGCCGAGGACGGGTCGAGCCTCGACTTCGACCACGTGCCGGGCCTCGACCGGACGCTCCTCGACCCGCAGGGCAGCTGGATCGCCGGCCCGTCCGCCCTGCCGCCGGAGACGCAGGGGGCGCGGGCCGGGCGCATCCACCTCGCCTTCCGGGTGCCCGCGCCGGCCACCCGCCTCACGGTGACGATCCGCTCCTGGCGCAACAGCCACCCCTTCGCGGTGGCCGAGGCCCGCCTGACGCAAGGGACGGACCTGGCCCCAGCGCCCGCCCTGATCCCCCGGCTCCGGCACCGGCTCGGGCCGGAGCCGGCCTGGCGCGAGCACGCCCTGGTGCCGGGCTGCGGCCTCGTGCTGCGCGGCCAGCTCCACACGCCGCGGCCGGGCTCCCACGCCGCCCTCGCCCGCATCGTCTACCGCGACCGGGACGGGGCGGAGCTCGACCCGCCCTATCCCGGCACGATCTCGGTGCCGGGCCTCGGCGCCCTCGTCGACCTCTCCGCCCACCAGCAGGCCCGGCGCTTCACCCTGGAGCTCCAGCCCCCCGCCGGGGCGGCGCGGGTGGCGGTCGGCTTCGCCACCTGGGAGGCGGACGGGCCGGAGGCGGAACTCCTCGCCCCGCCGGAGGTCGCCCTCGCGGACCGGATGCGGCTGGAGAGCCTCTGCGCCGACGATCTCCTCGCCGCCCCGGACTTCCTCGCCCGCCTCGCCGAGCGCCTGTCCCTGCCCGGGGCCGCCTTCGCCGGCTGGTGCCCGCAGCCCGAGGCGGTGGCCGCCCTGCCGGGGGTGCTCGCCCGTGCCCGGGCGATCCAGCGCGGCGAGGGTCACCGCGCCGCCGGCCTCGACCGGACCCTGCGCCTCGCCGGCCAGCCGGCCTGGACCCTGCCGGAGGCGCCGGACTGGACCGAGGACCCGTTCCGCTCGGTGCCCTGGCGCCTGGAGTACCAGTCCCTGGCCTGGCTCGGGGCGCTCGCCGAGGCCCCCGGCGGCGCGGCCACGGCCGTCGGCCTCGCCCTGTCCTGGTCGCGGGCCAACCCCTGGGGGGCGCCCACCGACGGCCTCGCCCTGCACCCGGCGGCCCTGGCCGCCCGCACCGAGACGGTCCTGCGGCTCCTCGCCCGGGCCGGCAAGCCCGGCGGCCCGGCCTCCCTCACCCTCACGGGCGAGGCGGTGCGCCATGGCTTCGCACTCGCCGAAATCCTCGGCCAGAACACCTTCGGCCGCTCGATCCACCAGCTCCAGGCGGCGGCGACCCTGCGCATCGTCGCCCGCGCCCTGCCGCTGCTGCCGCTCTCGGCCCATTGGCGCTCCCTGGCCGACGGCGCCCTCGCGGCCGGCCTCGCGCCGCTCCTCGATGCCGAGGGGCGGTTCTCCGACCCCGCCCTGCACCAGCGCCTCGAACTCCTGACCCTGCTACGCGCCCTCGGCCTCGGCCTCGACGCCGACGACCCCGCCGAATCGGCGCTCAAGGCCCGGCTCGACCGACTCGTCGCGGCCGGGCTCCCGGCGGTCGCCGGCCTCCTCGATCCGACCGGGCGCCTGCCGCCGTTCGGGGACGCCCCCGCCGGCGAGGATGCCGCCGGCTGGATCGGACGCCTCGGCGCCGATGCGGGACGCGCGCTCAGCGCCGAGCGCTGGTCCGAAACCCCACGACCTCGACGCGACCGTCCTGGTATACCGCGCGTCACCCTCGAGCCCGCCGCGGGCCGCGTCGACCCGATGTCGGGGATGATCGCGCAGCGCCACGACGCCCCCGGCCGCGGCTGGGGCCACTTCGCCTGCACCTTCGCCAGCCAGGGTCCCGGCCACCGGGACGTCGGCTCCTTCGTCTACGCCTGCGAAGGGGTGCGCTGGATCGTCGAGGCCGGCGGGTCGAGCCAGGTCGAGACCGGCGCCGCCCGCCACCACCTGCTCTCGGGCGCCGGCCACAACGTGGCGGCCCTCGACCAGCGCGAACCCATGGCCGGCCCGGCTCTCTACCTCGGGGCGCAGCGCCTCATCGGCGCCACCGTCCACCGCCTCGCCACGCAGGCCTACGGCCCCGAGATCGCCCACCGGCGGGTCTTCCTCGTCCTCGACGACCTCTCCGGGCTGGCGGTCTTCGACCGGTTCGCCGGGCCGGGCGCCCTCGGCTTCGAGGGCACCGTCCACCTGTCGCCGGAGATCCTGGTGGCCCTGGCGGGTCCGCGCCGGGCCATGGCCCAGGCCGGACGCCACCGGCTCTCGCTCTCGCCCCTGGCGGTGACGGGGCGCTGCGCCGGCCTGACGATCCGCAACGGCTGCAACGCCCATCCGGGCGCCCTGCGGGGCTTCGTCGCCGCGCCCTCCGGCGGCCTGCAGCCGACCAGCGTGCTCGGCTACGCCTTCGCCGGCCAGGGCACGGTCTGCGGCGGCCTCGCCCTCGCGGCGGACGCGGATGCCGACCGGCGGCTGACCGCGCTCCTCGGCGAGGCCGCCTTCGCGCGCCTGCTCACGGAGGCGTAGGGCTCGCTCTCAGGAGCGCACTTCGCGCTTGGCGACGAAGTTGAACTCCTCCACCAGAACGTCCTTCACCACGTCGGAGCCGAGGCGGGCATTCACCTGCTTGCGGATCTCGGCGAGGCGCTGGGTGACGTTGTAGCGGGACAGACGTTTGAAATCGATCGCCGGGTCCGTGTAGATCTGCCGGAAGGTTTCATCGACTACGAAGGCGTTGGGCGGCACGGAGAGCGTGTGCATCAGTCGTGCGTCGGCAGTGAAGACCAGGACGGCGACGATGTAACCCTGCACCTTGCCGTCGACGACCATGGGGACGTTGATGGGCGGCAGCTTCTGGTACTGGAGACCTTCGAGGTAGGGCTCGGTCTTCTTGGCGAACAATCCAGCACCCCAGGTCACCGCGCCGTAGCAGGACAGGATGGTGAGGCCGCAGATCCACAGGCCGGTGACGAGGATGCGCATGATGGGGAGCGGACCTCAGCGCCGGAGATGGCCGGAATAGGTGCCGTCGGACTCGGCCTCGCGGATCGAATCCGCGACGATGCCGGATATTTCCTCGACGGCCCGCAAGTGCAGACCGACCGCATCCTGGTTGCGCTCCAGGGCGCCGCGCAGGCGAAGCAGCTGGTCGAGCAGCGGCGGCTCGAGCTCGGCGGGATCGAGGCCGCGCGTCAGGCGGGTGAGTTCGAGCAGGCTCTGGCTCTTGCGCCGGTTCACCGCCTCCTGGTCGACGGGGCGGTGCGCCAGCAGCGCCTCGGTCTCCGCCGTGACGGTGGCTTCCAGGCGCTTCAGGGATTCGAGCAGCATGCGGTCTCAGCTCTCAGAGGTCTTGGTCGACGGAGCGATGGCGGCCGCGGGCGGATTCAGCGGACGGGCCGCCTCCAGCATCCGGGCGATGCCGACCCCGCCGGCCTTGGCGACCTGGGTCCCGACCTGATCGGCGAGCATCGACTTCCAGATCCCACCGGCATTGCCCTTGCCGAAGACGGCACTGGCCTTCGAGGGCATCATCGTCTCGACGAACTGGCGCAGGACGAAGGCCTCGAACTGCTTGTAGGGATCGCCGGCCTTCCCGGCGCCGGAGACCGCGTTGTCGGTCTGCAGGGCGGTAAGGGTCCCGCGGGCGTCGAGGGGCATGTGCACCGAGACCCCGGCCATGCGGTAGGCGTCGCCGAACGCCGCCGGATCGGTCCCGGGGGCCGACAGCTTGGCGGCGGCCTCCTGCACGCGGCCCGGATCGGCGGCGCGGGCCACGTCGAGGACGATGTCGGTGGGGGGCGAGATGCTCATGGCGGGCGTTTCGGCGGGTTCGAGGAGCCGGTAGCCCGGAGGAATAGGCCCCGTGGCTTTCGGCAGGCTTGCATCGTGGCCTCGGGCGTCAGTCCGGCGGGTGGGCGCCGCGCGCGGCCATGAGGTCGAGTTGTTCGAGCAGGGCGCGCTGCTCGCGCTCACGGTCGCGCAGCTTCAGGAGGCCGTCGGCCTGGCGCTCGGCGCGCTTCTCGGCGAGACCGCGGGCGCGCAGTATTTCAGACAGTCGTGTCGAGGTCGCGCCGAGTTCGGTCGCCTCGGCCGCGAGCGCGCGCAGGCGCCGCGCGGCGGCGTCGAGGAACAGGCCGTGCATGGTCTCGCCGGCGAGGGTGGCCAGCATGGCGGCCCGATCGGCCTCGACCTTGGCGGCCTGCGCGCGGTTGGCGGCGAGGTCGCGCTCGGCGATGCCCCGCATCTGCTCCTGGACCCTGAGCAGGCGCTGGGCGCGGACGAGCCGGAGGCGGGTGGTCATCGGCTCAGCCCCGGCGCAGGTAGTCGAAGTAGCCCATGACGAACTGCATCATGAACTCGTTGCTGATGGCGTAGAGGAGCAGCAGCCCGCCGGCCATGATGAACGGCGTGGCGATGAAATAGACCGGGATCTGCGGCACGAGCTTGTTGACGAAGCCGGCCGCGAGGTTCACCGCCACCGCGTAGACGAGGAACGGTGCGGTGATGCGCAGGCCGAGCACGAAGGCCGTCGTGACCTGGTCGACGATGCGCACCAGGGCGGCCTGCGAGCCGATGCCCTCGCCGGGCGGGATGCGCGCGTAGGAATCGATCAGGCCGCGGAACAGCTCCCAGTGCAGGTCGGCGGCGAACAGCAGGGCGGCCGCCGCCATCATGATCATCGCCTCGACGGCCGGCACCGGGTCCATGCCCTCGGCGACGGAGCCCGGCATGCCGCCGAAGCCCACCATGGTGACGGCGGCATTCACGACGGTTTCCAGGACGACGTAGTAGACCCGGCCGAGGAAGCCGAGGACGAGGCCGGTCAGGCTCTCGGTGACGATCCAGCTCAAGGTGGCGCCGGGGTCCTGGGCCGCGAGCTTGCCCTGGAACAGCGGCAGCAGCAGCGGGGTCAGGGCGAGCGAGACCGCGAGCGAGATGAGGAGGCGGACCTGCGCGGGCACGCGGGGGCTCGAGAAGCCCGGGACGATGAGGAGGCAGGCGCCGACCCGGCAGAAGATCAGGAACACCCCGAGAAAGCTCTCGGGGCCCAGCACGGCCAGGAGCGGAGCCGTCACGAAATGGTCCCGAGGGAGCGGATCTCGACTCCGCGCGCGATCTCCAGGTGCGAGAGGACGGCCAGCGTCGGGTAGAGCCGCTCGATGATCATGCGCACGTAGGGGCGCGCGTCCGGCGCGGTGACGAGGGCGAAGTTGCGGGTCTCGCGCATCTGCTTGCGGATCGCCTCCGAGGCCTCGGTGCCGAACTGCTCCACGAGGCGCGGGTCGATGTCGAACTCGATGACCTCGCCCTTGCCGTCGCGCTTCAGGCTCTGGTGGAACGAGAGGTCCCAGGCGCTGCCGAGGCGCAGCACCGCGAGCACGCCGTTCTCGGCGAGGTCGCCGCAGATCTGCTGGGCGATGCGCATGCGGACATGCTCGGCGATCTGCTCGGCCCGGCGGGCATGGGGCGTGATCTCGGCCACCGCCTCCAGGATGAGGTGCAGGTTGCGGATCGATACCCGCTCGGAGAGCAGGAGCTTCAGCACCGCCTGCAGGCCCGAATAGGAGATCTGCGACGGGCAGATCTCGTCGAGCAGGCGCTTGTACTCGGGATCGAGCCGGTCGAGGAGGTTGCGCATGTCCTTGTAGGACAGGAGCGTGGGCAGGTTGTTGCGGATGACCTCGGAGAGGTGGGTCAGCAGCACCGAGGAGCCGTCGATGGGCTCGAACCCGCCGCGCCGGACCTCGCCCGCATAGGCGTCGAGCACCCAGCGCGCCTTCATGCCGAAGGCGGGCTCGCGGACCTCGTCGCTCGGCACGTCCGGCACGGGGCCGTCGCCGACCACGACGAGGAGTTCGCCCGGCCGCAGTTCCTGGGTCGCCACCACGGTGCCGTGGATGAGGATCTGGTAACATTTCGGCGGCACGGCGAGGCTGTCGGTCAGCTTGATGTCGGGCACCACGAAGCCGTACTGGCGCGCGAACTTGCGGCGCATCTTGGCGACGCGGTGCGAGAGCTCGGACTGGGCGCCCTGGAGCTGGGCCGAGATCTGGCGGCCGAGGCAGAGTTCGATCTCCGGGGTCTTGAGCGATTCCTTGACGGACTCGCGGACCGCGATCTGCTTCTTCTCCTCCTCCGCGAGGGCCTTGGCGTCGACGAGGGCCTTCTGGGCGGCGAGCTTCCGGGGGATCGCGTAGGCGGTGAAGGCCATCAGCCCGGAGAGCACCATGAAGGGCAGGAAGGGCAGGCCCGGCACCAGGGCGAACATGAACATCAGGGCCGCGGCCACCGAGAGGGCGCGCGGATAGGCTCCGAGCTGGCCCATCACCGCCTGCTCGGCGGTGCCCCGGGTGCCGCCCTTCGAGACGAGGAGGCCGGCGGCCAGCGAGACGATCAAGGCCGGGATCTGCGAGACGAGGCCGTCGCCGACCGAGAGCTTGGTGAACACGTCGGCCGCCTGACCCAGCGGCATGCCGTGGCGGGTGGTTCCGATGATGATGCCGCCGAACACGTTGACGGCGATGGTGATGAGGGAGGCGATGGCCTCGCCGCGCACGAACTTCGAGGCGCCGTCCATGGAGCCGAAGAAGGCGCTCTCCTCCTCCAGTTCGCGCCGGCGGTGCTGGGCCTCCTTGTCGTCGATGAGCCCGGCGTTGAGATCGGCGTCGATCGCCATCTGCTTGCCGGGGATGGCGTCGAGGGTGAAGCGCGCGCCGACCTCGGCGATGCGGGTGGCGCCCTTGGTGATGACGAGGAAGTTCACCGTGATCAGGATCAGGAAGACCACGATCCCGATGACGAAGTCGCCGCTCATCACGAACTGCGAGAAGCCCTGGATGACGTGGCCGGCCGCCGAGACGCCGTGCTGGCCGTTGGCCAGGATCAGCCGGGTGGTGGCGATGCCGAGGGCCAGGCGCAGCAGGGTCGCGATCAGGAGGACGGTGGGGAAGGCCGAGAATTCCAGCGGCTTCTTGATCCAGAGCGCCACCATCAGGATCAGGACCGACAGGGCGATCGAGAAGGCGAGGCCGATGTCGAGCAGGATCGCCGGCACCGGCAGGAACAGGATCGCCAGGATGGCGACGATGCCCGCGGCGAACCAGATGTCCCTCTGGGACCGGCGCTCTCCTGCGATCGTGGCGCTTGCCGCCATGCGGATACTCAACCCCCGTGAACCTACACGGGCTTGTCGCTCCGCAAGCTTGCGCGAGGGTCGCGCGGTCTCGGCGAGGCGACCGAACGGGCGCGGCGTGCGTTGGAATACCGACGACTCCGCCGCGCGGGTGCGCGCGTGCTAAGATCTTTGTCTGCGTCTGCGACGCGCGTTGGGACTTCGCACCCACCGCGCGTCGCCCCTATCGTATCCTGTGAAAGCCGCGATCGACCCATGTCCAAGCTCCGATTTGCTCTCCTCCTCCCCGCCATGCTCGTTCCGGGCATCGCATCGGCCGAACCCACGCCGATCCGCGAGCTGCTCAAGCTCTCCTGCACGGGGGACTATCTCGAGCATTGCAGCATGCATCCGCCCGGCGGACCGGAGGTCGAGGCCTGCTTCCGACAGAACCTGCGCAAGCTCTCGCCGGACTGCGCTCGGGCGATCCGGACCTACCAGCGCGAGAAGAAGTCCAACCGCTAAGGGGCCGGCGGCACCGGCCGCTCGCCGACGCGAACCAGGATCACGCCGTGCCGCAGGCCGAGGCAGACACCGTCCGGTTTCTCGATGCCGCCGAGGCGGCCCTGGTCGTCGAATTCGGCGCCCGGGTCGATCCGGATCTCAATGCTCGGGTGCTCGCCCTGGACGCGGCGCTGGCGGAGGACCCGATCGCCGGCCTGCTAGAGACGGTGCCGACCTACCGTTCGCTGATGATCCACTACGACCCGCTGGTTCTCGGCCGCGACGTCCTGGTGGCCCGGGTCACCGATCGTCTCGGCCGCTCCACGGCACCGTCGCGCACGGGGCGCAGCTGGACGCTGCCCTGCTGCTACGACCCGGTCCACGCGGAGGATCTCGCGGAGGTCGCCGACCGCGCCGGCTTGACGGCCTCCGCCGTCGCCGAGCGCCACGCCCAGGGTTCGTACCGGGTCTACATGTACGGGTTCGCGCCCGGCTTCGCCTATCTCGGCGGCCTGTCCGACGCCCTGGCGATTCCCCGCCGCCAGACCCCGCGCCCGCCCCATCCCGCCAATGCGCTCCTGGTGGGCGGCGGCCTCGCGGCGGTGGCGACCGTCCCGATGCCCACGGGCTGGTACGTCGTCGGCCGCACGCCGGAGCGGCTCTATTCCGAGGCGCGACCGCAGCGCTTCCTCGTCGAGCCCGGCGACGCGCTTCGCTTCGAGCCCGTCGACGCGGCGACCTTCGCGGCCCTGGACGCGCGTGTGGAGGCGGGGGAAATCCTCGCGCGGACGAGCCCGTGACGGCCGAGGCCACGCTCCGGATCCTCACGGCGGGGGGCGGCGTCACCCTGCAGGATGCTGGCCGGCACGGCTTCCTGCGCTACGGCATCACGCCGGCCGGGCCGATGGACCCCCTGGCCCACGCCACCGCCAACCGCGCCCTCGACAACCCCCTCAGCGCCACCGCCATCGAGGTCTCCCTCGGCGGCCTCGCGCTCACGGTGGCGGAGGCCGCCATCGACGTCGCCCTGGCGGGCGGCGACCTGCGCATCGACCTCGACGGGCGGCCCCTCCCCTCGGCCGTCGCCCTGACCCTGCGGCCCGGCGCCCGGCTGACCCTCCGGGCGGGACAGGTGGGGGCCTGGTGCAGCCTCGCGGTGGCGGGCGAGATCGCCGTGGCGGCGGTGCTGGGCTCGACGGCGACCCACACCCGTTCCGGGCTCGGGGGCCTCCGCGGACGCGGCCTGGAGGCGGGCGACAGCCTCCCGGTGGCGCATCCGCGCGCCTCGGTCGGTGAGCCCGCGCGCCTGGCGGTTCCGTGGCTGCACCGGTCGCCGGAGGTGATCCGCGTCATCTGGGGGCCGCAGGACGATCTGTTCGAGGCCTCCGCCCGCGACGCCTTCCTGGCCGGCCCCTGGCGGATTGGCCCCCGGGGCGACCGCATGGCCTGCTTCCTCGAAGGTCCCGCGATCCGGGCGCGAACCCACGACATCGTCTCAGACGGCATCGCCATGGGGGCGATCCAGGTGCCGGGCTCGGGCCAGCCGCTGGTGCTGATGGCCGACCGCCAGCCCACGGGCGGCTACCCGAAGATCGCCACGGTGATCGGCGCCGATCTCGGCCGACTCGCCCAGGCCCAGACGGGCACGCGGCTGCGCTTCGCCTCCATCGGGATCGCCGAGGCGGTGGCGGCGCGGCGGGCGGAGCGCGAGGCCCTGGTCCCGGCCATCGCGCGCCAGCCCGTGCTGCGCACCGACTTTCCCTCGGAATTCCTGCTCGGGACCAATCTCATCGGCGGCGTGGTCGGCTAGGATCGCGCCGCCAGCGGCCGCCGGGCCGCGCCGAGCCGGGATGCGCCAGGATGCCGACCATCGACCTGAATGCCGATCTCGGCGAGGGCTTCGGTGCCTATCGCTGCAGCGACGATGCGGCGATGCTCGACCTCGTGACCTCGGCCAACGTCGCCTGCGGCTTCCATGCCGGCGACCCCGAGATCATGGCCGAGACCTTCGCCCTGGCGCTGGCGCGGGGCGTCGCCGTGGGGGCGCATCCGGGCTTTCCCGACCTCGCCGGCTTCGGCCGCCGGCCGATGCCGTTCGGCCCGGCCGAGATCGAGCGGCAGGTCGCCTATCAGGTCGGCGCCGCGCAGGCCCTGGCCGCCCTGGCGGGCCACCGCCTCGCCTACGTCAAGGCGCACGGGGCGCTCGCCAACCGGGCGGCGGCGGAGCGGGAGGTGGCCGATGCCGTCGCGCGGGCGGTCAGGGCCGTCGACCCGAAGCTCGGGCTCCTCGCCATCGCCCGCACCGAGCAGGTGGCGGCCGGCGAAGCGGCGGGCCTCGCCGTCCATGCGGAGATCTTCGCCGACCGCGGCTACACCGAGGCGGGCCAGCTGATCCCGCGCGGCCGGACCGGAGCGCTGATCGCCGAGGCCGATGCGGCGGCGGACCGGGTGCTGGCGATGGTGCAGGCCGGCGGCATCCTCACCGCTCGGGACACGCTGCTGCCGACGCGGATCGACTCGGTCTGCGTGCACGGCGACAGCGCGCACGCGGTCTCGATGGCGCGGGCCGTGCGGACGCGGCTGGAGGAGGCCGGGATCGTCCTCCGGGGCCTCGGTCAGAACCCGGTGACGATGCGCCCGTAGGTGGCTTCGGCGAAGGTGTAAATCTGCGCCCCGATGAACGAGCTCGTGACGAGAAGCACCAGCAGGATCACGACGATCTTGGGCACGAAGGTGAGCGTCACCTCCTGGATCTGCGTGAGCGCCTGCAGCAGCGCGACGGCGATGCCGATCAGCATCGCCGCGGCGATCGCGGGACCGGCGGCGACGATCACGGTCCAGATCGCGGCGCGCACGAGTTCGAGGGCGTCGACCTCGTTCATCCGGTGGGTTGCCTCATCCTGTGGAAGGGTCGGGCCTGTCTAGCCCGGAACCCGTCACTGCGACAGCGAGATGCCCTCGGTGAGGAGGACGTCCTGGCCGCTGGTCAGGCGGGCGAGCGCGCCGTCGCTGGTGATCTTCACCGACTGGACCTGGCCGGTGGTGGTGCCGTCCGCGGAGGTGACGGTGCGCCCGATGATCTGGTCGGCCTGCGAGAGGAAGCTCGAGGACAGGAGCGAGTCGAGCTTCGAATTGGTCTTCGTCGCCTGCTCCACCTGCGAGAAGGTCGCCAGTTCGCTGACATAGGCCGTGGAATCCATCGGCTTGGTCGGGTCCTGATTCTTCAGCTGCGTCATCAGCAGGGTGAGGAACGTGTCGGCGTTCATCGAGGCGGCGATGCCCGTCGCGGTCTTGGTGGCGGCGGCGGTGGTGGCCGTCTGGGATGTGGCCGTGCTGGTGACGCTGGCGACGCTCATCGGCGGGCCTCCTGGTTCGATGGCCGGGTCAGGCCGGGTGGGTGTGGGATTTCGTGGATGCGGCCGGGAGGCCGGGCAGGGCCTCGAGGGCGCCCGCACCCGCCTGCGGGGTGGCCGCCAGCAGGGCGGCCTCGTGCGGATAGAGTCCGCGAAGCAGCTTGAGCGCCTCGATCAGCCGGCCCGCCTCGACGAGCTGGCCGACGCCGAGGACGCCCTCGCGGATCTCCGGATCGGCGACGACGTCGAGGATTCCGGCCTGCAGGGTGCGGCAGAGCTCTCGGGCGCGCTCGGCGCCGGCCGGCTCGATCACGATCGCCTGGATCGCGAAGTAGAGCTGGCGCAGGGGCGTCGTCGCCGCCTCGGCCTGGAGCACGTGGGTCTCGAGCAGGAAGGCGGCGTCGTTCAGAAGCTCCAGGGAGACCTTCCGATCGACGCGCAGGACCGCGCCGTTCACGAACACGCGCTCGCCGGCGCGCAGGGACAGGCGCATGGGCCGGCTCACCGCAGGCCGTCCCGGATCGAGGTGTTCACCGCGATCAGGGCCGACAGGGTCCGGTCGGGCGCGGCGATCACCGCGTTGGCCTCGTGCATGCTCCACAGGCCGATGGAGACGAGGTCGGCGCGCAGCTCCGGCGGCAGGCCGTTATCCTCGCTGCGCAGGTCCTCGATGAGCACGCCCCAGAGGCTCTGCAGGAAACCGGCCGCCGTGGCGCGGTCGGTCTGCTGGGCATCGGGCCGGTCGGCGAGGCGCAGCAGGTCGAGGGCCTGGTCGAAGGCGGCCCGCTCGCGCTCGCGCGCGATGCCCGGAGCCTCCTCCAGGATCTCGGCATAGGAAAACTGGTACATATCGGTCCTGTCCCGTGTATCCGCGGCCCGCCGCGCCGAGGCGCGGAGCGGACCGATGAGCCGTTGGGGCCAGCGGGGTCCCTCGGGGTCGAGGCCCCGCCGCCGGGTCGTCGCGGTGTCCGGCCACCCGGGCCGGCGCCGCCCTAGAGGTAGTTGACGAGGCTGAGCTGGCGCAGCTGCGCGGTGAGGGCGTAGGAGATCTGGACCTGCGTCGACAGGCGGTCGGCCCGAGTCTTGGCCTCGGCGGTGTCCACGCCCTCCATTTCCCCGATCTGCGACTGGAGCAGGGTCTTCTGGGACTCGAGCCGGGTGTTGGCGTCGGTGATCGCGGCCTGCGAGCGTCCGAGGTCGGCCTGGAGCGTGATCAGGCCCTGGCTCGCCTGGCCGAGCAGCCCGGCGACCCGCGTCGTCAGGACGTTCTGCGCCGCCGCCGAGAGGTTCTGGGCGCCGAGGTCGGAGGCCATCACGTAGGCCATGGCGAGCTTGCGCAGGGCCGGTGCGTTGGCGCTCACCGAGGTCGTGACGGTCTCGCTCAGCGAGATCTGGCTGGTGAGGGGCGCGCTGCCGGCCCCGGACCAGTCGGTGCTCCAGGCGCCGGCATCGAACAGGCCCTGGAAGGCCGGTCCGTCGAGGAAGCTCGCCATGTCGGCGGCCGTGATCGCGCTCGCGCCGGGGCTGTCCTGCGACATCCCGAAGGCCGCCTGGAAGGCCGCATCGACGGCGGTCTTCGCCGGGGAGGCCGGGCTCCCGACATAGGCGGTCACCGGCGCCTCGGCGGTCCGGGTGCCGCCGAAGACGAACTGGCCGCCCGCGGAGGTGTTGAGGAGCGCCGTCAGGGTGACGAGCCCGTTCGCCGCGATGTCCTTGAGGACGCCGGCGCGCCTGTCCTCGGGCGTGCCGGTGAGCGCCGTCAGGGTGGCGTCGGCCCCGGCCTGCATCTGCTTCAGCACGGCCTGCGTGGTGCCGAGCCGCAGCGTCGCGGCGTTGTTGCCCTCGCGCAGCGCCGCCAGTTCGGCGATCTTCTGGCGCAGCCCGACGGCGAGGCCGGTTCGGCTGCCGAGGGCGAGGCCGACATCGGCGTAGCGGCCGGTGACGAGCTCCTGGCTGGCCTGCGCCATGTCGGACCGCATGCGGGACACGCCGATGCGCGGCGCGTTCCAGAAGCTCAGGGTGGAGAGGGCGTTGGTCCGCATCGGGTCTATCGCACCGCGTCCATCAGGGTTTTCAGGAGGTCGTTCACCAGGGTCAGCAGCTTGGCCGAGGCGGTGTAGGACCGTTCGAGGTCGAGGGCCGCCGCCGTCTCGTCGTCGGCGTTGACGCCGGTGGCGTTGGAATAGGCGTCGGAGGCGCGGGCGAGCAGCGTCGCCTGGTAGGCCGATTCCGCCGTGGCGGTCTGCCGCTTGCCCGCGAGCCAGCCGATGGAGGCCGTGGCGAAATCCTGGAGGTTGCTCTGGGTCGCGAGGTCCGAGGACGGGTCGAAGGCGCGGTCCGCCGTCAGGACCGAGGCGAGCGCCCGCAGGCGGTCGGGAAAGGCGGTGTCGCCCGATGTGGCCGGATTCGACCGGAAGATCGCGCCCGCGATCCCGCCGTCCCGCAGGAGCGTGACGTCGCCGCCCTGCTGCGGATCGACCGAGGCGCTCACCCGGATCCGGGCGGCGAGGCCCGTCTGGTCCACGGTGGTTCCGTTCGGGACCGGGCCGCCCGCCCCGGCGGTGAACAGGCCCGCCGCGCGCACCACCTGGCCGCCGGCGTCGGTGCCGGTTTCGGCGAAGGCGTCGATGAGTCCGTTGGCGATGCCGTCGAGTTGGGCCTCGTAGCGCGTCGCGACCCCGTCGCGCAGTTCCGCGAGGCCCGCGATGCGGCCCGAATGCACCGGCATCGGCGAATTGGCGCCCGTCACCGCGACGCCGTCCACCATGACGGCGCCGCCCGTGGTACCGGCCGAGTAGGGGGCGGTGGGGCTGAAGGCGACCCGGCGGGCGCTGCGCTCGAACAGTGGCACGCCGCTGTCGGTGTAGATCGCGACGTCGTTGCCGGCGCGGATCACCGTGGAGATGCCGATCTCGCGCGAGAGGCCGGCGAGGATGCGGTCCCGGTCGTCGAGGGCATCGGTCACGTCGGTGCCGGCCGCGGTCCCGCTGGTCACGACGCGGTTGGCGGCCTCGAACTGGGACAGGAGGTCGTTGATGGTCGCGACCGAATCCGCAAGACCGGCATCCGCCTGGGCGCGGACGGTCTGGACGGCGGCCGCCCCGGTGTTGAGGCTCGTGGCGAGGTCGCGGGCGCGGTCGACCGCATCGCGGGCCAGGGCCGCATCGTCCGGCTTGTTGGCCGCGGCCTTCAGCGCCGCGTTGAGCGCACCGAGGCGCGCGGCGGCCGAGGTGCCGTCGCCGGTGTCGCCGATGGTACCCTGGAGCGTGTCGAGGCCGTCGAGCACGGCCTCGCTGGCCGCCGCCGAGGCGGTTCCGGCGAGCTTGCGGTCGAACAGGGCGACGTCGGTGGCGCGCTGGATCGAGACCGCGCTGCCGCCGCCCGCCGCCACGAGGTTGGCGATCTTGCGGGTGTAGAACGGATCGCTCGCCCCGGCCGTGTTACGGGCCGAGACCGCGATCTGTGTCGAGGTCGCGATGAGCGAGGAGCGGGCGGTGTTGAGGGCGAGGGAGAGGCCCATCGGCGAAGTCCTGGCAGGCGGGCGCGGGGGGCGCAGGCCGCCGCATCGGGGCGATGCGGCGGGACGGGTTCGGGAGCCGCGCCGGAGCGCGGCGCGGCTCAGCGCTTGAGGTTCATCAGGGTCTCGAGCAGCTCGTTGCCGGTCATGAACACCTTCGAGTTGGCGGTGTAGACGGTCTGCGACTCGATCATCGAGGTCAGCTCGGTGCTGACGTCGACGTTGGACTGCTCCAGCGCGCTCGCCTTGATGGTGCCGAGGCCGCCGAGGCCGGCGAAGCCGATCTGGAGGTCGCCGGAGTTCAGCGAGGGCAGGTAGACGTTGCCGGCGCGCGGGTCCAAGTTGTCCGGGCTCTTCACCGCGGCGAGCGGAATCTTGAAGGCCCCGAGGCGGGTGCCGTCGGCGTAGGTCGCGTAGACGAGGCCGTCGGAGCCGAACTCGGTCCCGGTCACGGCCGAGGGCGCCTTGCCGTTGGCGGTGCCCTTCAGGTCGTAGGCCCCGGCGAGCTGCGTCATCCCGCTCATGTCGAGGGTGAAGGGGTCGCCCCCGGGAATCGTGAAGCTCGCGCTGGCGGCGCCGCTCAGCTTGCCGTCCGTGCCGAACACGAGGGTCACCGGCGGCGCGGTCAGGGCGGTTCCGTCCGGGGCGTAGACCGAGGCGGTCCAGGTGTTGGCCGAGACGGCGGGAACCGGCGGGACCGCGGCCGGGTCGCCCGGGCTCGCCGCGGACCGTCCGAGATAGATGTCGAGGGTGACGCTGTTGCCGAGCTTGTCGTAGGTGACGAGCGAACTCTTCTTCGAGAAGTTGGTCGGCGACAGGGTGCCGCTCAGGGCGGCGCTGTCGGCGGACAGGTTGCCGGTCACCGCCGCCTTGGTGGAGGGCGTCGCCCGCAGGCCGAGGCTCGCCATGTTCACGGGAACGAGCCCGTCGGTGCTGTTGAGGGCGGGATTCGGGTCCTGGCCGTCGACGAGGCTGTAGCCCAGCAGGGCGAAGCCGCCGGCATTGACGAGGTTGCCCGTCGGCCCATCCACGACGAAGTTGCCGGCCCGGGTCAGGTAGGGCGCCTTGTTCGCGTCCTGCACCACGAAGAAGCCGTTGCCCTGGATCGCCAGGTCGGTCTTCGACGACGTGAAGGTGATCGGGCCCTCGGCGCCGATGGACCGGCGAACCGTGGTCTCGACCGCGCCGGACGTGTAGTTCGCGGTGGAGCTGCCCTCGATGAGCAGCGAGGAGAACTCGGCGGCCGAGCGCTTGTAGCCGGTGGTGCTCGAGTTCTGGACGTTCTCGGCGACCGTGGAGATGCGGTTCGATTGCGCGTTCATGCCGGAGACGCCGGTGCGCAAAACGCTGATGAGACTCATGACGTCACCTCGGAAACGGAGATCGCGGCACGGCGCGAAGGGCTGGCGGGCACTAGAGGAAGGCAGGCTTGCGCGGGGCTGGGTGGCCACGTGCCGCCGGAGCGAAACGGGGGGGCGTGGGAGACGGGCGCCATCGTCGCCTCAGCTCCGCAGAGACTGGGCGAGTTCGAGGAAGGCATCCTCGCTCGCCGCCATGCCGGGTTCCTGGCGCAGGGCCTCGTAGATCCGCGGCACCAGGAGGATGGCCTGGTCGAGCTCGGCGTCCTCGCCGGCGCGGTAGCCGCCCATCAGGCGCAGGTCGCGGGTCTCCTCGAACCGCGCCATCATGGCCCTGAGGCGCCGGACCAGCTCGCGCTGCTCGGGCGTCCAGACCTCGGTGGCGAGGCGCGAGATCGAGCCGAGGAGGTGCACGGCGGGGTAGCGGCCCTGCTCGGCGATGGCGCGGTCGAGGACCACGTGCCCGTCGAGGGTACCGCGGATCGAATCCGCCACGGGGTCGTTGTGGTCGTCCCCGTCCACCAGCACCGAGAACACGCCCGTGATGGTCCCGGCGCCGTCGAGGCCGGGGCCGGCCCGCTCGAGGAGGCGGGGCAGGTCCGAGAACACGCTCGGCGGATAGCCCCGGGCCACCGCCGGTTCGCCGGCCGCCAGGGCGACGTCGCGGGCCGCATGGGCGTAGCGCGTCACCGAATCCACGATGAGCAGGACGGATTCGCCGGCATCGCGGAACGATTCCGCGATGGCCAGCGCCATCTTCGGTGCCTGGCGGCGCATCATCGGGCTCTCGTCCCCGGTGGAGACGACGATGACGGCGCGCGCCCGGTTGGGCGCCATCGCGCCTTCCAGGAACTCGCGCACCTCGCGGCCGCGCTCGCCGACCAGGGCGACCACGACGCTGTCGAAGCCGGTGGCCCCGGCCAGCATCGCCAGCAGGGTCGACTTGCCGACGCCGGAGCCGGCGAAGATGCCGATGCGCTGGCCGAGGCAGAGGGGCGTGAACAGGTCGAGGGCGCGCACCCCCGTGCGCAGGGGCTTCGTCACCCGCGCCCGCTCCATGGCGGGGGGCGGGGTGGCCTCCAGCGGGACGGCCCGGGCGCCGGGGACGAGGTCGCCGAGGCCGTCGATGGGACGCCCGAGGGCATCGATCACCCGGCCCTTCCAGCTCGGGTCCGGCCGCAGGGTCGGGTCGCCGAGGCGATAGGCCAGGGTGCCGATCCCGGCCTCGATCCGGGCATCGAAGGGCTTCACGGTCACGCCGGCCGCATCCACCCGCACGACCTCGCCGATCTGCTCGCGGCCGTTGGCCAGGAAGCCCATGCGGTCGCCGAGGGTCATGAACGGCGCGACGCCCGCGACCCGGGCGGCGCTGGCCGTGACCTCTTGGATCGGTCCCCCGACGCGCACCAGGGGCAGGACCTCGCGGCCCGTCGCCAGGGCCGCGCCGAGGCGGTCGAGGACGTCGCGCATCGGCTCAGCCCTGCGGGCTCAGGGAGCGGATCGCCCCGGAGAAGGTGTTCTCGGTCTCCGAGGTGAGCGTCGCCGCACTCTCGAAGGCGCGCTGGATGGTGATGAGCTTCGTCATCTCCAGGACCGGATTGACGTTGGCGCCCTCGACGTAGCCCTGGACCATGCCCGTGCGGGTGAAGTCCTGCACGGGGATCGCCGGCAGGCTGGTGCTGACGCCGTTCGGCTCGGCCCGGGTGAGCGTGCTCTTCGGATCCAGGGTGAAGAGCCCGATGGCCCCGACCTGGTTGATGCCCTGCGAGACGCTGCCGTCGCGCCCGATGGTGGGCGGACCGGCCTGCGGATCGAGCAGGATCGGCGCGCCGCCGGGATCGAGCATCGGCTGCCCGGTGAGGCTGCGCAGCTGCCCCAGCGCATCCATCGTCATGCGGCCGTCGCGGGTATAGACGGGGCCATTGGCGCCCCGCACCGCGAACCAGGCCTCGCCCTGGACAGCGACGTCGAGGGGGCTGTCCGTCTTGATCGTCGGACCGGCGCGCCGGGAGATGTAGGTGTCGCCCGTGGAGGCGAAGGCGACGGCGCCCTTCGTCGCCTGCGCGAGGAGCGCGGTGAACTTGGTGTCCTCGGCGCGGTAGCCGCTGGTGGACAGGTTCGCGACGTTGTTGGCGACCGCGTTCAGCCGCTTGTCCATCGCGATCTGGGCCGACAGCGAGACGTAGAGGGCGTTCTGCATGGCGGCTCAGCTCCCGGTGCGGATGCGCTGGAGGCTGAGGAGCAGGCTCGCGTCGAGGCCCGGCGTGGTGGAATCGGCGAACAGGGTGAGGATGGGCGCCGAGGCGGCGTTGTTCTTGGCATCCCAGATCGCGGTGAAGCGCTGCACGAAGCGCCCGAGCTTCTCCGGGTCTTGGAAGCTCGCGAGGTCGACCCGGTCCTCGATGACCGCCGCCTGACGGGCGATGGCGTCCGAGGACGAGACGTCGGGCAGGCCGAGGACGGTCTTGATCACCTGCGACAGGGCGGGATCTCCCAGCACGCCGTAGCCGGAGGAGACCGTCGGAGCCACGCGGGCGAAGTACAGGGCGAGGCGCACGCCGGTGTCGTCGCTGCCCGCGTCGGATTCCACGCTCTGGCGCAGGTAGGCGGCGGTGGTGTCGGTGGTGGCCGCGGCCAGGGTCGTTGTGGTCGCGCCGTTGGTGTTGAAGTCGAAGGCCTTGGCGAAGGCGACGTAGCGGTCGTCGGCGAGGCGGTTGGCGAAGGCGGTGGAGTCGGCCACGCCCTCGGTCAGGACCTTGCGCATGAAGGCCTTGGCGTAGGTCATGTCCTCCAGGCCGTAGGCTTTCATGGCGTAGGCGTAGAGGCGGCGGTCGGCGAGGAACTCGTCGATCGACGTCACGGTGCCGATCTTCGCCTTGTAGTAGGCGGTCTCTCGGGCGACGTCGGGCTGCGCGGCCTTGCGCGCCAGGGTCGCGTCGAGGTCGCGCGTCAGCAGCGCGTAGCTCGTGAAGGTGCTCGTCATGGCAGGGCGCGATCGCTCGTGCGGCGCGGCGGCATCGCCGGATCCGGGGAGGACGGGTGGGACGGACGGGTGCGGAGGGCCGCGGCGCCGGGAGCCGGCGCGGGACCGCTCCGGTCTAGGCCGAATGGCTTGCGGCAGGCTGGTGCCGACACCGGGCGGCGCGCGTTCGTCACAGCGGGGTCGGCCCGATGATCGTCTCCGAGGTGATCACGACCCAGCCGGACCCGGTGGCGCGGATGGAGAGGATGCGGCCGGCGCCCGGCAGGACGGCGCCCGGCACCACCTGGCGCAAGCCCTCGGGGCCTTCCACCAGGGCGGCCCCCTCGGTGACCCGGCGCAGGACGTAGCTGCGCGCCTTCGGAGCGGTCTCGCTCCGCTCCGCCTCGGAGGACGGTGCCACGGGATCGGGCAGCGCACCCGTGGTGGTCGGGTCGAGGTCGAGGGCGGCCTCGCGCGTCGGCGCGGCGGGCCGCTTCCAGGCGAAGCCGCCGCCGACCGCCGGCAGGAACGGCTGGACCGAGTAGGTGTTCGAGGCGCCCGTGATCGAATAGGCCGCGAAGCTGCCCGAGACCACGGCGAGGCCGAGGCAGATCCCGACGGCCGCGCGCTCCACGGCGGCCGCCCGGGACCGGCGCAGGAGCTCGGCCCCGGCGGACGGTCGCGTGTAGCCCGGACGGGGCGAGAGCGGGTTTGCGGCGCGACGGGGGAAGGTCGTGGTCATGGCCATCGTAGAGAGAAGCCGGCGGACGAGCCGAAACTCTCCCATGTTATAGTTACCAAGTCCTTAAGATCCGGCCCGGATCGACAGGGCGGAAACCCGCTGTTAAGTCTGCCCGCGGATCACGGACGGAACGGCACGGCGATGGCGGATTGGCGAGAGGCGGTATCCCGGGGGGACCGGCCCGCGCGCACGCCCTCGCCGAAGCGCTTCCGCGTGATGCAGCAGGGTCGCATCGTCCTCGGCCCCGAGCGCCTGCTGCCCTGCATCGTCCGGGACCTCTCGCCCAAGGGCGCCAGCCTGCGCCTGCCCCGGCCGACCCCCCTGCCCGAGCGCTTCGACCTCGTCATCGCCGGCCATGAACTGCGCACCGTCGCGGTCCAGCTGCGCTGGCAGCGCGCCGATTTCGCCGGCGTCACCTTCCTGCCTCAGGACTGACGAACGGCCGCGCGGCTCGGCGCCCCGATGGGATGCGGCGCATCCGGGCACAGGCCCGGACCGTCGGCCTTAAGCTCCTGCTAAGCCGGACCGGGCATAGTCGCTCCATCGGCAAGCGACTGTCCCCGATCGGGACGGAAGCCCCTCGATGCGAACGCGGTGGATAGGTTTCGTGGACCTATAGACATGATGTCGTCCCACCGGTCCGGTGAAAATCCGGGATGTATGAAGCAATATTGGATCTCTACGCAAAGAGGTCTTTAGCCCTCGCGGCGTATTGCTCGGCCACACACACGAATTCCTTGCAATTCCTGTCAACCGGACATCCTCGCAATGACCAGCCTGCTGACCAACAACGCCGCCATGACGGCGCTGACGACCCTGAAGAGCATCACGACCCAGCTGGACGTGACCAGCAACCGCGTGTCGACCGGCCTGCGCGTGTCGTCCGCCGCCGACAACGCCGCCTACTGGTCGATCGCCACCACCGTTCGCGCCGACAACTCGTCGCTCGGCGCCGTCAAGGACGTGCTCGGCCTGGGCAGCTCCTCGATCGACACGGCCTATAACGGCATCAACAGCATCATCGAGAACGTCAAGAGCCTGCGCACCCAGCTGACCTCGGCCCTCTCCTCCAACGTGGACCGCGCCAAGGTCCAGGTCGAAATCGCCGCCATCCAGTCGACCATGAAGTCCACGGCCGACTCGTCGGTCATGAGCGGCCAGAACTGGCTCTCGGTGGATTCCTCGAACGCGAAGTTCACCGCCACGCAGAAGATCGTCGCGGGCTTCTCGCGCGACGTCACCGGCGGCATCAAGTTCTCCGAGGTGTCGATCAACGTCGGCGCTGCCGGCGGCCTGAAGCTCTACGATGCCGGCGCGAGCGCCGGTACGTCTGCGAAGGTGACCGCTCCGGCTTCTTTCGGGCCCAGCACCGATTTCACGACGGCCGTCAGCTTCACGGTCAACGCGAACGGCGGCGGCGCCGTCACCGTCACCCTCGATGCGGCGAAGTTCCCCGCCGCCGCCGGCTTCGACTCGACCAAGGTCACGAACGATCAGGTCGTCGCGGAGATCAACAAGCAGCTCGCTGCCGACCCCAAGACCACCGGCGCCGTGACGGCGAGCCTGGACAATGGTGGTCGCCTCCAGTTCGAAACGACGAAGCTCGGCGCATCCGCCACGGTCGCCGTGATCTTCGCCGGTGCGGGCCTCGGCTACGCCGCGGCCACGCAGTCGGGCACCGGCGTCGCCGGAACCGCTGCGAGCCAGGGTATCCTGGACAGCGTGGATGCCATCACCGGCAAGGCGGTGAGCACCATCGATATCTCCGCCGCCACCGATGCGCAGGTGAAGGCCTTCATCACCCAGGTCGACAAGGCCCTGGCTGCCATGACCAACACCGCGACCTCGCTCGGTTCGAGCAAGAAGCAGGTGGATGGCCAGAAGGCGTTCATCGATACCCTGATGAAGGCCAACGACCGGACCATCGGCACCCTCGTCGATGCCGACATCGAGGAGGAGTCCACCAAGCTCAAGGCCCTGCAGACCCAGCAGCAGCTCGGCGTGCAGGCCCTCAGCATCGCCAACGGCGCGAGCCAGAACGTCCTCTCGCTCTTCCGGTAAGACCGGACCCGCGTCGCCGGGCTGACGGCCCGGCGACGCGATCCGCTCTGATCGCGCAAGCGAAAACCCCCACGCTCCGGCCGGAGCGTGGGGGTTTTCGTCGCTCGGCGACGGTTCGGATCAGCCGACGAAGGTGTAGCCGGCCAGGCGCTTGGCCTCGATCGGGTCGTAGCCGAGGCGCAGGCGCAGCTTCTTGCGCAGCTTGCTGATGTGGCCCTCGACCACGCTCTCCTCCACGTCGGTGCCGTGATCGGCATAGACCGCGTTGAAGATCTGCGTCCGGCTGAGCTGGCGGCCGCGCTGGCCGGCGAAGAACTCGAGGATGTGGCGCTCGCGGCGCGGCAGGATCAGGCTGGCGCCGTCGATCTCGGGGTCGCGCCCGTCGGAGAAGACCTTGAGACGGCCACTGCGGTCCTGGGCGACGGGCGCCTGGACCTCGCCGCGGATGCCGCGGCGGCGGATCGCCTCGGCCCGGGCCAGGATCTCGCGGACATGGACCGGGCGGCGCACGACGTCGTCGATGCCGGCGGTGAAGAGGTCGAGGGTCTGCTCCAGGGAGCGGGTCTCGTTGAGGGCGATGATCGGCGCCTGGGACAGGCTGCGGATCGCGGCGGTCCGGCTGGCGCGATCGGCGCATTCACCGAGCACGATCCCCTGCAGGGCGTCGGCCGGGTTCCCGGCGAGCCAGGTCAGGAAGTCGTCGGCGCGGCTGCCGCGCGCCGGAACAGCCTGTGCCTTGAAACCCGCCACGTACTCGGCGGCAACCGCCTGCCGCTCATCGACAACGATATACATTTCAGCGCCCCGCCGAAAACGAACTGTTGTGCAAGCCGACTTGACGATCACCTTGGAAGCGGAGCGACTTCGTTGTTCGCCCTTGGCATCCAGGTTTTACTTGATGATGACTTCGCAGCGACATCTCTTTGAGGGATGTAGTCGCTGCCGTCCGTCGCTTTGCGTTGGAAATGTTTCTTTAAGGAAATGGTTAATTTTGAATTAAGCGGTCCGGCGTCCTGTGATCCCGGGCCGTTTTTCGGCCCGTCCGGAGGCTGGCGACCTCCTCGTCCGAGTCCGGTGTGGCAGATCGATCACGGTTTCGGCATTGGGCCGGCACGACCGGCCGGCACCGCGCGAATCGCACGGGGCGGCTCACGCCTCGGCGCGTCGAACCCGGCGCAACCCAAGGATTTCGACGGGGCCGGGCCGCCGGGCCGATGCCTAGCCCCGGGCGGCCCGCGTCGCGGCGGGGGCCAGGGTCTCGCCCAGGAGTTCGATCTGGGCGACGAGGCGGGTCAGCCCGTCGCTGCGGGGAGCCGAGGGCATCGGCGGCGGCGCGCCCTCGCCGCCGAGGCTGGACAGGGTCGCGGTGATCCAGCCGCTCCAGGACGCGAGGGCCTCGGGCTCCGCGGTGTCGACGGCGTAGCGCAGGGCCGTGAGGCGCGCCGAGATCCGCCGCAGGGTTGCGTCGGCCACCATGGCGGATTCCACCTGCGGGTGGCGCCCGGCCCGGGGCTGCTGCAGGGCACGGGCGAGCGCGGCCTCGAGGTCGTTCAGCGCGAGGCCAGCGGCCCGGGCCGCCTGGGCGCGGACGCCGGTGGCCTCCGCCTCGGGTCCGGCGCAGAGCACCGCGCGGGCGAAGGCGGCATGGGCGCGGATCGCCTTGCGCAGCTCGAGACGCACCTGGTCGGGCTCCCAGATCGGCCAGAGCACGAGGGCGCTCGCCACCGCGATGAGGCCGCCCAGCAGCGTGAGGAGCGCGCGCATGCCCGCCACCTCCCAGGAGCCGTGGCCGGGTTCCACCACCTCGACGAGGAGGACGACGAGGGGCGTCAGGCAAGCGATGAACACGCCGTAGCTGACCTGGCGGGCGGCGAAGCCGACGATACTCAGGGGGAAGACCAGGGCCGCCAGGGCCAGGGGCGAGGTCGCGAAGCCGGCGAGGATGGCGCCGATCAGGCCGCCGAGCACGGTGCCGCCGATCCGCTCCAGCGCCCGCTGCCAGGTGGCGGCGTAGAAGGGCTGCATCGTCAGCACCACCGTCATGGTGAGCCAGTGGGCGAACGGCCCCGCCCAGACCAGCGTCGCCCACAGCGCGGGTGCCGCCACCACGGTGGCGCGCACGGCGTGGCGCAGGTTGGCCGACGCGAAGGTGAAGTTCGTGCTGAGCGGCCCGAGGAGCCGGGTCCCGAGGGGCAGGCTCGCCCGCCCGAGCAGGGCGCCGCCGGGGCGGTAGCCGTCCGGCGTCGAGAGCTTGGCGCCGATCCTGACGCGGTCGAGGATACGGGTGGCGAGGTCGTGCAGGCCTCGGTCGTGGGCGAGGCGTCGGCTGCTGCGGTCGATCGCCCGCTCGAGGCGGGCGAGGTCGATCGCGCTGTCGTCGCGGATCGCCCGGGCGATGACGCCCAGCAGCGGTCGGAGGCGGCGCAGGAAGCGGCGCGCCATCCGGCGGCGGCGCGGGTCGGGCTCGCCCTCGATGAGGTCCGAGAGGGCGATGAGGGCGGCGAAGATCTGTTCGGCCGCCTCCAGGCGGATCAGGGCCTGGGCGGTGCGGTCGGAGATGCGTTCGCGGCTGCGGGCGAGGTCGACGATCACGGTGCGGGCCTGCTCGATCGCCTCGCGCACGCCCCGGCGGTGGGCGCGGGCATGCCGGTCGAAGGCCTGGAGATCGAAGGTCTGGCGATCGAAGATCTGTCGGGCTCCGCCGCCGGCGTTCCTCGTCTCGGGCTTCTCCGGCCAGGCCAGGGAGGCGAGGTCCTCGAGGTCGTCGCAGAGGCGGGTCAGGCGGCGCCAGACCTCGGCCACCGCGCGATGCGTCGGGCGATAGGGGTGAAGGCGCCACAGCAGCAGCGCCAGCAGGGTTGCCCACAGCCCCCCGGCGGTGAAGACCAGCCCGGCCACGAGGGCCTGGTCGGGCGTGAGCGGGCGGTCGAGAGCGAAGCACAGGACGAGGACCAGGACGTTGCCGGCGGCCTGCGCCTGCACGCCCCAGACCCGCGCATAGGTGCAGCCGAAGATGACGATGCCGGCCAGCGGCACCACCGGCACCGGCCCGAGCGGCTGCATCAGGCCGAACAGCCCCCAGATCACCCCGCCGAGGAGCGAGAAGGCCGTGAGCACCAGGAGGCGCGAGCGCATCGGGCCGCCCGCATCGGCGAAGCACGCGAGGTTCGCGGCGAGCGCCACGGTGAGGAGCGGCGGCCAGGGAAACCATTCGTGCAGCAGGATGACCAGGCCGAAGGCCAGGGCCGCCCGCACCCCGTCGACGAGGCTGAGACCGCGCGGATCGAGGCCGATCGGCAGGCGCGTGAGGTCCAGCCCCGGATTGGTGAGCGTCCCGCGGCCGCGCAGGAACGCGGCCGCGCCCATCCGCCGGCGCGGGCCGGCCTCCGGGAAGGAGCCGGACGGAGCGGCAGACTCGGCGGGACCGGCGGCCTTTGGAGGTGCAGAGCTGGCGGGGGACGGTGACATCGCGGGCGCGGCGGGCTCCCGGAGGACGCAGGGCCTCCGTACGCTCGCGATCTAGGGCGCTTCGGCGCGCCGTGGAACCGCCGGGGCCGGCACGGGAGCCCTGCGTTCCGCGGGAGCCTTCCGGTTCGCGAACGCTTCGGCCCCGCCCTCCGTCAGATCGCGCTTCCCTTCTCGATCACCCGCGTGTCGACGACGTCGGCGGGCTCGTAGAGCCAGCGCGCCATGGCCCCCGCCGCCATCGCGCCGACGATCGGCGCCAGCCAGAACAGCCAGAGCTGCCCGACATAGTCGCCGCCCGCGATCAGGGCCGGGCCGGTGCTGCGCGCCGGGTTGACCGAGGTGTTGGTCACCGGGATCGAGATGAGGTGGATCAACACCAGGGCGAACCCGATCGGGATGCCGGCAAAGCCCGTCGCGGCGCCCTTCGAGGTGGTCCCGACGATGATGACGAGGAAGAAGAACGTCGTCAGGAACTCGGTGACGAGGCAGGCGGCGAGGCTGTACTTGCCCGGGCTGAGCTCCCCGTAGCCGTTCGCCGCGAAGCCGTTCGGCACCCAGCCGGGCTTGCCCGACGCGATGGAATAGAGAACGCCCGCGGCCAGGAGTGCGCCCGCCACCTGGGCGACGATGTAGGGCAGGACGTGCCGGTTGGCGCAGCGCTGTGCCGACCACAGCCCGAGGGTCACGGCCGGGTTGAAATGGCCGCCGGAGATGTGCCCGACCGCGTAGGCCATCGTGAGCACGGTGAGGCCGAAGGCCAGGGCGACCCCCAGGAAGCCGATCCCCAGTTCCGGGAAGGCCGCCGACAGGATCGCGGCGCCGCAGCCGCCGAAGGTCAGCCAGAAGGTGCCGAAGAACTCGGCGGTCGCCCGCCGCATCGTATCGTGATCCATGACGATGCCTCCCGCTCGTGCGTTCGCGAGGCGCTCATCCCAGGGCGGGTTCGCCGCCACCGCTCGGCACGACGCAAGATCGAAATTCCGGCGCGGGACTCAGACCCGCGCAATATTCGAGCATTGCACGACTGTCAGTCGACAGCAACAACGAGGACAGACCAAATTTACAGACAGCGCCGCAATGCCGGAAAACTGCCATTCCGGAGATTGGAATGCTCTCTGCCCGGCCGAGAACTGTTCGAATCGAGCCGACGGGAAGAATGGCCCGTGAGCCTCGGGCAGGCCGCCGCGCGGCGCAGACCCGACGCGCCGGCGCGCGCAGGACCCGGCAGGGTCACGCGCGTGCCGCCGCCATGGATCTGGCGGGTCGTCCGAATTCGGGATCGCGGACCGGGGCTTAGAACTTCCCGCCGAGACCGACGCTGCCGCTCTGGCCCATCTGGGGTGCGAGGCCGCCGGAGCTCGAGCGAGACGCCGTCTCGCCCTCGATGTCCTCGCGACGGATGCGGCGCTCCTCGTTCGCCGCCGCACGGGTCTGGCCGCCGCCGGCGGTCGGCACGTTGAGCCGGCGCGTCGGGGCCGTCTGGAGCGGGGCACCGTCGGGATCGGCAGCGGCCGAGCGGCCGCGCTGGGGGGCCGGCACCGAGCCGCGCATGGACGGCGGCGGCCCGATCTCCGTCTCGGGCATCACGCCGCCACCGCCGCCGAGCGCTTGGCACCCGGCGAGCGCGGCGGCAACGAGCGCGACGGCGCAGGCTCTGGACGGAAGGGACATCGGCTCTGGTCCTCGGAAAAACACCGGCGACCGCAACGGGACGCCCACTCAACCTATCCGCCTCTGTACGACGGGGTTTTGTCGAAAACCAGACACGCTCCGGTGCGCGAGGGGGATTGCGGCCACGCTTGGCCCGGTGCCAGAGTGCCGCGCCAGGAACCGCGACCGGCGCCAGCCCGGTCCATTTCTTGCGCGACCGTCGTGCGCGACGTGGCGACGTCCTGCTTTCGCCGGGGCCGGGTCTCCCCGGCATCGGCGATCGGAGGCGGCCGCCGCCCGCGCGTCCAGTCCTCTCGTCCATCCACAACTTCGCCTTGGTCCACGCGCAATGAGGCCGGACCCGCCCTTCAGGCGGAACCCGCCGCCCAAGCTGCCATTGTGTCAGGCCGGCGAGACGCACCACTCGGGGAACGCGCGTGTTCAGAACTGTCCGGATGATCGCCGCCGCGACGATCACCCTGTTGGCCGCCTCCGCGGCCGCCGAGACCCCGGCCGCGCCGGGCAAGGACGCCGCGCCGGGCCCCGGCGAGGTGACGACGGGCTCGCCCGCGCCGACGCCGCCCGCGGCGCCGGTCAACGCACCGGCCCAGCCGACCCCACCGGCCACCCCCGGCACGCCGCCCGTCGCCGGCTCGCCGTCTCCTGCCACGAGCGCTCCTGCAACGAGCGCTCCCGTCCCGGGCGCGCCGGCGACGGGCACGCCCGCCACCGTGCTCGACACCCAGGATTACGAGGGCGTCCTCGGCAAGGCGGTGCGCAGCTCGACCGGCGAGGACATGGGCCGGATCATCGACATCATCCTCGATAAGGACGGGCGCCCGCGCGCCGCGATCATCGATTTCGGCGGCTTCCTCGGCGTCGGCTCCCGCAAGATCGCGGTGGACTGGCGGGCCATGCGATTCACCAGCGACGGCAAGGCCAGCCGGCCCGTGCTCCAGCTCAGCCGCAACCAGGTCCGCGTCTCGCCCGAGTACAAGCCCGGCGACCCCATCGTGGTGCTCGGCCCCGCGAGCCCGGCCGCGCCCGCCGAGGGCGAGCAGGCGGCCGCCCCGGTCCAGGGACCGGTCGCGCCCCCGGCGGCGGTCGCTCCTTCGCCCGCGGCCCTTCCGCCGGCTGCCGCGCCCGTGCCGGCCCCCACGGCCGCGCCGGCCCTCGAGAAGGCGCCGGACAAGCCGGCCGAGAAGTCGCCGGATCGATGACGGTTCCGCTCCCGAAAGATCGCCGCCCCCTCAAGCCGCGGGAGGTGGCGCGTCCGGAGTTCCGGCCGCGTCCGGTCCCGCGCCGCGATGCCCTCACGGACGACGCCCCGCCGGCGACGGCAGCGGAGAACCCGGCCGACATGAAGGTGATCTCGCGCCGGAGCACGCGCGGCCTCGACGGGTTCGCGTTCTTCGTGGCGAACCTGCAGACCGGCTTCGGTCCCTTCCTGGCGGTGTACTTCACCCAGGCGAAGTGGACGCAGTCCGATATCGGCTTCGCCCTGACCGTGGGCAGCCTCGTCAGCCTGCTCGGCCAGGTACCCGGCGGCGCCTTCGTGGACGCGGTGCGCTCGCGCCGCTTCGCCGCCGGCTTCTCGGTCGTGGCCATCGCGCTGAGCGCCTTCGCCCTCGCCATGTGGCCGAACTTCCTCGTCGTGCTGCTGGCCATGGCCGCGCACTCTGCGGCCAGCTGCATCCTCACCCCCGCCATCGCGGCGATCAGCATCGGCCTCGTCGGCCATGCCCGGGCGGGTGAGCGCCTGGGCCGCAATGCCAGCTTCTCGGCCCTCGGCAACGCCGTGGCCGCCGCCGGGATGGGGGCCTGCGGCTACTATCTCTCGAACGACGCGGTGTTCTACCTCACCGCCGCCCTGATGGTGCCGACCCTGATCGCGCTGTCGCGGATCCGGTCCGAGGAGATCGACGGCCCGGCCCATGCCAGGCCCGCCGGAGACGCCGATGCGCCGCAGGGCGGGGCCGGCCTGCGCGCCCTCCTCTCCAACCGCGCGCTCCTGTGCTTTGCCGCCTGCATGACCCTGTTCTTCCTCGCCAACGCGGCGATGCTGCCGCTGGTGGGCAGCATGCTGACCCTGCGGGCCAGCGAGACCGCGACCGCCCTGATCGCCGCCTGCATCGTCGTGCCCCAGGTCGTGCTGGCGGTGTCGGCCCCCACCATCGGGCGCCTGGCCGAGCGCTGGGGCCGGCGCCCGCTGCTGCTCCTCGGCTTCGCCGCCCTGCCGATCCGCGGCCTGCTCTTCGCCTATGTCGACAGCCCCGAGCTCCTGGTGGCGGTGCAGGTCTTCGACGGCATCTCGGCCGCGGTGTTCGGCGTGATGGTGCCGCTCGTGGTCTCGGACGCCACCCGCAGGACGGGGCACTTCAACCTCGCCCTGGGTGCCGTGGGGACCGCGATGGGCATCGGTGCCGCCCTGTCCACCTCGCTCGCCGGCGTGATGGCGGACCGGCTCGGCAGCCACACCGCCTTCCTCGGCCTCGCGATCGTGGGCTTCGCCGCCTTCGCCCTCGTGGTGCTCATCATGCCGGAGACGCGCCGCGCTCCCGCCGCGTGACGCGAAGAAACGAAACTCGGGCGGCACCGAATTCGCTTGCCGCTCAAGCGATGTTCAGGTTTGCACGCTAAAAACGCGCAAACCTCCGCCAGACACTGCAACGCTTGCGTCCGCTTCGCGTTGCGAGTCCGGGGGGCTCAAGATCGTGTGTGGGGCACGCGCGGGAAACCAGGGTCCGCGAGGACGCCTTAACAGAAGCTGGTCCACCCCAATTCCGGGCGGACCCTCGAAACCGGGACGGTCACCGCGATGGAAGACCTCTGCGTTTATGCCGATAGGCCGTTCGCCTTCGTGGGACGCTATCTGCGCCGACGCGCCCTGCCGCACATCGTCATCCTGTGCGCCGTCCTCGGCGCCGTGGGCTTCTCCGTCAGCACGGACTACGCGCTGAAGGGCGTCGTCGATGCGCTCAGCAAGGGTCCGCAGGCGGGCCTGATCTGGGGCGCGCTCGCCCTCCTCATCGCCTTCATCGCAGCCGACAACATGCTCTGGCGCGTGGCGAGCCTCGTCGGCTCGTTCACCTTCGTGGGCGTGACCGGCGACATCCGGCGCGACCTGTTCCGGCACATGACCGGGCACTCGCCGACCTTCTTCGCCGACCGGCAGCCCGGCACCCTGGCCTCGCGCATCACCGCGACCTCGAACGCGATCTTCACGGTCGAGAACATGTTCGTGTTCAACGTGATGCCCCCCTGCGTCGCCGCTTTCGGCTCGATCCTCTACATCGGCACCGTCAACCTCACGATGGCCCTGGTGCTCGCCGGCATCTTCGCGGCCGTCGTGCTCTTGATGTTCAAGATGGCGGCCGCCGGAAAGCCCCTGCACCACGACTTCGCCGCCAAGGCCGCCTCCGTCGACGGCGAGATGGTCGACCTCGTCGGCAACATGCCGCTGGTGCGCGCCTTCTCGGCCTTCAAGCGCGAGTACACCCGCTTCGACGGGACGATCGGCCAGGAGATGCGCTCGCGCCGCTCCTCGCTGCTCTACCTCGAGAAGCTGCGCATCGTGCACGCCGTCCTCACGGTGCTGGCGGTGCTCGGCCTGCTCTACTGGGCCATCACCATGTGGGAGGCCGGCCAGGCCACGAACGGTCAGGTCGTGCTCGTCTGCACCCTCGGCATCCGCATCCTGGCCGCGACCCGCGACCTCGCCGTCGCCCTGGTGGACGCGACCCAGCACACCGCCCGGCTCGCGGAGGCGCTCCACACCCTGCTGCAGCCGCACGACCTCATCGACCACCCGGAGGCCGAGCCGCTCACCGGCACCGGCGCCGAGATCACCTTCGACCACGTCGCCTTCGCCTACCCGGACGGCCGGAGCGTCTTCACCGACTTCGACCTCGTCCTCCAGCCGGGCCAGCGGGTCGGCCTCGTGGGCAAGTCGGGCGGCGGCAAGTCGACCCTGTTCTCCCTGCTGCAGCGCTTCTACGACGCGCAGGGCGGCCGCATCCTGATCAACGGCCAGGACATCCAGCGCGTGACCCAGGAATCCCTGCGCGAGGCCATCACGGTGGTGCCGCAGGACGTCTCGATGTTCCACCGCACCCTCCGGGAGAACATCCGCTACGGCCGGCCCGACGCCTCGGACGAGGATGTCTGGAAGGCCGCCGCCGCGGCCCATTGCACGGACTTCATCGAGGCCCTGCCCGAGGGCTTCGACACCATCGTGGGCGACCGCGGCGTGAAGCTCTCGGGCGGCCAGCGGCAGCGCATCGCGATCGCGCGAGCCATCCTGAAGGATTCACCGATCCTGCTCCTCGACGAGGCCACCTCGGCCCTCGACGCCGAGTCCGAGGAGGCGATCCGCCACGCCCTCGCCAACCTGATGAAGGGCCGGACCGTCATCGCGATCGCGCACCGCCTCTCGACCCTGAGGGACTTCGACCGGATCGTGGTGCTGGAAGGCGGCCGCATCATCCAGGACGGTTCGCCCGACAAGCTGACCCATCTCGACGGCTTCTATCGCGAGCTGATGAAGAAGGAGTCGATGTCGATGGCGCTGGCCGCCGCCTGAGGCCCGGAGCGCATCGCCCTCGCGCAGCGTGTAATCCCCGTCTAACGGATCTCGGGCCGGCCCACGATCTCTCGCGTTCGCGGGGACGCGTCGGAGGTGGGGCCGCCCCTCACCCTCTCTCCAATCGACTCGTGCGTCCGGGTCCGGGCTCGCCGACGGCGCCCCGGAGCGGCGGCTGGTCGTCAGATGTGACGGCCGTGCCGCGCGGGAGAGCGGAGCGCCGCGGTCCGACGATCGCTCAGTTGTGCGACTGGATGAAGTTGCGCACCAGCGGGTAGGTCTGGCTCTCCCACTTGCGGCCCGAGAACACCCCGTAATGGCCGACGCCGGCCTGGAGGTGGTGGCTCTTCATGTGGTGCGGCAGGCTGGTGCAGAGGTCGTGCGCCGCCATGGTCTGGCCAACGGCGCAGATGTCGTCGCGCTCGCCCTCGACCGTCATCAGCGCGGTCTTGCGGATGGCCCCCATGTCGATCGGGTTGCCGCGATAGGTCAGCTGGTTCTTGGCCAGGGTGTAGTCCTGGAACACCGTCTTGACGGTCTCGATATAGAACTCCGCGGCGAGATCGAGGACGGCGAAATACTCGTCGTAGAAGCCCTCGATCTGGCGCGCCTTCTCGGTCTCGCCGTTGGCGAGGTGCCAGAACAGGTCGGCATGCCCCTGGATGTGGCGCTTGGCGTTCATCGAGACGAAGGCCGAGACCTGCATGAAGCCGGGATAGACCCGCCGCCCGGCGCCCTTGTGGCGGTCCGGCACGGTGGTGATCAGGTTCTTCTCGAACCACGCGATCGGCTTCGAGGTGGCCAGGTGGTTCACCGAGGTCGGAGAGATCCGGCAATCCACCGGGCCGGCCATCAGCGTCATGCTGCGCGGCTGCGCCGGGTCCTTCGAATGGGCCATGACGGCCGCGGCGGCCAGCGCCTGCACGGCCGGCTGGCACACGGCGACGAGGTGCGCCCCCTCCCCGATCGCGCGGAGGAACTGCACGAGGTGGTCGACATAGTCGTCGAATCCGAACGGGCCGGCGCTCAGCGGCACGTCGCGGGCGTTGTGCCAGTCGGTGATGTAGACGTCGTGGTCGGGCAGCAGGGTGCGAACCGTGCCGCGCAGGAGCGTGGCGAAGTGGCCCGAGAGCGGCGCCACCACGAGGACGCGCGGCTGCTCGGTGTCGATGTCCTTCTTGAAGCGCAGCAGGGTCCCGAACGGGGTCGCGAACGCCGCCTCCTCGGTCACCGGCACCTCGCGGTTGCCCACCGTCACGCTGTCGATGCCGTAGGCCGGGCGCGAGAAGGTCAGTCCGGCGCGCATCATCATGCGCGCACCGGCCGACCACCAGTTCAAGGGCTCCCGATAGCCGGCGGCCGTCCAGGGCGAGACGGCGTCGTGGACGAGGCGCCCCCAGGCGCGCGTCTGATCGGCGAGGTCCGACTGGGCATCGAAGGCACGATAGAGCATGCGGCCCGAACTCCTACGCGAACGGTCAAATCGCAGAACGTCCGCGGCGAGCGGGCGCGACGGCTGCGCCGCCGACGATGGGGAACTAGGCTGCGGCAGGCGGGGCCCGGACGCAACGGCCTTATCGTGTGATATCCCGGGGCTGTTGTGCTGATGCATCACGTGGGAAATGTCGCGCGTGGCATCGGAATAACAGGTGAGCATCGCGTCGCCGCAGATCGTGACTGTGAAAGGTCAACCTCCGTGCTGGGAAAAAGCTCCCTTGTCGGCCGAGTGGCAGCTGGGGCGAGCGGAAACATCCTGCATCCTGGCTTGCCCCGGCGGCACGAGTCTTGGATCACGTGTTGGCGAGGAAACACCAGGGAGGTCCACGATGCCTGCGGCAACGCTGACGATTTCAAGCCGGAATTATTCGTCGTGGTCGCTGCGGGGCTGGCTGGTCTGCCGCATGGCCGGGCTCGACTTCGAGACGGAACTCCTCTCGGGCAACGACGCCTCCACCCGGGCGGAACTGCTGCACCTGTCGCCCTCCTTCCTGGTTCCCCGGCTCGTCCATGGCGAGATCATCGTCTGGGACACCCTCGCCATCGCCCAGTACCTCAACGAGATCCGGCCGGACGCCGGGTTCCTGCCGCGCAACGCCGTGGCCCGGGCCCATTGCCGCTCGATCTCGGGGGAGATGCATGGCGGCTTCATCAACCTGCGCTCGGCCCTGCCGATGAACCTCAAGGCGCGCCACAGCAACTTCAAGATCTTCAACGGCGCGCGGGGCGACATCGACCGGGTCGTCACCATCGTCGACGAGTGCCTGGGGCGCTACGACGGCCCGTTCCTGTTCGGCGAGACCCCGAGCCTCGCCGACGCGATGTTCGCTCCCGTCTGCACGCGCTTCCGCACCTACGATGTCAGCCTGCCGCGGCGGACCGAGGCCTATCGCGACACCATCCTGGCCTGGCCGCTGATGGAGGAATGGGCGGTGGAGGCGGCGCGGGAGCCCGAGGAGATCGAGGAACTCGACATGGAGTTCTGAGGCTTCGCGTTCCGCAGCAGCGTGGCCGCGTGCGCAGCGGCACGTCGTCCGGGCAGGGCGCCTCCCATATCATTCTCATCGCAGTCGAGACGCAGGGATAGACAGTCCCGGTCTCACATTGGAGTGATCGTCTTTCGATGAAACATCGTCTCTTCGCCCTCGTTGCCGCGACTGTTCTTGCCGTTGCGGCTCCGGCGACCGGAAGCTTCGCGCTCGACCGCGTCGTGCCGGCCTATGGCGATGTGCCGGCCTCGGTCTACGACGACATCACGACGGGCTCGATCCGTTCCTACGATGTCCCTGTCCCGGGCCGCTGCGCGGACAATTCGGCGAACCAGGGCAACGCCAACCAGCAGAACTTCCCGGTCCAGCAATACGGCCAGACCTCGGGCGGCCCGCGCTGCTGACACCCTGACGGCGTGACGTGAGCCGGCGCGACGCGTCGGCATCGGAGGAAGGCCCGGCCCGCGCGGTCCGGGCCTTTTTCGCGTCGTGGCCCCCTACTCGGCGGCGGCGCGGTGGCCCGGGTCGCTCGCGACGGGCGGCGGGTTCGCCGGAGCCGAGGCGGCCCGCGGCAGCTCGATCCGCGCGGTCAGGCCGCGCGGCGTCCGGTTGCGCAGGGTGAAGCGGCCCTCGTGCGAATCGACGATGGCGTGGACGATCGAGAGACCGAGGCCGAAGCCGCTGGCGGTGTCGAGGTTGCGCGCCCGGTCGCCGCGCACGAAGGGCTGGAGCATCGCGTCCCGCTCCGCCTCGGGGATACCGGGACCGTCGTCGCTCACCTCAACGGCGACGCCGCGTTCGGTCTGCGTCACCGTCAGCCGCGCCGCGCCACCGTACTTCACCGCATTGTCGACGAGGTTCACGATCGCGCGCTGCAGCTCGTCCGGCCGGGCCTGGACCAGGATGTGGCGGGTCTCGGCGACCCCGACGTCGGCGCCGATATCGGCGAACTCGTCCGCGACGGTCTGCACCACGGAGGCGAGATCGACCAGGGTCTTGGCGCCGCCCTCCGGGCCGTGGCCGTCGCGCACGAAGGACAGGGCCGCCTCCACGAGGCCGTTCATCTGGTCGAGGTCGCGCAGGGTCATGGTCCGTGCGTGCTCGTCCTCGATGAACTCGGCCCGCAGGCGCAGGCGGGTGATCGGCGTGCGCAGGTCGTGGCTGATCGCGGCGAGCATCTGGGTGCGGTCGTCGACGAGGCGGCGCACGCGGGCGCGCATCCGGTCGAGGGCCCGGGACAGGGTGACGACCTCCCGCGGACCGTTCTCGGGCAGGTCAACCAGGTTCATGCGGGTGCCGAAGGCGTCCGCCGCCTCGGCGAGGCGCGCCAGGGGCGCGGTGAGCGCCCGGGTGGCCCAGAGGCAGATCAGCGAGACGGCCACTCCGAGGAACACGAAGGTGAAGATGATGGCGCCCTGGCGCATCGGCGGGCGGTCGTCGTCGGGAACCACGGCCGAGAGCCGCGCGCCGTCCGGGGTCGCGATGCCGACGCGCACGCCCGCGGGCGCATCCGCCGGCCGCCTGGCCCCCCACAGGTCGGAGATGACGAGGGGGCGGCCGAAGCCGTCGCGCAGGCGCTGGACCACGAAATGGTCGCCGATCCGGTCGTCACCTGCCGGCTCGGGCGCGGCGGTCCCGGCATCGGTCTCCTCCCAGGGCTCGATCCGCAGGGTCGGCAGCATCCGGGCGGCGTTGGCGAGGAGCGCCGGACGGTCGGCCGGGCTGGCGCCGTCGAGGAGGCGGGCCACCGTCGCGAGGCGGTTGGCGGCGACGCCGGGATGGTCGTCGGGTCGCCACGGCTCGCGCAGGGTGAAGAAGGCCAGCGTCGCCATGGCGTGCGCCAGCACCACGGCGGCGACGATGAGCAGGGCGATCTGCCCGGCGACGCTCGACGGCAGCAGGGCGCGCAGGCGGCTCCAGCGGGTCCTCATGTGCGGGTGACCTCGGGCGTGAACAGGTAGCCGCCGGAGCGGATGGTGCGGATGATCTCGGGGTTGCGCGGGTCCTGTTCGATCTTCTGGCGGATGCGGCTGATCAGGACGTCGATGCTGCGCTCGAACGGGCCGGCCGCGCGCCCCTGCGTCAGGTCGAGGAGCTGGTCGCGCGAGAGCACCCGGCCGGGACGCAGGCAGAGAGCGTGCAGCAGGTCGAACTCCGCCCCCGTGATGGCGATGCGCGCATCCTCCGGGCTCAGGAGCTGGCGCAGGGAGACGTCGAGGGTCCAGCCGAGGAAATGCAGGCGGCGCACGCCCTCCTCCGCCTCGGCCTCCGTGCCGGAACCCCGCCGCAGGATGGCGCGGATGCGCGCCAGGAGTTCGCGCGGATTGAAGGGCTTGCCGAGATAGTCGTCGGCGCCGATCTCGAGCCCGATGATCCGGTCGATCTCCTCGGCCTTGGCGGTGAGCATCAGGATCGGGATGCGGGACGTGGCGCGCAGGCGCCGGCACAGGCTGAGGCCGTCCTCGCCCGGGAGCATCAGGTCGAGCACGACGAGGTCGACCCGCGCATCGGCCAGCACCTTGTCCATGGCCGCGCCGTCCCCGGCGAGGCTGACCCGGCACTCGTTGGCGCGCAGGTAGCGGGCGACGAGGGCGCTGATCTCGCGGTCGTCCTCCACGAGGAGAATGTGCGGATGGGTCGTGGTCGTCTGCGTCATGGTCCCGAGCATCGCGGCTCCCTCCGCATCCGGGGCGGCGGCCCGGACCCTGTGCGGATCTGTCAACGCGCGATTATGCGCCCGGGTGCGCGGAGTTCGAAGGGCCGGCGCGGCAGGGATTTGTAAATGCCTGTTTCGCGCCCCGCCGCCGGACATCACCGGAAACAACCTGCCCGGGACGTCTTGGGGACGCCGAAGCCTCGGCGCGGATTGCCGGAGCGCGCGGGGATTCTTATGTCGGGACCGAAGGCGCCGGTCTCGTGGCCGTCACGGACGGATGGCGGCCTCACTGCTCCGGGAGACGACGATGCAAGGCTCGAACCGGCTGTTCGACGATTTCGCCCGCCTGATGACCGACGCCGCCGGAGCCGCGCAGGGCGTGCGCCGCGAGGCGGAGACGGTGTTCAAGGCCCAGGTCGAGCGCCTGATCCGCGACATGGACATCGCCTCCCGGGAGGAGCTCGACGTACTGCGCGACCTCGTCTCGGCGCTGCGCACCCAGAACGACGCGCTGGCCGCCCGGGTCACCGCGCTCGAGGCGAAACACGGCACCGAACCGGTGGCCGGAGCCAGCGAGGCGATCTGATTCCAGGTTGATTCGCGGGCGCTCCAGCCCCGCCACGCTTGTGCACAGGAAGGAACGGTGGACGGTCGCTTTCCTGTTCACCGGCTTCGCGGGCCGCTTTGAAACGCGAGTCCAGCACGGTCTATAGTGGGTCATGACCTGATTCGCTCCCGACCCGAAGCGCCCTGAACCGAACAGAATCGCCGCCGGCCAGCACCCCGCCCGGGTGTGTGCGGCGCAAGTCCGGAACAGGGTGCCGCCGGTCTCGGAATCGAGTTTCACAACGACTTCGCCGATCTTTCCAAGATCGACACACTGGACCGCCATGACCCAACTCCACATCGAAGATCACGATCGGCACGAGCATCCGCTGGACATCGTCGAGCGCCTCGCGTCGCTGCGCGACTGGATCTTCGACCGGGCCGAGACCGACGAGATGTCGGTCTCCGTGGCCGGGCGCTGGGCCGACTATCACGTGGCCTTCACCTGGATCGAGGACGTGGAGGCGCTGCACGTCGCCTCCGCCTTCGACCTCAAGGTGCCCGAGCGCCGCCGCACCGAGATCCTGACGCTGGTCTCCCTGGTCAACGAGCAGCTCTGGGTCGGTCATTTCGACCTCTGGTCCACCGACAACGTGGTGATGTTCCGCCACTCGCTGCTGCTGACCGGCGGCGCGGCCCCGACCCAGGGCCAGTGCACGATGATGCTGAAATCGGCCGTCGATGCCTGCGAGCGCTACTATCAGGCCTTCCAGTTCGTGCTCTGGGCCGGCAAGTCCGCCCGCGAGGCCCTCGACGCGGTGCTGTTCGAGACCGAAGGCGAGGCGTGAGCGCGCGGCCCGTCTCCGCCCTCCCGGCCTCCCTCACCCTGGTGGGGGCCGGCAACATGGGGGGCGCCATGCTCGCCGGCTGGCTGGCGGGCGGCCTCGATCCGGCCCGCACCACCATCCTCGATCCCCAGCCCTCGCCGGAGATGCAGGCGCTCTGCGCGGCGCGCGGGCTCGCCCTGAACCCGGCCGCGCCCGCATCCTCCGAGACCCTGGTGCTGGCCATGAAGCCGCAAGGGCTCGAGGGTGCGGCGCCCGCGCTGGCGCCGCTCGTCGGGCCTCGGACCCTGGTAGTGTCGATCCTGGCGGGCAAGACCATCGCCAACCTGCGCGACCGCCTGCCCGGCGCCCGCGCCATCGTGCGGGCGATGCCCAACCTCCCGGCCAGCATCGGACGGGGCGCCACCGGTGCCGTGGCCAGCGCCGAGGTCGATGACGGGCAGCGGGCGCAGGCCCACGCGCTCCTCGCCAGCGTCGGCCTCGTGGAATGGCTCGACGACGAGGCGCTGATCGACGCCCTGACCGCCGTCTCGGGTTCAGGCCCGGCCTACGTCTTCCTCCTGGCCGAGGCGATGGCGCAGGCGGGTGTCGCCGCCGGCCTGCCCGCGGACATGGCCGCGCGCCTCGCCCGCTCCACCGTCGCGGGGGCCGCCGCGCTGCTCGAGGCCAATCCCCGCGACGCGGCACTCCTGCGCCAGGACGTGACCTCGCCGGGCGGCACCACCGCCGAGGCGCTGGCCGTGCTGATGCGCAGCGGCGGCCTGCCGGACCTGATGCGCGAGGCCGTGGACGCGGCGCGGCGCCGCGCCGGAGCCCTCGCGGGCTGAACCGGCCCTGACGATCCGGCGGCCCCACCCTACATGAAGGCCTGATTGGACGAGGATCGCACGACCATGGCCAAACGCCCCGGCTCTCCCAAGCCCGAGACACACAAGACCGAGACGGATCCCGCCGACACTCTGCCGGTGGCGGTCGCCTCGCCCGAAAGGAAGCTGCCCCCACGCGAGGCCGCCGTCGAGGCGCTGATGCGGCTCGCCGCCGAGCAGCCGTGGAACGACATCGAGGTCGGCGACATCGCCCGGGAGGCGGGCCTGTCGCTCGCCGAATTCCGCGACCTGTTCCCGTCCAAGGGGGCGGTGCTCGGAGGCCTGTCGCGCCTCATCGACCGCAAGGTGCTGGAGGGCGACAACGCGGATCTGGCCGACGAGCCGACCCGCGAGCGCCTGTTCGACGTTCTGATGCGCCGTCTCGACGCGATGACGCCCTACAAGGACGCCCTGCGCCGGATCTCCTACGCCCTGCGCGGCGATCCGCTCTCGATGCTGGCGCTGAACGGGGTCGCGCTGAACTCGCACCGCTTCATGCTGGCCGCCGCCGGCATCAACACCGAGGGGCCGCTGGGCCGCCTCAAGCTCCAGGGCGTGGTCATCGCCTTCGCCCGCACGGTGGAGGTCTGGCTCGACGACGACGATCCGGCGCTGGCCCGCACCATGGCGCGCCTCGACAAGGAGATCCGCAACGGAGAGCGCTTCATGGAGCGCGCCGACGACGCTCGCCGCCTCACCGCCCCCTTCCGGGCGCTCGGCCGCTCACTCCTCGACCGGGGCGGCCGCTCGCGCCGGGCCCGCAACGCGGCGGACGAACGCAGCGAGGATGCGGGCACCCCCCTCGGGGGCGACCCGGCCGCCGCGATCTGAGCCGCTACCCGCCCGCCGGCGGATCGATCTCGCCCAGATGGACGGCGAGCCAGACCGTCGGTCGGGCGGGATCGGTGAAGGTGACCCGGTGCTCGGTTATGGCCGGGATGAACAGGGTGTCGCCCGGCGCCAGCGCCGTCTCCGCGCCCGCCATTGCGACGCGCGCCGCACCGGCCAGGAGCAGGACCCACTCGTCATGGGCTTGCCGATATGGCTGGTCCGGGGGCGTGACCTGACCCTGCGAGACGATGCGCTCGATCCGGCATCCGGGCCGGGAGAGGAGTTCGGTGAAGACCTCGCTCCCCGAAGCGTCGGGCAGTTCGGCGAGCAGGTTGGCGTCACGCGCGAGGCGGCTCATGCGGCGGCGTCTCCCTCGTCAGTCCGGGTCCGTCTCTGTGACGATCAGGTCCATCGGCAGGTCGTGGGCCTGGGGATGGATGCTCGCGAGGCGCGACAGGCTGAAGCCCACCCCGATGCAGAGGGGCTTGGCCGGCATGGCCGCGATGGTCCGATCATAGTAGCCGCCGCCGTAGCCGAGACGATAGTTGCGCCCGTCGAACCCCACCAGCGGCGCGAGGACGATGTCCGGCAGGACCGGATCGCCCTGCGCCGGGATCGGGATGTCCCAGACGCCGCGCGCCATGGCGATGCCCGGCCGCCATTCGCGAAACTGGAGCGGCTCCGCCTCGGCGACGACGACAGGGAGGGCCAGACGCACACCCTGCCCCTGAAGGCCTGTCAGGAAGGCTCGGGCATCGTACTCGCCGCGGAACGGCCAGGAGAAGCCGATCAGCGGCTTCGTCCGCCCAGCGAGGAGCACTTTCAGCCGTTCGGTGATCCGGTCGCTCCAGGAGGTTCGGTCCCGGGAGTCGATGCGCTGTCGCCGCGCGATGAGGTCGGCCCGCATCGCCCGACGCCATTGCCGGATGGCCGGCCAGTCGGACCCGGTCGGCTGAGAGGTCTCCGATGCTGTGAAGGCGTCACCCACCTCTCCCCTCCCGTGCTCGCGTACTGGCTGAGATCGGGCTCGGCGAAACCGAGCCTGTCCCCGTCAACGCGGCTGGGCGCGGGACGGTGACAGCTCGGGCGGCGTCCGAAGCGGGGTCAGCCCCGCCCGAGCATCCGATGGACCTGCCAGGTCAGCATCATGCTCGCGACCATCAAGGTCGCGTAGAGGAGGTGGAGGAGAATCGGCGCGTCGTGCATCGGCTCGAACCCGTGGGGCTACGGTGCGAGGGAGCACGCTGCCCTGCAACAACCGCGCCACGGGCCGGGCGATGCGCCGCCGGCCCCTCGGGTTCAGGAGGCCTCGGCGGCACTCAGGTCGAAGGCCTTGTTCGAGACGAGGCGCGTCAGCACCGCGAGCAGGTCGGTCTGGGTGACGATCCCGAGGATCCTGTCATTCTCGCCCGTCACCACCACCGCATGGGTGCGGCCGTTGGTCAGGGGCTCCACGAGGCTGACCACGGGCTCGGCCGCCTTGGCCGTGCGCGCCTCCGACATCACCTGCGCGATGTCGCCCTCTCCGCGCAGGGCGAGTTCGCGCAGGCCCAGGGTCCCGGCGAGCCGACCCGCCGCGTCCACCACCGGCAGGGTGCGGATGTTGTGCCGGAGGAGCAGGTCGCGCGCCCGCGTCAGGGGCTCGTTCAGGCCGATCGTGATCACGTCGCGGGACATCACGGCATTGCAATCCAGGCTGCCATGCGCCCGCACGAGAGCCTGGCTCTCGACCTCCCGCAGCAGCCGGTCGAGGTCGCTGCGGTCGATGTCGAGGGTCTCGTGAAGATTGAGGAGCGCCGCGTCGACGTCGCGGGCGTTGAATCCGACCCGGATCGGAGCCGGCAGGTCGGTCGTCCCGTGCGGGCTGGCCGGAGGTGGCGCCGGCACGTGCGGATACTTGCGCCCGGAGATCCGGTGGAAGGCGATGCCGAGGCCGACCAGGATGATGGAGTTCAGGCAGACCGGCACGAACGGGAACAGGAAGCCGGAGGAAGAGATGGCCGGTCCGCCGATGAGCGCGGTGAGCGCCGCGGCCCCGCCCGGCGGGTGCAGGCAGCGGGTGAAGGACATCACCGCGATGGCGAGCGAGACGCCGACTCCGATCGCCAGCACCGGGTTCGGGATGAAGTGGGCGGCGGTGACGCCGATCAGGGCCGAGATCGTGTTGCCGCCGATGATCGGCCAGGGCTGAGCGAGGGGACTCGCCGGCACCGCGAAGAGCAGCACCGCCGTCGCCCCCATCGGCGCCACGATGAGCGGGATGTGCGGACCCTGCCCGACCATCCAGCCGCTCACCAGACCCGTCAGGGCGATGCCGATGAGGGCACCGAGGCAGCCGATCAGGCGCTCGCGCAGGGTGGCGCCGGCCAGGATCGGCCGGAACAGGCGGAAGCCGGACACGGTGTCGGCTCGGCGGTCGGGACCGGAGGTGTTGGACATTCCTCTGCCCTCGCTCGCGCGGCGCCCATCTGGCGGGCGAACGCTGAAAATGCAGGCTGACAACTCTGGTATACCAGAGAGATCTTATAGGGCGAGGCCTAAATTGCAAACGGCATGGGCAGAATGCCGTGCGCATAGGCAGGCACGGCGCACGGGCCGCTCCGAGCGGTGGTGCCGGGCGGCTTCGAGGCCACATCCGAGGTTATCTGGCTCTGCCGGGCTCAGGCGGGCGGGTCGGACCGGCCCGGCTCGACGATGACGTTGGGCGGCGTCGGACCCGCGCCGTCGAGCACCTTGCGCAGGGCGCGGGCGCGGGTGCGGCCGGCATGCCGGCGCGTCTCCGGCACGGTGCCGTATTCCCGCGCCACCTCGGCCATGGCGGAGCGGGCGATCAGGCCCTGCTCGGCGGCGTGCTCGGCCATGGCGAGGCTGTCGGCGGCCAGAACCAGGCTGCTGCCGGCGGCCTCCACCGCCTCCGCGAGCTTGGCGATCTCCTCCAGCCGCCCCGCGTCCCGCGAGACGTTGCGGATGTAGACCGCCGCCACCCGGCCCGGATGGGCGGCGACGATTTCCGCATAGACCTCGGGATCGTGCTGGCCGCTGTCGCCGATGAGGACGAAGGGCAGGTCGTGGTAGAGCGCCAGCATGTGGTCGATGAGGTGGCGCTTGTGATCCTCGGCCCGGCGCGGCAGCGGGCTCGTCCAGGACAGGCCCCATTCCCGCAGGAACAGCACCGGCCCGACGGGAATCCGGTGCATGACGAAGAACTCGCTGAGCATGTCGTAGAGGCCCCAGGGCGCCCGCGAGACGTAGAGCATCGGGTTGCCCTCCGCCCCGCACGGACCGGCATAGAGCGCCCGGTACAGGGCGGCGGCGCCCGGGAAGGCGACGCGGTTCTCGGCATCCTCCACGAACAGGCGCCACAGCATCTTCACCTTGTTGGCGACGCCCGTGCGCATGACCGTGTCGTCGATGTCGCTGATCACCACCCGCCGACAATCGGCGGAGGGGATGAACACCTGCCCCTTGGCCCGCACCGGCTCGGGGCCGGCCAGGTCGAGCTCCATGCTGTGCCAGGAGGCCTGCGGGGGCGCGGGCAGGTTCGGCCGCAGGTGGACGCGGAAGTAGCCGTCCCGGTCGGTGACGACCTGTTCCTCGCAGCCGAAGAAGCGGGCGGTGAGAACCGCGCCCGCCACCTTGCGGCGGGTGATGCGGCGCCGGATGTCGCGCAGTTCGGCCGCCCAGCCCTCGTCGGGGGCGTTGGCCGCCCGTTGCGACTGGCGGAAGACCCGGCCGATGAGGAAGACCTCGTCGCGCGAGCCGTAGCCCCGATAGGTCTCCACCACCGTTCCGGCGCGGCCCTGGGAGCGGCGGACGGGCTTGGCCAGCAGGCGCAGCGCCCGCAAGCTGCCCTTCGCGAACCGGGCGGCCCCCTGTCGGACGGTCATGGTTGGGTCGTCATCGTGGTCGGGTCCCGTCTCGGCATCGCCGGTTCAATGCCCGGCGCCGGCAAAGGTTCTGCGCGGAGCCTGTGCCACCCTCCCGCCCGAAGCTGCGGCGCAGGGGTGCCATGCCGTCGCGCGAACGGAACTCGGCCATCCAGGTCCGGTTCACCTCGGGCACCCTGCGTTCCGGGTGCTGTCAGCGTCGAGTCTCCATGCATCTCCCCACCGACGACAGCGGCCATCCCCTGGCCGTGCAGTTCCAGGACTTCATCCGAAGCCAGCCCTTCCCCTGCGTCGGCGCGAAATCCACCCTCTCCAGGGGCCAGATGAAGATCGTCGTGGCTCGCAGCATCGCCTCGAGCTGGGACGATCCCCGGCTCTATCCGGCGCTCCTCGCCTTCATCTGCCGCTACCGCGCCAAGCCCGACCTGTTCCAGAGCTTCGCCGTCATCTTCGAGGAGCCGACGGATCTCGGCGAGGAGGCCTTCGAGCGCCACCTCTGGGACCGCGTGCAGTCCCTGTCGGACAAGGACGCGTTCCTGGGCCAGCGCTACGACGCGCGCGTCGAGGCCGATCCGAACGATCCGCACTTCTCGCTCTCCTTCGGCGGCGAGGCGTTCTTCGTCGTGGGCATGCATCCCGGCGCGAGCCGCCCCGCCCGGCGCTTCCCGCATCCGGTCCTGGTCTTCAACCTGCGCGCCCAGTTCGAGCAACTGCGCGCGGAAGGCCGCTACGAGAAGCTGCGCAGCGCGATCCTGTCCCGCGACGAGGCGCTCGCCGGCTCGATCAACCCGATGCTGGCCCGGCACGGCGACGCCTCCGAGGCGCGCCAGTACAGCGGCCGCGCCGTCGGGGCCGACTGGATCTGCCCGTTCCGGGGCCGCGCGCCGGAGGCCCAGGATGCCGCCTGAGACCAACCCCCACGCATCGACCCTGCACGAGATCGCGCCCCGCTCCGGCGTCGCCTTCACCCTCGACAAGGGCGAACGCCTCACCGTGATCGACCCAGAGGGCGAGCAGGTGGCCGACCTCCTCGCCTTCGTGCGCGGCGACCTCGACGAGGTGATCTCGTCGGGCCGGACCCTGGACTATGCCAGCCGGATCTATCTCACCACGGGCGACCCGATCTATTCCAACCGCTCGAACGTGCTCCTGCGCATCGTCGCGGACACGGTGGGCCGGCACGACTTCCTGCTCACCCCGTGCTCGGCCGACACCTTCCGGATCATCTACGGCGACACCCATCCGCACCGGGGCTGCTTTGGCAACCTCGCGGCGGCGCTGGCGCCCTACGGCGTCGTGCCGGACCGGATCCCGGTGGCCTTCAACGTGTTCATGAACGTCACCGTCGACGGGGGCACGGGCGCCCTCAAGGTCGAGCCGCCCCTCAGCCGGGCGGGCGACCACGTCACCTTCGAGGCGGAATGCGACCTCGTGATCGGGCTGACCGCCTGCTCGGCTCTGCAATCGAACAACAACAGCTTCAAGCCGATCCGCTACCGCATCGATCCGGCCCGCGCCTGAGGCGGGTGCCCGAGGGACCCGCGCCCGTGCTATGGGCGGCGCCCGGATACCCCGGCGCCGCCTCTCCCCGGGGCGGCCCGTCGTGAACAGGTCGAAGCGAGCCCCATGCGAACCATCGTCTATGCCGACGGCGGATGCGATCCCAATCCCGGCCCCGGCGGCTGGGGCGTGGTGATCGAGGCCGAGAGCGGCCGGATCGAGCTCTGCGGCGGCGACCGGGCCACCACCAACAACCGCATGGAGCTGACGGCCGCGATCAACGCCCTGCGCCACTTCCCCGAGGGCGCGCAGATCGAGATGCGCTGCGACAGCCAGTACGTCATCAAGTCGGTGACCGAGTGGATGCGGGGCTGGAAGGCCAAGGGCTGGCGCACCGCCACCGGCCCGGTGAAGAATGTCGAACTGATGCAGGAGCTCGATGCCCTGGCGGCGCGGCGCGACGTGCGCTGGACCTGGGTCCGGGGCCATGCGGGCGAGGCCGGCAACGAGCGCGCCGACCGACTGGCGGCGCAGGGGCGGCGCGAGGCCCTCGGCCTGCCGCCGCGTCCGGAGACCGGACCGGCACCGCTCACCGGCACCGCCGCCCTGCGCGCGGCCGCCGCCCCGGCCGTGTCCCAGGCGGCCCTGGCGACCGCGCCCGCCGCGGCCGAGCCGGCTCCGGCGCGCACGAGCGCGATTCCCCTCGATCTCGGCCTCGGCCTGGAGGTGTCGCGGGCCGCGAAGGCGTCCGGCCTGACGCCGCAGGCCTATGTCGAGCGGGCGGTCCGGCTCGCCCTCGACCTCGGCCCCGAGGGGCTGGAGCGCGCCCGCGCCGACCTGCGCGGCGCCAAGGGCGCGAAGGGCGCGTCCACCCCTTGAGCATGGCCGGCGCTCCCGTCGGAACGCCCCTCCCGGCCGGCTTCTTCGCCCGGCCGGCAGCGGCCGTGGCCGTCGCCTTGATCGGCTGCGACCTGCGCGTGGACGGGGTCGGCGGGACCATCGTCGAGACCGAGGCCTACGATCGCGGCGACCCGGCCTCGCACAGCGTCAACGGCCCGACCCGGCGCAATGCCAGCATGTTCGGGCCGGCGGGGCACGCCTACGTCTACCGCTCCTACGGCATGCACTGGTGCCTGAATCTCGTCTGCGAGCCGGGCAGCGCGGTGCTGATCCGGGCGCTGGAGCCCCGCCACGGGCTCGAGACGATGGCGGCGCGGCGCGGGCTGTCCGATCCGCGCCGGCTCTGCGCCGGGCCCGGACGCCTGTGCCAGGCGCTCGCCGTCACCCTCGCGATGGACGGTCTGGCCCTCGAGGCGCCGCCCTTCGCGCTCACCGCCCCCGTGACGGCGCCCGCCTGGATCGCCGATCGCCGGATCGGGATCTCCCGCGCGGTGGAGACGCCCTGGCGCTTCCTGCTCGCCGGCTCGCGGGCCGTGAGCCGGCCGCCCTCGCGCCACGCGACGCCGGGCCACGCCCTCACGCCGCCCGGACCGTCTCCAGGAAGCGCGTGACCTGCTGGGTGAGATGCTCCGACTGGGCGGTCAGGTCGGAGGCCGACACCAGGACCTGACGGGCGGCGGCGCCGGTCTCCTCGGCCGCGTGGGCCACGCCCGAGATGTTCTCGGTGACCTCGCTGGTGCCGCCGGCGGCCTGGCCGACGTTGCGGACGATCTCCTGGGTGGCCGAACCCTGCTCCTCCACCGCCGCCGCGATCGTCGTCGTCACCTGGCTGATCTCGCCGATCCGGCCGCTGATGGTGCGGATCGCCCCCACCGCCTGCGCCGTCGAGGCCTGGATGCGGCCGATCTGCTCCTCGATCTCGTGGGTCGCGCGCGTGGTCTGGTTGGCGAGTTCCTTGACCTCGGCGGCGACGACCGCGAAGCCGCGCCCCGCCTCGCCGGCCCGGGCCGCCTCGATGGTGGCGTTGAGCGCCAGGAGGTTGGTCTGGCCCGCGATGGTGGTGATGAGGGCGACGACGTCGCCGATCCGCGCGGCGGCGGAGCTGAGGTCCTGGACGAGCCCGGCGGTCTGGGCCGCCTCCTCCACCGCCCGCAGGGCGAGGTTCGCCGAGCCGTCGACCTGGCGGCCGATCTCCTGCACCGACGAGCCGAGCTCCTCGGCCGCGGCCGCCACGGTGTTGACGTTGGAGGCGGCCTCCTCGGCGGCGGCCGCCACCGTCACCGACCGGTCGGTGGTGCGGGCCGCGTTGGTGCTCATCGCCTCGGCGGTGACCTGCAGCGCGCCGGCCGAGGCCGATACGGTGGCGATGATCGAGCCGACCGCCGCCTCGAAGCCGTCGGCGAGCTCGTGCATGGTGCGCTGACGCTCCGCCGCCGCCGCGGCGCCCGCGATCTGCCGGCGCTCGGCCTCCTCCGAAGCCTTGCGGGCGACGAGGGCGCGGATCTCCTCCACGGCGCGGCCCACGGCACCGACCTCGTCGCGCCGGTCGCGCCCGAGGATCACCGCATCGCTGTCCCCGCGCGCCATCCGGCCCAGGGCCTCGACGAGCTGGCCGATCGGCCGGGTGATGCCGAACACGGCGACGAGCCCGGCCGCCGCCAGGCCGGCGAGGAGGCCGAGGCCGCCGAGAAGCAGGGTGTTGGTCCGGGTCCGGTCCGTCATCGCGGCGAGGTCGCGCGCGCCGTCATCGACGAAGGTGCGGATGTCCCGGCCGAGGGCGCTTCCCTCGGCCACCATGGCGTCGAAGGTCGGGTCGACGGTCTGGTGCAGCAGGGCGACGGCCTCGGTCTTCAGGCCGCTGCTCGCCAGGGTCCGCGCCTCGGAGCTGTCGGCGATGAAGCGGTTGACCCTCTGCTTCAGCACGTCGATGCGCGGTCCGAAGCTGGGCGCCGCGTCCCGCAGCTCCGCCAGGACCTTGTTCAGGCGCTCGCTGGCCTCCTCGAACCCCTTGTCGGTCCGCTGCATCTCGCCGGGGCTGGTCTCGGCGATGTTGCGGAAGTTGAAGTAGCTCATCGTGAAGACCAGGCGGTTGACCGTGCGCAGGTCCGCGATCGCCTTGGTGTCGTGGGAGATGAAGCGGCTGTAGGCGCCGTCGATCATCGCCATCTGGGTGGTGGCGTACCAGAGGCAGCCGCTGACGATGAGCCCGATCAGGCTGACCACGGCGATCAGTTTGGTGATGATGCTGAAGCGCGCGAGCAGAGCCACGGGAGATCTCCGGAATGATTTCGTGGTCATGCTACGAAGCGGAAGCTTAAATCCGGGCTAAGGGATCGTCAGTGCTCACAATTTGCGCTGCAAAGCAGGAATTCAGCATTATATTTACTTGCCCGATCCGTGCTGATCTTTTCTCGACCCAGGATCGGTGCGCGATCTCGTCAAATGATTCGATCACGAATACGTGACGGCGAACGGCGTTCCGAGAGCGGAAGGCAAGGCCGATCGCGTGGATCGACGCGAAAAAAACCCGCCGCGGCGGGAGCCGGGCGGGGGTGAGGTCATCGAGCTTGGGTCGCCGGTGCAACGGCCGGGCGGCGCTATGGTTCCGGATCGCGCCGCCTGAACTCCGGGCCGAAGGTTCGCGTTTCCCCGGCGAGCCTGCCCCGTCAGGCGATCGGGACGCGCCGCGCGCCATCCGCCAGGGAACGACCATGCCCACGACCGATGACCGGAAGACCCAGTACCTCGCCGAGCGCGAGCGCCTGATGCGAGACCTCGCCGCGCTCGGGCAGGATGCGCAGACGGAAAAGCGCCGGTTCGAAGACGGCTACGCCCTGCGCGACATGGACGAGGGCACCCGGGAAGGTCTCCGCCTGCGGATCGGCGAATTGACCGCGTTGATCGCGAAGATCGACACGGGCGACGCCTGACGGCGCCCGGGCCGTCCGTCGCCGCGACCAAAAAAGCGGCCCGCAGGAGCAATGCCCCGCGGGCCGAGACGGTCCGAAACCTTGGAGATGCTCAGGCTAGACCGTGCACCGAGGCCCGGCATCCCCCAAATGGGGGGCGTCGAGACGGTCATCGGGCCTTCGCAGACGCCCGCTAGGAACTGGGCTCGGCCGTGAGGTCCGCTTCCCGCCGGCATGGCCCCCCGGATCCCCGGCCGGCCCCGTGCCAAGTGCCAAGGACCTGCGCTTGCGCTGTTTGAGCAACAGTCGCGCCGATCCAGGGCGGGCTCGGATTAAACCATATTGTCACAGTTATAGCATCGTCTATACCGCGTCTTCGGAACGGAGGCTCGGGGGCGACATGACGAGACCGGATCGCTATGGCCGCGGCAGACACAGCCGCGGGCTGGGCGCCAGCATCGCCCTGTTCACCCTGACATCCGTGTCCGGTGCGCAGGCCGCCGATCTCGCCCCGTCGCGGCCCGCGCCCGCGGTGCCCGCCTTCGTCGACTGGTCGGGCCCGTACCTCGGCATCGAGGGCAGCGCCGGCAATTCCTACGGGGCCTACGGTTTTCGCGACACTACGGTCGGCGGCCGTCCGGTCCGGGCGTTCAGGACGGGCGACGCCACCGGGCGGTCGGACCTCGGCCGCAACGCGACGACCGCCGTCGGCGGCCTGTTCGGCGGCTACAACTGGCAGACCGGTCCCTGGCTCTACGGGATCGAGGCCGACGTCGCGGGTGCGAACCTGAAGCGGCCCGTTCTCCTGCCCACGCCCGGCTTCGTCGGCGACGGCGATCCGGGCCTCGGCCTGATCCGGGCCAAGACGGACGTCTACGGCACCCTGCGCGGGCGTTTTGGCTACGCTTTCGAGCGGTCGCTGGTCTATGCGAGCTTCGGGCTCGCCGGCGCCAATGCCCGCATCCTGGCGAGCTATCCCGATCCCGGCGCCGGGCTCGTCTCCACGGCGAGGCGCGATCTCTCCGCCCTCGGCTTCACCCTGGGAGCCGGCGTGCAGTTCGCCGTGACCGAGAGCCTCGCTCTCGGGATCGACTACCGCTACCTCGACCTCGGCGGCAGCGGCCGCTTCGACCTCGGCGCGATCCCGGGCCTCGGCCCGGTGACGACGCGGCAGGATTCCTTCACCTCGCACCAGATGATGGCGCGCCTGTCCTGGCATCCGAACGGATTCGTGCTGCCGCCCGAGGCCGACGAGGCCGCCCCGCACGATCCCGGCAGCGGCTTCGGCGACCGCTTCTCGCTCCACGGCCAGACCACCTTCATCGCCCAGGGCGTGCCGGGCTTCCGCGCGCCCTATACCGGCCCGGCGAGCCTGATCGGCCGCCAGGTCCAGTCGACCACCACCGCCACCGCCTTCCTGGGGCTCAAGCTCTTCGAGGGCACGGAACTCTACTACAACCCGGAATTCTCCCAGGGCTTCGGCCTCAGCCGGACCCTCGGCGTCGCCGGCTTCGTCAACGGCGAGGCGCAGAAGGCGGGCGCGCCGTTCCCGAAGCTGCGCTCCAACCGCTACTTCGTGCGCCAGACCTTCGGCCTCGGCGGCGAGACCGAGGACGTGCCGGACGGCCCGAACCAGGTCGCGACCCGGCGGGACATCGAGCGGATCACCGTGGTGGCGGGCAAGTTCGCGCTCGGCGACTATTTCGATGGCAACGTCTACGCCCACGACCCGCGGGTCGATTTCATGAACTGGGGCATCTGGGCCTCGGGTGCCTACGACTTCCCGGCCAACCTGCCCGGCTTCACCCAGGGCGTGATGGTCGAGTACAACCGCGCCGAATTCGCCATCCGCGCCGCCTACACCCAGGTGCCGAAGGAGCCCTCCAGCGACGTCCTCGACCCGCGCGTGTTCCGGCGGGCGGGCACCACCATCGAGTTCGAGGAGCGCCACGTGCTGCCGGGCCTCGACCAGCCCGGCAAGCTGCGCCTCGGCTTCTTCACCAATGTCGGCAACACCGCCGATTTCCGCGAGGTGGTGTCGCTGACCCAGGCCGGCGTGTTCGGCGACATCAACGACGCGGCCGCCGCCACCCGGGCCGCGCGGCGCAAGACGGGCTTCTACCTCAACCTCGAACAGGCGGTGACGCCGGACCTCGGCGTCTTCGCCCGGTTCAGCGCCAATGACGGCCGCACCGAGAGCCTGTCCTTCACCGACATCGACCGCTCCGTCTCCGGCGGCGTGTCGCTCAAGGGCACCGCCTGGGGTCGGCCCGGCGACACCGTGGGCCTCGGCACCTCGATGAACGCGATCTCGCCCAGCCACCGTGCCTTCTTCGCCAATGGCGGCGTCGGCCTCCTCATCGGCGACGGTCAGCTCAACTACGCGCCCGAGCGCGCGGTCGAGGCCTACTACGCCTTCGCCCTGAACAAGGCCCTGACCCTGTCGGTCAATTACCAGCACGTGGTGAACCCGGCCTACAACCGGGACCGCGGGCCGGCCGACTTCTTCGGCACCCGCATCCACGCGGATTTCTGAACTTCGGGTGCCCCGTCAGGAGCGGGGACGCTCGGGCTGGTCACAGCGATAGGCCCGCCCGTTGACCGAGGCGACCGGAACGAAGCGGCCGCCCGCGGCCCGGCACTCGGCCACATGCGCGTCCATGGCCCACTTGTCGGCGAGCGCGAGGCTGAGGGGCACCACCGTGACCACGAGCAGGAGGGCGACCACGGCGCAGACCGCCCAGCCGACGCCGCGAGGCGGCGGCTCCGGCGGATGGAACCGCTCGGGCGGAAGCGGCGCCAGGAACGCCAGCGTGGTCAGCCCGAGGAGAGTGGCGGTGCCCATGGTCATCCCGCATCGGTCAGGCCCGCCAGACTATCCCATGCGTCCGCGCACGGGAGGCGACCATACGAAGCAGCACCCCGGCCGCGTTCGACGCTCCCACCCGCCCGGGCGTCAGGCCCAGCGCGCCAGCGCCGCCTCCGCCTCCGCGGCGTTGTCGCGGATGCGGTAGATGGTCTGCCGGCTGAGGCCCGTCGCGGCGGCGATCGCGGAGATTCCCCGGCCTTCGCCGAGCGCGCCGCGCACGGCCTCGTACTGCGCCCGGCTGAAGCTCGGCTTGCGTCCGCGATAGGCATCGCTGCGCGCCCGCGCCTGAGCGATTCCGGCCTTCTGCGCCTCTCGCATGGCTTCCGCCTGGGCCTGAGCGGTCGCCGCCATGAAGCCGATGAGGGCGTCGCGCACGGCCTGCTGCATCGGGTCCGCGGCGGCGCCGTCGAAGGTGAGCCGGTGGATGACCGTGCGCACCACGACGCCGCGCCGCATCATCTCCCGCAGCGTATCGCAGACGTCCGCATAGTTGCGGCCGAGGCGGTCGACCCAGCGCACCACCAGGACGTCGCCCCGGCGCAGCAGATCGAACAGCCGGCGTCCCTGCGGCCGCTCGTGCAGGCCGATGCTCAGGCCCGACACGCCGTCATCGGCCACCACCTCGTCGATGGCAAAGCCCGCCGCCACCGCCTGGGCCTGCTGATGCGCGATGGTCTGGTCGCCGGTGGACACCCGGACGTAGAGAATGGTCTTCATCGATCGTCGTCGCCCTCGCAGATTTGGCCCGCAGGACGAAGCGGGGGCGTCCGGCTGTCAATCCTCGTGAACAGACCCCGACCTTCGGGGGCACCGGGTCCGTACCGGCGGGTATTTCGAAGATCCGCGCCGTCACGAGCCCCTTGGCTTCGCGGACCGCAAATCTCAGGACCATGAGCGAGGCCGATCTGGACCCGTAACCGGACGGACCAGCCGGGAATCCTTCCCGTCGTGAATTGTCCCGAACTGACGTTTTCCTCGACCACCCAACAGCCGCGAGCGAGATCAAGCTCACGCGTCCGCCCTTTACGGAATGCACCCCAGAGTGCCCGGCCGCGATTCGACGAAGCCGAAGTCCAGCGCCGATTCGGATCATGGATCTACAGAATCGACCCGCCGGATCGGCGGTTTCCGACCTGTGAATATCGCGGACATTTGATTGTGGAACTGGACGACATGGCTTAAAGTTGCCGTCCGAGCAGGAAGTGCCTGCCGGTTCGGGGCTTTGGGTCAATGAGCAGACGTTACGCGGCTCTCTTCGGAGCAGTCGTCTCCACGGGCCTCTCGATCTCCGGCGCTTCGGCGGCGACGGACGGGTGCATGCCGGCGCGCTCCACCGAAGTCGAGGCGTCCGCCGAGCGTCTCGCGGCCGATCCGGCCTCTCTCCTCACCCAGTTCGGCGCGGGCGGCGGGACGATGGCGATCGAGGTCCGCAACGCGACCCTCCGGAGTCCCGACCTGGTCGATCGACTCCTGACGCTGAACGGCAAGGGAACCGCCGACCAGATGCGGGCGCTCGGCACCGGGTTGGGTGCGGCGGCGGTGATCTGCATGCGGAGCAGCCCGACCATCGCGCTTCGGATGCAGCGCGCTGTGGTGGTCGCCGGCAACCAGGACGTTCAGCGCGGCTTCGAAGGCGTGGCGGGCGACATCGTGACGGAGGCCGTTCCGGTCGATCCGCCGTCCGTGCCGCCGGGCGAAGTGGCCGACAGCGTTCCCGGCGGGGGCGTCTATCCGCGCACACCGCTAGAGAGGAGCAGCGGCGTGCTTCCCACAGGGTCCGTCTACCTCCTGAGCGGAAACTTCATCGCGGCGGCCGGCACGCGCGGTTCGTCGAGCAGCGGGGATCCCCTCTCCAGCCGGTCCGGCTCGGTGAGCGCGTTCAGACCCTAGACCCGGCAAAAAAACTTCCCGCCCGCGCTCGGGTCGTTGCGGCGCACAAATTTTTAACGGTCAGCACCTTGTAAGAGGGGTTGCTTGGTCTAAAGTCCTTCTACGCAGCCAGCCGCGACCGGGTTTGCCGTGTTGCAGCGCGCAGGTGGGAGGTTGCCGATTTGAGGGTGTGTCCAAAGACTGGATGGTCGGACCGGCTCCCCTCAAGATCGTCGGTCAGCGCAGCGTCCGAATGCGTTTCGCCGCCTCGTCTTCGCAATCGCGCCCCATGCATCGCCTTCGATCGTCCCTTTGTTCGATTCGCCGGCGGCGCGCCGATTTGCTGCACCGCAACGGCCCGTCTTCCTGTGAAGGGCGGGACGGCACCGAATTTGCTCCGGATCTTCGGCGGGGTTCGCCGAGTCGGCGTTCCTCGCGGACCCATCGGTGTCGGCACGAATCGCGGCAGGGCGATCGCCGAGGGCGACCCGGCGTTTGGAACGCCGACGGCCCCGAAGCTGTCGGCTCCAGCGTCGACGCGTCGGCCCATCGAAACCCGCGGCACCCGGGTCAGGGCGAACCGGCCGGGAAACGGCGGCACGATGTCGGGCCTCCGTCCTCAAGGTCCGGCACGACGGGATGGTCAGGCGGACATGCCTTTCTAAACACGCATTGCCGGCCTAACCCGGCGATAGGCACCAAGTGGGCTTCAGACACTGAGCCTGCCTGGTCGATCTCGGACAGGGCACCTTGTTACATTGTCTTCGAACGCACCAAATGACCGGTGGGAGAATATCGGGATGCTGAAGCTGCTGGACCAGACGCGTCCCATGCCCGAAGAGCCACAGGAACGGCCGGCAAAGAAGCTCGACCTCAAAGATATGGTCATGATCCTGCGCCGGCAGTGGCCCGTGATCCTGGCCTGTACGCTCGTCGGCATGTTTCTGGCCGTGGGTTACGTCGCCACGTCTGCGCCGCGCTACACCGCCTCGGTGAAGTTGCTGATCGACACCCGGAAGAACAATGTCCTCTCGAAGCAGGAGGTCAACTTCGGTGGCCCGGTCGATGCCGGTGCCGTCGAGAGCCAGGTCGAGATCCTGAAATCCGAGGGCGTGGCGCGGTCCGTGATTCGCGACCAGCAGCTCCTCAAGGACCCGGAATTCGTCGGCTCGGGCTCGCCGTCCCTGATCGGCTCGCTGCTCTCGCTGTTTTCCTGGGACGACTCGGAACCGGCCGTGCGCTCGCAGGAGGACATCGAGCGGGACGCGATCCAGGCGTTCGTGAGACGCGTCACCGCGAAGCGCGTCGGCCTGACCTACGTGATCCAGGTCGATGTGCAGACCACGAATCCCGAGAAGTCGGCCCGCCTCGCGAACGCGATCGCGGACGCCTACATGGTCGGCGAGCTGGACGCGAAGTTCCAGGCCACCCGCCGTGCCAGCCGGTGGCTGCAGGAGCGCATCACCGAGCTCAAGGCGCAGGCGACGCAGAGCGACCTCGCCGTGCAGGCGTTCAAGTCCGAGAACAACATCGTCGACACGAGCCGCGGCCTGATGAGCGAGCAGTCGCTGGCGGACGTGAACAGCCAGCTCATCCAGGCGCGGGCGGTCACGGCGGAAGCCAAGGCCCGCCTCGATCGCGTCCGCGAGATCAGCAACGGAAACCTGCCGGATGCGACGGTCGCCGACGCCCTGCGCAACGACGTGATCAACCGCGCTCGCGCGCAGTACCTCGACGCCGCGCGCAAGGAGGCGGATTGGTCGGCCAAGTACGGCCCCCAGCACAGCGCCACGGTGAATCTCCGCAACCAGATGGAGGAGCTCAAGCGCTCGATCGTCGACGAGGTCCGCAGAATCGCGCAGACCTATGAGAGCGACTACAACATTGCCCGGGCGCGCGAGGTCTCCCTCGAGACCAGCCTCTCCAAGCTCGTCGACCAGGCCGGCACGAGCAGCCAGGCGCAGGTCAAGCTGCGCGAACTCGAGAGCTCGTCCCAGACCTATCGCAATCTGTACGACAGCTTCCTGCAGAAGTTCGAGGAGGCGACGCAGCAGCAGACCTTCCCGATCACCGATGCGCGCGTGATCACGCCGGCGACGGAGCCGTCGGGGAAATCCGGTCCGAAGACGATGCTGATCGTTCCGGCGGGCACGATCGCGGGCTTCATGATGGGCGTCGTCGCGGCGATCGGCCTCGAGCTCCTGAACAGCTTCTTCCGCACCCCGGCCGAGATCAAGCAGCAGACCGGCCTGGAATGCATCGGCATCCTTCCGTCGGTCCCGGATTCCGGCGCGAGCCTGCCCTCGGCGATCAACGTCACCTCGAAGGTCGCCCTCGGGAAGGGCAGTCGCTTCCGGCACGTCGTCGATACGCCGTTCTCGCGCTACACGGAGGTTCTGCGCAACGTGAAGGTCTCGATCGACATCGCGCGCCTGGGACGCGAGGTGCGGGTCATCGGCCTGATCTCGTCCCTGCCGAAGGAGGGCAAGACCACCGTGGCCGCCAATCTGGCGGAACTGGTGGCCCAGACCGGTCACCGGGTCCTGCTGATCGATGGCGACCTGCGCAACCCGACCCTCACCCGCAATCTCACCCCCCATGCCGAGGTCGGTGTCGTCGAGGTTCTCCGCCGCGCGGTGGGCCTCGCGGACGGGGTCTGTCGCGACACCGAGACCGGCCTGGACTTCCTTCCGGCGGTCGTGCCGCAGCGGATTCCCAACACGGCCGAGCTGCTCTCGTCGATGGCGATGGCCCAGCTCCTGTCGGATGCGCGCGGGACCTACGAGTACGTCTTTGTCGACTTCGCTCCCATCATGTCGGTGGCGGATGCCAAGGCCGCCGCTCACCTCATCGATGCGTTCGTGTACGTCGTCGAATGGGGCAAGACCTCCCAGCACGCCGTCGTCGAGGCACTCTCGAACGCCGGCGCGATCCACGAGCGGACCCTCGGCGTCGTCCTCAACAATGCCGATATCGCCGCCCTGAAGCGTCTCGAGTTCTACAAGGGACGCTACTACAGCGACTATTATCACGAAGAAGCCGCCTGACCCTCCCCGCTCCCGGAGCAGCGACGTCGACGTCGCCGTTCCGGGGCCTCGGCCCGGCCTCAGGACCCTCGACGGCGCTTGCGCCGTGACGGTCCGGGTCCGGCATACGAAAATCCGTGCTGCGGTCCGCGGGTCTTCGAGGCTTCGTCGGGGGCCAGCGAACCGTTCGGGCGAACCGGACAGGGCCGGCGGACCACCCCCGTGACCTGAGGCCCCGGAGCTGGGCCGCGGATCGGCATCGACGTCCCCTCCCCTCCGCGTCTCGAACGAGATCCGTCCGGATCAGACCCGAGAACGGGCGCGGCGGGCGATTCGGCCTGCGGAAGCGGCGACACCGCGCAGGGCGGTTCCAGCGGAGCGCGCCCGGCCATTCGAGGTCCCGACGATCCCGTCGCGTCGGAGCTCCCGACCGGCGCGCTCACGGAGCCTTGAACGGGGAGGCGACCGGAACGGAGGACCGGGAGGCCGGTTCACCTCGGGCGTGTCCCGACCGGGATGCGTGACCATACCCAGCCCCGTGATCCCGCCCGAGCCCATGATCCTGCAAGCGCCCGTCCGCTACACGACCGAAGTCGAACAGGTGAAGCCCGACGAAGGGGAGACCATCGAGCGGCTGAACGAGACCTTCGACAAGATCCTGCGGACCGTCGCCGATGATTCCGGGCACGCGGTCCGCGCGGTGCACGCCAAGGCGCACGGCATCCTGGATGGCGTCCTGAGGATCGACGCGAACCTGCCCCCCGAGTTGGCGCAGGGCCTCTTCGCCAAGCCCGGCGAGCACACGGTCTATCTGCGCCTGTCGACGAATGCGGGCGATATACTGCCGGACGCCGTCTCCCTGCCGCGCGGCCTCGCCCTCAAGGTGCTCGACGTGGAGGGCGAGCGTCTGCCGGATGCCGAGGGCACGACCCAGGACTTCATCATGGTCAACGGCAAAGTGTTCCAGGCGCCGAGCGCCGAGACGTTCCTCGGGAGCCTGAAGCTGTTGGCCGCCACCACCGATCGGGTCGAGGGCCTCAAGGTCGCGGCCTCGACGGTGCTACGCGGGGTCAACAGGGCGCTGCACGCCGTGGGTGTCGAGAGCACGACGCTGGCCTCCCTCGGCGGCGCGCCGAACGTCGACCCGCTCGGCGAGACCTATTACAGCGTCACGCCGTTCCGGTACGGCGACCACATCGCCAAGTTCTCCGTCGCCCCCGTCGCCCCCGCACTCACCGCGCTGACCGGGTCAGAGATCGACGCGTCCAGCCATCCCGATGCGATCCGCGAAACGGTGCGGTCGGAGATGCGCGACCTCGTAGGCACCTGGGAGTTCCGCGTCCAGCTCTGCCGCGACCTCGACCGCCAGTCCGTCGAAGATCCGACGGTGGAGTGGAGCGAGGCTGATGCGCCGTTCCAGCGCGTCGGCCTCATCACGGTCCGGCCGCAGGACAGCTGGGACGCCGCCCGCGTCCAGGCGGTCGACGAGGAGATGCGCTTCAGCGTCTGGACGGGGCTGGCCGCCCACCAGCCCCTCGGCAACATCAATCGGGCGCGCAAGAGCCCCTACGCGCACTCGGCCGAGTTCCGGCAGCGTTTCAACGGGTGCCCCATCCACGAACACGGCGCCCGGCGCTGAGAACTCCGCCGGTGCCGGGTCTCCGTCCCATCGCCGCCTGAAGCACAGGATCGGGTCACCCCAGGGATTCACGGTTCGTGATCCTGCCCGTGCCGGGTCCTGCCCTTCGCCTTGCCATCCATCGGAGTGAACGCGTGATCTATCCCGCCTCGACGGCCTTCTCCGGGGCGGTGCTCGCGCTCCTCTATGTCGGGCTCTCCGCCTGGGTCATGGCCGGCCGCGTCTCCGCGGATGTCCTGCACGGTGACGGCGGCAAGGCAGGGTTGGAGAAGCGAATTCGCGCGCAGGGAAATTTCGGGGAGTATGTGCCGCTGGCCCTCCTCCTCATCGGCCTGCTGGAGGCCGGAGGTGGCGGCCCGACCCTGGTGCGCAGCCTCCTGATCGGGCTCGTCGTCGCGCGCGTGCTGCACCCCTTCGGAATGTTCGCGCCCAAGAACGCGCCGAGTCAGTTCGTATGTCGCGGAGGCGAGATCCTGGCGACCCTCGCCGTCATCGCGGTCGCCGCCGTCGCCCTTCTCCTGCGCGTCGGCTGAGGCCCGCGGCGCACGTCATCCTTTCGGGTGAGCGAGGCCGCGACGGCGGGCGGCGCGAGCGTCGGTCCCCGACCGCCGGGTGCAGACGCGCTCCCGCCCGACAGTCTCTCACCGGAGGTTCGGATGGATCGAAACGGCCCAGGCGCCCAGGAGGCGTGTCGACCGTCCCGGCGGATAAAGGTCATTTTCCCTTGCGATTCGGAAGGCTGAGCTGTTCGACCCAGACATCCTGTCCCCTCGGACGCGGTTGCGGTCGAAGCTTCTGCGGATTCCGGTTGCCGCGGGGCCGGCCCATGGTTCCGTGGACCGTGCTCGATCTGGGCAGTCGCTGACCGGCTTTCGAGGGCGGCGGCACGGCGGCCGCGAGCGGCTCGGACGTGCCGTCACCCGCAGGGATCGGGCGCCCGTTCGCGTCCGTCCCGCTCTCCAGCGTCACCGGTGGCGGCGTCCGCTGTCCCTCGAAGCGCAGGATGCAATTGCGCAGTTCCGTCGGGTCCTGGATCAACGTGCAGTCGTTGACGTTCCCGGCCGTCTGCGCGCGAGCCGGTGCGCCGGAGAGCCCGAGGGCCGCCGTTGCAGCCCAGAAAAGTCGGAGTGCCAGTGTCTTCACGTCAGGTCACACGTCGATTGCGGCACGGGTTCGATTTCCAATCGCAACTTAACTCACCGGAAAGACGGCTACCTTATTGATCTCGGGATCTTAAAGGCTGCCCGGATCCTAGACAATGCGCAGATTTTCTCGTCCAGCCCTTTGGATGACCTGCGCCACGGCGTTCCTTCTCGACGGCCTACTTCCGGCACGGGCGAACGAGATCTGGATCGGCCAGGTTTCGCCGAGCGCGATGCGATCGACCCAACTGGCTTCGGCGGCCCCGTCCCCTTCGCCGGGCACGGGGCCGGAGCCGCACCTCCTGGCCCCGAGCGGCGAGACTCATGCCCTCGACGTGCAGCAGACCGGCTCGGCGAACCGTCTCGCGATCCACCAGACGGGGTGGAACCACAGCGTCGCAGCAATCCAGAGCGGCGGGAACAACACCATCGAGGCGGTGATGCTGGGGAGCCAGAACGCCCTCGCGCTGCAGCAATCCGGGTCCGGTCAGACGATCGTCGCGATCCAGGGCGGATACGCAAACCGGATGTCGGCGGTGCAGGCCGGCCAGGGCAACGTCCTGCGCGTAGACCAGCGATAGACTCAATAGACGGCCGCGACGATGCAGCCGGTGCTGCGCATGCCCTCGCACAGCGCCGCCTCGCCCGAGACCGGACGTCCGACCCTCCGTCCCGGCCGGCCGGCCGCCTGAGCCGTCTGAGCCGTCTGAGCCGTCTGCGAAGGCCGGAACGCAGCGGGCTTGGCGAAGGCCGAATTCGCGGCCCCGGAGGGCAGGATCGTGAGGGCGAAGGCCCATTCCGGCGAGATGCGGGCCGAGGCTCCGGTGAAGGCGGAGCCGCGGGCCGCCGGCAGGGGTCCCGGCATCAGGATCGCCGAGAGGTTCGCCGGCGCCCATTCCTCGGCCTCCCGGCCCGTGATCGCCCGCACGTAGTTGCGCGTCTCCAGCGGCAGGCCGCCCTGGCCCGACAGCCAGGCACGCACGCGGCCCTCCCCGGCATTGTAGGCCGCGGCCGCAAGCCCTTCGTTGCCGAGGCGCCGGTGCAGCGTGGCCAGGAGTTCGGCGGATTTCGGCAGGGCCTTGGCCGGGTCGAACGGATCGTCCAGGCCCATCATCGCCGCCGTGCCCGGCATGAACTGGGCGATGCCCTGCGCGCCGGCGCGGCTGACGGCGTTGGGGTTGTAGCCGCTCTCTTGGCGGATCAGCCGTTTGAAGAAGTCGATCGCGATGCCGTGGCGATGGGCGGCGGCCTCCACCAGCGGCGCGAAGGCGACGGGTCCGGCCGCGCTCGCCTGCAGGAAGCGGGGCGTGGCCGACCCCTGGGGGGTCAGGGTCGAACCCGAGGTCGGCAGCAGAAGTTGGGACGCGGTTCCCCCGGAGCCGGCCCGCAACTGGGCCAGGAGTTCGGCCTCGCCGCCGGGTGCTTGCGGCGCGGCGCTTGCCTCGACCGCGAGGATGGACAGGACAGCGACGAGACCGAATGCGATCGACCGCATGAGAAGCCCTCCCCCGAGGGGCCGCCGCGTTTCCCGGGCTGGCCCTTAATCTCAAGAACGTTTGCCACCGACCGTACGGCGCCGCCGCAGAGACGTCCGCGCCATTCTAAATCGCCGATGATGATCGATCCCTTATGGGATCAGCGCACGGTCCCGGGCTTCGGCGTCACCTGGCGCACTTCCGTCATCGTCGGTTCGCCGACCTTGAGGCGGCCGGCCGGAGGGGCGGCCGCTGCGGCGACGGGGGAAGCCGCGACCATGGCGGGTGCCGGCCTCGCCGCCTCGGGCGGCCGAGCGCCGGACATCGGGGCCGTCGCCACGGCGTTCGGCTTGCCGAGGAGGCCGATCCGGACCTTCACGGCGATCACCTTGCCGGCGGCCGCGTCCCAACTGCACTCGTAGATGATCCGCGCCCACTCCCTTTGCGGGCTCAGGAAACGGATGGAATCGCCCCGGTAGCGCACCACGGAAGATGTCGGAACCTCGGGCGGATCGGCTTCCTGGAAGATGCCTCCGTAGGGTCGCGAGATCCAGTCGAAGTCGTTGGGAGCCTGCGCTTCGATCTGGGACGCACAGGGTTGAAGCGCCCGGTCGGCGTTCGAGCGGACACAATCCGCGTTGCAGGCCGCTGCGGGCATCGGCGCCTGCGCCTGCGCCCTCGTCACCGAGAGGACCGGAACGGCGAGGATGACGAGAGCCGCCGTGGTGAGGAACCGGATCATGAGCCGCTCTGACAGGACGATGCGCTGTGCGACGTCGAAGCTGCGACGGCGGATGCCGTCACGCTGATTCGGACGTCGCTTCGGAAGGGGAATGCGAAGGCTGGGAAGCTGCAGCCGAAATGCTCGACGCGGCGACCGACATCCAGGGGAGGCCGGTCGCCGCGTCGCGCCCATGAGCGCTTACTGGCGGACCGTGGCGACGTTGCCGCTGCCAGACTGGCTGAACGACGTCGTGTTGAACGAACCGTTCTGCGACATCGTCATCACGTTCTGCCCGCCGGGGCCGCCGGACTGCATCTGCATGCCGTTGACGGTGTTGTTGTTGCCGGACTGGACGATCTCGGCATTGTTACCGGCAACGCCCGAACCACTCTGCACGAGCTGCACGTAGTTGGTGTTTCCGTTCTGAGTGATCAGAGAGATGTCGTTCGTGCCCGATTGGGTGTTGTAGATCGTGTTGTCATTATTGCCGTACTGGTACAGCCTCGCGTTTCCACCGGTTCCGCTCTGAGTGTTGACGATCAGGTTATTGGTGCCACTGCCCTGATACGTGTCGGCGAAGACGCTGTTGCCACTCTGTGTATTGTAGATCTGACTCTGCACACTGCCGACATCCTGGATGCCGAAGAAGGTGTTGATCGAACCCGACTGCACGTTCTGCACGTAGCCACGCTCGCCGCGTTGCACGATGGTCGCGTCGCGACCGTTGGCGGCGCCCGACTGGAGATTGTAGGTCCTGTTCGAGACACCGGTCTGCTGGACGGTCAGGTTTGCCGTCCCTCCGGTCTGATACGACTCGACCACATGCGAACCGCCGCCGCCCTGGAAGATGTTTGCGTTGGTGAACCCTGTCGTCTGAAGCGCATAAGCCTGGTTGTTGTTGGACTGCTGATCGACAACGATGGACGAGTACTGCGCTGAACCCCTCCCCCGGTCCGAATTTTGGGTCTGATCGGTCGTCGCCCGGTTCCCGTTGCCGACCTGATTCACCGTCGTGATCGCAAGCGTCGCCGTCTGGTTCACGCGGGCCTGGTTGTCGTTACCCTGCCCCTGGAACACGGTGGCCGTACCACTGTTGTTGCCGCCGTCGGCAAAACCGCCCTGCGTGATCTGGATGAAGCTGCTCGTGGAGCCGCTGCCCTGCGTCGCCGTCGCCGAATTCTTCGTCGCGGTGTTGCCGTCGACGCCCTTCTGGTCGACTAAGATCTGTCCATTCTCGGAGCCGCCGGCCTGGGTGGCATCGACGGTGTTGCTGGTACCGTCCTGGTTGACGCGGATGTATCGGGTGCCTGCGGACGCATCTTGCTGAGAGGTCGTTGTCCGGTTGCCGGTTCCGTTCTGGGTCAAGTCAACGGTATTGCGATCACCTGCGAAAGCAGACGTCGTCAGGCCGATTGCAGCAACGCCCATTGAAAGAGCGAGAAGATGCTTATGCATGATGGCTAAACTCCTGTGCGGAGTAGAGGCTTTCGCCTCCTCCCAAGTGTCGACGAGCGGACTTGCGCCGCAGTTTATGTCAAAGGATATACTCGCTCGCCCCGCCGGGCATTCGATCCTTAACGATTTTTTAGCTACACAGTGTCCGGCCAAGCCACATCATCCAATTGGATGACGATTCAGAATTTGTTTAGAACGACGTCGCGAAAGACACATCGATCATAGATTAAAGTTAATCATCCAAACAGATGATGCGCGTCGAGCGACTTCAGCGCTAGTTATCGAGCCTCCAGCAGGCACTCCGACCTGTTCTTTCGATTGGCCTTTCGCCGTCATGCCGTACGTGACATCTCAAGTGATCAGGGCGGCGTCCTCCCTCGAACACGAGAGCGCCTATCTGATCTGGGTTCACGGCCGTCTGGTCGCGCTCCTCGTCGAGGCGGAGGGCGGCTGGTTCCTGCAACTCGGGCTCGGGCCGTTCGAGGCTGAAGGGCTCATCTTCGCGTCCCTCGGTGACGCGGAGAACTGGGTTCGCAGTTGCATGCCGCAGAGCTGGCTGATCAGCCCATGACGTCGCGGAATCCGCACCGGTATCGGTGTCGTACTGGCGTGTTGCAGCGCCATATCACGCTGCCGCCGCCTTCGATCAAACCTGGGCAATACGAGCTCCGTAATTTCAACCGGTTACGCCGGAGAGATTTCGGAGGCATCTCGGTTGTAAAAATTAATCGAAATTCGCTACAGATGCTGAGCATCTTGAAAGCGTTGCGGAGTCATCGTGAGTTCAGGCCAGCCCCTGCTGCAGTTGCTCGACAGGATGAGCTGCGGCGCTGTGGTCGTCGATTCCGATGGGGATCCGATGGACCTGAATACGACGGCCGCCTACATTCTCGGCCAGCAGGAACTTGGAGCGCTGGGCATTCCATCTCCGGAGGGAAGCCGGCGCGCGCTGCGCAGCCTCCTGAAACAGGCCGGCCAAGCCTTGCAGATCGAGACCGAGACCTGGGTGACGGTCTCGCGGTCGACCGGCGCACCCCTGGTGCTGCACACCATCCCCCTCGCGCAGACCGGATCGGCCGGGTCGCGCACGGTCATCATCCTGGTGGATCTGCGGCACTCTCCGCGCCCGACGCTCAACGTCCTTCAGAAGCTGTTCGACCTGACGCCGGCCGAGGCGCGCCTGGCGATCGAGATCGTCAGCGGCCGAACCCTATCGGAGGTCTCGACCAAGATGGGTCTCAGCAACGCGACGCTTCGGACCCAGCTTTCGGCAGTGTTCACCAAGACCCAGACCCGCCGGCAGGCCGAGCTCGTCGCGCTGCTGACCCGCGTCGCGATCTTCCCATGAGGCGGACGGTGCGCCCGCTGCTCGGCGCGCTCCTCGGCGCCCTCCTTCCACTCCTCGCGATCGGAGCCCACGGCATGGAACCGGCAGCCGGATCGCCCGCGGAGGGCGCCCTTCGGTGCCGGATCCAGCGGGAGACCTCGGGCCCGCTCACGACGCTGCGCGGCATCGCGCTGGCGCGCCGGGATGCGGCGGGCACCTACACCCTGCTGGTGGTCAAGACCGGGCCCGGCGGCTCGTCCCGCGTGTCACAGGGCGGGCGATTCCAGGTCGCGGCCGGCGGCCAGGCCGGGCTCGGTGAAGTCCGCCTCAGCCTGGAGCCCGATGCGGGATTCGAGGCGACCCTGACGCTTGATGTCGATGGCCGGCAGATCAGCTGCGAGGCCAGTTCCGCGACGACGACGCCCTTATGAGGTGCCACATGACCCTCCTCGTCACGCGCGCCCTGATGGTCGCTCTGGGGCTCGCCAGCGGCACGCCACTGGCCGCCCAGCAGAGCGTCTATATCGGCCAGATCGATCCGACGGCCGCGACCTCCCCGCGGCGGCCCTCGAACCAGGCCGCGATCGAGTCGGCGCTCGTCAGCACGGCGCCCGCCACGCTGGGCCTGCCGGCCGCATCGCGGACCACGGGCAGCCTGTCCGAGACCATCGCCGCGGCCGGCCGATCCGGGGCAGCGGGGTCCGCGCAATCCGGGAACCTCGCGATCATCGATCAGTCCGGCACCGCGAACCGCAGCGCCATCACGCAGATGGGCACCGGCAACACGGCCCGCGCCAGCGTGTCCGGGACGGGCAACGTGACCTCACAGACCCAGGATGGGGCATTGAATCAATCGACCCTTGGCCTCCTGGGCGACAACAATGCCCTCGTGAACAGTCAGATCGGAAACGGCAACGCCTCGAACATCAGCGTCGTCGGCTCGGGTTACACCATCACGAATACGCAGAACGGCTCAAATTTATCCTACGGACTGTCCATTACGTCGTCGAACGCCGGTGATAAAAATATCACTGTCGATCAGAGAAGTATTGGATCAGCACTTGCAACAAATCCGAACGGGTTGCCGTCATCAATGAGTGGCGTAAACTCGACTCGTTCTTCGCGATGATGTCAGGCCTGCGCAGATAGGCTTTTCATCGCGGATGGTTAAAGAGGGGCGGCGATGCCAGGACGTGGATTTATCATTTTTATATTCGCGTTGCTGGTTCCGTTGTTCCCGGCGACCGCGAGCCCGCTGAACTATCAGCCCGTCAATCCCTCCTTCGGTGGCTCGCCGCTGAACGGAAACTGGCTCCAGTCGCAGGCGACGGCACAGAACATCTTCGTTCGCCAGAAGCAGATCGCGGACGCGATGGCACAGCAGATCGCGCAGCAGCAGCAGCAAGCCCGGAACACCCCCTCCACGGCCTCGAACTTCGCCGCGGTCATCAATGCGCGCCTGCTGGCGGCGGTGGCCGACCGCATCACCAACGCGATCTTCGGAGAGAACGCGCAGCAGAGCGGTACCTTCGTCGTCCAGGGCACGACGATTCAGTTCCAGCAGCTCGGCCCCAACGTCCAGATTTCCGTGAACGACGGAGCGACCGTCTCCACGGTGACGGTCCCCCTCGGCTTCTGACCTTCCTCGTCCCTCGCGTGAGATCCCGCCCTCGCTCTCCGAGGACCGGCGGGGATCCCACGGAACCGCAGCTCCGCTCAGGGTCCTCAGCGCCCCGACCGGACGGATCGCTGCCATCAATGCCTCCCGGTGCCCTCGGATGACCCTGTTCCCCAAGCGCTTGCTCGTCGCCTGCCTCGCCTGCCTCGCACTGGCCGGATGCGAGACCGTGCTGGGCCAGCGCGAGCCGCTGGCGGAAGCCCCGGTGATCACGCCCGCCTCCCCCACCGGAATCGGGCTGGAGACCCTGCCGCCCCCGGAGCGGGCGATCGACGTCGCCATCTATGCCTTCCCCGACCTCACCGGACAGAACAAGCCGAGCGACAACTTCGCCGAATACTCGCGCGCCGTGACTCAGGGCGGCTCGGCCTTCGCCGTCGACGCCCTGCGCAGGGCCGGCGGCGGCAAGTGGTTCAACGTGGTGGAGCGCGGCGGCCTGCAGTCGCTGCTTCAGGAGCGCCAGCTCATCCGCGCGACGCGGACGGAGTTCGAGGGCGTGAACGCCAAGCCGCTCCCGCCCCTGCGCTTCGCCGGGCTCCTCGTGGAGGGTGGAATCCTGGCCTACGACGCCAACACGGTGACGGGGGGCCTCGGCGCCCGCTATCTCGGGGTCGGCCTCGACACCAAGTACCGCCGCGACATGGTCACGGTGGCCATGCGGGTCGTCTCGGTCCAGAGCGGGCAGGTGCTGCTCAGCGTCACCACCACGAAGACGATCTATTCGGTCCTCGTCTCGGGCAACATCTACAAGTTCGTGGCCCTCGACCGGATCCTGGAGGCCGAGACGGGCTTCTCGCGCAACGAACCGACGCAGCTGGCCGTCCGCGAAGCGATCGAGCTCGCGGTCTACTCCCTCATCATCGAGGGCGCCGAGCGCAAGCTGTGGAAGTTCAAGAACGGCGGCAGCGCCGCCGCGTTGATCGAGCGGTACCGCGGCGCACCGGTGGTGGGTGCGAAGGCCGAACTGGCCGATCCGGTGCCGCCGACCCAGTATTCGCATCTCGAGTCGTCGCCGGCCCCCGCCTCGGCCGCCGCACCCGCATCTCCGCCCGAGGCGCCGCTCCGCGCCGGCGATACGCCCTCCCGATAGGTCGCCGCGCCATGCCCGCCCCCCTGCCGCTCACCCGCATGCTGCGCCTGACCCCTCACGCCTGCCTCGGCCTCGCCCTGGCCGGATGCGTGTCGGCCGGCAACCAGCCCCCGCCCGTCGCGATCGTCACCGATCTCGCCTCGGTCACGACCTGCGCCTTCATCGCCCCCGTCGGAGCTCCGACCTTCGTTCCAGGCGCTCGCCCGCCTTCGGGGTACGAGGCCTTCCAGGATGCGCTTCGCCGGCGAACGGCCGCACTCGGGGGAACGCACCTGTTCCTCACCAACCCCTCCGCAGGCTGGGGCGGGGCGAGCGCGATCGGAAGCGCCTATCGGTGCAGGCAGGCATCGTCCGATCCGCGCAGCGACGCCGCCCGATGGTTCGCCACCGCCTGAGGCGGACGGTGTCTGACACACGCAGCGCCGATCTGGAATGGAAGGCCTGCGGGAGCCCTCCGGTCGCGATCCGGCCCGGCGGCACCCGGGCCTAGAGCCTGAGGATGAACTCGGGTTCGACGCGTCCGACCGCGGCGTGCCACAGACCCAGCAGGTTGCCGCGGAGACGCCCGCGTCGGTCGATATAGGCCTCCGGGCGGACGCTCTTCAGGACATTGGCCAGGAGGTTCCGGAGGATCAGGCGCAGGCCGTAAAGCGCGGGCATGGTCCCCTTCCGGATGAGGTAGAGCGGATTGATGACCTGCGAGTAGCCGAAGCGCAGTCCGCTCACGCGGCCCGACTTGTGGCCCAGATGGACACCTTTCAGGGTGTCGATCTGCACGACCTTGCCCTTCCGCCAGAGCTGGTGCGTGAAATCGATGTCCTCCTGCCAGCCGTAGAGAACCAGGCGCTCGTCGAAGGCGAGCCCTTTCACGGCCTTCGTACTCACCGACATGTTGCAGCCGTAGGACCCCGTCTGCAGCGTGACCGTCATGGGCATGCCCGTCGGTTCCCGGGCGCTCGCGAGGCGGAGGAGCCCATCGTCGAAGCTGAGGCCCGGTCCGCCGATGCCGTCGTAGAGCACGTGGCCCATGACGGAGACCCAGTCCGGGTTCCCGGCCATCGCGGCCAGAAGCGCTTCCAGGTAGGTGTCGGCCGGAATGAAATCGTCGTCGAAGAAGGTCACCACATCGAAGGTGTCCACGACCATCCGGAGCGCGCGGTTGCGCTGGGCGCACAATCCCTTCGGTCCGTAGATGAACCGCACCGGGAAGGGATAGGATCGGGTTTCATCGATCCCGTCCGGGTCGACGGCCGACACGATGACGGCATCGGGAAGCCGCCTCTGCTGGGCCAGATGCGCGAGGAGCCGCGAGAGGAGATCGTTTCGACCGAGGGTCGGGATCACGACTGCCAGTTTCATGTCACGCAACCTGAAGCGAAGGGTCTGACGTTCCCGAGGCGTGGAGCGGTTTCCGATCCGGCCGGCCCCAGGTCTTCCGGCGGCACCGTCGCTCCGGCCGGCGGGTCCTGCGCGCGCCGCCGCCGAAGCAGCGTCCAGCTCTGCCCGGAAGCCTGCGCGACTCCGCGTCCGGTCGCCCGATCCGCGAACGCGGAGAGCCCGCCGGCCGCACACGCGGTCACGCCTCGGCCCTGCCGGCGTCCATCTCGGCCATCAGCGACAGGTAGGTCTCGGCCACGGCACGCCAGCTGAACCGCTCGACCCTTCGCTGGCCGGCGGCGACGAGACGCGCCCGCAGGTCCGGGTCTGCCGCGAGGCTCAGGATGGCGGCCACCCATGCCTCGGGCTCTTCCGGGTCCGCGTAGAGGGCGGCACTCGCGCAGATCTCCGGGAGGCAGGGCGACGTCGAAGCGATCACCGGACAGTTCCAGGCCATCGCCTCCACGGCGGGAAGGCCGAAACCCTCGAAACGGGAGGGCAGCAGGAGGCAATGGGCCGCCCGCAGAGTCGCGGCCAGCGCGTCGTCGTCGAGGCGTCCCAGATAGCGCAGGTTGGCCGCCTCGCCCATGAGCGGGCGCAACTGGTCCGGGTTGCCCACGACGGCGAGGTCGAAGCCGGCGGCATCGAGGCGCGGAGCGATCGACCGGACGAGTTCCGGGTTCTTGTGGGCCTGGGTGCGGCCGACGCACAGGACGTAGGGCCTCGGCGCGGGCTGAACGCCGGCGCGGTCGGGCTGCCAGCGAAGGGCGTGGTCGCTGCCGTTGTAGCCGACCGAGATCTTGCCGGGCACGGCCACTCCGTAGGTGGCGAGATGCTGGCGCGAGGCTTCCGACACCGTGACGATGCGAGCGACACGCCGCCCCAGCATGGGCAGCATCACGCGATGGATCCACCTGAACATCCGCCCGTAGCTCTTCGGCGTCAGGCGCGTCTGCAGATCGTGGATGCAGACGATCTGGCGCGAGACCGCGAGCGGTGCGAGGTTGCAGAAGCTCAGGAGGCCGCCGCTGACATGACGTGGCAGCTGAAACTGCACCCAGACCTGCGGAAGATGCGGACGGATGGCTTCCGGAACGACGTGCACCGGGATGGTCCGCAGGCTGAACGGCTCGCGCGGTGCGATCGGCGAGACGATGGTGAGGCGGAGCCCCTCCGTGAGCGGATGCCCCTCACTCACCAGGGCATCGAGCGCCCGGACCAGTTCGCGCGCGTAGCGCGCGACCCCTTCCGGATTGAGGGTGAGGAAATCGCCGTTGATGGTCCAGGAGCGGGTGGGCGCGTGTCCCCGCGGACGTTGCCTGGAAGTGCCGGGGATGGCGGGCGCGGGTGCCGCTGAGGTCCCGCCGGCATACGACCGAAAGGCGGCCTCCTTGACGACGCTGTTGCTCATGGCCTCGCCCGTACTCGCGTTGCAACCGGTCGCATGCCCGCCAGCCTAGGCGATCGCGCCCGGCGGACACCGTCCGCCTCTTCGCGCCTCCGCCCGTGCATCCGATAAGTGCGGCATCCCCGACGCCACGGGCAGTCATCCAAAGGACGGATCCCCTCCACGCTTTCGCACATCCACCCGACCCTTCGAGGTACGGTGCGGACCGTGATTGCCTCTGATGGCGCCGAAGGGCCGATGCTAGTGCGGAGGTGGTGGGGAGGCGGCCGGCATGCGGCAGCGATGGACGATCAATGGCCGCTTCTTGGCGCAGCCCATGACCGGCGTACAGCGTTACGCGCGCCAGATCGTGACCACGCTGGATCGCCTCGTCGGCGAGGGCGGCGAGTTCGCCGATGCCGTGGAGCTCGACCTCGCCGTTCCGCGGGGTGCCGGCGGCCTCGATCTGCATCACATCCCGGTTCGCACCATCGGCCGGCTCACCGGCCATGCGTGGGAGCAGGCGGAGCTCCCGACCTGCGTCCGGGGCGGCCTCCTCAGTCTCGGCAACACGGGGCCGCTCGCGATCGCGAACCAGATCGTCTGCATCCACGACCTGAACCCGCGGATCTGCCCCGAGAGCTATTCCCGTTCGTTCCGAGGCTTGTACAGGATCATCCAGCCCCTGATCGGGCGGCGGGTCCGCGCGATCACCACGGTGTCGAAGTTCTCCGCCCATCAGATCGAGACATTCGGAATCGCGTCGGCCGAGCGGATCTCCGTCATCCCCAACGGGCACGAGCACGTCCACGCCTGGCGCCCCCGGATGTCGCGGGCGGTCGCGGAGGCGTCGGGGGCGGACACGATCGTGCTCCTCGGCAGCGCGGCCCCCCACAAGAACGTCGGGGCCATCCTGGGGATGGCGGATCGCCTCGTGCGGGACGGCTTCCGGATCGCGGTGGTGGGGCAGAGCAATCCGGGAATCTTCGCGCAGCAGATGCCTCACGTCGAGGGACCGGGCATCGCCTGGCTCGGACGCCTGGAGGACGCGGAGCTCGCGGCGCTGCTCCAGCGCTCGCTCTGCCTCGCCTTTCCCTCGCTCACCGAGGGCTTCGGACTTCCACCGCTCGAGGCCATGGCACTCGGCTGCCCGGTCGTCGTCTCGGACCGCGCCAGCCTCCCGGAAATCTGCGGCGATGCCGCCCTCTATGCCGATCCCACGCGCATGAGGCACTGGCATGCGCAGTTCCGCCTCCTGCGCCGCCATCCGGCCCTGCGCACGGCGCTCGTCGACAGAGGCCTGGCCCAGGCCCGGCGTTTCAGCTGGCAGCGATCGGCGGAACTCTACCTGCGCATGCTGGCGCGTCCGAGCGGCGCCCGGGGACCGTCCGTCCCAGCGACCACCGGGTCGCTCCCGTCCACGCCGGCGGTGCAGTAGGGCAAGCGGCGGCCGTGTCGCGGGCCTTCGGTGCCGGCGCTGGCACCGCCCTCCATGGCGGGCCGCGCGCAGCCTCCGCAAGCCGCGAGATTCAGGGTGACGGCAAGGTCCCGAAGCGCCCGGACGAGGCGTCGGGCGGACCGACGGTGCCGTCCATGGTGCCGAGATGGGCGGACAGGAACGAGACGATCAGGCCATTGATGTCGTGCCACATTCGCACCCGATCGATCGGTCGCGGGTGCAGGAAGTCCCGAAACGGCGGTATGACCAGGCGATCCGAGAAATCGGCGTGGACCGCCTCCTTCACGCTGCGTGCCAGGCCGTTGCGCGGAAAGTCGGGACGTTCGTGCAGGTCGTACGTGTCGCGCGTGGTGATGCTCTCTAAGCGAAAGGCCCGATCGTCCGAGGCGAGGTCGGCCGCGCTCGGGTAGGGAAGATCACTCGTGAGGAAGAGATAGGGAACCGTCGGAGGCCACGCCTCGGTCGCGACGACGTCCCCGTCCAGGTTGATCACCGCCCGGAGACGGCCGGTCTCCCGCGACATCGCCGCGGCGATGCTGCCACCGAACGAGTAGCCGAGCACCCCGACGCGGGTGGCGTCGATGCGGGGTCCGAGGGTGGGATGGGCGATGACCGCGTCGATCGTCGCCGTCGCGGCGCGTGCACCGAGGACGGCCCGCCGTCGGGACACCGCGCGGGAGGAGGCGAAGGCCTCCTCGGAAGTCATGTCGAGCGATCCGAGTTGCGCGATCCGATCTCCTCCCGACAGAGGCGGCCCGTGGACGAAATCGTCGACGGCCGCCACCACGAAGCCGTGGCTCGCGAGGTTGGCCGCCATGAACGTATTGACGTCGCGCTCGGCGAACCAAGAGGGCAGCAGGAGGATCAGCGGATGCGATCCGGGCGCTGACGGCGCCTCGCATGCCACGGCCCGGGTCGGCCGCAGGACCGTTCGCAACAGCACGACGGCGCGCGCGACGAGGCCGAGGCAGCCTTCCTCGGCCGGATACCAAAGTTCGACCCGTGCGCCACCGACGGGACTGAAGGCCGCCGCCCCCACGGGATGTTCACCGGTGGGGGTCGGCCGCTGAGCCGCGAGGAAGACCAGAGCGCGGACGTGCTCCGTCGCGATGAAACCCATGGCGATGCAGGCTGCCAGGAAACACACCGCCACGGCAGCGAGCGCCGGCCATCGGCGCTCGCTGCCGCCGATCGTCATCGAACCGCACGCTCCGTGCCGGAGATCTCCGAAAGTCCGAGGTGCAACCGTCTGATCAGGATGTCCAGCGTCTCGTCCGCGAAGGTGCCTTGGAATCCACCCTCGACATCCTGGACCAGAACCGAGCCGGTCAGCGTGCCGGTCCAGCCCAGGATCGGGTCGAACCCCCGCCCGCGCGGCGCGTCCATCCCGAGGAACTGGACCACGCGTCCCGGATAAGGCTTGGGCCGATAGAGATTTCGCGCGTTCATCAGGTAGAGGAGCCAGCCGTCCGCGGTCTCCGACCCGGTGCGTGGCGGCACGCGATCGATCAGCTTCAAAGCGACGGCAGCCTTGAGTATCCCGACCTTATGCGCGAGCGAATAATTGCTGAGAAACTCGGCGAAGGTCTTCTTTCCGGAGAATACGAGCGCGAGGCTTTCTTTGACGTGCTTGAGACGGATTTTGAATTTGTTCAACAAACTCAAGCGCTGAAAATAGTTCGGGTGCCAGCCGTTGACGAAGGCGAGGATCTCGACCTCGTCTCCGGCCGCCCGCAGCTGCTGCGCGACCTCGTACCCGATGAGACCATGAACGCAGAGCCCGAACAGGATGTAGGGTCCCTGCGGCCGGATTTTGCGGATGAGGCGAACATAGTCCTCGGCGATCTCCTCGAAGCTGCGCCCATCCGCGGCCGGCGTCACGTGCGCGTCGAGGGTCTGCACGCTGTAGAAGGGGTGGCCCGAACCGACGGCGCGCGACAGGTCGTAATAGGAGAGCAGGTGATTGATGGCGATGATGGGCGTGCCGTCGCCGTCGGGCTGCACCACGACGATCTGTCCGTCCGTCGCATCCTCCCTGAGGGATTCGACGTGGCGAACGAAGGCCGCCAGCGTCGGCGAGCGGAAGAGGGACACGACGTCCACCTGTCGTCCCAGTCTCCGGCCGACCTGAACGCACATCCGCACCGCCAGGAGCGAGTGTCCACCGAGATCGAAGAAGTTCGAGTCGGGGTCGATCGCGGTGACGTCGAGCACATCCTGCCAGATCGTCCGGATGGCCGCTTCGATCTCGGACGGGGGGCCGGCCTTCGCCGGAGGCCCGGTGACGGCGGCGGGCGGATGCGGGAGCGCCGGCCGGTCGATGGCGCCCCCGGCGGTCCGCGGCAACGCGAGGAGCACGCTGATGCCGGCGGGCTGCGTCTGCAGCCGCGCGTCCCGCGCGAGGTGCCCCATGAGCGTCGCGGGCAACGTTTCGAGGGGCTGGCGGACATCGGCGGCGGGCACGACGTAGGCGTAGGGTGCCGGTGTGCCGTCCGGGCGTGAATGCGCCACGACGGCGGCTTCCGCGACGAGCGGGTCGAGCAGCAGCACTTCCTCGACGGCCGTGCATTCCTCGGAATTCGCCGCCGTGCGGAGGGCGATCGGCAGGGCCGAGAGCGGCCGGTCGGCGTCCAGCAGGAATCCGTCCAGGGCGGCCCGCCAGCCGGCCAGGAGATGCTCGGCCGTCTCGAGTTCGAAGAGGTCCGTGTTGAATTCGAGGGCGAGGCGCCAGCCGCTCGGCCAGTGCACGAGGAAGAAGTTCAGCTCGTAGAGCGAGCCCGGCGAGAGCGACGGCTGCGCCCGAAGATCGAACCCTCCGTAGGTCTCCTCCCGGATCACTTCGTGGAGGACCGCGAAGTTGATCGAGATGAGCGGTGTCCGGGAGGGGTCTCGCGGCGGATTCAGAAGTTCGACGAGGTGGTCGAAGGGCATCTGCTGGTGGATCAGCGCATCCTGCACGGTCCGGTTGGCGCGCTGGAGGAAGTCCCGCAGGCTGAGGTCGCCCGAGGCGGCGACGCGCAGGACGAGGTTGTTGAGGAAGACGCCGACGATCTTCTCGAGGTCGGGATGGTGACGCGATGCGAGCTGCGTCCCGATGACGAGATCGGTCTCGCCGGTGACGCGATGGAGCCCGGCCATCGCGGCGGCGTAGCAGAGGCCGAACAGCGTCACGCGCTCCGTCTTCGCGAAGGCGTCCAGGGCGTCGCTGAATTCCTGCGGAAGCATCTGCGCGATGATGTGGCCGTTCGAGGACGGCACCGCCGGCCGCGGAAGGTCCGGGGCGACCTCGAAATAGGGCGCGCCGGCCAGCTGGCGGCGCCAATAGGCGGCCTCGTCCTCGAAGCCGCGGCTGCTGAACATCGCTTTCTGCCACGACGCGTAGTCGCCGTACTGCATCGGCAGTTCGGGCAGTGTCGGAACCGACCCGGCCTGCAGAGCCGCCGTGACGAGTCCGAATTCATGGGCCAGGAGGCCGATCGAGATCCCGTCGAAGGCGATCTGGTGGACCGTGACCAGCAGGGAGACCCGGTTCGAACCCGTCCTGATCAGCGTCACCCGGATGAGCGGCGGACGATCGAGCTGGAAGGGTGCCTTCGCCTCGCGCTTGGCCAGGGCGACGGCCTCGTCCGCCCGGGCCGCCTCGGGCACCATGGTGAGGTCGACCTGCGAGAGCTTGAAGCGAAGCTGAGGCAGGACCTCCTGGACCGGCTCGCCGTCCCGCACGTAGAAGCGCGTGCGCAGGATCTCATGCCGATTGATCAGGAACTGCAGCGCCCGCTCGATGACCGGGGGACTGAACTCCCCCTCCAGCTCCCAGCGCAGGGCGATGTTGAGGATCGTCGAGCCCGGATGGAGGGCGTCGATGAACCAGCAGCGCCGCTGCGACGACGAGCAGGGAAAGATCAGCGGCTCGGGGACCGGGTGGGCGCCGGTCGCGATCTCGTTGGGCAGCGTGGTCATCGGGCAACCCCATTCAGGGTGGATCCGCGTCGGAAGGACATGAGCGACGGCAGTACCGTGCTGGACGCCCGGGTCTCCGACGCGTCGGCGGCACTGGCGAGCGCCGCGACCGTCGGGTTCTCGAAGACGTGCTTAGCTTCGAGATCGATCTTCTCGTCCATCAGGCGCGCGGCGATCCGGAAGATGTGCAGCGAGTCCGCGCCGAGCGCGAAGATGTTGTCGTCGACGCCGATGTCGTCGACCTTCAGCACGTCCCGCCAGATCGCCGCGATCTGAGCCTCGCGGGGATTGCGCGGCGGGACCACCGGGCGTGCGTCCCGCCTGGCCCCGGCCTCGGGCTCGGGAAGCCGCTTGCGGTCGAGCTTGCCGTTGGCGGTCATCGGCATGGCGTCGAGGCGCTGCCAGAGCGTCGGCACCATGTAGTCCGGAAGCTTGGCGGCCACATGGGCGGCCAGGGCGGCCGCGGTGACGGTTCCGCTCGCGTCCGTGAAGTAGCCGACGAGGCTCGTGCTGTCGCCGCGCTTGAGCAGAGCGACCGCGCTGGCCGCGACGCCCGGATAGGCTCGCAGCACGAGCTCGATCTCCTCCAGATCGATGCGGAAGCCCCGCAGCTTGATCTGCTGGTCGGCACGCCCGAGCAGGCGGACCGTACCGTCCGCGGCCCGGCTCGCGAGGTCGCCGGTCCGGTAGAGGCGCTCCAGGCCGCGGCCGGGAACGTCGATCTCGCGGAAGGCGGCCGCCGTCAGGTCGGGACGGTTGAAGTAGCCGTGCGCGAGGCCGACGCCACCGATGTAGAGCTCACCCGCGACACCGATCGGCGCCAGCGCGTCGTCGCGGTCGAGGACGTAGAGCTGGGTACCTGCCACCGGCCCGCCGATGGTGACCCGGCCCGGCCCGACCCGGCCCGCGCTCGACCAGATCGTGGTCTCGGTCGGCCCGTAGAGGTTCCAGAGCTCGCCCCCGTTCGCCAGGAGGAGGTCGGCGAGATCCTGCGGCAGCGGTTCGCCGCCGCAAAGCATCTTCAGGTCTGGCCCGGGCTGGAAGCCGGCTTCCAGGAGGACGCGCCAGAGCGAGGGCGTGGCCTGCAGGACCGTCGCGCCCGAGGTCCGGATCCGGTCGACGAGGCCGAAGCCGCCGCGGACCTCGTCCCGGTCCGCGATGACCGTGCGGCCGCCGAGGATCAGGGGCAGGAACAGTTCGAGGACCGAGATGTCGAAGGTCGTCGTGGTGACGGCGAGGAGGGAGTCGGCGGTGGTGAACCCGGGCTCGACCGCCATCGACCGGAGCAGGTTGACGACCGAGCGGTGACCGACTTCCACGCCCTTGGGCGTGCCCGTCGAGCCCGAGGTGAAGATGACGTAGGCGGCACGGCCCGCCCGGCCGGGATTGGCGGCCGCGACGGGCGGCGCATCGGGCAGCGGCTGGTCGAGTTGAAGGACGGGCAGCCCCCCCTCCGCGATCGCGGCCGTCGAGGATCGGTCGCAGAGGAGCAGAGCGGCCTCGGCGGCCGCCAGGACCTGGCGCGACCGCGCGACCGGCTGGGTCGGATCGAGCGGCACGTAGGCATGGCCCGCCTTCATGATGCCGAGCATCGCCGCGACCATCTCGGGGGAGCGCTCGACGGCGAGGCCGATCCGCGTCGGCTCGGCGCCAGCCAGGGCTCCGACGGCGCGGGCGATCCGGTCGGCCCGATCGGCGAGTTGCCGATAGGTCCAGCGCGCGTCCCCGCAGGCCACGGCGACGGCGTCCGGCGTCCGCTCCGCCTGGAGGGTGACGAGTTCGTCCAGCGTCGCCTCGTCCCGGGCGACGGACGGGGCCCGGTTGAGATCCTCCACGAGCCAGCGGCGCTCGTCCGTGGACAGCAGCGGAAGGGCCTCGACGCGCCGGGCGGGATCCTCCGCCACGCTCGACAGGAGGGACCGCAGGTGTCCGATCCAGCGGGCGATGGTCGCCTCGTCGAAGAGATCCGTGCTGTAGTCGCAGTCGATCTTCAAGCCATCGTTCGTCTCGGCGATGTTGAGGAAGAGATCGAAGTTGACGAAGGCCTTCGGGTTCGAGGTGAAGGACGCCTCCAGTCCCTCGAAGGCGAGCTTGTCGTTGAGCCGTTCGAGGTTGAACTGGATGCTGGTGAGCGGGAGCCGGTTGAGGTCGCGCGGAATCTCGAGGCGCCGCACCAGCGTGCCCAGCGTCGTGTCGGGCTGCTCGAACGCACTGAGAACCTTGTGCTTCACCCGCTTGAGGTGGTCGGCGAAGGGCTCGCCCGGCGCGAACGCAGCCCGCAGGGGCAGGAAGTTGACGCAATGGCCCACGAGGATCGCGTCGTCGAGCCCGTTCTGGGCCGCGCTCGGGATCGCCATCACGACGTCCTGCGCTCCGGCGAGCCGGCCGAACAGGACCTGAGACGCGGCAAACAGCGCCACGAACAGCGTGCACCCCTCGCGTGCGGCGGCCGTCTTGACGGCGCGGGTCAGGTCGCCGTCGATCCAGGTCGTGAGGGTCGCGCCACGGAAGGATCGCGGATGGACCGGCGCGCGGTCGACCGGGAGGTCGACGGGCTGTGGCAGGACCTCGAACTCCTTGCGCCAGAACTCCGGAACCTCGCCGGTATCGCGGCCGGAGAGGTCGAGGGCGTATCGGCGGAACGGGAGGGGCGCGGGCAGGTCAGCGCTCCGGCCCAGACGGTGCGCGGTGTAGAGGGCGCCGAGATCGCCGGTGAGGATGTTGATCGACCATCCGTCGCAGATGATGTGGTGCGCCGTGAGCACGAGCACGTGGCGATCGGCGCCGAGGGCGATGAGCCGTGCCCGCACGAGCGGTCCGGCCTCCATGTCGAAGGGCGTGCGGGCGTCCTCGTCGAGGAGTTCCGCCATGGCCGCCTCCGAATCCGGGGCGGAGGTCAGATCGATGCGAGGCAGCGCCAGCGACAAGGTCCGGACGACCTGCATCGTCGCGCCGCCGCGTCCGATCCGCGCCCGCAACGCATCGTGACGGGCGACGAGACCGTCGAGGGCGGCCTCGAGGGCGGCTGTGTCGAGCGCACCGGACAGGTGGAGCGACACCGATTCGTTGAACGCGCAGGAGGCGCCGTCGCCGAGCTGGGCAGCGAGCCAGACTTCGCGCTGCGCCTCGGTCAGCGGAACCTCGGCCGGAAGGCCCGCATCCGCGTCCGGCGCTCTCTCCTCGGCCGCGGACATCACGGGCATCGACGGCAGGAGGAGGCCGGCATCCTGCAGATCGTCGAGCGCGCGGGTGAAGGCCCGTTCGATATGCGCCAGATCCGCATCGGAATGCGCCGTGGTGATGAAGCAGGGGAACCCTTCGAGGATGTGGACGCCGTGGAGGCGCAGATAGGGGAAGATCAGGGTCGCGAGGCGGTCCTCGCGCGCCATGTCCAGGTAGTACCAGCTGCTGCAGCGCTCGATGGTCGTCGCGAGGCCGCGACGCGCGAAGTCGGCGTTGAGGCGTTCCACATGGAGGCGGGTGCGCTCCGACAGGGTCTCCTGGAGAGCGGGCCCGTGCTCCTTGATGTGCAGCAGGACGGCGTGCACCGCGGCCAGGACCAGGGGGTGCCGCACGAAGGTGCCCGCGAAGAAGGTCGGGGCCACCTCGGGGAAGGAGGCGTCGCCGTAGCTCCACTGCCCTCCGTCGAGCGCGTCCATGAACTGCGCGGTGCCCGCGAGGATGCCGACCGGCATGCCGCCGCCCACCACCTTGCCGTAGGTCGCCAGATCGGCGCGGATGCCGAGGAGCGCCTGCATGCCGCCGGGATGGACCCGGAAGCCCGTGATCACCTCGTCGAAGACGAAGGCCGTGCCGCTCTGTTCGGTGATCGCCCGCAACTCGCGCAGGAACGGCTCCGGCTCCACGCCAGGGTGCCGGCTCTGCACCGGCTCGACGATGACGGCGGCGATGTCCTCGGCGTTGCTCCGGATCCAGGCGAGGCTCTCGGGGGCGAGGTAGGGCAGCACGACCATGTTGCTGACGGCCTCCGACGGGATGCCGGGGGCGACCGGGACCGACGCGACCGCGCCGGCACGCCCGGAAGCCTTCACGAGGACCTCGTCGAACTGCCCATGATAGTCGCCCGTGAAGATCACGACCTTGTCCCGGCCCGTCACCGTGCGGGCGACCCGCATGGCGGCCATGACCGCCTCGGAGCCGGTGTTGCAGAACGTCACGCGCTCGTTGCCGGTGATCTCGGCGAACAGGGCCGCCGTCTCCCCGGCGAGGGGGCTCTGCGGGCCGATGGCGAAGCCGCGCTCGAGCTGCGCGACCAACGCCTCTGTGACGAAGTCCGGCGAGTGGCCGAAGGCCGTCTGGCCGAAGCCGTTCACCAGGTCGACGTAGTCGTTTCCGTCGATGTCCCAGATATGCGAGCCCTTCGAGCGCTCGCAGACCACCGGATAGACGATGTCCTTCCACTCCTGGCGGAAGCCCGCGGCGCTGCGCGGGTCGGCCAGCACGGACCGATAGGCCTGAGCCCGCGCCTTGGAGAGGGGCGTCCGCGCGTTGTAGCGCGCAACGAGGTCGTCGATGAAGGTCCGCTGGCGCGGCGTGATCGCTCCGACCGCATTCGCGCCGGGCCGGTAGAGCCGGATACGTGCGGGGGCCTCATCGGCCGATGACGGAACCGCCGCGGCAGCGGAGGGGGCCGCCGGCTTCGCGATCGGCGCGGCTCCCGCATTCGCCGCTGCGGCTGCGGGCATCGCGGGGGCGGGACGGGTGACGACCGCCGGCGCTGCGGCCGTGGCCGTGCCGAGCAGACCGCACTGCTGGCTCAGGAGGGACTGCAGCGTCTGGAGCTGTGCATGCAGGAGGCTGTGCAGGGCGCCGTCGGCCGGGCTCGCAGCGGCCGGTCCGAGCAGCGCGGGAACCGCGATGGGGCTCGGGACGGGGGCAGGCATCGGCACCGCGACCAACGGCTCGGCGGCGACGGCGATCTCGGGCGCAGCGGGCGCCTTGACGCGGATTGCCGCGATGTGATCGGCGAGCGCGGCCATCGACGGCAGGTCGCTCGACAGCTGCCGGAACGTCAGCTTCACGCCGTACTGCTTGCGGAGCCGGGTCACGAACTGCGCCAGGAACAGGGAATCGAGCCCGTGTTCGAGGAAGGTGCTGTCGAGGTGGTCGGCGTCGATCGAGACGCCCGAGAGTTCTTCCACCATCGCGATGAGCTCCGACGCGAGCTCTGTCCGTGCCGCCACGGAACCGTGATCCGACGTCTGCCCCATTGTCGTCTGCGCCTCTTCGTTGTTTGTCGAAGGCCTGATGAAAGGATCGTTCGGCCGCGGGCCGCCGGTCTGTTCGATGGGGACCGCCGCGGGTGGCGCGATGCGCGCCGGCGCGTCGATCCAGTGCCGCCGGCGGTCGAACCGATAGGTCGGAAGAGACAGGCGCCTGCACCCGGGACGCCCGACGGCCTCCCAGTCGGGTGTGACGCCGGCGGTCCAGAGTTCGGCGAGCGCCTCGGCCGCCACGATCTGGCCGTCCGCCACCTGAGCCGGATCCGGCATCGAATTGATCACCGCGCGGGCCGTGCCGCGCGGCAGGCCGGCATGGGCGAAAGTGGAGAGCGTGCGGCCCGGCCCGACCTCCAGGAGGACCGATCCGTCCTGCGCGACCGTCCGGAGGGCGTCGGCGAAACGGACGGTTTCGCGACAATGGCGCGCCCAGTAATGCGCGCTCGTCGCCTGCTCGGGGGTGATCCAGCCACCGCTGACGCTCGACGCGTAGGGCCGGTTCGGAGCGTTCAGGGTGATCCGTTCCGCGAGCTTGGCCAGCCCGTCGACTACGGGATCCATCATCCGCGAATGGAACGCGTGCGACGTATGCAGCCGTCGCACGCTGACCTCCGCGGCGAGGAGGCTGCTCTCGAGCTCCGCCACCGCATCGAAAGACCCCGCGGCGACGCAGAGGTTCGGTGCGTTGATGGCTGCGATGTCGAGGGCCGCCGGCAGGCGTGCCCGCAGCTCCGCCTCGGGCGAGCGCACGGCCAGCATGGCGCCGCCGGGCTCGGACTGCATGAGGCGCCCGCGCTCGACGACGAAGGCGAGGGCATCCTCGAAGGTGAGCACGCCCGCGAGGCACGCCGCCGTGAGTTCGCCGACGCTGTGCCCGACCATCGCGGCGGGCCGGATCCCCCAGCTCATCCAGAGGGCCGCCAAGGCGTGCTGGGTGAGGAAGATCGCCGGCTGCGCGACGCCGGTGGGCGCGGGGCCGCCCGTGGCCTCGTCGGGCCTGTCGCCGTCCAGGAAAGCCCCGACGTCGGCTCGGCTGGCGGGATCGAGGAGATCGAGGCCGCGATCGATCGCGTCGCGGTAGACCCCCTCGCCCCGATAGAGATCCCTTCCCATACCGATGTGCTGGCTGCCCTGGCCGGGGAACATGAACACCACGGAGGCCGGTCCGCCGACCTCGCGGCGCGCCAGTCTTCCCCGCAGGCCCGCGATCGCGCCAGGCAGGTCCCGGCACGCGAGGGCGGCACGATGCTCGAACGCCGTACGGCCCACCTGCAACGTGTGGGCGACGTCGGCGACGTCGAGGGTGGGCGTCGCCTCGAGGTGATCCGCGAGGCTCAGCACGGCCGCGTCCAGGGCCGCGCTCGTGCGTGCCGAGAGGGGGATCACCGATGCGGCGGGCCGGATCGGCGCGGCGAGCGCGATGCGGGGCGCCTCTTCCAGCACGACGTGAACGTTGGTGCCGCCCACGCCGAGGGCCGAGACGCCGGCCCGGCGCGGACCGAGGCGCGCCGGCCATGGAGCGAGACGCGAAGCGACGGCGAAGGGCGTCGCTTCGAGGTCCAGGAGGGGGTTGGGCGCGCGGAAGTTCGCCGTCGCCGGGATCGTTCCGCTCTCGACGGCGAGGGCGGCCTTGATCAGGCCCGTCACGCCGGCGGCGGCGTCGAGATGGCCGACATTGCCCTTCACCGAGCCGATGAGGCAGCGCTCCGCGACCGCGATCGGCCCGAACGCTTTCGCGAGCGCCGCGACCTCGATGGGATCGCCGAGGGGCGTCGCGGTGCCGTGGCACTCGACGTAGCCGATCGTCTCCGGGGCGATGCCCGCGATCGCGTGCGCCGTCGCGATGACCTCGGCCTGCGTATCGACGCTCGGGGCGGCGAACCCGACCTTGGACGCACCATCGTTGTTGACGCTCGCGCCGCGGATGACGGCGTAGATATGATCGCCGTCCGCCACGGCGTCCTCGACCCGCTTCAGGAGCACGGCGGCCGCCCCCGCGCCGAAGACGGTGCCGTTGGCATCCGCGTCGAACGGCCGGCAGACGCCGTCGGTCGAGACGATGCCGCCCTCCTGGCTGATGTAGCCGCGCCGCTGCGGCAGGCTGATCGACACGCCGCCGGCCAGCGCCATGTCGCACTGATGCAGGAGAAGCGCCTGGACGGCCTGGGCGACGGCGGTGAGCGAGGTCGAACAGGCCGTCGCGATCGACATGCTGGGACCGCGCAGGTCGAGCTTGTAGGAGACGCGGGTGGCGAGGGCGTCGGCGATGGCGCCGGTCAGCGCCTCGTAGTTGCCGACCTGGAACTCGGAGGTGAAGCGCTCGGCGGCGCCGGCCTCTCCCAGGACGTGGTGCAGCAGGTAGGTGTTGAGGCTGCATCCGGCGTAGACGCCGACCGGACGACCGGGTGCCAACGGTGGATAGCCCGCATCCTCGAACGCCTCCCAGGCGACCTCGAGGAAGACCCGGTGCTGCGGGTCGGTCAGCGCCGCCTCGCGGGGGCGCATGCCGAACAGGGCGGCGTCGAAGAGCTCGACATTCTCGAGGATCGGTCGCACCGCCACGTATTCGGGCTGTGCGCGCTCCTCGTCCGTGAAGGTGTCCTCGAGCGCTTCCGCGGCGAGGGGCGCGACCATCGAGTCGCCGGCGCACAAGCGGCGCCACAGCTCGGCCGGGTTCGCCGCCCCAGGGAAGCGGCCCGCCATGCCGACGATGGCGATCCCCTCGATCGGCGGCTCGTCCGAGCCGGCACAGGGGTCGGGTACGGTGGTCATCGCGCATGCCTCCCCAAGGTGCCGAGGCGCTTCAGCGCTCCGGCCTGTCGCAGTCCGCGGGCACTGACGCTCGCGCTCACCGCAGTTCGGTCCGCAGCACCGTCGATGAGTTCGGCAAGGGCGCGGATGGTCGGCCGGGCGAACAGGTCGATGACCGAAACCGCAGCGGTCCCCTGCTCCGTCAGGCGCTGGTGCACCGCCAGGAGCTTGAGCGACGAGCCGCCGAGTTCGAAGAAGTTGTCCTCGATGCCGACCTCGTCGATCGCGAGGACATTCCGCCAGACGGACGCGATGCGCCGTTCCGTCTCCGTCCGCGGCGCGGCGAAGGCCCGCGGCCGCTCCGGGCCTCGCGACGACGCGGCCGCCAGGGCCGCCAGGGCGGAGCGATCCACCTTTCCGTTCGCGTTCAGCGGCAGGTGCGGCAGGGCTTCGAGCGTGGCGGGCCGCATATGGGCCGGCAGGCTCGCGGCAAGTGCCGCGCGCAGGGAGCCGAGGTCGAGCGGCGAAGGGCCGGTGCTCACCACGAAGGCGTGCAGGCGCTTGCCATACGCGTCCGTCTGGGCGGCTACCACGGCCGCGTCGCGCACGCCGGGAACCCCGCGGAGGACCGACTCGATCTCCCCGAGCTCGACGCGCTTTCCATCGATCTTCACCTGCGTGTCGAGGCGCCCGAGGAATTCGATCGCGCCGTCGGGCCGGCGACGGACGAGGTCCCCCGTCAGGTAGAGCCGGCCGCCCGGAACCGGGGAATGGATGTCCGGCCGAAAGCGCTCGTCGGTCAGGTCGGCCCGGTCGAGGTAGCCGATCGCGACTCCCTCGCCGCCGGCGCAGAGCTGGCCGGCCTCGCCCGCCGCGACCGGATTCAACGCGTCGTCAAGGATGTAGACGTGCGTTCCGCGAATGGGGTGGCCGATGGGGATCGCCCCTGCGGGCTGATCCCGAGGAATCGTGAAGCAGCAGGTGAAGGTCGTGTTCTCGGTCGGGCCATAGCCGTTGATCAGGCGGCAGTGCGGCAGGGCATCGAGCGCCTTACGGACATGGGCCGGGGAGAGCACGTCCCCTCCGGCCAGCAGCTGACGCAGACCCGCCAGGTCGTCGAGCGCTTCGTCCACCATCAGGTGGAAGAGGCCCGCGGTGAGCCATAGGGTCGTCACCTCGAAGGTACGGACCATGGCGCCGATCTCCCGGAGCGAAGGCCGGCGCCGATCGGGAAAGGCGAGTTGGCCACCGTTCAGGAGCGGCGCCCAGATCTCCAGGGTCGCGGCATCGAAGGCCAGCGGGGCGAGTTGAAGGTAGACGTCGTCGGCGCCGAAGCTGGCATAATCGGGCTGGTCGACCAGGCGGATCACTGCGCGGTCCGGGACCATCACGCCCTTGGGGCGGCCGGTGGAACCGGATGTGTACATGACGTAGGCGAGATCGCCGGGGCCGCGCATCGGAAGGGGGACGCCTTCCGAAATCTCCCCCTGCACGCCCCCGGTCGCATCCATCGGGACGGTCGGCTCCGTCCAGGACAGGCCATCGGGAACGGGCGCGCCCGAATCCACGATGAGTGCCGCCGGCCGGCAATCCGCGATCATCGCGGCGAGTTGCGCGCAGGGATAATCGAGATCGAGCGGCACGTAGGCCGCACCCGCCTTCAGCACCGCGAGCAACGCACAGACTGCAGCGGGCGAACGCTCGACGAGGAGCGCGACACGATCGCCCGGTGCGATGCCGAGGGCCATGAGTCTGCGGGCGAGCCGATCCGACCGGCCGTCCAATTGGGAATAGGTCCAATCCTGGCCCGTCGCCCGCAGGGCCACGACGTCGGCGCATGCCCGGGCGCGCTCGTCGAAGAGCGCGACGATGCTTCCCTTCGCCGCTGCGGTCGCGGCCTGCGTGGCGTTTGAAGTCAACAAGATCGCCACCTCAGTCTTGAGACCCGGACAACGGCACATGGCCGGCGGGGGTCAGACTGATAGGACGCGCCTCCTCGTTTCAATTCCTGCTTACGACTGCGCCCCTACGCCTTTTGAGTGGTCCTTTGCCCTTTTAAACAGGAATGACTGTGCCGAAAACTGGATAATGTCCAAGTTCACAACGTCAGATTGATCCGAAAGTTCGGGCCGTGATGTCATTCATGAGATCCATCCGTCGGACTGCGGCACATTCAGTCTTGAATCTCTTCCTCCTGACTTCGAGTCTTCACGCCGAGATTCTCTGGGGGGTCAACGGGCATCCGCTCGTCTCCTATCCCGGCGTGACGTTCGATGAGCAGCTAGTGATCCTGAACGACCTGGGTGCCAAGTCGTACCGGGTCGACGTGACGAGCCTCGACAAGGCCGATCAGCTCGCAGCGCTCATCGCGGCCGCGAAACGGCGCTCGATCGCGATCCTTCCCGTTCTGATTCCGCCCGTCTCCCTCTCGGCGGAGACCGAGCAGGATCTCTACCGGAAGAGCTTCGAATTCGCCGAAGCATTCGTGCGACGGTTCGGCCACGACATCCCGGTCTGGGAGCTCGGCAACGAACTCGAGAACCACGCGATCATCCAGCCTTGCGAGCGTCGCGACGACGGAACGCAATATCCCTGCGAATGGGGTCCCGCCGGCGGGTGGGAACCGCTCGAGTACTATGGACCGCGCTACCTCAAGGTTGCGGCCGTGCTGCGCGGTCTCTCCGAAGGCGCGCGCTCTGCCGATCCGGAGGCCGTCCGCGCGATCGGGTCGGCCGGCTGGGGGCACGTGGGCATCTTCGAGCGCCTGAAGCGGGACGGCATCCCGTGGGAGATCTCCGTCTGGCATCACTACGACGGCGATCCCGAACCGGCCTTGAAGGTCCTGGCAACCTACGGACGGCCTGTCTGGGTAACCGAATTCAATCACGCCTACGGCAGCAAACGCGACGGCGAGGACGGGCAGGCGAGCGGCCTCCAGTGTCAGATGCGCCGGTTTCTCGATCTCGCGCAGACCTATCGAATCGAGGGCGCGTTCATCTACGAACTGCTGGACGAAGCGTACTGGGCGCCCGGCGACGAGGCTTACATGGGCCTGATGCGCCTGACGAAGACCGGCAACGGCAAGTGGGCGCTGGGCGGGACCAAGGCCGCCTTCACCGCAGCGAAGCGGGTGATGGCCGACGGCTCCCGAAAACGGACGGATACCTGCTCGCGCTAGCCCGACAGCCGCCGTCGAAGCCGGCGGCCGGAGATCACCCGCGCGCGGCCAAGGCGACGTGGAGGGAGATTCTTGGCTCCCCTCTCTCTGGTCGAGCCGAGGAACCGGCCCCATCGGCTCGCGCGACGAACGGCCCCTCGCGACCCCGCGGATTGCCCCGAATGGCGTACCGCACTTCACGCGAAGGACGGATCGACTTCCGCCGGCGCACGGGCAGAGCTGTCATGGTCAGAGGGCGAGATCGGGATCCGCTCCGCCCGGAACGAAAGTCATCTTCGCATGAGCATCTGGTCGACGCCCGGGTTGAAGCAGGTCCGCCAATCCGCATTCCTGAATACCCGCTTTCGAATCGGCTACGGCGCCTATTGGGGTTGCTTTCCGAGCCGCTCCGCCGCTGAGAATTTTCTGTCGAAGCCGAAGCGAGCGACGTACGACAGCGATCGTGTCGTGACCATCAACCTTGAAACCTTCCAGGCCGTACACCCCTTCGACTGGCCGGTGATGTTCTTTCTTCAAAGGTTCCATCAGGAGCGGCAGCTCAGGGTCGTCACCGATTTCGGCGGACATGTCGGCGTCAAGTATCACGCCTATCGGAATGCCATGCCGCTTCCGCCCGGCATCGCGTGGCAGGTCGTGGACGTCCCCGCGATCTGCCGAGAGGGGCGGCGCAGGATACGGCCGGACGACGCAGGCCTGAGCTACCACGAGAGCCTCGACACCGCGGCGGACTGCGATGTCCTCCTGTGCTCGGGCTCGTTGCAGTATTCGGACAGATTTGTCGATCAGATCGTCGCGGACATGCGCACCGCCCCTCGGATGATCATCATCAACAAGGTCTCGGTCTCGGACCAGGATTTCTACACGCTCGAATCCTTCGACCGTGAGCGCATGCCGCACCGGGTGGTGACGGAAGGTTACCTCACGCAGGTTCGCGAAGGTCTCGGCTATGAGAAGCTGAACCAGTGGGACATTCCAGGCCGCCGTTTCAAGGTCCCGCATCAGACGGGTGAATTGAGAGCGGGCATGATCGGCCAGGCCTGGATCCGAGCCTGAGCGCAAGCCATCCACAGGATCCTTGCCACTTCGTTCGGACAGGACTCGCCGGCTGTCCGTCCAACATGATCGGCGAGAGAAGAGAGAGCAGCAACGATCTCCCGTCCCGAGATCAGCGCCAATCAAGGGCATGTGATGCGCGAGTCGCGAAAAGCCGATCCCGAGAAGATCGCCCCGCCTCCGCCCGCCCGGATTCTGAGACAACAGTCGATTCGGTCCACGTAACCCCAAAGTGGTAGGGGCGGCCACTTTCGCCTAAGAAGTTAATGAAGTATTAAGATCCCCGTTGGCGCTCAAAAAGCCGAAACGTCGGAAAACTACGAACTTGATAAATGTGATGAACAACAGAGGGACTTTGAGTCATGTACGTCCTTAATGGATCGCGCTCGACCATTCAGAAAGCGGCGGTACAGACTCAAGACAACTGCGACAGTGAGACGACTATAGAGATCAACAACGTCGCGGTCGACGGGACGATCATTCTCATCGAACCCAGACATTTCATTCGCGAATGCTTCGTCAAAGGTGTCGAATCGTTCTCAACCTTTAAGGTCTCGGCTCACGCGACGGTTGAGGACTGGATGTCCAGCGGAGCCGGGAAATCCGCGGTGGTCCTCATGCTTTCGGGCGGGGGACGCAGCCGCCAGGACGTGCTCTCGGACTTCGATATCCTGGCGAAAGCTGGAAACCCGTTGCCGATCATGGTGCTCGCCGAGCAGGACAACATCGAGTGCATCCTGGAGATGCTCGGAAAGGGTGTCCGTGGCTACGTTCCCCTGAACCTTCCGATCCGCGTGGCCGTCGAGGCCATCCGCCTCGTCAAGGCCGGCGGAACTTACGTGCCGGCTCACAGCCTCGTCGCCGCCCGGACTCCCGTGAAGCCGCCGTCCCTGGCACTGCATGTCGGCGACGCGATCTTCACCCACCGCCAAGCGGCCGTCCTCGATGCGCTTCGCAGCGGCAAGGCAAACAAGGTGATCGCCTACGAACTCAGCATGCAGGAAAGCACCGTCAAGGTTCACGTTCGCAACATCATGCGCAAGCTCAAAGCAAAGAACCGGACCGAGGTTGCAGTCCTCATCAACGCGTTCCGCCACGACGCGCGGCCACACGTCCCGTCGGAATGGAACCGCGACGTCCATGCCATGTGACCCCAGGGTCTGCGTGGCGGTGTCCGGTTGGGAGCATCGCCGACGCAGGACTGTTCCGTACACCGCTCCCGGGGACGCCGCATCGTAGGGGCGTGTCGGGGATAGCTCGTGCCGCTGGTGGGCGGTCGGCCGAAGCGGCACGCAGAACTCCGTCGTTCGCCACGGAGATGCCGTCGATCCGCTCGGATCGGCGGCCGGCACCTCTTGATGCCGGATGGTGAGCGCAGCACGCCCTACCGGTCCCCGCCGATGATCACGGACGGTGCACCCGGCACGATCGCAATCACTTCCTGTCGAGCATCCCTCCAGACGACCCGCCCCCGCGGGTGATGTCGTCCAGCAGTTCGCGATGGCCCGTCCCCTCGCTCGGCACCACCGCTTCGCGCGGGGCCGATGCGTCCGCTGCGCACCAGGTCTCCACGACCTTGAACGAGAGTTCCTCGGACCGCGCCCCACGCCTGAGCGCTCAGCTTCGAATGCACCGCCCGGACACGATCCGGGCGCGGCCGAAGGAGCTCAGACGGAGGCTCGTTGCTCCAGCACGTCGGCGAAGGCTGCGGCGATCTCCGCATCGAAGCGCTGAACGGAGAAGCGCTGCGCGTTCAGGCGGCAGTTCTCGGCCCGGATCTCATGTCTGCGATCGTCGAAATGTTCGACCGCGGCCTGGATGTCTCCCGTGGTCTGCTCCCGGAAGAGAATTCCCGTGGGTTGCCGGTCCTTGCCGAGAGGCCGCACGATGTCGACGGCTCCCCCCCGCGCGAACGCGATGACGGGCGTGCCGGATGCCTGAGCCTCGGCGAGCGCGATCCCGAAATCCTCGCATCCGGCGAAGATGAGCGCCTTCGCGCGCGCGACGGTTTCGAGGTAATCCTGCCGCGGCAGATATCCCGTATAGGTGATGTTGGGTGCGGACATGGCGCGCAGCTTCTTGGACTGCTGACCTTCGCCCACCACGACGAGGCGCCTGTGCGGCATCGCCCGGAAGGCTTCCACGACGAGATCCGTGCGCTTGTACGGCGCGAGAAAGGACGCGGTGACGTAGTAGTCGTCCTTCTCCCGCCCGTAGACCGATTCGTTCAGATCGACGGGCGGATGAACGACCCGCGCATCGCGACCGTAGACTTGACGAATGCGCCGCCTGACGAACTCCGAATTCGCGAGCATCATGTCCGGCCCGTGCGCCGTGCGGGTATCCCAGGTCCGCAGATGATGGAGCATCATGCGGTAGAGCAGCCCCTTCGGCCCGAACCCCAGCTTCGCCTCGTTCAGGTAGGAGAACTGCTCGTCCCATGCGTAGCGCGCCGGGCTGTGCACGTAGCAGAGATGCGGCTGGTCGGGATGGGTGATGACCCCACGGGCAAACGCCGCGGAGGACGAGATCACGGCGTCGTAGCCCGTCACGTCGAATTGCTCGATCAGGAACGGACACGCAAAGAACAGGGATCGATAGTATTTCTTGATGAACGGCAGGCTGTTGGCCGGAGACGTGTAGAACGTTTTATTCGGAAAGAATTCGTCCTTGACGGAATCCTCCAGGAAATCGAACAGCGTATAGACATCGTTCTTCGGAAAGATGCGGCAGAGGGCAGACAGCACCCGCTCGCCTCCGCGGAACGATGGACACCAGTCATGCACGACGGCCACCGATAGGTCGGACACCTGCCGGGTCTCAACACCGGCGTCCCAGGTCTCCGGCTTCGGAACAACCGAGAACGACGGAGCGGCGGAGGCGGCCAGGGTCGCGAGGGCCGCCGGATGGCTGAGAATCTGGCTGGACATTCGGAACGGGCTCTTCCGGTTTGATGGCCTGAACCGCATTGTGGTCAGCCTTCCCGGACGTCGCCACGAATGCAAAGTGCGGTAGGGACAGATCATCGGATGAGATCGGGCGTCGATCGACGAGTGGCCTACGCCGTTCTATTGTGTCGACTACCCCTTTTGGCACCCTGAAAGGCACCGAACGATTACAGCTTCCGGCTCGCAGCCCCTCGGCGTCTTGGAAGACTGGGCACAAATACGCGGCGATGGCTGGAGCGGCTTTACACCGTAGGTCACGTCGCGGGGGCTTGAGCATTCGCGCCTGGACAAGCCGGCGCGACGGGTCCCGAGACTGAAAACGCCACGATGCTACGCCTTTCGGACAGGGCGAGACCGATCGATCGCCCGAAAAGCGGTGGTTCCGCCGCACCGGCTTACGACTATCCTGCGGCCTGCGGGATTTCGTGAGCGAGTCGACATGATGGGCGTAAATCCTGGTGGGCGCAGGTCCAGGCTCTGCCCAGGCCGACGCAGGCGCCGCGAAGGTCTCGATCGCCCTGGCTCTGACGCGCGGCGGACCGGTGTCGGTGGCCGGCCGAAGAGTCTCGGGCCAGCTCCGAAGGGGCGTCCTACGACCGCTCGCGCGACGGTGTTCCCTTGAACGGCTCCTCGCGGGCAGTCCGATGCTCATGGAGACCGTCGTCCCGTAATCGTCGCCGCTGCGCTTCGATGCCTGAGCAAGCGAGAGGTTCCATGCACACTCACTCCCCTTTCCTGCGCGGATGTTTCTTGGCTGCCATCGCGTTCGTGGTGGCGTGTCCCGCGGCAGCGGACGAATATCGCCTCGCGCCGCAGGACAAGATCAGGGTCAAGGCCTTCGAGTGGCGCCCGTCGCGCGATGAAATCTACGAATGGGAATCGCTGAACGACGAGTACAACGTCGGCCCAAGCGGAACGGTCATGCTCCCCCTCGTCGGCCAACTGGAGGCGGATGGGACGACAACCAACGAGCTGTCAGCCAGGATCTCTGAACAACTGAAGCGCAACCTCGGACTGAAGAGTCAGCCCGACGTCTCGGTCGAAATCATCCAATACCGCCCGTTCTACGTCACGGGCCAAGTCATGAAGTCTGGCGACTACCCCTATAGGCCGGGACTCACGGTCCTTCAGGCGGTGGCGATCGCGGGCGGCGTGCTGCAGTCGCGAGACCTCGGACCCCTGCGGCTGGAACGCGAGATGATCACCTCGGAAGGCGACCTGCGCCTTCAGTTCGTCGAGTGGCTGACCTTGTCGATCCGCCGATCGCGCCTGGAGGCCGAGCTCAGCGGCAGCAAGACCTTCCAGCCGCCCGCGTCTCTGGAGCGTTACCGCTCGGACAGCGCCTTCACGACGGCCCTGCGGCAGGAACAGGCGATCTTCTCGGCCCGTCGAGAGGCTTTTGATACGCAGACGGCAGCACTCGTTCAGTTGCGGGCGCATGTCGAAAAGGAGATCGATTCCCTCAAGGAGCAGTTGGTCCTCGAGGACAAGCAGATCTCGCTGATCAAGCGCGAGCTTCAGACCCTGATCACGTTGGTCGACAAGGGCCTCGCCGTCACCTCGCGCCAGCTCGCGATGGAACGCTCCGTCGCCCAGAGTGAGAGCGACAAGATCAAGTTGAGCGTCAGCCTCATGAAAGGTTTCCAGGAAATCTCGAGGACCGAGATCGGATTGCTGGAGTTGCGCAACAAGCGGGCCGGCGACGTGACGACGGAGCTTCGGGAAGTTCAAGGCAAGATCGACACGGTCACGGCGAAGTATGCGACGACGCAGCGGCTGCTGAGCGAGTCCGAGTTGTCCGCCCCGTTGCTGCTGCAGCGGAGCCGAACCCGACCGGTCCAGAACTACATGATCACACGACGGACGCCGTCCGGGGGGGAGACGGTGCCGGCCATCGATACGGACATTCTCCTGCCCGGCGATACCTTGACCGTGGAACTCAAGCTGCCCGACTACAACCCGCAACTGCGTCACGAGGCAGCCATCCTGCCACCCGCGGCAGAGGCATCCGGCCCCACGCTCGCACGCTGAAGGTTGGTTCGAGAAATGGTTCGGGGCGCAATGCGTGTGCGGCCATCACGTCTGCCGCGGTCGGATCGCTCCGCCTGCGGTGCGGGACTCGGATATCCTCAACCTCGGGGCACATGGATCGAGGCGCAGGGACGGGGTCCCGTGCCGGTGTTCAGATCATCCTGAGGCAGAGCGCCACGACCAGGCTGATGATGGTCCAGAGAGCGGCGCTCAGGACCAGGGTGATCGGTGCGATGTGCCAGACATGCGCGTCGGAGACCCAACGTCCGCCTGCATCCTCCCGTGCTGCCATGATGTCGTCCATAGACAGTCCCCCGTGACGGACCGGCCTGCATTTGCCCGCGCCAGAACGATCATGGAATACGGTTGACGAACCGTTAACGTCCGATCCGGGCTCGATGGACCGGAATGCGTCCGGTCCGCTGACCGGGACGGCGACCGATGCCCCGCCATGGATCGGATCGACGGCGGTTTCGCGACAGAACGCGGATGCGGCGTCGGCGACGCGTGGCGCCGGATATGCCGCGCTCCGTTCCGATCGGCATGCGTCTCACGCAGTGCCCGACCCTGTACCGGCAGGGATCATTCGGTGACACGGCGAGGTTGACCTTCGCCGCATCTGCCCGCGGCGAGGAGTGTGCCGTGTACAATCCCTTTCTCTCGACGATGATGCTCGCCCTTGAGTCTCAGAAGGTCGTCGAGCTTCGGCTCGTGCGCCTGGCATGGGGCGGCCGCGAGGGCTGGGACGAGATGCAGTCCATGGTGGCCGAGAAGATCGAAGCCGCGATGGAGGCGGCCGGAACCCTGATGATGGGCGGTTCGCCCGAGACCGTCATCGCCCGCTACCGCGAACATGTGGCTGCCAACACCAAGCGCCTGACCGTGGCCTGAGCGGCCCCTGACCGCCCTCGCGACGGCACCCGGCGATCCCACGGCACGCGGGCCGCCACCTCCGGTAGGAGAGACACCGGACATCGCGCCGACCGATCCGGACCGTGCCGACCTTCGTTCGCGCGACGACGGCCTGCGTCAACGAAGCCCCGAACTCTCGACACGGCGAGGGCGGTTATCGCAAGGCTGGGGGCTTCCACCGGAGAATGCCCCGAAAACAGGGGTGTGCGATGACCCGGCACGATGACCTGAGAGCGGATGCGGCCTTCTGCAAGGCGGTGCAGGCGACGCGCGGCGTCGCGAGCGTCATGTACGGCACGGAGATGTCGAAGGAGGAAGCCGAGATGCTCGTCAGCGTTGCGCTGACGACCTTCGCCAATGCGGGTGGCCTCAGCGAAGCGAGCCTGGGCCGCCTCGCACGCTTCGCACCCGCCGAGAGCGAGGCCGAGCCACGGTCGGTCGCGCGACCGAACTAGCTTGTCCGCCCGGCGGCCCCTCGCTCAGAGAGCCGGAAGGCCTCGAGGTGCACTGTTTCGCCAGGCCATTGCGCCCCGGTGGTCCCGGGCAGCGCTGTCGTCACGGCTCAGTCCGATGACCGTACGAAGCAGGCATCGAACTCGTCGGGCTCATAGGCCCGCCCCGTGATGTCGCTGATGCTGACCGCATGCAGTCCGCTCGCTTCCAGGTCCCGCGCCATCTGCAAGGCGTCGTCGGGGGACGACCGCTGAAAGGATACTTCGCTGTCGTTCTGTCGGCCTGTGACGATCAGCTGCATGGAAACTCCTTCGCCTTCGATGTCGGCCCGTGCCTGGCACGCTTGAGCAGCCGGTAATAGCTCACCGCGTATGGCTAACGTATCGTTAACACGAGTCCGTTCGTCCCGCCCGCAGGCTCGCGACCTCGTAGCGCAGCGCGTCGATCTCCGCCTGGAGCGCTCCGGCATCCACGGCCATCTCGATGCATTGCTCCTGCGCTTCGGCCAGCTGCAGGCGCAACTCCGTGTTCTCGACCATGAGCTCGAGCACCCGAGCCGCCACCGCTTCGCAATCCATCGAGCCTCGGCTTCAGACCTGCCCCGGCCGATCCCGGCCGGGTGGCACCGCGCGGAGAACCGCTCCTTGATGCGTCCGCATCCTCAGGCACGCAACGCCTCCGGCAAGCGCCGGTTCACCGCGATGCGAGCGGGACGAGCACCAGGCGCGCGTGCCGAGGCCGGCGTGCTCGACGTCAAGCCCATCGATCGGGCGGGTGCGTAAGCCACTCCGAGGGAGGCCCCCTCCTCCGCGATGAGCCGGCGGACCGCCGACATCGGGCGGACCCCATATCGTACCGGCCGATCGGCCCTCATGGAATGTCGCGCCCTCACCCATGCTCGGCATATCGCGACGATTGTCCCGCTCCGCGCATGGCCACGCCACGGCAAGCCGGCGCAGCCTCGGTCAGGCGAAACAGATCGATCGCGGCCCGGCCCATCGACGCCGCAGAGGCTGGTATATCTGCTTTGGGCGCAAAGCTTTAGGGGATGAAATTCAGAACACTCGTCGAAGACTTCGGCAATGGATCATCGTGTTCGGGCTCAATCCGGCTCATCATGTGTTCATCGACACGTCAAAGATGAAATTCATACCCCATCTTAAAGTCATACAGAAATAAATGAACCAAAATATTTGGTTCGTACTGCGAAGGAGCTTGTCAGCTAAAATGAAGACCCGTATCGCCGCTCTCGCCACCGCACTCGTCCTTGGCTTTGCTCCGATCTCGTCCGCGATGGCCTATGACAGCCCCTCCCGCTACACCGTGTTCTCACCCTACGACGTCGAAACCACCGGATCGATCGAGATGCGCAGCACCGCACCCCTTCGGAATCCCAATAGCTGTCCGATGAGCTCGGCCGCCGAGGGCAACGCCAACCAGCAGAACTTTCCGGTCCAGCAATACGGCCAGACCTCCGGCGGAAACCGCTGCTGATCGAGGAGAAAAGGTAACCCGATGCTCTTGAAAGCCTTCTCCTACGCCATGATCGGTGCCTTCGCCGGCGGCTTCGCTTTCACCATCGCGGGGTCGGCCAACGCGTTCCTGAGCCTGTAAATCCCGTTCGAACGGATTGCCCTCGTGGATCCGCCCGGCCCCGGCCGCGGCGGGTCCCGCGCCGTTGCGACCTCAGACGCGACGAAGGGGCGCCCCGGCCCAAACCCATCCGTCCGGGTCCCTGTCGCCGCGGACGCCCACGAGCAGAAACCTCGGGCGCTCGCCCAGGCGATCGCAGCTCATGCGGTATCGCTACGGCCTTGGCGTCATCGCGGGTGTCGCCGACGCGATCCAGCCCGGTCGGGCTGCGATGCTCTCGGAATCGCTCGACCTGCCCGTCACGGCCGGCCTGGATACCGTCTCGCCTCCGCCCCGAGATCCCGGCCACGGGTCTCGGGCATGAGCAGTGCCGCGACCGTGCCCACGATGCTGAAGGCCACGAGGTAGTAGGCCGGGGCCAGCTTATCGCCCGACAGGGCGATGAGCTTGTTCACGACGTAGTTCGTGCTGCCGCCGAAGACCGAGACCGAGAAGGCGTAGACGATGGAGAGTCCGGCGCTGCGCACCGCCCGCGGCAGCGATTCGGGGATCGCCACGATGATCGCCGCCGCGTTGATGGAGGACAGGGCCGACAGCAGGAAGGTCACGGCATAGACCGAAGGGCCGGTCGGCTCGCGCACGAGCCAGGCGAAGGCGGGCACGGTCAGAACCACGATGAGGGCACGGGGCCAGATCATCACCGCACGCCGGCCGAACCGGTCGGCGAGCCAGCCGCCGAGGAGCGGGAAGGCGATGGAGGCGAGGCCGAGGGCGATCGGCACGGCGGTGGAGATCGTCTCGGTGAGCCCGAGGGTGGCCTGGGCGTAGACCGGCATGTTGGTGCCCACGGCGTTCGAGACGGTGGAGGCCGCGATGATGAGGAAGGTCAGGAGCAGCATCCGGCCGTGCTCGCGCACCAGGCGCCGGACCACCGCGAGGGTCGAGTCCGCCGCGGCCGGGTCGGCCCGTTCCCCCGCGGTCTCTGGCAGGTGGCTGCGGATGATCAGGCCGACGGGGACGACGCCGATGCCGAGCGCGAACATCACCCGCCAGCCCCAGTTCGCCATCGCGTCATCGCCGACCGCGTAGGTCAGGGCCGAGGCGACGAGGCCGGCGATCAGCGCGGCGCAGCCCTGGCTGGCGATCTGCCAGCTCGCCACGAAGCCGCGGTGCTTCGGGGGGGCGGCCTCGAGCAGGTAGGCGGTCGAGGGGCCGACCTCGCCCCCGAGGGCGAGTCCCTGGATGAGCCGGCCCACGATGACGATGACCTGCGACCAGCCCCCCAGGGTGGCGTAGCCAGGGGCAGCCGCCAGCATCACCATGCCGATGGCCATCAGCGCGATGGTGATCAGCATGGCGGGCTTGCGCCCGGCCCGGTCCGCGAAGGCTCCGATGAGGACGCCACCGATAGGCCGCATGACGTAACCGATGCCGAACAGGGCGAGGGAGGCGAGCAGGCTGTCGGTGGCGTTCTGTGCGGGAAAGAACGCCTCGCCGATGGGCTTGGCGAAGAAGGCGTAGATCGTGAAGTCGTAGAACTCGAGGGCGTTGCCGAGCACCACGGCGGCAACCGCCTTGCGTTCGAGGCGCGGCGCGCCCTCGGTCGTCTCGTCCGTGTGCATCGTCATGTCCTCGTGTTCAGAGGGGCGGGTGTCTCAAAGTCGCCCTGCTGGACGGGTCGCATCGCTCTCTTCCGAGGCTCGTTCCAGGGGGCCGTTCCCGCGCGCGAACCACGCGTCTGCCTCGTGCCGCCGCTCGCATGAACGGGAGCCAACGGGCACCGGCGATCGACACTTCCCTCGCGAAGCCGTGAGCGCCCGAAGCTTCCAGGCACGCCCGCTCCGACGGCTCAGCGCATGCCCCGCGCCGCCATCTCCTCGGGCGCCTGCCCGGCCGCCTCCTGGCGGGCGAGGAGCGTCGCCAAGTCGACCGGGCGGTAGTCGCACGCATCCGCGCCGACGTCGCAGGACCGAGTGGTGTCCGGCAGGCAGGCGTGGGTGTGCCCGTACAGGTGGCGGGTCTCGCGCCAGAAACCCGGCCAGGACCGGTGCGGGTAGTGCGAGAGGAAGAGCCGCCAGGCGCGCCCCTCGCGATCCGGCACCGTGATGCGGACACTTTCCACGGGCGGGTCCGTCCAGGGCAATTCCAGCACACGGTTGGTATCGTGGTTGCCGCGCACGAGGCGTTTGATGCCGTTGAGCCGCGCGAAGACCGCAGCGCAATGCGCGCGGCTGGCGCCGGCCGCGAAGTCGCCGAGGTGCCAGACCTCGTCGCCCACACCGACGACCGCGTTCCAGCGTGCGATCAGGGCCTCGTCGTGACGCTCCACCGCTCCGAACGCCTGGCGCCGCCGCTGGACGAGGGGGGCATCCCCGAAATGTGTGTCCGCCGTGAAGAACGTTGCCATGCAGCCTTCGGCGTCGACGCCTCTGCGAAGGGCGGATGTCGCCCGTCGTGGTGCCGCTCTCCGAGATGGCACGGCGCCCGCGCCCCTCAAGCGGACGCAATGTCGCTTACCCCTTGCCGACACATGCGATGGGTCGGAGCTTGCGATGAACCGGCCGCGCACCGGACCGCCGTTGCGGCCACCCGCCGCGTGCCGGAACTCTGACCCGCCGCAGCCCCTTCCCAGACTGTCAACTCAGATCTGTCGAGGTCAAACCCATGCGATATGCAGTGCTCGGACTCGGTGCGCTGGCCGCCACTTCATTCGCGAGCGCGGCCCTTGCCCAGAGCAAGCCGCTGCCGCCGGCCTCGAGTGAGGTGATGCCACCCGTCGAACTCACGATCACGATGGACGGCGACAAACCCGTCTGTGCGCCGGCGGAACTGAAGCTTCCGGCCAACACGAACGTGGAGCTTCACGTCGTGAGTCAGGCTGCCGAGCCCATCACCATCACAGCGCCGGGACAGTTCGAGAACGCCAACGTGCTGCATGCCGACGGCGACCTCGTCCACGTGGCGAGCGAGAAAGGATACCTGGTCAAGCAGAACGGCAAGGGCGTCCTGCGCATCCGGACCATGAAGGCGGGCGAGGAAACCTACGCCTGCACGAGCACCCGCAATCGCAAGGCCCCGTTCGAGGGCAAGCTCGTGCTGACCCCACCCGCAGGTTAGACCCGTTCGGGCTCAGAGGACCGGGACGGATCCGCTTTGCTGCCCATCTGCGAGCCACTCCCTTCGCGGAGTCCGTCACCATCACCGTGATGGGAGCCCTGGCGTCGGAGCCGACGCCAGGGCGGGTCGGGTCGGGTCGGCGGGCGATCACGGAATCCATGACACTGCGTTGAGGTTCGGCCGAAATGGCCGTTCCTTTCAGTCGTCCGCCCCGATCTCGAACGCCATGCCCCGGCCCGGGCCCTGATCGGCATAGGCGACGAGGACGTAGCCGCGCTCGGCCAGCGCCGCGTCGAGACTGTCCCGATGCTTGCGGAACGTCTGACCGATCGCCAGCGGCGTCAGGCGCGGATTGCTTTGTCGAAGCGCGTCGACGCCGATGTTCAGCGGCGCACCTTCGCGATCGGTGATCCTGATCAGGGCGGACGCCAAGTCGGCGGCTTTCGTCTCAGCCGCGGATTTCGTCTTGAATGCCATCCTTGAGCCTCACTCTCACGCCGGCCGTAGCGTCGGGCCGACGGAACCGGGTACGGAGTGCCGCGCTGCACGGCCGAAATCCTTGCATGTTCTTTTTTTGTTCTAACCGTTACCGAGGATCGATGCACGGACGAATCGCGGATCGACCTGCACCGGATTCGAACGGCCAGCGTCGGGCGCTGTGATGCCCGACCTGAGGACCTTCGCGGCCGCATCGACACGCGGGAATCCCCAGGCCCGAAGCTCGGCACATCAAGAGGCTCGAACGCCCTCACCGGACAACCAAGCCACTTTCTCGTGTTCACAAAGTCGTGCGCGCTCGATAGTCTTTTGATCTATGATAAAAATCCAGCGCGGACCCAGTCGTTTGATAGACGAAATAAGGCCTCGTTCACCGAAGCTCTTGACGGAGACTCAAGGTCTTTCGCGCTAGATCTGGCGCATGATGCTCACCCTCGCAACATTTCTGGACAGTCAGGCAGTCATCTCTGTCCTGGCCGCAGCGACGATCTGCACCCTCAGTGCTTGGCTGACGGTGCACCTCCTGCGGAAGGCGGAGACCGCCCCCCCGGCACGGCGCGCCCCGTGGCTGGTCGGCACGGCCCTCGCAGCGGGGCTTGGCGTCTGGACGACGCATTTCATGGGAATGCTCGGGTACCGGAGCGACCTCGTCCTGAGCTATCATTACGGGACGACGGTCGCGTCCGCGCTGATCGCCGTCCTCGCGGTCGGCCTGCCCCTCGCCCTCTCCGTCCTGCCGGCGAGCCGCCCGTGCCGCGGACTCTTCGGCGCGGTGTCGGGCCTCGGCATCGGCGCGATGCACATCACCGGCATGTCCGCCCTGGAGGGCTGCACGCAGAGCCAGTCGGCCACGGCGAACATCCTGGCCTACCTGCTCGGAGCGGTGGTGATGGCCGTCGCGAGCCTGCTTCCGGCCCGGCGTCCATTCGGTGCGGTCGCCTGTGCGCTCATCGTCCTGGCCGTGTGCGGAACCCACTTCACCTCCCTCGCCGGCACGATCGTGGAGGGGCAGCGTGTCGGCGGCCTCGGTTCGAACATCCAGGTGGCACTGGGCATCCTGACCGCGAGCGGCGCGGCGATCCTGATCACCGGCGCCTTCGTCGCATTGGCCGCGACGCAGCGCTTCGAGGCACGGGAACAGGCGCATCTGAACGTCCTGGCGACGGCGCTCCAGAACATGTCCAACGGCATCCTGAAGATTTCGTCCGGCGGAAGGATCGAGCTCTACAACCAGCGCCTCGTCGGCATGCTCGGCCTGACGCCGGACAGCCTTCGCCCCGGGATGCGGCTCGATGATTTCCTCAAGGCCACCGGTGAGGTCAACGGTTGGGACGTCGATCGCATCGGGCGCGTGATCGACAATCACTGGCTCTGGATGGGCAAGGGCGAGGAGACCCGCGTCGAACACCGGTTCGACGACGGCCGCATCCTGTCGATCGCCTGTCAGCCCGTCGCCGACGGCGCCGTCCTGACCTATGACGACGTGACCCGGGACCGGCTCGCCCAGGAGGAGATCTCGCAGCTCGCCTATCACGACCCGCTGACCGGCCTGTGCAACAGGCGCGCGCTCAACGAGCGAATGCTCGCCGATCACCACGATGCCGCACGATCCACTCTCCTGCTGATCGACCTCGACCGTTTCAAGTTCGTCAACGACACCTTCGGGCATGCTGTCGGGGATCAGCTTCTCGTGGCAGTCGCGACCCGGCTTCGCGCCGTGATCGGCGCGGATGGGTTCATCGCGCGGCACGGCGGCGACGAGCTGGCGATCCTGACCCCGCGCGATGCCGGATCGGCCAAGACCCTGGCGGACCGGATCGTGGCGGAGATCGAGAAGCCGTACGCGCTCGAGAGCGTGACGGTGGTCATCGGCTGCAGCATCGGCGTGTGCAGCCTCGACGACGGCACCAGCCCGAACGACCTGATGCAGCGCGCCGACATCGCGCTCTACGAGGCCAAACGCCGTGGCCGTGGGCTGGCCGTCAGCTACCGGCCCGGCATGATCGAGGCCATCGCCGAGCGCGGACATCTCGAGAACGATCTGCGCGGGGCGCTCGCCCAGGGACAGCTCCACCTCGTCTACCAGCCGATCATGTCCCTCGCGAGCGACCGGATCGTGTCGTGCGAGGCCCTGATCCGGTGGAACCACCCGCATCGGGGACTGGTCTCGCCGGACGAGTTCATCCCCCTCGCCGAGGAGAATGGTCTCATCGTCCGGATCGGAAGGTGGGTGCTGGAGCAGGCTTGCCGCGAGGCGGCGAACTGGCCGGCCGAGCGGCACCTGGCCGTGAACGTCTCCGCGGTGCAGCTCCGGTCGCCCCTACTGCTCTCGCACGTCGCCGAAGCCCTGGCCTGCAGCGGGCTGCCGGCGGGGCGCCTCGAACTCGAATTGACGGAGACGGCGCTCGTCGAGGACGGGCCGCAGATCGCCCACACCCTGGACGCCCTCCGCGGACTCGGCATCAAGATCGCGATGGACGATTTCGGGACGGGCTATTCCTCCCTGGCCCACCTGCGCGATCTCCCCCTCGATCGAATCAAGATCGATCGCAGCTTCGTCGCCGCGGCCCTGCACGACCGCCAGTCCCTGGCGGTCATCAAGGCCGTGACCCAGATGGGCCGGGACATGAACATTCCGACGCTGGCCGAGGGCGTCGAGAACCGCGAGCAACTCAATCTCCTGCGCGCGATCGGATGCGACGCGGTCCAGGGCTACCTGATCGGGCGCCCTGCCCGTCTCCTGGAGGGCGCTTTTCCAGAGGTGGGCAGTCAGGCCGCCTAGCCGCGTCGGCGACCGCATCGATCCGGCCCGGCGAAGGCCGTCCGGCTCGCGAGCGAAAGCACTCCGAGTGCTCCCAGGACGCGGCGCGAGACGCGTGGTGGTGTGAATGTTAACCCAATCCGGGCGATCGGTCGGGACGAGGCAGGTGCCCGGCATCCTCCAGATCGTCAGGCGCCACGGGGGCCGTTCATCCACGGGTTCCAGGTGGTTCGATGCAGAACGATTCACGGCTGTTCAGCCTTCCCCGCTGGCGCGTGACGCGGTGGCTGACCGATGCCGGCCGCGACGTGCCGGAAGAGATCCGCACCGCCCTGATCGCGAGCCTGTTCGGCACGCTACCGATCTTTGCCGGAGGCGTCCTGAATACCCTCTCGGTCTCGACGCTCCTCGCCTACCGAATCCCGCACCCCTCCTTCCTGTTCTGGTGCGCACTGGAATTCAGCATCTGCCTCGCCCGCCTCTTGGTGCTGGTGATCGCGCAGCGCGCCGCCGTCGCCCGGCGCAGGACCCCGACGGACCTCTACATCCTGCTCGGCCTCGCCTGGGCCGCGAGCGTCGGCTACGGGACCTTCATAAGCCTGGCCAGCGGCGACTGGGTCGCGGCGACCCTGGCGTGCCTCTCGGCGGCAGCGATGGTCGGGGGGATCTCGTTCCGCAATTTCGGAGCCCCGCGGCTGGCGGGCGCGATGATCGTCCTGACCCTCGGCTCCTGCTGCCTGGCCGCGCCCTTCACCGGAGAGCCGCTCCTCCTCATCACGTTCCTGCAGATCCCGTTCTATCTCGCCAGCATGAGCGCCGCCGGGTTTCGCCTCAACCGGATGCTGGTCGCCACCATGCAGGCCGAGCGCGACCAGGCGTTCCGGGCCCAGCACGACAGCCTGACCGGCCTGCTGAACAGGGCCGGCCTGGCCGAAGCGATCGCCGCACGACGCGATGGTCTCGCCGCTCTGCTCTACCTCGACCTCGACGGCTTCAAGGCCATCAACGACACCCATGGCCACGGTACGGGCGACCAGTTGCTTCAGGCCGTCGCGGAACGCCTCCGGGAAGGCGCGCGCCCTCGGGACGTCGTCGCGCGCATCGGAGGCGACGAGTTCGTCGTCCTCACCGACATCCTGGCCCCCGCTGCCCTGATCGCCTTCAGCGAACGAATCGTCTCACAGATCTGCGATCCCTTCACGCTGAGCCCCGATCGGACCGTGACGGTCGGCGTCAGCATCGGCATCGCGCTGGCCCCCGAGCACGGCACCGATCTGACGAGCCTGCTCTCGGCCGCCGACCAGGCCCTCTACGCGGCAAAGGGGAGCGGCAAGAGCTGCAGCGCCCTCGCGGCGATCGACCAGGCGGCCTGATCCGACGGAGGCGGAAGGCAGGGTGACAGCCGGCCGGATTGGCGCGACACTCGCACCGTGAGGCCAGGGCGACCAACAGCCCGAGCGCCTCGGGAGGGGGCAGGGGCGGAGCGCGCCATGCCGACATATTTCTTCGACGTACAATCCCGGTCCGGTCTCGTGTGCTTGGACTATCAGGGACTGGACTGCACCGATGATGAGGCGGCACTGACGCTGGCCCGTCACGGAGCCGGGTTCACCTCGCACGGGGATTGCAGCCGCAATCCGCAGCTGACCAGTTATCGGTTCTCGGTGGCCGATGCCGAGCATCGGCATCTGTTCACGGTGCCGTTCACCGATCTGTTGCCGGACGAGGATGGACCGCCGCCGTCTCGGAGACGTCGGCCACGCTCTCCCAAGCATCGGCCGTCCGCCAGCCGGCCCGCGTGAGAGGCAGGGGGCATCCCGAAGTCCCCGACGAGTTCAAGGCGGGGCCTGCAACGGCGTACCGAACTGAGGAGGCGAGGCCGTGGATCGATTGTTACGGCAGCAACGCATTGGCCTTGCCCTTGCAGTTCCCTGCTTGCTGCTGGCTATCGCGCTCGCGGGGCAAGCCGTCTGGGAGGCCCGACCGCTTCCTGCCTGTCTGGGGGGAGGTCTGGACCCGCTTCATCCGGCTCAGAAGTGTCGACGCATGACGATGCTGGGTGGCGTTCCCATGAGTTCGGACGCTGCGGGGTCGCCTCTCAAGTTGGTTGAGCATGGCAGCGTCTCCGGAATGCCCGATCTCCGACCCGCCGGAATGGCCACGCTCGCGGCTCTGATCCTCTACCTCACCGGTTGGGGTGCGGGCCGCCTCTGGGGGCGTCGGGTCCGACTGACAACACGGTGATGGACGCGGCCACACGACAGCGCGTCATCTCGCTCACGTGTCCGCCAGCGGAATGGCTGACCAGGCCGTGCTCGTCTCGCTCTCGGCGCCTTCGGCGCAGCCGCACTGGTTGCGGCCGCGTACCCGAAGGTGGCGCGCTTCGTCAGGCGGCTGGATCTTCGGTGACGTCGGCAGGCTCCGTCGCATTCCTGTAAGCGCACCGGCAGGAAACGGGAGCTTCCCGGTCGTTCGATCGCATGCATTGCAGCCCGGCGCTCGATAGGCATCGTGGGACGACAGGGACGCCTGCGTGCGATTTCCGACTGATCCGCACGTATTCTCAATGCGCACGCCGGTTCCTATGAGATGGCCGCCCCGGCCTTTCCGAGCCCGACCCGGTCACCCGCAGCGTTCACGCGGCCGTGCCGCATGATCTGCGCCTGCAGATCTCTGATGGTTTGGATTGCATGCGCCCGCGCCGTTTCGATGGCTCGCTTGGAACGTCCGTCATAAGGTCCGGTCTTATCGCGATCGATCAGTCGCGCAGCACTCTCCAGCCGTTCGAGCACGGCTCGGCGGGCCTCCCAGATGCCTCGGTCCTGTTCGAGGAATCGGAGGGCTCCATCGACCACGCGCATGACGTCATCCACGAATCCAGGAGTCTTACTCTCAGGAACACCGACATGTTCGCACGCTGCCGACAGCGCGCGATCAATGTCCGAACAAAGCTGTGTCGGCACTCTGATGCCCTCTTGGCCGCTTCGCAGTGTAAGATTGAGACCTGGCGTGTAAAGCCATGAGCCCCTTCACCGACTGGTAATTACCCTGGTCGATCCTCTCATGGAAATGACGACTTCCGACCTGTTTCGCATTCTTGCCGCGGTCTTCGCGTTCGGCGGGATCATCACGATGATGATTCAGCCCGAGCCCTCCTGGAAAGGCATCTCGAGCGGACTCTTCGGCCTGACGATGTTCGTCGGCTTGTCGGCGATCGCTTGGGTGCGACCGACAGCCCGCGGAAAGACGAAAAACTACAAAGTTCCGAATGATGACTTGAAGCCTGTCCTGCCGGCCCCAACAAGGCCGCGCGAACTTCTGCCTTCGCAGCTACCTGAGCTCAAAACGCACATCAATCGCCGTAGATGGCGCGGAAAGTACCGAACCGAGTAGGTGTACTCGTTGCACTCCGACCGGCTTCCACGTTGCAGCCGGCGCCTGCTGAAGCACGTCAGTCCCACTCGATCTCCAAGGATCGCTCGAAGGCAGCGTCCCCGAGTTCCTTGCCCTTGTGGTCGATGACCACGACGTCCCGGAAGCCCCGGCGCCGGAGCTCCCACGTCTTCTCCATCGCCTGCTCATCCGTACCGCAGGCAAAGGTCATGGTCCTGCCGCTCGGATCGATCCCCTTCACTGTCAACACGACATGCCCTCCATTTTCGATCTCGATGTAGGGTTGGTGGGTCAAAGATCGTACCCCCGGCCGGATTGCAGGCGAGCAAGCCGGGTCGGACCTGATCCTTGAACGAAGGCTTGGCCCTCGGGGCACGAAGCATGGCCTTTTGCGGCCATGCCCATCCGGCGCGCGCACCGCTTCGTCTATCCCATCGAAGGGCTCCAACTCTCGGCCGTCATCCGCTTCACGCGCGCAGGTGGCAGGTGCGAGGTCTGCGCTCGGCCGCACGGGCAAACCCTCCACCACCGCGGCGATGGCCGCTGGTGGGACGGAGAGATGGGGTCGGGCGCTTCGTCTGCCTCGCGGTCGGGGCAGACGACGTGCGCGGGACCGTCCGAGCGACCCGCGTGGTCCTCGCCACCGCCCATCGCGATCCTGACACGGCGAACAACGCGGACGAGTACCGCGCGGCCTCCGGCAGCTCTGCCACACCCACCACGATCGGCCCGAACATCGGTGCCGACGCTGGTATACCTTGTTCAGACGCAAGGCTTTAGGCGATCTCTTCCGCGGCCCGCACCAGAATAGCCAAAGATCGGATGTGCTGCGCTCGGCCTTGATCCCGCGCAGCACGTGTCCTCCGACACGTCGAGACGGGAAAGCGCTCCCCATTTGAGTTTCAGGCAGAGAGAAACGGACCAGAGACCTGGTTCGTACTGTGAAGGAGTTCGTAAGCTTTCATGAAGACCCGTATCGCCGCCCTCGCCACCGCGCTTGTCCTTGGCGTTGCTCCGATCTCGTCCGCAATGGCCTATGACAGCCCCTCCCGCTATACGGCGTTCGCGCCCTACGAGGTCGAGACCACGGGCTCCCTCACCGATATGCGCCGCCCGCCCGCCTATCGCGGCTGCCCGATGAGTTCGGCCGCCGAGGGCAACGCCAACCAGCAGAACTTCCCCACCCAGCAATACGGCCAGACCTCCGGCGGAAACCGCTGCTGATCGGAGGAGACACGTCGATGCTGCTGAAAGGCTTCTCCTACGCGATGATCGCCGCCTTCGCGGGTGGCCTTGCCTTCACCATCGTCGGCTCGGCCAGCGCCTTCCTGAGCCTGTAAGGGCCCGGGCGCCCCGATCCGCGGTCCGAGACCCGCCCGGCCGCCGGCCGCGGCGGGTCTTTCTTCGTGCTTGCCAGACTTTCGCGCCCAGCGTGACGCACCTTCTGGCAAGGAAATTCGGATGCCTATCCCCGGTCTACACAGGGTTTCCTCAAAGCGTTTGACCCGCTTTGGTTCAGCTTGTTCCTGGTTTGTACCCGTTAGGATCAGGACCAGGACGATGACCGCAGCGCAGATGGCCGAGATGGCGTCTATGAGCGAGGCCGAGATGATCGCCCTGGCCTACGAGGAAGCGGCCGGCGGCGACGCGCGCCGTGCCCTGCTGCGGGCCATCGAGGACATCCTGATCCTTGAGGCGAAGCTGACGAAGGCTGAGCGACAGATATCCTACGGCTATGTCCGCGGCGTCTTACCGGCCGATCGGGACGCCTGACCATGGAGCGCCTGTGCGATGTCCACGCCAAACGCCTCGTGGTCCTGTGCAGCCCCTGCGGGCGACGGGGTTCCTACGGAGTCGAGCGGCTGCGCCAGCGCTTCGGGGCGCAAGCCTCGATGCTGGACGTGTACCTGACCCTCACGCAAACCTGCCGCTTCCAGCGCGAGGCGGGAAGCCGGACGCCCAACATCTACGGCCTGACGTGCCGGGCAAAGCTCGACACGACGGGTGGCCCGACGAGCGCGGGATTGCCATCGAGGACCTGAGCCATGGGCGACCTCCAACGCTCGGCTGCGCATCAGACCGAGCTTCGGCGCCTCCTTCGGGTCTGCGTGGATCGCGCGGGCAACCCGCCGCCGCTGCCGGTCATCGTCTCCGATCAGCGCTGCCGATCGTGCAGGTGGCCGAGGATGGCGCGCGCACCCTTGAGATGTTTCACTGAGGGCTCCCGAACCCGAAGCAGTTCGGTGGCCGTCCGGTCACCGACATGCCCAACGTGAAGAGCCCGCACCGATGCCCTGGGCGGCCCTGCGCGGTACCAAGGCCGAGGGCCCCAATCGCCTGCGGGACCAGCGGCGCGGTCGGTCCGAACCACCCGAAGGCCATGCCGGCCCTGCTGACGACGCCGGAGGCGGGGAGCGCGGGGCTCGCGACACCGACGGAGATCGGGCTTTAGCCGCAACGCGCCCTGCCGGATGCGATGGTGCGGATCGTGGCGACGGGTTCGCGGAACGATCCTTCTGAGCGGAGAAGTGTCGGGGGCGGCCTATCCCCTTGCTACTCTCTTGGCTCAGTATCCTCGACGCTCGGTCCCAACGCTCCTCCTCGCGGAAGCCTGTGCGGCTCGTGCGGACTTCCGCCTGCCGAACCCGACCTGAAGATTACCATGGCGTGGCGAATCTTCTCGCGCCGCTCCTGTTCCCGTATCTGATCCCGCCCGGGTGGCAGTGGGCGCCATGGAGCGGAGGGAGCACCTAGGCGGATGGCACTGGGCAAGCTGAACAACCAGACTGCGAGTAACATCCACGGAACGACGAACACAATGAACGCGGTCAGACCCATGACGACCCTCCTGCCGAGAGCGGGGATCGTCAGTGAACGCGGCCTGAGTCCTCTTTGATCCCTGAGATTGGCAGGTATCCGTCGTTCCATCCATCACGGATTTTGCAGAAATTAGCCTTACCCTGTCGGAGACAGCGGGATGTGACCAACGGGGAACTTGGGCGCGATGTTGTAGAGGTGGAGGACACGCCTGCTGGGGAGAATCCCGCCATGCCGCAGGTGCTCGATCGGATCTCCTTCGCCGTCGTTCTCCCATTCCCCGCCTTCCTGGCCCGGGACTGGTGTCGCAACCGCGATACTGGCTCTGAGAGATCCGCGGCCATGAAGCGATGGTCGCGCTGCGATCCGTCATACTTTCCGCTGCACGGGCCGGCCTGTGCGGCCAGACCTGACGGAACCGGCTTGCCGCGCAGGTGGACCGTCTCGGCAATCCATTTCTCGGCCGTCAATCTCGGAGGAGGGATGACGACGCAACCCCACGGCAGTTCGGCGCGAGCCGTGACGCGGATTGAGCTTGGCCTCTGCCGCTTCCTCGCTCATGAGGCGCCGGATGGTGCCGAAAAACGGGAGGAGTCCGACATGGCAAGCGAAGCACAGCGCCCTCAGTCGCGAACGGCCCTGGCTCTGACGGTGGCCTTCGCGATCCTCGTCGCGGGCTTCGGGACAATCGGCTGGCGCTGGTACAGCTACGTGACGGCCGGTGCCTCGCCCTACGATGAAGTCGGCATTGAGGTGAACCGGCGCCTGCCCGAGTTCCTGCGCTTTTGGGGCTGCGACCGCATCAAGGACAGGTTTCCCCACGCAGTGCCACCTTACGGCTGTCAGCCTGGGCAGATCTGACATGGAAGTGTGTTAGCAGCGCCTCTGAGCCGCGCCGCTTGGATCGCGCGGTCCCGGTGATCGGAACAGACATGCGAATCCCCCGTCTTCTTGCCAACCTCTGGCTCGGTGTCGTCCTGCCCTGCGCGGCGATGGCTCAGCCTGCGCCTGCGCCCACGGCACCGACCGCCGTATCCGACCCGGCCACCTTGAAGGCGGCCCGAGAGGTGGTCATGCAGATGCAGGGCGATCGCACGGCCCTGCTGAGCGCGATCGCTGCGCCCATGGTCGGGATGATGCAGCAGATCGGGATCAAGCAGCAGGACCAGGCGCAGGTCCTCGTGCAGGAGGTCGTGATGCCGACCCTGACCGCGCATTACGACGAGCTTCTCGACATCCAGGCTCGGAGCTTCGCCTCAGCGCTCGGGAAGGACGACCTGCAGGCGATCGCGGCCTTCTATGCGACACCGGCCGGCAAGCGGCTGGTCACGGCGCAGCCGCAGCTTGCCCAAGCGCAATTGGCTGGAACACAGCAGTGGATGCAGTCCGTGATGCCCGAGATGCAGGGCAAGCTGGCGAAGGCGATCCAGGCACACGGCTGGACCACGAATGGCCAACCGAAGCCGCGTTGAAAATCGGCGGCCGTGGGGCTCGACGAGGGACATCAGCATGACGAGCGCCGACAGCGGCGCTCAGGATCGTCGCGAGACGAAAGCCGCCAAGCATCTGGAAAAGGCTCGTGCCGGAGGCGAGGCCCGAGCCGATTACGACGCGACCCAGCAGGCCGTCGAGGACAAGACGGTGCGTCTCAAAGCCCTTCGGCTTGCAAAGGAGAGCGCCGACAAAGGCTTGTAGCGCCTCGACCGTCCGTGAACCGCCGTGGCGGCGAGAGTTCGCTCTGCGGCGGCAGGTCCTCACTGGCACCAGGGGCAATCCCACATCACCGCATCGACCCTGGGTCGACCGAACCCGGCGCTTCTGGCTCGTCCCGGTCCGCGGCGGCGATGGTCTGCGGACCCTGTTCGATATCCATCGACCAAGCGCGAGCCAGAGGAACCGCCTGAAGCAGGGGCGCAGAGCCCATGGCATCGGCCGTCAAGCCCTCTTCTTCGAGCGCCGGGTCATGCGGCTGAGCGTGTGACGGCCTCGGTTTGCAGGAAGCCTATGAGTCGACTCGGCTGGTTCCTGCTCTGGCCCGGATCGCCAAGGCTCGAGGTTCAACCAAAGGAAAGCGCCCCGAGGATTTCTCCTCGAGGCGCGTTACGACGAAAGCGGCCAGGTGATCGGGGCTGGGGACGCTTAGGCCGAACCTAAAAGTCCCGTCGATCCTAGTACGAGCCGAACTTGTAGTTCAGGCCGGCGCGGACGACGGCGAACTCGGCGCCGCTGTTGCGGTTGGTGAAGCCGGGCTGACGGTAGAGGACGCCGTTGGTGTCGAAGGCGTAGACGCCGGCGTTGCGGTTGTTGTTCTCGAGGTTCACGTACAGGCCTTCGACCTTGAGCGTGACGGCCGAGGAGCGGAAGAAGTTCAGGAAGGAGTCGGTCGGGAGGGCGTACTCGATGCCGCCGCCAGCGGCGTAGCCGGTGCGGAAGTCGTCGTTGCCGCGGAAGCCGCCGAAGGAGCGCTCGTTGCTGCCGGCGCCGTAGGCGAAGCCGCCGGTGCCGTAGAACAGGACGCGATCGAAGGCGTAACCGATGCGGCCGCGCACGGTGCCGAAGTAGTCGAGGCTGGCGGTGCCGCGCGGATCGACGAAGGTGACGCCGGCGACGGGCGCGAAGCCGGGGGTCAGGACGAAGTTGTTCCGGCTGCGGCCGAAGTCGACATACTGGGCGTCAGCTTCGATACCGACGACCACGCCCGAGCCCGGGGTGAACTGGTAGTTGTAGCCGATCTGACCGCCGCCCGTGAAACCCTCGTTGGAGTTGTTCGAGTAGGCGACCTGCGACGGGCCACCGGCGCCCGGCAGCAGGGCTGCGCCACCGCGAACGAGGTTCGGGAACACGTTGTTGTAGACGTTGGTGCCGCGGTCGCTGGCGTCGAAGCCGTAACCGGCGTTGAAACCGGCGTAGAAGCCGGTCCAGGTGAACACCGGCACCGGCACGAAGACCGGCGGCGCAGCGCGGCGCGGCAGGTCGGCGGCCGAAGCGGCGCCAGCAAGGAGAGCGGTCGCGGCGCTGGCGAGGATGAGCTTCTTGATCATGGTGGGTCTGCCTGGGAACTCGTGGTGCGGTATGAGGAGACCTTACAGAAAGGGCAGACCTGAGCACTAGTGCAGACGCGCAACACTCGGATCAGATTGATGAAGCTCCAGATCCTCGAGAGAAAGTATTATATTTTTACTAACCATATGATTGGCGGGTCTCGAGACTTCCGAATGACCCATTGGTTCCAAGAAAATAGCATTTGGGTCGAAAATCGGCCGACGTCCCTCTGCTGACCGCCGCGGGCTCGAAATCTCATCGTGCGAGGCGCTCAGCCGCGGTATCCCGCTGGCCGGTGACCATCGCCGGAATGGTGCGGGCGGGAGCGACCGAAGTGCCTCGCGGGTCCAGGAGGCCCGTGGTGTCAGGCTCGCGCGTCCGGCTCCCGGGAACACCTGCCCATCACGGCCTGCCCCTGCCTGAACGGAACGCCGCGGCAGGCGTCAGGAGCGGTTCAGCAGGTCAGGCGCAGCCTCTGATCGCGCCGGTCGGGATTGAGCCGGGATCGGGCGCCAACGAGGTTCAGGTCATGGTGCGCGTGAAGGTCTTCGGGATAGCCGCTGTGATGGCCGCCGGACTTGGTCTGGCGACCTCCGCGCAGGCCGCTCCCCTGTCGTTCGACCCCTCCGAAGTGGTCCACGGCGAGGCCGCGATCGAGTTCGTGGCCGGCGGCTGCGGCCCCGGTTTCCATCCCAATCCGGGGGCCGTTGCCGCCCGAATGACCGTGGCTACGGCTATGGTGGCTACGGTGGGCCTCGCCGCTTCTACGAGGGACGGGCTTTTGGCGAAGGCTATGGCCGCCGCGACGGCTACGATTACGACCGTCCGCGACGCTTCTACGACGGATACTGAGGACGTCACGGCTGGCGCCCCTCAAGCGGCCAGTCGTGCAGATCGACCCAGGCCTGACCGATGATGCGTTCCCGCCGCTCAGCGCGATCCTGAGCGGCATCGGCAACGATCCGCAGTGCGGCCTCCATGGCTTCGCGCCCACCCGCTGCCGAAGCTTCCTCACCCTTCCGGCGGATCGCGGCCTGAAAGGCTTTGACCGCGGGCCCAGCCGTAGGCCCATTCTCAACGGCCGAAACGAGGCTCAGCAGCGCTTCGGCGATCGGCACGATGGTTTCCTGCCAAGGCGGCGCGGAGAGGATTTCCGGAGCATGGGGCGCAGCGGAGGAGAGCATGGTCGTTCGTGGACGGATCATGGCGCCGGACTCCTGCTCACAAAATTTCGGGTCGCTGGGATCGTGCCAAATAGCACGGCGTTCCAGCCAAGGCAGGCCTAGATCAACGCCACCGAACAAGTCACGGCCCACCGCCATTCGACGGAGACCGCGCAAACCCAAGTGGATTGTGCCATGAACACGCGTCTTTCTTCTGCTATCGCTGCTCTTGTCCTGAGCGCCAGCGCGATTGCTTCGCCCGCCCTCGCGCAGAGCTACACTGCTCCCGCTGGCATCGCTACTGTGACGGCGCCTGGTGGTCTCGAGGGCCGTCGTTACGACGCCATCACCACCGGCTCGATCGTCTACCGCCACGGCCATGACTCGGCCCGGGAAGGCAACGCCAATCAGCCGAACTTCGTGGTCCAGCAGTACGGCCAGACCTCGGGTGGCCCGCGCCACTGAGGCGTCGACCCGTCGAGACGACCGGCGGCGGGGCGAAAGCCTCGCCGTTTTCATGTGCGAGGTTACGATCGTTGCCGCACAGGACACGGTGCGCACCATGCTGCGCTCCGGGGCGGAGCATCGGCATGGCTCTCGGATCGCAGAAAAGGCCGAGCACCGGATCGATCGCCATCGCTGTGTGGCCGGTCGGCGTTCTGATCCGCCAAGCCAAGTGGTCTCCAACCCTACCGGACGACGGCCGGGACGGCGCTGCCTTCGTTGGGCCGGACGAGGTCACTACAAGCCGTCTAAAAATGCGGGTATCTGTGGAGGCTACTCATCAAATCCTAAAACCCAAACACTAATAGCAGCTTGGCTTAGGTAAGTGGCGGAGAGGGGGGGATTCGAACCCCCGATGCCCTTGCAGGCATGCCGCATTTCGAGTGCGGTGCATTCAACCGCTCTGCCACCTCTCCGCGAAGGCGCCTCGATGAGACGGGCGGTGACTAGCACGAGTGCTCCGGCTTTCACAAGCGGCGGATCGCGGGAAAGCTGGCTCCGGGCTCAAAAGTCATCCGCAGGCCGGCCCTCCGGATCGCGGGCCTTCAGTCTTGCTTAACCGCAGGTAGGGACAGTCGAAACGTGGCAATCGGAATCCGTCGGCGCCGGACGGCGTCGCACGAGGTCCAGCATCGGGAATCCGAAGGATGGCATCGGACGCCGGCACTGCCCTGATCGCCATCGTGGCCGGCTCCGCTCCCCTGCACCTCATGCGTGCCCTGTCGCCTCTCGCCTGCGTGCTCCGCCCAGTCATCGGGCCGGCGCAGGATCTGACGTCCCTTCAGGCCTGCGACCTGATCCTGGTCGAGGCGGGCGCGCAGGATCATCGCGCGGTCCTGGCCCTGGTCGAGCGCGTGCGTGGCTTGGCCGAGCATGCTCGGACTCCGATCCTGCTGGTCGCGGCCGAGGAGGCGACACAGGTCCGGCGCGAGGCCGTCGCCGCGGGGGCCACCGATGTGATGGCCTATCCGGTCGATGCCTTCGATCTGCGGACCCGTGCCGGAAACCTGCTCGAACTCTCGCTGGCCCGCCGTGCCGCCGAGCATCAAGGCCGCCTGGTGGCCCGCACCGTCGAGCGGGCCGTCGTCGAGGCCGCCGCCCGCGAGCGCGAGATCATCCGCCGCCTGATGCTCGCTGCCGAGTTTCGCGACGACCAGGCGGGGGGACACCTCACCCGGGTCGCGGGCTGCGCGATCGCGATCGCCGAGGGTCTCGGCCTGTCGGAGGAGGAGGCGAACGACATCGCGTTCGCCTCGACCATGCACGACATCGGCAAGATCAGCATCCCGGACCACATCCTGATGAAGCCGGGCGCCCTCTCCGAGCCCGAGCGCGAGGAGATGAAGCAGCATGCCCTGCGGGGCTACCGCATGCTCAACGACAGCCCGTCCCACCTTCTGCAACTTGCTTCCGACATCGCCCTCACCCACCACGAGCGCTGGGACGGCAACGGCTATCCTCAGGGTTTGAGGCGCACGGAAATTCCCCTGGCTGGCCGGATTATCGCGGTGGCCGACGTATTCGACGCCCTCATCTCCGAGCGGGTCTACAAGAAGGCCTGGTCCCTCGAGCAGGCGCGCCATCACATCGAGGCGCATGCGGGCAGCCACTTCGATCCCGATTGCGTCGCCGCCTTCGTCTCGCGGTGGAACGACATCGTCGTGCTGATCGTGGAGCATCCGCCGGAGCGTGCCGCGGCCTGAATCCGCCGGGTGCCGCTGCGGTCATGCCTCGTCGCACGCGCGATCGAACGAGACGGCGACCCGTGGAAGCCCGTGATCCTGTTACCGCTGCGGCGAAACAGGCATATACTAGAGCCATCTACGTCCGCTATCCTCGATTGTCCCCAGGGGCGTTCCCCTTCGTCCCCGGGATGCTGGGGTCACGGGCTTCGGGAATTCAGTGGCATGGCATGCATGATCGACGCTCCCCGTAAGGCAACCGCGCCCCTCACCGATCCGCTGCTCCTCGACAATCAACTCTGCTACGCCCTCTACGCGGCCGCTCACCGGATGACGAAGTCCTACCGCCCGATGCTGGAGCGCATGGGGCTGACCTATCCGCAATACCTGGTGCTTCTGGTGCTCTGGGAAACGGATGGGATTACGGTCTCGGAGATCGGACGGCGCCTGCGCCTCGATTCCGGCACCTTGACCCCGGTGCTGAAGCGCCTGGAGGCCGCTGGCTTCCTCGTCCGCAGCCGCCGGCGCTCCGACGAGCGCGAAGTGGAGATCGCGCTGACGCCGCATGGGCAGAGCCTGCGGGCCGAGGCGACCGCCGTGCGTGAGTCCGTGATGTGCCAGCTCAACATGTCGGAGCCGGAGGTCCAGGCCATGCGGGCCGATCTGAATGCCCTGATCGAGAATCTCAGCGCGGCCGGATGAGGCGCTGCCGCAGGCCGTCCCAATGGTTCCTTCGGCAAGCCTCAGCAGCGGCGACGCGAGCGAGAAACTTTGCCGGGTAAGTTTCCCTTGTATCTGGCGGGCTGCTCCCGCTAAGCCGGACCCTGCCAAGCGTACATCGACGCGGACGTGCCCGCGTTCACACCTGTGTGGGATTGAGCCTATCGTGAATGACCATCGACCGGTCCAGCTGGCCATCGCGACGGGGTTCCCGAGCCTGGCATCGGTCTCCCGTTCGTACGCCCGGCGGGTCAGTGGCGGTTCCGGCGGCGGCCCCGTCGCAGTCGAACCTGCCGGGACATGCCGCGTTTTCGACCGATGAGTGCGCATGCGGGCGACGCGGATCTGGCCCCGCGACGGCAGGTTGGGGTACTGCCGTTCCGGCGGATGCCCGATGGCAGCTTCATGGTCATGCTCATCACCTCGCGCGAGAGCCGGCGCTGGGTGATCCCGAAGGGCTGGCCGATGAAGGGGCGCAAACCCTACGACGCGGCCGCCCGCGAGGCCTACGAGGAAGCAGGTCTCCTCGGAAGCGTCGGTAAGCGCCCGCTCGGTTTCTACCTCTACGAAAAGCGCCTGAAGAGCCGGGATGCGGTCCTGTGCCAAGTGAAGGTGTTCCCTCTCGAGGTGCGCAAGCAGCTCAAGCACTGGCCGGAGCGCCATCAGCGCGAGGACCGCTGGTTCAAACCCTCCGAGGCGGCCGACGCCGTGGCGGAGGCGGGTCTCGCTGCGATCATCCGGGCCGCCTGCAAGCGCGAAACCGGCGCCCTCGCGTAAGGCATGCGGCGAGTCTCCCGCGCTACTCCGCCCTGCAGTCGCGTGGGAATTCGGTCACCGGCCCACCAGAAACCGATACAATCCGCTGCGATGCGATTGCCAAGGGAGTGATGATCGGCTAATTGCCCGTCCGTCCGGTTCGCAAGGCCCTTGCCGCAACCCAGGACATTTGGCTGCTGTAGCTCAGTGGTAGAGCACCTCATTGGTAATGAGGAGGTCGACAGTTCAATCCTGTCCAGCAGCACCACTTTCCCCTCATAATATCATAGACTTAGGGACGGTGGTGCCTTCCGCTGGCTAACCCCGAATTATCGTGGGCAGCACGCGGGCAGCACATTTTGTACCGCTGACGTCTCTTGCTGCGTCAACCGACCACACCCCCCGTACGAACTCGGTGTTGCCTGTTCGAAGCCCCCTCCCCCGCAGCAGCCGTCAGCAAAGCGGACACGCAGCGAGGTAGGGTGTAGGACCGTCCCTGGGCCCGCCCCCGGCCTCGGAGCATTCCAATGAAACCCGCCGTCCTATCGCTGGCAGGCGTCAGTTGGCTCCTGGCGATCCAGGCAGACGCACAAACCCTTCCCCCTCCATCCGATGATCCGAGCACGAGGGAAGCTCCTCGTACCAAGCGTGAGCGGGATCTCGGCCTGGACGGGAAGCCGCGTGGACAGAGGGAACTGTCGGCTCCGGATAAGGACGGGTACTCGACCGAGGAACCCGATGACGACGAGGACGACGATCTCGGAGAAGCCCTCCGTGAGGTTCAGCCATCCAAGCCACAGGGTCGTTGATCGGCGGCAGATCCAATGCGCCCTCTGATGCTTGCCCTGCTGATCGCCTGCGCGGCCGCTCCCAGCGCCCACGCGGAGCCGGCATCGACGTTGGCGGGGCTCTGGCAGCGGCTGGGGTCTTGTTCGCAGTCAGTCAGTGGTCCGGCCGGGTCCGTCGGTTCAGAGGTCACGGTCCTATTCAGCATCAAGCGCGATGGCAGCCTGCAGGGGCAGCCGCGGATCACGCATTCGAAGCTCGTGGGTGACGACGCTGATCAGAAAGGGTTTCTCGCCGAGGTGCTTCGCGGCATTGCGCATTGCTTCCCACTCTCTATCACGGACGGCCTGGGCGGCGCCGTCGCTGGGCGGCCGCTGCGCCTGAGGGTGATGAACCGGTCGGTTGATCGCGGAGCTTAGACACCGCGCGAGGATGGACGCTTGTCGTTGCGGATCGGGCATAGGCGGCCTCCGTCCCCTCCCCTATCCCGTCCGGCCTGCAACAGCCGCCGGACCTCATGTCAGCCTCACCGAAGACCAAGCTCGTCCCCGCCGATCCGAAAATCTGGCGCGAGGCCTTCCTGAACCTCCGGCCAAGCGTCGTCCCGTGTCCAGGCTTCACGCTCCAATCCTGGGGTGGCGCCCACGAGGCGTGCGTCGACTTCCTCGACCGATGGGCGGATGAGGCGGTGGCCCTCGGCTGGACGACGCTTGACGTGTTCGGGGTACATCCGGAGATCGGCACCATCCGGGTCGATTTCTGCGGCGCCATGGTCCTTAGCGCGGAGCGGGTATCCGGGGTCGACGAGACCCGCATCCGCTTCGGGAACATGACGTTCTATCGGGACAAGCCGGGCCGGCCCGATGGCCCAGTGCCGATCTGGCAGTTCGGACGGTAGATTTTCCACCATTGATCCGGCCTCTCATTTGATACAATCTGAGAGTGCATCGTCCGGATCACCCCGCCTATGCCCAAGGGCCTGCCAGGATCAACCGGCGACGTCACCCCCATCGTCCGGATCGGGGCGCATGCGGCGGCTATCGGTGAGATCGCCGAAGGCATGGGCCAGGAGATGATCAAGACCCTGGTCCGTGCGCTTCTCCTCGAGGTCGGACGCGAGACCGCCCGGCACATCACCGACGGTCGCCCGGATAGGCTGAAGATCTGAGATGCCGGATCCCTTCCACCACCGCCTAACCCCTGACGAGACCGCTCACGAGCGGCGCCGGCATAGGGACCTGCTGATGCGCATCGCGGTCATCCTGCTCTGCATGGTGGTGTCGAGCGTGGCTATCGACAGCTTCGTCACCTGGATGAGAGGCTGACGCGGCGGCGTATCGCCCTATCTCGCCGGCATGGCTGAGAACCCCACCACCGGCGAGTTCTACAAGGCGAAGACCATCCTCAAAGCGGACGTCGTCGCCGCGGTCGATGCCTTCATGGCTGATCGGACCACGACCGCCTTCCTGTTCGGCGACGGCTACCAGCTCGACCTCACCGAGGCCGTGAGCAGCCACGAGTGAGCGGGGGTGACCGTCGCGAACAAGGATGCCACCGAGCACCTGCGCCGCGCCGCCGTGCGCACCGCCATTCTGCTGGCCCGGCCGGAGAGAGCATGACCCAACAAGCCCCAACGCCCGACGAGATCCAGGCCGCCGCCGCGTTCCTGAAAAAGCGCGGCCGAAACGTCGATCCCATCCCAGGTGACAAAGCGGGGCTCTATAGGATCGACGGACACATCAGCACCGGGCACGACGTGGTGAGACATGCGGTGATGGCAGGCTGGAAGATTGTCCGGCAGCAGGACACCCCTGCGCCCAAGCCAGCGAAGAAATCGTGAGTGGGAGCAAAAGCCGCGGAGCGAAGCATGCTATCCGGTGGCATGCCTCGCTGGTTCTTTCTCATCATCTCCTTCGCGCTCGGCCTTTCAGTCGCCGGCGGCGCGCTGATCTTCCTACGGTCGCCCACGCCGGTCGAGCAGCCAGCTAACTGAGCCCTCGAGCGCGAGCTTTCTGCTTCCGTTAAGCATGGGCCGTCGGGAGTTCCGTCACCTGCGTGGTATAGCGCGGGCTGCGCATCTCGAACTTCGTCGACCAGGTCCGCTTCTCGGCGAGCCCGGCCCGGGCCGGCACGACGGCGCCCCGACCGAAGCGCGCGTTGCAGGCGTCCATGGCCGCCATCAGCGGCGCGCTGCGCTCGCGGTCGAGCTGACCGATCAGCGCTCGCGGCGCATCTTCGAGTAGCTTCAGGTCGGTGGTGACGACGCCGGCCTTGCTGTAGCGCCAGGGCCGATCGCCCGGCGCCTCCCGCCAAGTCCGCGCCACGCCGGCCTGCGCTGCCTTGATCAGCGCAATCGTGTCGTTCGTGGCCTCCGGCAGCGTCACGGTCGTCGAGACCGAGCGCATCGGATCGCCACGGTCATGCTCGCTCGTGTGGTAGAAAACTGACACGTGCGTGGTCCCAAGGCCGCCGCGCCGGAGCTTCTCGCCGAGGCGCGTCGCATGCGCGGCAACCGCCTGCTCCAGGGTCTCGCGCTCGGTGATGCGCCGGGAGAACGAGCGGGTTACCGCGCAGCCCTTGCGCTGGGCCGGCATCAGTTCGAGCGGCAGGCAGGCGAGCCCACGCAGCTCGTAGATGATGCGTTCGCCGACCACCGTCATGGCTTTCCGGACCGGGCGCGGGTCGAGGTCGCGTAGATCCGCCACCGTGTCGACCCCGAGGCCGATCAGCTTGGCGAGCGAGGCCCGACCGATGCCCCAGACTTCCGCCACCGAGATCCGGCAGAGCCAGTGGTCGTAGGCCACCGGGTTGGTCAGGTCGCAGACGCCGTCGAGATCCGGGATCGTCTTGGCGATGTGATTGGCGAGCTTGGCCAGTGTCTTCGTCGGCCCGATGCCGACGCAGGTCGGGATGCCGGTCCAGGCCCGCACCGTGGCTCGCAGGTCCCGGGCCAGCGCCACCCGGTCCCGGTCGCGCACGTCCGAGAGGTCGAGGAAGCTCTCGTCGATGGAGTAGATCTCCACGGCCGGTGAGAAGTCCCGGTAGACCGCGTTCGTGCGGGCGCTCATGTCCCCGTAGAGGGTGTAGTTCGAGGAGAAGACGCGCACGCCCTCGCGCTGGCACTGCTGGCGGATCTTGAACCAAGGGTCACCCATTTTGATTCCGAGCGCCTTGGCCTCGGTAGTGCGGGCGATGGCGCAGCCGTCGTTGTTCGAGAGCACGATGACCGGAACGCGGGCGAGCTTGGGGTCGAACACCCGCTCACAGGAGCAGTAGAAGCTGTTGCCGTCGATCAGCGCGATAGCCCGGCTCATCGCACCAGCCCGGCACGCGCCACATGCCAGCGGATGGAGAAGCGGACCACGCCCCAGATCTCGCCCTCGATCAGGTCCTCGACGGCGAAGGCCGGTAGGTCGGGATTATCGAAGGCGAGCCGCGCGACGTTGCCCTCGATGACGAGGCGCTTCAGGCTCATCGTGCCATCGACGATCGCCACAACGACGCTGCCGTTGCCGGGCTTGAGGCTGCGATCGGCCACTGCCAGATCGCGGTCGAAGATGCCGGCCCCGCGCATGCTGTCGCCGGAGATGTTCCAGGCGAAAGTGGCGGGTGGGTTCGGCGCAAGCCAGCGCGGCAACTCAAGCGCACCTTCCAGAAAGTCGTCGGCCGGCGACGGGAAGCCCGCGCATAGCGCGGCGCCTTGGATCGGGATGCGAACCGTACCGGTGCTGTGGGTCGGAAGCTCCGTGATCTGCAGCAGCTTCATCGGCCAGGACCAGGACTGATCGCGCCGTCCCGGATGTAGCCCCTCGAGACGAGGCGACGCTGCTGCACGTTCCGGCGTTCGGCCTCGGCCAGATCGCCCAACGCATCCTCGACGGCCTGCACGAGGGCAGCCCAGGCGTCGCCGCGCGCGGCGCGGTGATAGGCGAGCGCGATCGTCTCCGCCTCGGTCAGGCGGATGTCCACAGGGGGTTCGTTGGGCTGGGCCTGCATTGCGCATCCGGCTGCTGTTAGAACACAACGGGAACAAAGCGCATCGCAGAGCGTGGTTCAATCGAAACGGCCGAGTCGGGAAACAGGGCGGTGGACGCCTGTGGAGCGCGGGGTAGAAGACCAATGCCGACGCGGCTTTACCGCTTCCACTGCACGGATGGGCGCGATCTCGTCGCCGATCTGCGCGGCCGGCGGGTGCCGACGCTGGCGCTGGTGCGCCTTCAGGCCGAGCGGGTCGCCCTCGACCTCATGGCGCACGGCACGCGTCTCGATTGGTCCGACTGGTGGGTCGAAGTCTACGACCAGAACGGCCGAGCGGTGCTGTCCAAGGCGTTCACCGACGTTCGGATTGATCGTCCGGGTGCACGTGACCGCGAGGACGTGGCGTGACGTTCGGCGAGGTAGCAGCAGAGCGACAACATTTGGAGGCCGCGCCGGTGAGCAAGGGTAAGGCCGTTCCGCCGTTTCCTAGGCCGTCTGAGCCGGACCCTGATCTCGCCCCTGCGGGCCTCCGTGCCCTCGCCGATCGAATCGAGGATAAGGCAAGCACCGGGTACTGCGTGCCGGGCTCAGCTGTCGGGATCTATGCTGAAGCCATGCGAGCGCTGGCGCGGGAGAGGGAAGCGGCGGAGATGAAGAGGCTCGGTGCACCGGAGAGGCAGCAGATCTAAAAAAAAGAGCGCTTAGTCGAATTGATACAATGCTTAGATCTGCCTCTAAGTAATTTTGATTTTTCTAACAATTACCCCTTTATCATTTCTTATATTAAGGTCCCAGTCGGCACCTGCGCCGTCCAAACTGCCATCTACAGACATTTCCTGAATAACAATTATGGCTTGCTGAACGGCTTGATCGACGTCTTCAACCTCAATCCCTTCTTCGTCCCGTATTAGCGTCCGCTCATCTGTTAGGTCGAAAAAGAAACGTGGTGACAATCCGAGCCTCCCCTGCGCGTTAATGTTACCCAATCAAACTCTGGGATTTAAGTAATTTCAAGCCTGCAGGGATTAAAAAATCACTTGATCACACAGCTTGTGCGTAGCAAAACAATAATCTTGTCAGGGATGATGCCGCTGAATATTGTCCCAAAGACTGAGAATTATTGTATTCGCTTTAGATATTTTAGGAGGGGGCGCAATCGTGCAAGTGATAATGGAGCCTGAAAATCTATCGCAATCTCAGAATGAAGATCAACGCGCAGCAGCGATACGAGCGCATATTAGAAATATCGTGAAAAAAATTATCGCACACAATGAGGGACCAGCAGGTAATTAATTCCCAGATAGTTGCGTACTTTTGCGACGCATAGCTCTTTGGACATAAGGCAAGACGATGCAGGATGCGGAATGATGCAAGCGGCCGGAGCCGGGCCGGTGAAGCGCGCAACGTCGCTCATTATCTGTCAGCAGATGCCGCTTTGACCATCCTCGGTCAGCGTCAAGCGCGCGCGGTAGGCTGTCTCCCCCGCCTCATCACGCACGACGGCGGTGAAGGTGCGATCATCGCATTCCAATCCGCATTCTACGGCCACATCGTACAACGCACGCACGGCAAGGCAGCGACCCGCCTGCAGATCAGGAAGGACCGTGCCCTCCTCATCCGCGACGACGTCTCGTCCTGATGCAACATCTACGAAGTACCGCGGCATCCGCTTTCTCCGAGTCGTTTCAGATGACCGGTGAATGCCTGGTGCGTCGTTTTGTTCGATTTAGCGCCGAAAACGGCGCGATCCGTGAACACAGAAAAAGCCCGCCGCGGATTGCTCCGGGCGGGTGAGGAAGTCCAATGATGCCCCTCGGGGGAGAGGGTTATGACTCGTAGCAGGGCGAGCGGTGGCCGCTTCCTTCATTTGGGGGATCAGGTCGGCAGCACCGGTTTACCAACCCGGGCTGTGATACAGCACCCGAATGCGTTCCTGGCCCTACCTCTTCGTCCTGCTTCTCGCCACCCCCGCTCTGGCTGACCCAATCGTCGGTCGCGCTTCAGTGGTCGACGGAGACACGCTCGAGGTCCGCGGCACGCGGATCCGCCTGCATGGCATCGACGCGCCCGAGAGCGCGCAGATCTGCAAGGACGATGCCGGCAAGGACTACCGCTGCGGCCAGACGGCGGCGCTCGCCCTATCCGACCACATCGGTAAGCGCCTCGTGTCCTGCGATCCTCGCGACACGGACCGCTATGGCCGGGTCGTCGCCGTCTGCCGAGCCGAAGCCGAGGATCTGAACGCCTGGATGGTCCGCCAGGGCCACGCCATCGCGTACCGGCGCTATGCCGAGGACTACGCCGACACCGAGCTCACGGCGAAGGCGCTGCGCCAGGGCATCTGGGCTGGGACGTTCCAGGAACCGTCCGAATGGCGCCGGGAAAAGCGGGCTGGCGGCGAGCACGCGCGGCCCGAGACCGTCACGCCGCCGAGTAAAGCTAGCGGTTGCAACATCAAGGGCAACATCTCGGCCGGCGGCGAGCGGATCTACCACCTGCCAGGCTCGCGCGACTACGAGCGCACCCGCGTCAACGATCGGGCTGGCGAACGCATGTTCTGCTCCGAGGACGAGGCGAAGGCTGCTGGCTGGCGTGCTGCGCGGGGCTGAGTGCCGATTTAGTGAGACCTCATCGAAATCTGCAGTAGCCTCGGCTGCTGGTGAAATGGTGCGTCCGTAGGGATGCCGATCAATGCTCCTCGCTTGTGCTGACGAGCATGATCGGAACATCCTTGCCGAGCATGGGTGAAACACTCCTATCTCAGAAGCGTGCCGGGTCGAGCTCGAAGGTCGGGGGCAGCGCCTCGAACCATTCGCCGTAATAGGGATCGCGCGGGAGCTTCTCCGCCCAGCGATCGCGAAAGCGCTGGTGCTCGGCCGGGTCCACCGTGCGGGCCCTGTTGCGGCTCTCGTAATGGTAAAGGCTCGCCTGGGCGCAGTAGACGCTGCGCAGGCCGCGCTCGCGCAGCCGGAGACACAGGTCGACGTCGTTGTAATTGACCGCGAAGCCCGCATCGAAGCCGCCGATGGCCTCGAAATCGGCGCGGCGCACCATCACGCAGGCGCCGGTCACCGCGAGGTAGTTGCGGCTGCCGACCGTGGAGAAGAAGTGCCCGGGATCGTCGCCGGGATAGCCGCGGCGGACATGGTCAGGAGCCGCGTCGACGATCGAGACGCCGGCATGCTGGATCTCGCCGGTCTCGAACAGGAGCTTGGGGCCGACGGCGCCGACGCCGGGGATCTGCAGCTGCGCCAGCATCGCCTCGATCCAGTCGGCGGTGATGACGGCGATGTCGTCGTTGAGGAAGACCAGCACCGCGCCGCTGGCTTCGGCCGCGCCGAGGTTCATCTTGGCGGCCACGTTGAAGACCGGCTCAGACCAGGTCACGCGCCGGGCGCCGTGGCGGGCGAGGGCCGCCTCCGTGCCGGGGCGCAGATCGCCGTTGTCCACCACCACGAACTCGATGTCGGGATAGGTGCTGGTCGCGGCCACGCTGTCGAGGCAGGCGGCGAGGAGATCGACCGTCCGGCCGCCGACGGTGCTGTCGCGCCCGGCGGTCGGGATCACGATGGAGACGCGCGGCCGCTCCGTCAGCTTGCGCCGCATCTCGAAGCAGCCCTTGAAGGGGCTGGAGCGGGCGAAGTCGAGGGCGCCGGTGCGCCGGGCCCGGTCCTCGAGGCCGCGGATCGCCGCCGCGATGACGTAGTCCTTGTTGTCCATAGTCTGGGCGGTGGAGCCCGGGATCGCGCGCCAGTGATAGAGCACCTTCGGCACGTGGACGACGTTGCGGACGTGCTCGGTGTAGCGCAGGGCGAAGTCGTAATCCTGCGCGCCGTTGCATTCGTCGCGAAAGCCGCCGATCCGCGCCACGATGTCCATGCGGTAGAGCGCCAGGTGCGCCGTATACATGCAGGCTTCGAGGGCTTCGGGCGACCAGTCCGGCTTGAAGAACGGATCGTAGCGCACCCCGTCGATCGAGATCTTGTCCTCGTCGGAATAGATGAAGTCGACGGTCTCGTCGGCGTTGAGGATGCGGACGAACTCGTAGAGCGCATTGTCCGGGATCACATCGTCGTGGTCCATCAGGGTCATGTAGCGGCCGGTCGCCAGCACCATGGCGTCGTTCGTGGCGGCCGAGATGTGCCCGTTCGTGGTGCGGCGGTGGAGCTTGATGCGCGGGTCCTCGGCGGCGAAGGCCTGGAGCAGCGGCCAGATCTTCGGATCCGGCGAGTTGTCGTCGCAGAGGCAGAGTTCCCAGTCGGGATAGGCCTGGGCCTGCACCGAGGCGATGGCGGCCTTCAACCAGCGATGGGGGGTGTTGTAGACCGGCATGACGATGGAGATGCGCGGACGCAGGCCAAAGCCTTCGATCTCGGCGCGCATGGCCGCCACGTCGCGGCGGCCGGGCGTCTCCACCTTGTCGATCCAGGCCGTGTAGGAGGCCGGCACCGAGCGCGGTCGAGCACTGGCAAGGAAGTCGCGCCAGAGCTCTCTGACATCTTTTCCACGGCTTTCCTTAAAGAGGCGCGTGATGACCTGTGATAAGCTTTGCTCCGAGGAGAGATAACCAACGAAAGCGGTGTACGCAGTCCAGGGTAATACGGTCAGTAAGGTAGTCGTCTTTAGGGTGACGCTAGAGAGCTGGAATGACCCAGTATCCTTGAGTGGGTCCAATCGCAGTCGAACCACGTTAGGAGGAAGGCAGATCAAGTCATTGACGCCCTTGTCGCTGACGTGAAGCATCACGGTTTTGTCTTCTGAAAACCCTTGGCCTTCATCGATATAAAGGACCGGCGCTAATTTCGTGTCTGCAATTGCGACGAGATCTGCCTGTACCCAGACCCACCCTTTCGAGATGGCACGCAGCTCGTTCTTTGGCTCGAGGTAAAAATAGGGATCCTTTCCGAAAGAGAGCCAGATCTTATCTGCTATATCGCTTTGTCGTACATGGCTGATCGGAATAACGTTCAGCCCAAGCTTTCGCATCAGCTGGTAACGCAAACGGCTCTTGGGTCTCACCAACGTCTCCGAAAGGTCCGGCCGCGACGCCGATCTCTTACCTCATGTTGGACCATCGCCCTACAGGACGCCTTCATTTCCAGAGGCCGCCCATGATCCTAATCTGCAAGCGACGCAAAGCTCAAACACCGCGCAGATACCCGCAATTTAGAAATGCGATGATGGCACTCCGGCTGGCTGAGATCCGCAATGGCAAAGCCCCGCGCCGGTGAAAGCTACGGGGCTTCGAACAGAGACGTCGATCGAGGGTTCAGGCAGCCTTCTTACGGCCCTTTGCAGCCGACTGCTCGTCTTCACCACGATCGGCGATCCGGCCAAGACCAATTGCCTTTGCCAGTTCGGAGCGGCGCGCCGCGTACGCCGGCGCCACCATCGGATAGTCGTCTGGGAGGCCAAACCGCTGCCGGTACGCCTGCGCATCGAGGCCATGCACGCCGAGGTGACGCTTCAGGGTCTTGTAGGTCTTGCCGTCGAGGAAGCTGACGATGCCGTCCGGCTGCACCGACTTGCGGATCTGAGCTGCGCTCAGCTTCTCGACCTTCGACTCCGACGCAGTTGTTGCAGCGCTGCTGGCAAGGTTACCAAGAGCAGCGTGGATAGTGCGGATCAGCTCCGGCAGATCGGTTGGCCGAACCGAGTTGTTCGACACGTATGCGGCAGCGATATCGACAGCCAGCCCCGCGAAGCTGAAGACTTGAGTTTCAGCGATTTCAGACATCGAGAATTCCATTCTTAGGCTTACAGAACCTCGAATACCACATGACATCACATATCCGAAATAACGGAACCGTCATCTTAACCGCGTATGCATTATATATACAATATAGAACTACGCGAAGATTTTATAGGCACATTAGTTCTTGCGTCCAGCTGCGTGTGAGGTCGATGATTTGGGCATCGCCGAGCCACGCTGACACAGCCTGCAGCGAGCCGAAGGTGTTATCGGTCCTGCTGAAGCGATGTGGTCGTCCGTGGGGTAGCGGGTCGTCGAGCAGCTCGGCGTGCCAAACGGCTGCATGCCACCCTGGCACCGCCTTCCTCATCCTGCTCCTCGCGTCTCCCGCTCTGACTGAGCCGGCGAGCGCATGTTCTGCTCGGAGGACGAGGCGAAGGCGGCTGGGTGGCGCGCCTCGAGGGGCTGAACGTCTAACTGAAGCTGCTGGCAGAGTGAAAGTCGGGTCCGTTTCTGGATCCGACAAATCAACATGCTTGCTGTGAACGGACGTCGATTGATGAGCTCAACCGGACGCTGCAGATGCCTGCAATGATTACGAATTGAGATGCTCGCAGAGATAGTGCCAGAGCTCGTCGGCTGTATGATTTCGACACTCTGGAGAGCGGAACAGTCTGATCTCGATTGGGACGTCGAATGGCTCCGGTCCCGCACGGACGAGGCGGCCGCGGGCCTGATCCTCCGCCGCTACCGTCTGGGGTAGCCAAGCGACGCCGTGCCCCTCGCGCGCCATAGTCGTCAACGTGGCGGCAAGATGGGAAGTGAAGCGGGTTGCGAAGTGGAGAGGTGCTCCGGCTTGGCAACTCGCGAGAATGCGACCGAGGCCGGAGGCCTGGCTGTAGGCGAGGTAAGGGATCGGATCAGTCGGTGATCCCGGCAAAGACCATAAGCTCTGGCCTTGCGCTGCGGGCGCACAGAGTGGCACGAGGCGATCGTCGCCGACGCGCACGCTCTCGAAACGTCCCGGCTCGAAGCGCGTCAGCGCGTCCGGGTGGAAGTGACAGAGCAGGAAGTGCACTTCACCCGACAGCATGATCTGCTCGCAGGCTTCCATGCTGTCCGAGATAAGGTTGAGGGCGCTAAGCGTCCGGGTGCGCATCACCCCGCGGACCCAACTCGGAAAGAACGTGAACGATAAGGCGTGGGTCGCCGCGATCGACAGCGTCGCCGTATCCGACGCGCCCACTGCTCGGGTTTCGCGCTGCGTCCGCTCCAGGCTGCGCAGCAACTCTTGGGCCGCCGGCCGGAAGTGAGCGCCGGCCGGCGTCAGCGCTGCGCCCTGCGCACCCCGGGCGAACAAGGGCGTCCCAACCCAGTCCTCCAGAGCCCGGATACGCCGGCTGAAGGCCGGTTGCGTCACGCTGCGGGCCTCGGCTGCCCGCGAGAACGTCTTCTGCTCCGCCAGCGCGAGGAAGTCCTTCAGCCAGTCCAGATCCATCCACGAGCCCGATGCCGTCCGCGCATAGCGCGCACCGAACATGGCATTGGCCCAGTGCGGGTGTCCAGGCGTAGGCAACGTATCAAGCCCCGCAAGAGGGATCACCAACGAAACTGCCCGATCAGTGGCAGACAGGAGGAAACAGGGCATGAAGTCATGGCTCGGCCGGCTCTATGTTCAGGTCTTCATCGCGATCATCTTGGGTGGTCTGGTCGGTGTCTTTCTACCCAACTTCGCCGTGATGCTGCAGCCTCTGGCAGACGGCTTCATCAAGCTGATCAAGATGCTACTCGCGCCGGTCATCTTCGGCACCATCGTCGTCGGCATCGCCAAGATGGGTAACATGAAGGAAGTCGGCCGCATCGGCGTGCGGGCGCTCATCTACTTCGAAGTCGTCTCCACGCTAGCCCTCGTCATCGGCCTCGTCATCGTCAACCTCATGCAGCCGGGCGTAGGCATGAACATCGACGCCAGCCATATCGACGGCAGTGCCATCGCGGCCTACGCGAAGCGGGCCGAGGCGCAGCCGGGTCTCGTCGGCTTCCTGATGGACATTATCCCCACCACGATCGTCGATGCCTTCGCCAAAGGCGCCATGCTGCAGATCATCCTGATCTCACTGCTGCTCGGCCTCGCCCTGGTTCAGGCGGGCGAGCGGGGCAGGCCCGTAGTCGCCGTCATCGACAGCTTGCTCGACGCGCTGTTCCGCGTCGTTGCCATGGTAATGCGGCTCGCTCCCATCGGAGCTGGGGCGGGCGTTGCCTTCACCATCGGCAAGTATGGCTTCGGCACTGTCTGGTCGCTCGCCTACCTCATGCTCGGTGTGTACGCCACGTCGATCCTGTTCGTCGTACTAGTGCTCGGCTCCGTCTGCGCCTGGACAGGGTTTTCGCTCGCCAAAGTGCTGAGCTACTTCAAGGACGAAATCCTTATCACCTTCGGGACCTGCTCCACGGAGGCCGTCATGCCGCGCATGATGGCCAAGCTGGAGCGCCTGGGCTGTGAGAAGTCGGTCGTCGGACTGGTGCTACCCACGGGCTACACCTTCAACGCAGACGGCACCTGCATCTATCTGACTATGGCGGCGATCTTCGTCGCCCAAGCCACCAACACGCCGCTCGGCCTGGGCGACCAACTCGTCGTCCTCGGCGTGCTGCTCCTGACCTCGAAGGGGTCGGCCGGTGTGGCCGGAGCCGGCTTCGTCACTCTCGCCGCCACTCTCTCGAGTATTCACACCGTCCCGGTCGCTGGCCTCGTACTCCTGCTCGGCGTCGACCGCTTCATGAACGAGGCACGGGCGGTCACGAACCTCATCGGCAACGCGGTCGCCACCATCGCGATCGCTAAGTGGGAGGGTGCCTTCGATCGCGACAAGGCCGATGCGGCCTACCGCGACCGGGTCGCTATTGCCGCGGCCGACGTCGTTCCCGACTCGAAAACGGGGCAACGGTCGCCGCACCCCGCGGCGCTCGCATCTTAGAGCCGCGCCCGCGCCCCCACGCCCACCCTCATTCACTCATCGGACATAGGAGAGCCATCATGCGCATCGTCGACGTCTGCGAGGTCACCAAGCCGATCGCCTCGCCCATCCGCAACGCCTACATCGACTTCTCGAAGATGACCGCCAGCCTCGTCGCCGTCGTCACCGACGTCGAGCGCAACGGCCGCCGGGTGGTGGGCTACGGCTTCAACTCGAACGGCCGCTACGGCCAGGGCGGCCTCATCCGCGAACGCTTCCGCAACCGCCTCATGGAGGCCGAGCCGAAGAGCGTCCTGAACGAGGCCGGCGACAACCTCGATCCGCACAAACTCTGGGCGGCGATGATGACCAACGAGAAGCCGGGCGGCCACGGCGAGCGCTCGGTGGCGGTGGGCACCCTCGACATGGCGATCTGGGACGCGACCGCTAAGATCGCCGGCAAGCCGCTGTTCCGGATGCTCGCCGAGCAGAAGGGCATCGACGCAGATCCGCGGGTCTTCGTCTACGCGGCCGGCGGCTACTATTATCCGGGCAAAGACGACACCCAACTTCGTGCCGAGATGCGCAGCTACCTCGACCGCGGCTACACCGTCGTGAAGATGAAGATCGGCGGCGTCCCGATCGCGGATGACCAGCGCCGCATCGAGGCCGTCCTCTCGGAGATCGGCTCGACGGCGCAACTCGCCGTCGACGTGAACGGGCGCTTCGACCTCGAGACCGCCATCGCTTACGCCAAGATGCTGCGCCAGTACCCGCTGTTCTGGTACGAAGAGATCGGAGATCCCCTCGACTACGCCCTACAAGCGGCGATGTCCGAGTTCTATCCAGGGCCGATGGCCACCGGCGAGAACTTGTTCTCGCACCAGGACGCCCGCAACCTCCTGCGCTACGGCGGCATGCGGCCGGATCGCGACTGGCTGCAGTTCGACTGCGCTCTGTCCTACGGCCTGGTCGAGTATCTACGAACCCTGGACGTGCTGGAGCAGTTCGGTTGGTCACCGAAGCGCTGCATTCCGCATGGCGGGCACCAGATGTCGCTGAACATTGCGGCGGGCCTCGGCCTCGGCGGAAACGAAAGCTACCCAGACCTATTCCAGCCCTACGGTGGCTTCCCTGATGGGGTGAGGGTTGAGGATGGGCACATCGTCATGCCCGAGCTTCCGGGCATAGGCTTCGAGGGGAAGTCGGACCTGATCAAGGTCATGCGCGAACTCGCGGAGTAAGCGCGTATCACCAGCGGTGTGGGGCTTGTTACGCCCTGCACGGCATCCCTCAGCCGCCTGCAAATAGTCCGCCCCCTTCATCGAAGCGCGGACGACTTTGGCACCGAAGAAAGTTGAGCATCAATCTGCGATGGTGAAGGCAAAGACGTGACCGGCGGGCTTCAATCACTTAGGGCTTGAACAACCAGCCGGTCCTTGATTTTGCAGGGCGCATGACCATCGTCCCCACCCTAAATTTCAACACCGATGGTCTTGATCCGGCCCACGCCTTTGCAGCTTGGCGGGATCTGATGGCGCCGATCATTCGGGTCGAGCAGAGTGAGGGGGCAGCGCCACCACGCGGCAATCTTTCCTGTACGATGCTCGGCGACATACTCGCCAGCCGGATGGTCTTCACACCCCAACGCATGATCCGTGACCGCCGTCACGCTGCGGTGACGCCGGATCACCTGACCTTCATGCTCTACGTCTCGGGAGGACTGACGGGCGAGGTTGCAGGCTGCGCGGTGATGCAGCAGCGGAACAGGGTCATGGCTGCCGACATGGGTCGAGAGCTCGATGCTCGGGGCGCACGCTCTAGCGCAATCGGGCTGACAGTACCTCGTCGGCTCCTGGCGGATTTCGATATCGAGCGGATCCCGATGTTCTTCGATCAGGAGCGAAACAGGCTACTGCTCGCGCGACTTCACGCGCTTTATCGGCATCTTCCCTCGACACGGCTGGACGAAGCGGACGAGGTCGGAGCAGAACTGACAGGGTTTGTGCGTCGCCTACTCGACAGATCCTCGGCATCGGACGTTCTCCAGGGTCACGAGCTCGACGCGGGCGTAGTGGGACCGGCCGAGCGCCTGATCGACCTGAACCTGCCCTCAGCCAAGCTTTCACCTGAGTGGCTTGCCGAACGTCTGGGAACGTCACGAACGTCCCTCTATCGCGCGTTCGAGCAGACTGGCGGGGTCATGCACCGGGTTTGGGAGAAGCGGCTGGAGGCGATCCGGACAGCGCTCGCGGATCCTCTTGAAACTCGTTCGATCACGCGCCTAGCGAGTGAACTCGGCTTCAAGTCCCTGACCCATCTGAGCCATGCGTTCCGAAACCGTTATGGTGTGGCGCCTCGCGAGTGGCGCCACACCCATGTCGATCGTTCGGTTCTGACGTTCGAACGATCTCCTATTCAAGCGCACAACTGGTACGAGAGGCTTGGTCAGCGCTGACGTCCCGGCAACCCGTATATGTCCTTGGATCGTGCAATGGATGTTACAGCTTCGGTGGGGTTAAGCTACCTTTTTGCGCCCCTTGCCCTTAGGCTGAACATCTTCAACGCGATCGGCGACGCGACCGAGGCCGATGGACTTTGCCAGAGCTGATCGACGGGCAGCATACTCTGGAGCAACCATCGGGTAGTCGTCCGGGAGGCCATAGCGTTGGCGGTACCTCTTCGGATCGAGCCCATGGCCACTCAGGTGACGCTTTAGGGTCTTGTAGGTCTTGCCGTCGAGTAAGCTGACAATACCGTCCGGCATCACGGATTTGCGGATCTGCGCCCAACTTGGCTTTTCGAACTCGAGTTCTGCCGCAGCTTTGACAGTACCGTTAGCAAGGCCGCTGAGAGCGCCGTAGACATTCCGGATCAGGTCCGGCAGGTCGGACGGACGAACAGGATTGTTCGAGACGTAGGCGGAGACGATGTCGCCGGCGAGGTCGACAAAATCGGCGGCCTGGTTGTCAGCGCTATCCGTCATGCTACCATCTGGTTGTAATAAGCTCAGATGAAAGCATGGCCTATCCAAGACTGATGTTCAAGAGGACCGTGGCATGCCTGCTGGGTCCATACACACCTTATGTCTTGTAGCCTCTTAGATATCTCTCAAAATGCGCAGCGGAATTAGGGACGCAATACATCTCTGATCGGATGTCGAGATATCGCCTCGAAGAGGCCACTGAGTGCCGATGCCCGAAACAAAAACGGCGGAGCTTTCGCTCCGCCGCCAGTCGTCTCAATGGTCTGAAGACTTAGCGGGCCGTGCCGCCGGAGGTACGGCCGAACTGCCAGACCGGAAAGCTGTTATGCTCGGCGTTACCCTGCTGGGCGGAGGTGTAGTCCCGACCGTAGCCGATGGAGCCGGTGGTGATGTCGTCGTAGCTACGGACTTCGCGGCTGCCGGGCGCCGCAGCAGCGGAGATACCAGCCGGGGCAGTGTAGCTTTGGGACAGAGCGGGCGAAGCTATCGCGCCAACGCTCAGGACAACAGCAGCAACAGCAGAAGCAATACGAGTGTTCATGGCACAATCCACTTGGGTTTGCGCGGTCTCCGTCGAAAGGCGGTGGGCCGTGACTTGTTCAGTGATCCCGATTTAGGCTCCTCTCAGCCGGAACGCCGTGCCGTTTGGCACGCTCCCTTCAAAGCGATATTTTGCGCCAAGGAGCACACGCCATGAGGCCTGCCGGGATCGTGCTGATCACCACCCTTCTACCAAGTAAGACCAAGCGCCCGTGTGCTGTCGTTGGGTTTCGACAGTCGCAACTTGTCGGTCAGCACGGCCAATGCCGCCAAGGCTACATTGCGCTCCGTAGTCGTCGACTTATGTCGGTCCAGCGCCTGAGCGAGAGCTTCGGATGCATTGCGCGCTTCGGCGACGTATCCAGAAAGATCCGAGGTAACGACGATCCTTCGGTTGATGCTCATGGTCGCGCTGATAACCGCATCGGAGACGACAGAGCCCATTCCCAGACCCGTGGTCTCAACCGCGTTAAGCCACGGTTTCACGATCGCATCAATCACGGACGGAAGCCCAGCCAGGTCCGGTACCTGCTGCATGTTGCCAGCCTTTGTTTTGGAGATCGTGACCGCGGAAGACCACACGCTTTACGGTAAATGTAGTTTCTGCTGTATCAGGATCTATGAAAAAATAGGGAAGATCATCCTTAATGTCATCGCCCTATTCGCCGCAGCAGCTTCGATAGCTGCCTTTATTGGAGCCGACTTCAAGCTGCTCCAGCCCTGGAGAGTGCACGCCTGCGACTTCCGTTTGGTCAGCGCAGCGACGTGTGACCTACCAATGGCTGCGCACACGACCCGCATTACGCCCACCCCTGCTGACGCGGATCAGGCTAGGCGCGCGGCTCGTCGTGAACGCATCGAAGCCTGCGAAAGAGAGAAGTCGGCGCTGCGGCGGAAGAGTGAACCGGAGCCAACCTCCAAATGCTGGGATGAGAGCAGGCGATGATCAGAAACTCCTACCAGCCAAATGAGCATGCACTGTGTTCGGACTGATAGCCTCCCTAAATACGGTCAGGCCATAGCCCAGGCGAGTACCAAAATGCCACTGAGAAACACTCCATAGGTGGCCACCACGGCGGTGACCTCGCGGTGCTGGCGTAAGACGAAGCGGGTGAGTGACATCGGACGGGACCAGGAGCAGGTGCGCTTCCTCGATCTGACCGATCAATTATGCCGACGCGAGGGCTCCAACTGCTCTCCTGCACCAGAAAGAACCACCGTAGCGCAACGGTCACATACGTAGTCGAACGCGCCGCTCTGGCCGGCCCAGAGGGGCGCTAACGCCTTAATCCTGGCCGTACTATCGCTCGCCGGGAGCGCTGATCGCGCCAGCCACTGCCGCTGTCAGCGCCGCGGTCATCATGCCGAGGAAGGTCACCGTGATCATGTCTCAGGCCCTTTCGAAGTGTGGCTCAGGAGCACCAGAGCCGCTGAATTACGTCATGCCTACCAATTCGTTTACGAGCCGTTAACCCTCAGGCAATCAGCGGCCTCGCAAGGGGGTCATTCCGCCGGATCTCTGCGCGATCCCGTTGCCACGATCCGCATCATCGCGTCCGGCAGAGGACGCTGAAGTTCCAGCGCAATCTCAGTCGGGGCCGCAAGCCAAGTGCTCCACTCCTCCGGGCTCGTCAGCAGCACCGGCATGGCCTTCGGATGGACCGGGCCAACGACACCGTTGGCCTCGCAGGTCAGGAACGAGAATAACCGGTGCTTCTCCTCGACGCGATCGGGGTTCTCGGCCTTCGTGCCGCGCACCCCCGTCCAGGGGCGCCAGATGCCCGCGAATGCGAACAGCGGCCGTTCCTCATCGAGCGCGAACCAGGTCGGCGTCTTCTTCGGCTTGGTGTCGGCGTACTCGCTGAACGAAGAGACCGGCACCAGGCAGCGGTACTCCGGCTTCAGCCAGGGCCGCCAGTGCGGGCTCTTCACGTTGCGCACGTTGGTGACCGGATGCTCGCCGAACGCCTTTGGCCCAGGGATGCCCCAACGGAACATCTCCAGGACATGTTCACCGTCCTCGGCCACACGCACGATGGGCGCGCGCTGGTCGGGAAAGATGCCCGGTAGCGGCGGCAGGTTGCCGGCGTGATCGACCGACACGCCGAAGGACGCACGGATCTCGGCCTGCGGCGTGACCAGGCTATAGAGGTTGCACATGGCTCAGGTCCTCGACGGCAGCCCCGTCGTCGGTGGGCCACCCGTGGTGTCGAGCTTGGCCCGGCATGTTATGCCGTAGACGTTGGGCGTCCGGCTTCCAACCTCGCGCTGGAAGCGGCAGGTTTGCGTCAGGGCCAGGTAGACGTCCAGCATCGAGGCATGCGCCCCGAAGCGTTGGCGCAGCCGCTCTAGGACATAGGATCCGCGCCGTCCGCAGGGACTGCACGCGACGACGATGCGTTCGGCGCGGACATCGCACAGGCGCTCCATGTCAGGTGCCCTGACCGAGACCGGCACCGCGGACATAGCCATAGGAGATCCGCCGTTCGGCCACCGCCAGCTTCGCCTCCAAGCTGATGATGTCCTCGATGGCCTGTAGCAGGGCACGACGTGCGTCGCCGCCAGCCGCTTCCTCGTAGGCCAAGGCGATCATTTCGGCCTCGCTCATAGCCGCCATCTCGGCGATTTGTGCTGCGGTCATGGCCCTACCCCTCTTAAGTACAAAGCAGGAACACGGAGGACCAAATTGGGTCAAACGCTTTGTGAATGACCTGTGCAGACCGGGGACAGGCGGCAGAAATCTCTTGCCAGAGGCAGCGTCACGCTGGGGCTCGAAAGCCTGTCAAGCGCCGCAAAAGACCCGCCACAGCCGGAGCTGGGCAGGTCATAGAGGCATATCCGTAGGGCCAGGCCCTTACAGGCTCAGGAAGGCGCTGGCCGAGCCGACGACCGTGAAGACGAGGCCACCCGTGAAGGCGGCAATCATCGCGTAGGAGAAGCCTCTCAGCAGCATGCAGGTGTCCCTCCGATCAGCAGCGGTTTCCGCCAGAGGTCTGGCCGTATTGCTGGGTGGGGAAGTTTTGCTGGTTGGCGTTGCCCTCTGCGGCCGAGCTCATCGGACAGCGGAGATAGGCCGGGGGACGGCGGACATCGTTGAGCGAGCCGGTGGTCTCGACATCGTAGGGCGCGAACGCCGTATAGCGGGAGGGGCTGTCATAGGCCATTGCGGACGAGATCGGAGCAACGCCAAGGACAAGCGCGGTGGCGAGGGCGGCGATACGGGTCTTCATTAAGGCTTACTAACTCCTTCACAGTACGAGCCAATTAACTGGCTCGTTTCTCTCTGTCTGAAACTAATATGGGGAGCCATTGTCATTCTGGACGTGCCAGGGGACACGTTGTGAGCCGGATTAAAGCCATACGCCGCAAATCTAGCTTCAATTATTCTAGTATGGACCTCGGAAGAGATCGCCTAAAGCCTTGCGTCTGAACAAGGTATACCAGCGTCGACGCTGATGTTCGGGCCGATCGTGGTTCATGTGGCAGCGCTGACAGAAGGCCGCGAGGTTCTTGGCCGCGTTGTTCGCCGTGTCGTGATCGCGATGTGCGGTGGCGAGGACCACACGCGTGGTCCGCACCTGACCGAGGATATCATCAGCCCCGATCGCCACGCAGATGAAGCATCCTGCCCCATCCCGCCAGGATCCCGCCTCTCCGTCCCACCAGCGGCCATCGCCGAGATGGTAGACCGTTTGCCCATGCGGCCGAGCGCAGACCTCGCACCTGCCACCTGCGCGCGCGAAGCGGATGACGGCCGAGAGTTGGGGCCAGTCGATGGGATAGAAGAAGCGGTGCTCGCGCCGGATGGGCATGGCTGCAAAAGGCCACGCTCGGCGCCCTGAACGCAAGCTCTGTCGGGAAGAAGGGGAGAGACGCTCTAATCAACTGGCGCGAGTGGGTCACGGGTGGCCAGGCGACCGTGAAAGGCGAGGTGCTGTGGTTGATGCAGCCGCCTATTTCCGTCGAGTAGTGGATCGTCCGCTACACCCCGGAAAGGGCCCGATGCACTGATCTCAGCACCGCTGCAGCAGGCACGGAAAATTAACATAGAGCATGTTTTGGATCGAAGCTATTATGAGGGCCGCTCGAGGTCTTGAACGTAGCGCACCATGAACCGGCTTGGCACTTTAGGACCTTCCTTCGCCCTCGTAGTCGACGGGAGTTCCCGTCTGAGGCTGGACGCTGTGACCATCCTTGAGGACGCTGGTTTCCGAGTTTTGGATGTCGCGACGAGCGAGCAGGCCATCCAACTTCTACGACAGCATGGTCGAGAGTTCGCACTGCTCTTTATGTCTGTAGGCTCCGACGAACGATATGATGGGTTCGCGTTGGCCCGCACGGTCGCCTCGGACTACCCGCACATCAGCATCGCCGTAGCCTCGGGCCACGATGAACCTGTTCCAGGAGACCTTCCGGCCACGGCCTGCTTCATCGCAAAGCCGTTCAGCACCAAAATCGTCCACGACCACCTTCGACGGATCATGCCGGACGACAAGAAGCCCCTCCCCCTCAAGGCACCGCGCCAACCTCAGAGAAACTTCCTATCTTCAAACGAGGCGCTCTAGGTAGGTGGCGCCCCGGGCAGTCCGCGCGATACGTCCATTTAGGTAGGGCAGTAGAGCTTTGGTTTTCTACAGTCCACGACCTAAATTTTTGCATTCCATCGACAAGACAGGGGCTCGCTGGTTAGCGAGCATTAACCGAGTGGACGATAGGGTCGCCTGAATAGCGTCTCGGCCATCCCGGTCCTCGCATCTGGCACACCCGTCATGTTCCCTATTGGGCCAAACGAGGCAGAACGGCTCAGCGCTCTACGCGCCCTGCGCATCGTCGGCACGGAAGCCGAGGAACAGTTCGACGCCGTCTGCCAAACAGCTTCAGTCCTGTTCGGCCTACCAATCGTCCTCGTTTCGCTGCTCGAGGAGGACCGTCAGTGGTTCAAAGCCCGCTGCGGCCTGGATGTCGACGGTACAGCCCGCGAGACTGCGTTTTGCACCTACACCATCCTGTCAGATGAGGTCCTCGTCGTCGAAGATGCCCTTAAGGATGAGCGCTTCGCCAGAAACCCACTGGTGACCGGTGCCCCGCACATCCGCTTCTATGCGGGGGCACCTCTCAGCTTGGATCCGGGCCTTCGCATCGGCACCTTATGCATCATCGACACGAAGCCGCGCAGCTTCTCACGCGACCAGCAGAAGCAGTTGCAGACCCTCGCAAAGATCATTGCCGCCCACTTGCGCCTGCACATGTCGCGGCAATTAAACGAGACCGAAGCGAAGGCACGCCAGCAGGCCGAGTTCGCCCTGCTGGAGAGTGAGCGCCGCTACCGCGCGCTCTCGGAAGCACTGCCACAGATGGTGTGGGTCATGCGGCCGGAGGACGGGCAAGCCACCTACACTAACCAGCCGTTCCGGACCTACTATGGCTCGGCCGGCGAGACACGTCAGGAGCGCTTGGACCACAATCACCCAGATGATGCGCCTCGGATGGAGCAGGCTTGGCAGGCTGCCTTGGCCAAGGGAACCATGTTCGAGGTCGAAGGCCGCCTGAGGCGTCACGATGGAGTTTATCGCTGGCACAAGCTCATGATGCTCCCTATCCACCAGCAGGGAGCGATCTCGGGCTGGATTGGAACCGCGCTCGATATTCACGACACCGTGGAAGCGCGTTGCAAGCTTGAAGAGACGGCTGACTTCCTGCGCTTGGCCCAGGAAGCCGCGGGCGCAGCCATCTGGGAGTGGGACCTCCAGACGGGCCTCGTCCGCTATCCGCTCCAGAGCGCGCGGATGCTGGGCCTGCCGGTGCCGGACGGCTGGAGCGAGCAGGTCACCCTCGATGTCAGCATCGAGGCATGGAAGGCGCTCGTCTATCCCGCGGGGGTTGAGGCTGTGAGCGTGGCGGTCGAACATGCCATTGCGACGCGCACGACTTACGCCTCGGAATTTCAGCTTCTCGCGGGCGGAGAGCATGGCTCGGAGCGCTGGCTTCAAGGCTTTGGACGTATTGTGTTCGACCCTGCGACGGGCGAGGCCGCACGCATCGTCGGCCTGAACCTCGACATTAGCGAGCGGAAGCGCGCCGAACAGCAACTGGCCCATCTGGCCCGGCACGATACGCTGACGAACCTGCCCAACCGCACTCTGCTTCAGGAGCGATTTGAGCAGAAGCTGGCGGAGGTCCGCCGTGAGAAAAAGAAACTGGCTTTGTTCTGCCTCGACCTTGATCGCTTCAAGCAAGTCAACGACACCCTTGGTCATCCCGCGGGCGACGCGTTGCTCATTGAGGTGGCCAAGCGCTTGCGATCGGTTCTTCGCACGGAGGATACACTCGCAAGGATGGGAGGGGACGAGTTCGTCATCCTGCAGACCGGCCTGCATGGGCTCGACGATGCGGCAACTCTAGCAAACCGGCTTATCGCGTCCGTTGGGCGTCCATTTTGGTTCGAAGAAAACGAGATCACGGTCGGGCTCAGCATCGGTATCGCACTGATCCCAGACCATGGTCTCGAACCCGACGTGGTGTTTAGGCACGCGGACGCTGCGCTGTACCGAGCCAAGGCTGCTGGCCGCAACACGTTCCGGGCACATGAGGCAGTGGACAGCAGGGCAGCGTGAACGTCCCCATGCGGAGGCACCGGCAGGGCACCTACGCGGCGATTGTCTGTCGGACTGTCGAGGCGTTCTGGCACTTCTGATAGTACCGGACAGCAGGTGCGATCACAAAAACCCGCTTCCCGAATGATCCTTGAAGGCGTTCGCCCGTCGGATGTACCCGACGACCGTCCTCGGATCGCGGCGCCCCGACTGATCCATGATGCGGGCTCGATCCACGCCCCGGCCAGCAGCTTCTGTGATGTACCTGGCCCGTAGCGAGTGAGCCCCGAAGGTCGAGGCGTCGAGCCCGGCGGCGTTTGCTTAGTTCTTAGCGATATCGCCAGCCGCTCGCGTCGTGAAGCGAGGTGCCTATGCGGGATGGAGTTCTCGAAGCCCCTCTCCTCCTGATCGGTTTTGGAGCGCCGTACAACGACGCGCAAGCTGAGGGGAGCCTATGTCGCTTTCGCGCCGCGTGTTCGCCAGCTTGCCTGGATCTGCGCTCTAAGCTTCGCAATTCGCGTCTCGTGTGCAGCCCAGTACGCCTTCTCGAACTCAGGCGTCCCTCGCTTCAACCCCTTTGGCAAGGGTGTTTTAGCTAAGGAGACCGAGGCTGATTGAGGCAGTGAGGGCGCCAGCGCCTGTCTCACTCTCATGGCTTCGGGGATCTTGAGGACCGCTTGCGCTCGTGCGCAGTAGGTTACGGACAAGGGCGACATCGTCTCCGACCCATGACCGGCCCGGTACTTCATTAAGGCGCGGCAGAGATCGCCATTCGAAAGACGCCAGGCCTCCGCCAGATAACGGACACCATAGCGGATGTTCACCTCGGGCTGTGCGAGTTCGGCCGTACTGCCTTTAAAGCCCAGCATAGCCGCCGTCGCCGGCCGGACCTGCATCAGTCCGATCTCCCCGACCCCTCCTATAACCGAAGGATTATATCCACTTTCGATCTGGGCGACGGCATCTGCAATTGCGATGGGCAATCCCGCTGATACCGCTTCACGTTGGATGATGGATAAGTAGGTGGCCCGTCCGCTCTTTTCCGTTGGAGGAGATTTGGCATTCTTCGGAAAAGAGGCCAGACCATACGTGTGAGCCAGGACGATGCTGGCCGGCTGCGCATCCGCTCCAGACGCCAAACAGGCAAGACCCAGCGTCATAAGTGAACGAAGCATCGGCTCTCCTCACACGAGTGAACCTCATACCACCGCGACGCTAACAAGAAGCTGTACTCCTCCAGAGGCCTCGGATCGTAAGGGAAACGACGGTGTTCCCGATACTGAACGTCATCGAGGGCACTGCGAGCCGGCTCCCAGTCCGCCTTAGAGGCAAAAGTGCGCTTCAGCCTCGCTGTCTGCAGGAGCGTTTCAGCCAGACTGCGGGAACTGGTAGACGTCATGGCTCGCCTCCGTGCTCGTCGGTCGAACCTGCCCGATCCCGCAAGGTGCTCGGCCATGATAGCGATTGAAAGAAATGGACGCTTAGTCAGGTCAAGCTACGTTGCCGGCTGGCCTGACTAATTGCTCCGTATCGCCGTAGATCCGTCCGGTACCCCTCTACACTTGGTTGTCGCGTCCCATCTCGAACGCATGGTCGATGGCCTGGACGACCTGCTCTGGCGCGAGATGATGGATCATGTGGCCCATGCCAGGCACGACGAGAAATTCGCTCTGAGGCAAGGCATGATGCAGTCGCGCCGACTGACGTCCGACATCTGCAATCTGGTCGTCGGCCCCAGCAACGATCACGATGGGCAACTTCAGTTCGTGGTAGTGCTCTTGCAGTTCGATCGTCACCGGTGTCATCAGGGCCGCATCCTCCGCCGAGGCGCGTAGCTGTAGGGGGCGCAGCATCATCTCTTTGGGGAATTCGCGATCAAACTGCTCCGTCACGGGAGCGGGCGCAAACATCCCCTTGATCATTCCCGGCATCAGAGCCCGACCAACGAGCGGCGACACCGTGTAGCGCAAGACGTCTCCGATGCCGGGGATCGCCGGTGGCGAAGCCAGGATCACGTCAGCGCGCAGAGTTGGGTAGTAATAGCCCGAAGCTAATACGAGGCTTTGTACGAGGCTTGGGGCTTGTAGTGCCAGGGAAACGGCGACGAGGCTTCCCCAGGAGTGCCCGAGGACCACGGCTTTCGAAACACCAAGGCGTTCCAAAGCCTTTTCGTACAAGGTCGCATGAGCCCGCGGGGTCCAGAGACCACGCGGGCGATCACTGTAGCCGTAGCCCGGTCGGTCGAAGATGATGACGCGGTAGCGCTTGGCAAGTTCGTCGACGATCCCGCTGACCAGGAAGTCCTGGATCATGGTACCGTTGCCATGGATCAGCACAAGCGGCTGCCCGTGACCCCGAACGATATAGTGAAGGCGGACACCGTCCACAGTCATGAAGTCGCCGATGGGCGGCGTATTCCGTTCGGCTTCGCGGGCCTTCGAGACCGCGTAGAGCGCGGATGCACCCAGAGCAGCAGCGGACCCAAGGAGAGCGGGAACCAGCCATGGCGTAGTGGAGCGGCGCGTCATGATGTGATCCTACGAAGTGAGAAAGGGCTCCCTGATCGAGGAGACGGTGCTTGTGCGATGGGTTTTGAGCATCCTCAGGGACGTGAGGTGGCTTCCAGAAGCTTGGGTGACATCGCAGCGAGGGCAAGGAGCGGTCCTGGCATGACGACCCCCGCCCGCCGCATGGTCTGAGCAACTGCTCGGCAGCCTTGGATGTCGTTCGTGCCCGCTGCGGTTTCGATCTGCTGCATGTTCTCGGCAGACGGTTTGGAAACCGCTGTCACAGCCTGTGCTGCAGCAGATGCATCCTTCGCAGGTCCCGATGCCGTAGCCGTGGAGCCTGACGGCGTGGCCTTGTTCTGCGCGTCGCCTTGCGGACCGGCCGCACCCGGTCCGGACGCCGTGATCTGCCCACTTTGACCCGAGGTGCTTTGCGGAGTGCCCGGCGCTGCGGGGTTCGCTGACGTATCGTCGCTTTTCTTGGCCGTTACGGCTGTTGCGAGTTGAGGCGGTGCCTCTGCGGCCTTCGTCGTAGCCTCGGGCTGATCCACGAAGGCAACGAGCTCATTGCAGAGGTTCGCTGGCCTTCCGCTCGCAGTGCTGCTGCCTGGAGGCGGAGGTGAAGCGCTCTGGGCGTGCGCAGCAACTGGTGCCAGAACAAGCGCGGCGATCGTTATCGCCTTCAAAACCTGCATATCGATGTCCTTGGATCAGCCGGGAACCGCGAAGACGCGTTCGCACGTGCTGAACACAGGAAACTGATCGCGGAGTGATTGGTTGCGACAAAACTCAGGCAAGGGACGTCAACAGCCCAAGACATCTGTCCTATTTTTATGCGGTCGAATATCCGGTCGTTTTGCTGACCGATATGGCTGCATTCAGCAAAATCTGATAAGAGTGGGGAGCGGACTTTTCTCCTTTCTCTCTGAAGTGGACATTCCGCCTCTGACCTCAGCTGAATAAATATCCTCGTCAGCTCGTCGTTTGAAAGCATACGTTCAGGACAGCCTCATCGCCTGGGAGTGCTTGACCAAACCTACGTCTTCGCGTGCATTTCGCCGGATGACCTGCGGGGGCTGTCCGAACGCGCGAAGGAAGGCGCGCCGCATTCGATTTCGGTCCACGAAACCGGTCTGGTCGGCAACGGCGTCGATGGGATGCCGGCTGCGCTCCATGAGCACGCGCGCGGCCTCGACGCGCAGGTTCTCGACCGCTTTGGCCGGCGACTGACCGGTCTCGGCATGAAAAACGCGGCTGAACTGGCGCGGGCTGAGATGGGCGGCTTCCGCCAACTCCTCGACCGAAAGCGGACGGTGGAGGTTTTGCTTGGCATAGGTCAGAGCCGCCTGGATGCGGTCCGATTTCGCGTCGAGGTCGAGCAAGGTCGAGAACTGCGATTGGCCACCTGCCCGGCGATGGTAGAGCACGAGCTTCCTGGCAATGTTCTGCGCTACCTCGTGGCCGAGATCCGCCTCGATAAGGGCAAGGGCAAGGTCGATGCCGGCGCTCATGCCCGCCGACGTCCAGATCGGACCGTCGTTGATGAAGATGCGATCCGCGTCGACCGAACATTTCGGGAACTGGTTCTGCAGCTCCCGCGCGTGCATCCAATGCGTCGTGACCCGTCGGCCGTCGAGCAGACCGGCCTCGCCGAGGACGAAGGCCCCGGTGCAGATGGCGGCGACGCGCCGGGCCCGAGCGGCTGCACGCTGAACGAGGGCGACGAAGCCGGGCGTCGACGGTCGCACGAAGGTGCCGCCGCCGATGACGAGCGTGTCGAAGGGCGTCTCGTGGAACGCCTTCGTCTCCACATTCATGCCGGCTGAGGTGCTGACCGGCCCTCCATGTTCGGAGATGAAGTGGATGTCGTAGGTCGCCGCGTCCGCCGCGAGGTTGGCGACCTCGAAGGCCGGCACCGCCGCCAGCGCCATCATCGAGAAGCCGGAATAGACGACGAAGCCGACGCGCTGCATGCCGATTGTCCATGTCTTAAATCGACGCAACTATGACATTTTCGCCGCTTGCAGGCAACGGTAGGTTCCTCGCATCGAACGCCGCCAACCTGTGGCGCGAACGCAGAGGAGAACGAAGATGTCTACCCAATCCAGCAAGGGCATTGCGGTCGTGACCGGCGCATCTGCCGGCATCGGCGCGGTCTATGCCGACCGTCTCGCCAAACGGGGGTACGACCTGCTGCTGGTCGCCCGCAACGGGGAGCGCCTGCAGACGCTCGCCGATCGCTTGGTCCAGGAGACGGGGCGCCGGGTCGAGGCGTTCAAGGCCGACCTGGGCCGCAAGGACGATCTCGCACGCCTTGAGGTGCGGCTGCGCGAGGACGCGCGTATCAACATGCTCGTCAACAACGCCGGCATCGGATCCGTCGCGTCGATCCTCCAGGCCGACGTGGAGACGATGGACGCGATGATCCAGCTCAACATCACCGCACTGACCCGCCTGACCTACGCGGTTGCGCCGGCCTTCGTCGCGCGCGGCTCGGGAACCATCGTCAACATCTCGTCCGTCGTCGGCATCGCGGTCGAGGCGCTCAACGGCGTCTACAGCGCCTCAAAGTCCTACGTCCTCAGCTTCGGCCACGCGTTGCAGAAGGACCTCGCGGACAAGGGCGTGCGCGTCCAGACCGTGCTGCCGGGCGCGACGGCCACCGAGTTCTGGGATGTCGCCGGCTATGCGGCGCAGAAGACGTCGGCGGTCACGATGTCGGCGGCCGATCTGGTCGACGCGGCGCTGGCCGGTCTCGACCAGGGCGAGCTCGTCACCATCCCAGGCCTGCAGAACGTGTCGGACTGGACGCGCTGGGAGGAGGATCGCCGGGCCATGGCTGCCAAGTTCAACAACGCCAAGCCCGCGGCGCGCTACGGGCTCGCGACGGCGAACGCGGCTTGAACCAAGGGGCTCATCCATGCCGTACCTTCAGCTCGACGTCATCGGCCCGCATTCCGTGGCAGCCAAGAAGCGCCTCGCGGCTGAGATGAGCCGGACCTACGCGGAGATGATGTCGGTCGACATCAGGCGGATCAGCATCGCCATCCGCGAACTTGGCGAGGGCGGCTTGTGGCGGATACCCGAAGCCGGTGGCGAGCCGGTACCGGTCTCCGTGATGATGCTGGACATCCGCAAGGGACGCTCAGCGGAGCTGCGGATGGCGGTCGCCCAGGCGCTATGCGCCCACTGCATCGAGATCCTCGGCCTGAGCGAGGATCGCCTCAACGTGGAGTTCACGCAGCATTCCGGCGACGAGATGTATCACCCGGCCCTCGGGGGCTACAGCCCCGAGTGGTCGCCGGACGAGCAGTGACCTGCGTGCAGAAGCAGACTAGAAGAAATACACCCATCCCGATCGCAGGCGACAGTCAGCCGATTTGCCCGGAAGCGGACAATCAGCGAGTCTGAGAAGGGTCGAAAGTGGGCGCGACAGCTTCGTCCGCTTTCTGTTTGGCCGTTCAGCAGAGGGCTGTCGAGATTTCACACACTTCGACCGTAGGTCTTGCCCATTACGCCTCTGGTAAACGGACTTTCAGAGCTCGAACTCTAAGCTTCCGAGATCGGCGCACCACCGAGCCACATCGTCACTGCCTGCAGTGAGCCGAAAGTGTGGTCGATCCTGCTGAAGGGATGTGGTCGTCTATCCGGTGGCGGATCGTCCAGCAGCTCGGCATGCCAGACCAGATCGCCGCTACCGGACGCGATTTCGCGCACGACGCTGCCGCCGATCTCTCCGCCGATGAGAAGGTCGTAGCGGCCGGACGCCGAGCGGCAGGATGTGTATTTTAGCGAGCGGCCAGAACTCTCAAGGCCTTGATGAGCAAGCGCAGCGCAGTATCGTCGTTACGTGCCTTATCGCGGGCTATCCGCCAATCCCTGCCACAGATAAAAAGATGACTGCCGACGAACAGAGACTACGTATAGGCAGGAGTGATCTGTCGATGGATAAAGCAAAATGGCGTTGGACACTCATCGGTGGCGCAATTGGCTTATTGATTCCCTTGCTTGACCTCCTCATAGAATGGAGAGGGAAGCTCTTTTATCCATGGACCAGCAACGAGTATGTCGCGCATAATTTGAGCATGTTCGTCGGTAGCGGGCTCGGTGCCGTACTCATCGGTTTTGTCCTGGGAAGCCTTTGGGATCTTCGCGCCAGCAGGGCATAACGGCGCGCCTTCGAAGGATCCGTCCCTTCAGGATGCAGACGGCCTATCGTGCACCCCGCCGCACTGCCGCCGCCTCCGGGCGCTCCTGTTCGTCGTGGGCGGCATCGAACAACCGGATGGCTGTGGTGGCGCGTGCCCCGAAGGCGGTCTGCAGCTCCCGACGCTTCGCCGAGTAGGTCGCCGGGTTGTAGTCCTCCAGGAGCCGGGCCGCGAGTTCCGGGTTCTGGACCACCTCGTCGCGCAGCCGAGAGATCGAGCCGGCCTGGATCTGCGCTGATTTCCTGCGCAGGTAGGTCGCCAGCAGATCGATGCCCGCGATCGTCGGCGAGAGCTGGCCGCGGTGGACGCTGCGCAGACGGCTTGAGATCGAAGCGGCCGACAGGGCGGCATCGTAGCCAGCCCGCATGCCCTGCGCCGTACCCGATGAGCCGGGCCGCCGAGCGCGGGTGGCGCTGTTCGCGCCGGCAAGCGCGTCGAACACCTCGGTGATGTCTCGCAGCTGTTCCGGCTTGTCGCGATACAGCACCTCGGCCACGGCCTTCGTCTGCGGGTCGTTCAGGAAGTCGTTGCCCCGGCGCCCGCTGACCTGCTTCGGCTGGTTGACCCCGCCGTCCACCGTGGCCCGGTCCTTCAGGGCCTCCCAGAACGCTGCCCGGGCGTGCTCCGGGTTCGTACCGGCCGTCGCCAGGAGCCGCTCGGCCGCCTCCGCGGGCTTGGCCGCGCCGAGCACCGTGCGCATCGAGCGAACCGTCCCGGCCTCGTCGTAGCGGAGATAGGCGGCCTCGGGCGAACGGCCCGGGGTCGTGAGATCGCGCCGGGTTGCATCCGCCACGCCGCGGGCTTCCGATGACGCGCGGCTGGCCGCGCCGCCCGACGTGAGCTCGTCGCGCAGGCCGGGCAGCTGATCGAGGAGCGTAGTGTGCCGGTCGAGGTAGGCGCCGAGCTGGTCCGGCCGGTCGAGCAATCCGCGGTCCCGAATGTTGGCCAGGAACTGGTCCCGGAGTGCCGGGCGCACGCGAGCATCGCCGCCCGCCTCACTCATGAGCTGGCGCAGATCGGACAGGCGGCCTTCCTCGGATTGTGCGAACCGAGGCGCCACGCCACTGTCAGGCACGTCGTAGACGCCCTGCCGTTCGCCGAGCACCTGCGCCACCGCATTCTGAGACCGCTCGAACCGGTCGGCGAAGTCCCGCCGGGCCGTACGGGCTGCATCGTACTGGCCCCGCAGGCCTTCCGGCACGGCCTGGTCGAGGTAGTCGTCGAGCGCGGTCACGTGCTGATCGATGATGCGGGCTTCGGCCGGACGGTTGGCCGTACGGGCGGCGCGTGCATCGTCGGTCAGCGCTGAGCGCAGCCCCGTCACCTCCCGGAGCGGCTGTTGGCTGTTGCCCGGCGCCGGCTCCCGGGTGATCGGCCGTCCGGACGCATCAAGGATGCCGGTATCGATCGGCCCGGCGGCTTCTGCCGGCCCGATGAGACGATCCGGGATGGCGGCCTCGGCCGGGCGGAAGCGCTGGCGCTCGGCCACGCTCAAGACCTCGTCGATGCCGCTGAAGCGCTCGGCCAGCGGCGCAACATCGACGCTCGCCGTCGCACGGTTGATCGGCTCGTAGGCCTGGCGGACGCCGGCGCGCGCCTCGTCGGCCGCCCGTGCGAGTGCCGCGCGGATGTCGGCGCCCCGGGCCTCGCCGGTCATGGTCGAGGCGAGGCGCTGCGCGTGCTCGTCGAGGGTCCGCTGCGCGATCTCGGCCTGGCTCTCAACCGCCGCGACCCGCCGGTCGACCCCGCCCTGCAGGTCGGCGCGGAACTGGCCCGACGAGCCCGCGGGGGCGAGCTCCGCCATGCGGTCGCCGATGGCTTGCTGGTTCGCGGCGCGCCGGACTGTGTCGAGGCCGGGATTGGCCGCCGTATGGCCGAACACGTAGGCGGCCAGACCTGGGTCGCCGGAGCGATCCGCGATGTCCGACCGGTATCCCGGGATGGTCGATTCCGCCGCGGACGTCCGCCGGAGCTGATCGGCGAGCGGCTGCGAATCGATAGCGCCGCGGTCGATGCCGCTGGCCACCTGCGCCTGCGCATGTCCGGAGTTGGCGATGATCTCGTGGGCGACGGCCTCGCGGGCGACGTCGTCGGCGAAGCGGGTCGAGCCGCGTGCGGCCGAGGCGAGGGAGCCGACGGCACCGAGGATCGGCTTGGCGATGGCCAGGGCGCTGACGCCAGCGGCCGAGCCGGCGAGATCCGAGATCGGGTTCACGTCGTCGCCAGTGACGGCGCGGGCGGCCTCATTCGCGATGCCGGCTCCGGTTCCGGCTGCGCCCGCGCCGAGCGCCTCGCGTGACAGCATGCCGGACGGGTTCGCGGCGGCGGCCTCCACGGGGCCGTAGGCCAGGGCCGCAAGCGGGTTCTCGTTCAACGCCAGCGCCCGGGCGCCCTGAACGCCGAGGCGGCTACCGGCAACGAGCGCACCGGCCGCGGGGACGGCCGAGGCGCCGACTTCCTGGCCGACGCGGTTCAGGATGCGCTCGGCCAAGCCATCGGGCCGATATTCCTTGGCGCCGGCCGCGCGCGGGCCGGCCTGGATGATGTCGGAGGGCAGGAGCGGCTTGTCCGAGATCGGCCCGAAGGTCGGCACCACTTCTCGGCCCATGATCTTGTTGACCAGCGCGCCGTTGATGTTCAGGAGCCGCGGCGCCTGGTTTACCGCCTGGACCGGGGCGTCGGCCAGCATGTTCAAGCCGGACACCACGCCCTGCGCGCCGGCCTTCGCCATGCCGCCGATCGTCGACAGGAACCCGCCAGCCTCCGCCGGGGCCGCGGGAGTCGTCTGCGGACTGGCAGGCGAGGGTGTCGAGACTGCGCGGAACCCCGGCGGTATACCGTCGGCCGGGGTTGGAACCACGCGGAAGCCCGCGGGAATGTCGTCCGCTGGTCGGCTCCCACTTGCCGCCTTGGGACCGCCGAACGTGTCGCGCATGGCCTTCGACATCACCTCGTCAGACGTGCCCGCCGGGAATTCGACGATGGTCCCATCCGGCGCGTCGACCTCGATTATGCCGGGGGCCAACGGCGTCGCTGGTGCGGGCGTGTTCAGGATCTGCACGATCTCGTCATCGGTCGCATCACCCGGAACGCTGATCCGGCGGCCTTCGAAGCTGATGACCCGGGCAGGCTTGGGGGCCGCTGCGGCCTGCGGCGCATCGGGGAAGCCGGCGTATGGGTCGGCGGCCTTCGCGGAGGCCTGCGGAGCGTCGGGAAAGGCGCTCCACGGATCGGCGGAACGGGCCGGGGCTGGCGCGGATGCCGGCCGGCCCATGATCCTGTCGACGAGGATCCGATTCAGCGCCGGATCGATGGCGGGTCGGGCGTTCGGTTCCATCATGCGGCTCCTTCGTTGCCGAATGCTTCATGAAGGCCCGCCAGCAGGTCTCTTCGGCGAAGGTCGGCGCGTTCCCGGATCTCTTCGACCAGCGTCATGCTGCGCGCATCGTTCCGCAGCAGGGCGGCGTAGGCGAGGAGATCGGGGAGGACGTGTGGATGCCGCTGCGCGCGTGCCGCGTCCGTTTCCGCCCAGTAGATGATCAGACCACGAGCCGCGTTCATGCCAAGGCGGATCTTACCGCGATCGTAGCTCGCCGGCAGATGCTCGATCGCGCTGGCCAACGCGGGCGTCATGACGCCGAGCAACTCGTCGCGGTCGTCGCCCGACGGCCGGAGGCCCTTGCGATCATGCACGTGAGACCGCAGGCATCGGAGGACGTGATCGAGTGCCCACGGTGGGTCATCGCCGTCCGCGATCTGCATCAGGTGCTTGCGGAGATCGAAGATCTTGTAATCGAGCTCTTCCTCCGCGCGAGAGGGCGGCGCCGGCTCGTCGAAATCGGGATCGTCCGGTCCTTCCTGGAAGAGCGCGTCTGTTGCGGAGCTGGCCATTGGCGATCGGGCTTTCATCCGAAAATTGATGGCTGACCGTATGGTTGCCGCGTGCGCGATAATAGGCGGGATCTATGGACTGGAATTCGCGCGCGAGGCAGATGCTATGGCGCTCGGCGTGCCCGGAGAGCCGAGTTTTTCAGCGGCGGTAATTTTCTTCAGCCGTCTGACGCGGTTCCCGGAACGCCGTTGTGACCGGTACCCAGGGGTGGGGTTCGGCTGGCCACTACCGGGTCAGCAAGGGCGACGCTGCCCATTGGCCCAGCGTGTCGGCGGGCGCAGAATGGCCGCTTGCCACAGGAGATCGACCCCATGTGCCTTCCGGCCGACATGCGCGCCTTCGTCCTTCGCTCCACCCTCGACACGGTCGCCGAGACGATCCGCCAAGCCGAGCTCACGCCCGCGCTGGCCGTGCGCCTCGCTGGGGTGCTGGAGGATGCGCAGCTAACTGCAATTGAGCTTTAGGAGGCGCTACGGCCCATCCCGGCTGCGATTCTGGCGGCGGCCCCGCCGAGGCCGTCACAGCGCTTCGTGGGTCACAGCGAGCCCGGATCGAACGTCATCGCCCTCCGGGCAGGCTAGGCCCTCTCACGCTGCCCGGTCGAGGGTCCGGGAAACCTGAACGGCTGTTCACGTGCCGCCGCGCGCCGTCTCGGTCCGGCGGGCGGTCACGCCCCACCGGACAGTGCCCGATGGACGGACCCCTTGCCAATCCCGAGCTTCGCCGCGATGGCGGCCATGCTCAACCCCTCCGCGGCAAGCGCCTTGATCTGGTCCGCCTTGGCCCGTGCGGTGGGCTTCCGGCCCTTGTAGGCGCCCTCCCCCTTGGCCTTGGCGATGCCCTCCCGCTGGCGCTCCAGCATCATCTCCCGTTCGAATTGAGCGACACCCGCGAGGACGTTCAGCATCAGCTTGCCCGTTGGGGTCGCGGTGTCCACGCCCAGGTTGACGATGCGCAGGGCCACGCCCTTGGCCTCCAGGCCGGCGATGATGTTGCCCAGGTGGGTCACCGAACGGGCCAGCCGGTCCAACTTCGTGACTACGATGGTATCCCCTTCACGGGCGAACTCCAGGGCCGCCTCCAGGGCCTTGCGAGGGCCTACGGAGGACGCTTGCTCCTGATACAGCTTCGTACAGCCGAGGGCCATCAGGTCGCGGATTTGGGCCTCCAGGCCGGCTTCCTGTTCCAGGGTGGAAGTGCGGGCGTAGCCGATGAGCATGAGGGGCGTTCCGGTCCGGTTCGTTCCAATAGGTTCTAGGATGTTAGACCACGGATCGTTCCGAAACGCAATACCATTCCCTTGGAACGGCTACGGTGGGGGTCTGGACCGTTCCACACGGGCAAGGTCCATTGGAACGCTCGTCACCTAGGCGCGGCATAGAATGGAATCCTATGCCCTCCGACCGACAGTCTGGCCCGTAGGCGCTAGGCCTCGCTCCAGCCGAGCACCAGGCTATCGCCCGCATGCTGCCGGCCCCTCGCGCAAAGCCGATCTGAAATGCGAAAGGGGCGCCGATCAGGGCGCCCCTCGGGTCGTTCGATGCTGGCGAGTACCTAGGCCGGGTACAGCACGCGCTTGCAGCCGTGGCGCTGCGCCACCTGCATCAGCTCAAGGATCAGCGCGCGAGGGCCGACGATCTCGGCAAGGCGCCACGCGCCGCCCCCGTGATCGGTAGCGACATCACACACGGGATGCGAGAGGCCGGCGGCTTCCCCGATAGGGTTGGCTTCAGCCTCGAACGCCGTGAGCTGGTCCTGGTGAATGAGCACCTCAATCGAGGCGTTTAAACACGGCTCCTCCCCGTCCACGACAGGGTAGCAGGGGACCATGTAGCTCGGGCGCAGGCCGCCGGCCGCAAGGGGATGGGTGAAAAGGTCGAGCGTGTTCGACTGCACCGCCGAAGGCGGCACGATGCTCAAGTGCGACATGGTTGGACGTGTCCCATCGAAGCCGTTTTCACGCGGCTGCTGCAGATCCGGAGCTTGAAAAACCGGACACGTCGGCCCTCGCACGCCTTTAGGCTTTCGCCTTGGACATTCGCGTGGAGACCCCGGACCCGCGGGACCGTTTATGTGTTCAAGTGTTTTCAAGCACCTTAAGATCGTATATCCGACATCGAATCAAAATGGAACCTGCATCGACTGTCCATTTTGTCAATCTACATACTGTACAGATTTGGACAAACCCTATGATTAAGTTCAAACCCGTAAAGCCTCTATGCGAGGTTGATTGGGAGTGGCCGGCCGATACTGTCCCGTCGAAACCGACATTTTTTCCGCTTGGGCGAGGCAGCAAAGTAGGGCGAATGAAAATCAGCCAACAGGCTTCTTACAAGCAAATAATCCGCATACTATTGATATTACTGGAAGATAACGCCGATAAAAATAATCCGAATAAGCGACGACCCGAGCACGGCAGCCATCTTCTAACTCAAGAAGAGGCTGCGGATCGCATGAGATGCTCTGTGTGGACAGTGAAGCGCCTCAGGCTGACCGGAAAGCTGAAATACATTCCCGGCAGGCCAAATCTCATCCGTATCGACGATATCGAAGAGTTCGAGCGCAGTGCCGCACAGCTGAAATCGCGGGAGGAAGAACCTGTCGCCAAGCCCACTCTTTCTCCGGAGGAAATGGCCGTCATAGACGCGGCGGCTCGTGCTCGGCGAGCTTTGCTTCTCAAACGGCTAGCAGGACCTATCAAACGCACCCCTTTGACGGATGAGGAAAAGGTGCGCCGAGAGGCCTTTCGGCAGGATCAGAAACGGAAACGGCAGCGGGCAGTGCTTCGCCGCGCTTCGAAGGCGCGAGAGAAGCCGAAAACGCCATGAAGGCAGGTGTCGAGAGCCTACCCGAAAACGTCCTCATCTTGATCGACGGGCGCCTGCTCCTGCAGCCGAGCAATCAGCGCTTCCGTCTCCTGCAGGGTCATCTCGGACACCGGCTTGTCGCGGTCGGACGCGGGCTTGCCGTCGTAGCCGCCGACGTACAGCAGCGCCTTGAGAGCCGAAGCCTTCGCGGTCGCCGGCGCCCGCGTGTCGCGACAGATCGCGACGGCGGTTTCGTAGGCGAGGAGCGCCCCTTCCGTTTCCATCCGCTCCCGAAGGTGCCGGCGCACTTGTGCTGGCGTCATCTCATGCGTGTGCTCGTTCATCCAAATACCCCTTCGCTGTATGTCACTGCGATCTGAATTGCTGCCGCGGCCCGCTCTTGTTTGAGCCGCGCGACGAACCCCTCGACCTCGGCAATCTTGGCTGCATTGGCGCCCGGCGCCTCCGGCCGCGCCAGGATCTCGGCAATAGCGTTGTCCTGCGCCGCCCGGTATCGCGCCGCTGAGCGCGCGCCCGCCGATCCCGGCTTATGCGTGCGCTGCCACCGGTCGTAGCGCTCCCGTTGCTCTGGCGTCATCGCGGCTAGACGTTTGGCCAGGGCGCGGTCGCGCTTCTGGACGGTGATCAGCTTGCGATCGAACGCGAGCGTGCCGACCGGCGGGAATTGGACGACGTGCCAGGCTTTACCCGAGGGCACGCGCCCGCCGTGCAACCTGCAGCGCCCGTTGGCCAGGGCCGGGTTCTGGCACGGCTCCCCATCGGACTTCTTCGTCGCCCCGCATTTCGGTCCGGCTTGGCGCGCTCGGTTGAACTCAATGCAGGCGGCCCGACCCATCGCCTTGAACCGGGCGGAGCGGCGCCAAGCGACTTGCCGCGCCGATGCCGGCTCGTTTGTCCCGAACCCACGCTTCACGTTGCGGCCCCTTCGGGTATGTCACGGATCGGCCGAACCGTTGGCCCCGGCTGTGCTGGCTCTCGGAAAACCGTCAATGCACCGACCTTCACTTTGTATGTCACGCCCGCTTCCCGTCGTTCCTTCCGGATCGGCCAGTAGGCTGGGAGCGATCGGGTAAAGTCACAGGGTCGAGCGAGCGGAGCGAGAGGCGAGACCGGCGCTTCAGCACCCCGAACAGAACACAGTGGCGCGGCAGCGGCGCAGTGTTCGGGGTGTGCCTGCGCCAGTGACTTTACCTTATAGCGACCGGCTGCAGTGGCGCAGGCTTCAGCGCGCCACTCGCGCCAGTGACAGGCCCAGTGGCGCACCCCCAGTGGCGCGGCCCGATTTCTACCCGAAAACGTCATTTCCAGCTTTGTATGTCTTGAGTACGAAGACGCCCTTCCGCTCCTTCCGCTGCGTCTCGGAGCGGTACTTGCGAACTTCGATAGCGCCGGATTTCAGCCATTCGGCCAACGTCTGCTTGGCCAACGCTTCCGAAAAGCCGAAGCGCTTCACCAGCACATGCCCGGCCCACCTTTCGTCCTGGGGTCTGTCGGAGAAGCGTTCGCCGTCGATGCCGGCATCAATGACGGCCAAGGCGCTATCCTCGGTGCCGTTCTCTGCGTCGGCCCAAGCTTGCGGCGGAATCCACGCTGTTGCGACCTGCACGCTGTCTCCTTTCGGGTATTCCTCGTTCCCGTTGCCAAGGCTCACGCCTTCCAGCTTCAGCCACTCCGCCCGGGCGACGGGAGGAGCCATGTTGTTTTTGGCGTCATCGACGCGGACGTACAGCCGGCGTTGATCCTCTGGGACGTCCATCTTGCCGGCTTCCTCAACGGACATGGGAGCCAGGGTGAAGGCCGCCCGAGCGCCACCCGCCTGTGTTGAGCCACCTCGCAGCGAATCCATCTCCCCGGCCACGGCCCCTTTCTTGGTATGGTGGACCAGCAGGATCCCGGCGTTCGTTTCCTCGGCGATCTGCGCGTACAGGCGCATTACCTCGTCCTGCGCCTCGTTCTCGTTTTCCGGCACGCCGTGCGATCGAAGAAAGGGATCGACGACCAGGATATCGATGGCCTCGCGTCGCATCTCGGCGATGACGGCTTCGTAGTCCGGCTGCACGACGAGCGTCCCGCTCGCCGCGGCAACGATGCGAAAGCGCCGATCGCGCCCGCTGTTCATCCGAATGTTATCGAGGACAGACGGGTCGAGCTCGTAGTGCTTCAGCGCCGCGAACAACCGCCGCCGGAGCTCGGTCACGTCGTCTTCCAGGTTATAGAGCCACACCCGGAGTGGGCGCCGCGATGTGTCGTGTAGAAGCTGCTTGCGCGAGGCGCAGGCCAGAGCGAGGGCGAAGGTGAAGGCGGTTTTGCCGACGCCGCCCGGCGAAGCCAGGAAGGTCACATAGCGCCGGCTCAACTTGGTGCCGTAGAGCCACTGCCGGGGCGGCAAGTTTAGGAGGTCGTCCAGGGCGACCCGGCCCGCAGAGAGGGGCTTTGCCGGGGTGTTCGCGGACGCCCCGCCCTCTGCCCCCGAAGCACCGGCCGGCGCCTCCCCCACTGCAGCGATCGAAACCGCCGCGGCGGATTCATCGAACCATCGTTCAAGGTTGAAGGTCAGTGCGAAGCCAGGAACGCTCGACTGCGCCAGGCGAACGAGCGAACCGGTAGACAGGTTGTCCGGTGGCGATGTGAACCAATGCGCCCATCGCTCGGCCACGCTGTCGGGGTCGTACTTCGCTTCGTTCTTCGCACTCCAGGTGTCGAAGGCTTCCTCGCCTTCGGCCGACCCGTGCGAGGAATCCCAGAACGTCATGCCGATGTGATTCCACCTGTCCCACGGTAGATCGGCTGGGTTGGGAATTGCCGCGGCCAACGCGGTTAGCTCTGCCGCTCCTAGAGGGTGCTTCGTCTTGAAGCCCTCGCCCCGAGGCCGCCGCGGGCGCCCGATGTGGTCCAAGTCGAGGCCGGCGGCCTCCGCCGCCGCGGCGATCCGTGCGCCCGCAGCCTCAAGACTGATCTCGGTCGGGGTCTCTTCGAGCACGGCGCACCGTCTCGGCGCGGCCTTCGTATGCCACGACCCCGGCCAGCGCATCGGGTGCGACAAAGGCGGGGCGGTTCCGTCTCCGCCACAGAGCCGCGTTAGACTGCGCCGTACTTCCTTGAGCTGGGCCAGATCCTCCGGCGTCGTGGCGACCTCTGCCAGCCGCCAATAGGCGTGTAGCTTGTCCTCCGGGCCATCAGGGCCGACCCACACGCCGCCGGATCGCACCAGTAGCGTCGGCGCCGAGCCCAGGATCTCGGTCGCCTTGCTCAGCATCTCCCGCGGTCGCTCATCGAGTTCCAGCGAGACGACACGGCACGCAATCACGTTGTCCTCGGACGCGCGAAGCTTACCCTTCCATGTCTTGTCCCCGAACACACAAGGTGGCGGGGCGAAGACTGCTGCGTCGCCGCCGGTCCGGTTAGCTGCCTCCGTGGCGAAGTTGATGGCTGCAGGAATCAGCCCCGGGCCGAAGGGGCGCCAGCGGAAATCCGGCTTTCCCACCTTGTCATTGTTCGGGAATGACCGAAGCGCGATGTTGCCGTGCCCCGGCTCTATTCCGCCGAAGGCTACACGAATGAACGTTTCCATGTCGCCAATGTCGGCGATCAGCTTGTCCCCGCCAGATTGTGCGGAGGAGCCATTGTCCTGCAGCTCGTAAGCCGGTATGTTTCCGCTATCCAGCATAATATGTCCTTGAGCACTAATGCGGAACGGCCAGGATTACCCTTGTGGTGAGGGTCCCTGGCCGTTTTTCAAGAGTTGGTATTGTCGACGACCAGTCTCAGGTAGGCGCCGCGACCGCGCTGAGGGCTGATCTGCGCTCTTTCAGGGCCGAGCCGATCGATCAGAGCGGCGATGCTGTTGACGGTGACTTCGGTCGGACTGCGGACAGGAGAGTGGAGGACTGCCAAGCTCCGATCAGTGATGCGGTCGCGAACCCACGATGTGGATCGGCGGAAAACGGCTGCGGTCTCGCGGACGGAGAGCGAAGTGCGCTCGCGCCAGAGTTCGAGTTCGTTCGGTAGTGCGGTCATGCGCGGTCCTGCTGATGTGGCGGGATGGAAGCAGGCAGACTGACGAAGCTTGGCGCGCGATACGAGGTGCTCTGAGCAGGCCGTAGATCGCGCGTCCGTAGATCAGGCCACGTTCGGGATCTGCGAGCGTGGGATCGTCGACACGGCTCGATCCATGACGCTCCAGAGATCACGCCTCTCGTGGATAGCCTCAGCCAACTCACGGCCCCGGAGCTTCTTGAACTCGGGGTGCCGGCCCGCATCCAGCCGCACGCGTTCCAGGCCGAGGAAGCCCGTCGAGAACAGCAGGATCTCGGCCCGAAAGATTATCTTCGTACGGCCGGGCAAGCGCTTGAAGGCATGCATCACCCGATCAACGTGATTGCGATTGAGGCCGCCTCTGACACCTGTCGGCAATCCGCCGTTCAGCGCCTCAGCGGCCTTCGTCGAGCCTCCACGGCTGAGCCAGGCGCCGACGATCACCCGGTGATGGGGCGGCAGGGGGCTAAGATCCGATCTCATCGCCGGCGGGCGCCTGAACGTCTCGTCTTTCAGTAGGAAGCCGTGACGTGCGCCGCGGACGTAGTCTGCGACCAGGGCTTCGACTTCCGGTGAAAACGGCGGTGTCAGCCTCGATGCCGGCACGCCGACTGCCGCGAGCTTCGCGATTGCCTCGTCCTCGATCTGCTTACCGATCAATACGAGTAGCGGATTGCGCCGCTCCCAGAAGCTCCGAATCTGCGGCGCCATGTCCTCGGTGATCGGCACCGGAGACCAGCCGATCGACAGGATCGGCTCTTCATCGCAGATCTCCGTCGCGGTGACGTGGAAGTCGAAGTCCGTGCCCGGGACAGGCTTCTTGGCGAATGAGGAGTAGTGGCGGCGGCCGCTCATGACGCCAGCCCCATCCATTCGCGGACGTCACGCACGCGGTAGCGAGGCCGCCCCTCTACGACGGTGATGCGAGGGCCGCGGCCCTGCTTGGCCCAGACCTTCAGGGTGATGAGTGCGAAGCTGCTCACGGCCGCGAGTTGCTGGCGGGTGATTAGCGCTTCGCCGGGCAGTTTCTCGATATCGGGAACGACACGCGGGCTTGCGCCGGCGCATGCAGATGCGCTCGCTGACATACAGCTCTCCTGTGAGACGGACCGCCCATGCGTCGTCCATCATCGATGCGATGAAGATTGAGCCGCTTCAGGTTCGCGATTCAGAGATACTCCGGGCAGCGCGGCAAGCATAGTATATTGTAGTATTACTTAGGGCGTCAAGATATCTTAGAGCAACTAATTTGGTGACATACAAGTGACATACAGCAGAGCCAATTTCATTGCTTACTGAGTATGATAGCCGACCCCGCATACATGACGTCGTTTCAGGCCGCTACTCGTTGCGTTTCCGCGTCTGCAGATAGCGACGCCACGAACGCACCCCACCGTTCGAAGGCATCCTGAAGGCGATCGAGCCCTTCGTCGCGATTGTAGATCGCTTCGAGATCCGCCCGTGCGTGCCCCAAGGCGAGCTCCGCAGTATCGAGATTGACGCCGAGCCGCGACAGGCCGGTTCGGAAGGTTCTGCGCAGATCATGCAGTGTGAACTCGACCCCGGAGGCCTTCGTGAGGCTGGCGACCAGCTTCGTCCAACCGCTCATCGGGCTGCCGGTCCGGGCGGACGGGAAGACGAGGTCGGATCGTGCGTCCCGATGGCAGAGTTCCAGCAAGCTCTGTAGCTGCGCCGTTACGGGGACCTTATGCCCGCGACCCTGCTTCACGAACACGGGAGGCAGCTCGAACATGGCAGCTCGAGTGTTGAGCATCGCCCACGTGATGCCGGCGCCCTCCCCACGTCGGCAGCCGGTGAGGATGTAGAAGCGGATCAGCCGGCCGGCGGTCGAATCGGGCATGGCTGCGGCCCACACCCTGCCAAGTTCGACGTCGGACAAAGCCCGACCTTTCTCCGTCTTCGCGAGGCGATCTGCACGGGTCGCTCGCTCCTTCCGGTGCCCTGCAAGCGGGTTCACCGGCAGCACCTTCGCTTCGGCCACGCACCAGGTCAGGAACGCCCGGCAGAGCGTGCGGAAATGCGCGGCAGCTCCGTGCAGGCCCTTTTCCCTGATGGCATCCGTGATCTTCGCGAACTCGGCACCGGTGATGGTCGCCACGTCGCGATTCAGGAGCGGCGCCATCCGCGAACGCAGCATGACCAGCACGTCTTTGCGGTTCACGTACTGCCGTCGCTCAAGATGCCGATCGTAGCGATCAAGCAGGTCGCCGAGGCGAGCTTTCTCACGGATGCGGTTCTGAGCTCGCGCGGCCAGGGGGTCAGCGCCCGACGCAATCCGTCCGAGTTCCACCTGGGCAAGCATGCGCGCGGCAGACACCTTGGCGACCGCGCCGAGGGTCGCCAGCTTCATCTTCTTCGTGCAGGCGCGCCGGCCAGCACCGGCCGGGCGGTAGGCGAGGATCCAGGTCTTGCCGGCAGGGCGAATGCGCAGACCGAAGCCGGAGACGTCGCTATCCCAGAGCACCATGTCTATAGCGCCGTCCGGCAAGACCGCCCTGGCGACGAGAGCATCGGTCAGCTTCTGTTTCATCGATCAGGACCCTGTGGGCAGCACATGGGCAGCACGGTTTTCGGAAACCCGCCGAACGTCACATACCCCACGATATCCCGATTAGATCAGCAGAAACAGAGAGTTGAACGGTGCTACATATACCGCCAGATACACCAATGGACCGGGTGCGACACTATTGGTAATGAGGAGGTCGACAGTTCAATCCTGTCCAGCAGCACCACTTTCCCCTCATAGAACAAGAAACTCGGGGATTAGTGACGTTGAGTGGCGGTTCATCCGGCATTTTCGCGGACAGGACGGGTTTCAGCGCCTCGATCGATCTTCCTGTGTCACCCGACTGCACCTTCAGCCAATCCTGTCACAGGCGATCGTGCATTCTTCCTCCCGTTCACTCCCTGGGAAGCGAACGAGGGAGGGTCGAGGGTTCAGCCTACCCTGCGGCTGGAAAGCTGCCGATCGCGAGCATCACATCCGCTCGCTAGACTACGCTGTCCTGCAACTTGCTGGGCTGGCGCCGACGCTTCCGCCAAGAGCATGAACGTGCGGTGCGCAGGACCTTCACGAGCATGTTCTCGAAGTGCTGACGCCGCGCAGCGATGGTGCGGGGAAGCGAGGCGGCCCGTCGGAGCAGCGGGCTTAATGCTCGGCTCGCGCAGGTCCGACCACCGGGGAATGGGTCGCATCGGCCAGACTGGTCCTGACCCTAGCTAAGCGGCATGGACCCCAGCTTCCCCATGACCCGTGCCGCGGGGCTCGAGCGCCTCTCCGAATTTATCGCCCGCGCCGGCGCGGCCTACGCTGCTGACCGCAACACCGATCGGGGGCCGGGCCGCGCACCGACGACATCGGCGCTCTCGCCCTACCTGCGCCGCCGCCTCGTGACCGAGGCTGAGGTCGTGGCCGCTGCCGACAACGCCTTCGGCGACGGAGGCGCGGAGAAGTTCGTGTCGGAGGTCTTTTGGCGGACCTATTTCAAAGGCCATCTGGAGACTCACCCGTCCGCCTGGACGAACGCATGCACGCTGACCGCCGCGGATCATCAGCGCCTCGCAGCCGAGCCCGGCCTGCGTCGGACCTACGAGGCGGCGGTCGACGGGCGGACCGGCATCGACGGTTTCGACGACTGGGTGCGGGACCTCGTCGAGACCGGGTGGCTCCACAACCATGCCCGGATGTGGTTCGCTTCGATCTGGATCTTCACCCTGCGGCTGCCCTGGGCCCTCGGGGCGGACTTCTTCATGCGCCATCTCCTCGACGGCGATCCGGCGAGCAACACGCTGTCGTGGCGCTGGGTGGCAGGCCTGCACACCCGCGGCAAGCACTACGTCGCCCGGGCGGAGAACATCCGCCGGTACACGGAGGGCCGCTACGATCCGGCCGGTCTCGACGAGTACCCCGATGCGCTGGAGGAGCCGATGTCGCCGCGCGAAATCCCTCTGCCCGCGGCCGATACTCCGCCATCAGGCACCGTCGCGCTGCTCCTGCATCTCGACGACCTGCATCCAGAAAGCCTGCCCATGGGCAGTGCGACGGTCGTGCGCGTCGGTGGACTGATCGCCCATGCGGTTGGGGCGTCCGATCGCGTCAGGTCCGCGGATACGGCCGCGATGATGGATGCCCTGGCCCGGGCCGAGGTGCATTTCGGTTGCTCGGTCGGACTGGTCGAGGGCGGATGGGCAGGCGACCTGCCGGTGGTGACGGCCTGGGCACCCGTTGGGCCGTCGGCAGCGGCCCTGCCGGACAGGTGCCTGCGCGTGCGCCGCGCCTGGGACGAGGCTGCCTGGCCGCGATCCACACGCGGGTATTCTCGCTTGCGCGCTGCCATTCCAGCCGTGCTGGCGGCCCACGTCTGACGTCGCTTCTCGCGGCATCGACGGCCAGTGTTCTTGACGGAACTCAGCCCGCAGCGCCGCGAGCCGTGTGGCGTCGCGAGAATGCGCTTGTCGTACTCCGTCGACGACGTATTTTTCCATCGTCCCCCGACCGAGGCGAGACCGCCGGAGATGTGGCTCAGATTACCGCGCGGATATTGTGGCTAACGTTTCGTTAACCATACGGCAGGCAGTCCTAGCTGAACCCGCGGTCACCCCGAGGGACGAGTCGAGGAGTAGGACCCCATCATGATCGAGGCGGCCTTGCTCATAGCGCTGACCGCTGCCCTCAGCGCTGCGGCGGCTGGAGCAATCAGCGAACCGGAAGACCGATGAGTCAGAAGCGACGGGTTCGACCCGATTTTGATCCCCTGACCGAAGCGCAACTCATCGCCGGGCGCACGACCGGCCGACGTGTTCTCCTTCAGCCCGCACTCGACCAGAACCTCGGTGAGTTGTTGAACGCGATCGATCATATCACTGAGGCTGCCACTGGAGAGCGAAGCTTTCTCTACCTGAAGCCAACTCCGCCGTCAGTGAAGCACTGAGCGATTGGCGGGGCCGGAAGAGCACCGGCAGTCGATACAGCTTCGACCGGATGTTGTTCGAGCGCTCGATTCCACCATCGATCAGGTACGGACGCATTGGGCGGCTGTCGCGATCTTGTCGATGACGTCATGCGGTCAGTGAATAGAACGCTACGCTCCTTCGAACCAGATCAAAGCATCTGGGAGGCACATCGTATGATTCTCGGGAGCCTTGATAGCATCACGCTTCCGATAGGTTTGGAGCGAGGCCCGAATATCGCAGGATCCGCAACTGGACAGTTGCCTCGTTCGATCTCGACCGAACGCGCTCACGCAATCGGAGCCATCCGATCACCTGCCCACGAAGGTGCTAGGTCACGGCCGCATGAGTGCCTCTGATGACCGAGCATCGTGTGCTCTGTACGCGCCTTCGAATCAAGGCTTGGACCAACGACGAGGCCTGGTGGCGTGGCCTGCCCTTGTGTAGCCGTGGTGCGCCGCTCCGCGACTTCACCAACGCAAGCATGGCATCGGGCGGCGGCGCCGCGATGGGACCACCGCCCTCGGGTCTGTCGAGCCGGCCTCAGTAGCGCGGGCCACCCGAGGTGGTGCCGCGCTGCTGCGCGTAACCGGGCTGCATCGGGTTCCGGGCGTTCGGGTCGCCATGCATCAGGCGATTGCGGGTGTGATGGGTCCGATTGGCGCGGGAATGGTGGATCGCGTCGTGGCGATTGCCGTGGTGCCGCATGTGATGCTTGCGGGCCTTGTAGTTGCCCGCATAGCCGATCGACGAGCTGGCACGCATCCGCTCGGCGTGCGTCATTCCGGGAGCGGCCGAAGCTGAGCCGATGGAAAAGCTGGCGAACATTACGCCAGTGGCCATAACCAGTGCGAGGGTCTTCATGTTAAACTTCCGATCATGTGCTCACGAGCGGCACAGTGCGGCTGTAAGTCTGCCAAGACGGTGATGTTCCCTAGGACAGTTGAAATTATTGTCATGGATTATAGACTTTTCCTGTTCGTATAACGATAAAGTACGATGATTATTCAATATACCAGAAGAGCGCGAAGGAGGCCCTCGACCTGACCCTCTGACTTTCGATCGAGCTGATCGAGAAGTTTCGCCGGAACCGAAGCCGGCGGAGATGCCGCAGGGTCGGAAAGCGCGTGTGGATCAGGAGGCTCAAGCGGCGCCGGATCGAGGTGACGACGGGCCATGGCCGCCACCACGTCGTCGCCCTTCACGCGGCCCGTCAAAGACCGGTCACGGTCGATGCGGCTCGAGCACGGCCGTACCGACCCTGCAGACCCCGACTTAGCCGGTGATCACGGTCGCGAGTTAGATCGGCCACGGGGCGGCGCAATCGAGCGTTCGTGCTCCGGATCCTTCCTCGTCGGCGTCTGTTCGACCCGAGTCTGCCGTGAACCTTCATCAGCGGTCATCGCTCCGCGCAGAGATCTCCGCCTCTTGGCACACCAGTCCCAGTATCCTGACCCGCGCTGTCTGCACCTCGGTATGGCTCAGCTTCGACGCGAGCTGTTCACGGGTCTCTCCGGCCGCGCTTGACGTCCAGCACCTCCGGTCCGTGCCGATCCACTTCAGAGCCCGGTCGCATGCCAGGCAGTCAGATCGATGATCGGCAGGGTCATCCGGGCCGGTTGGGCCGGCCGTGCACTTCAACCGGCACAATCGCCTTGGAACCAAGGGAAAGGCCGCCCCGCCTGCTCGCTATGCGTCGCAGCGCCTCGTGCACGATAGCCGTCAGCCTCGCTTCCAAACCGGCGGGACGCTGGGCGAGAACCCACAGCATCAGAATCGTCGTGGAATAGACAAGTGCACCTGCCAGGACGAGGGCTGCGAGAATGAGCCCGCGGATCGTCGGGTCGTCGGAAGCTCCGATCAGGGGCTGGAGGACCAGCAAAGCCAATATCATCGCAGCCGAGGCGCCGACGGGCCTCACGAGGACCGACAGGATGTTTCTCGTTGATGCGCCGGTCAACTGGCGAATGCTGTAGGCGGACACGACGAACATGATGAACTCGGTCACCAGCCGTGCCAGAGCGACACCGGCGAGGCCGCCGGCGAAGCAGCCCACGAGAACCAGCGGGAGCTTGATCGACAGGCCCAGGACGCTGCGGACCATCCCGGCCTTGGTTTGACCCAAGGCGTTGTAGAGAGCCCCGAGCGGTTGCGCGATGAGGCTCAGCGCGCCCGCGGCGGTCAGCATCTGCATGGGCAGGACGACTTCGCCCCATTGCGGTCCGAGGACCGTTCGGCAGAAGGGTTCGGCCAGCACGATGAGACCGACCATGATCGGGAGGCAGAGGGTGTAGACGCCACCGAGACCGATCAGGAATGCGCGCCTGAGACGCTCGTGCTGGACGTGGATCGCGCCGAGTGCCGGGAAGAGCATCGCGGCGGCGGGAGCGGCGAGAGCCTGGATCGGCAGCGCCGCCAGAGAATCCGCCATGGTGTATCGGCCGAGCTCCGCGCGGCTGGACAACTGACCGAGGACGAAGCGATCACACTGCCAGGACAGCGCGGCGAGGAACTGCGCACCGCCGAGCCAGGATAGGAAATCCCAGAAGACCCGCCATTGCCTGAGCGAAAGCCTCGGTCGGTACGGCGCCAGGTAGTAGGAGGTCGCGACCATGATGGCCGGGCTGCTCACCGTCGCGACGACCAGCGCCCAATAGTTCCGCTCCAGGGCGAGGACCAGCATCGCGACCACGAAGGCGCCGATCTTGCCGACGGTCTGCGCGAGACAGTCGGGGCCCATCTGGAGCTGGCGCAGGTTGACCCAGAGATGGGGACTCACGCATCCGCGGATCATCGGTGCCCATCCGAGGCAGAGGATGATCGGAACGAGACGGAAGTCATCGAAGGCCCAGGCATAGGGCCACGCGATGCAGGCGATCAGCAGGCCGAGCATCACGCCGCGCAGCATGGAGAGCGTGAAGGCCGTGTCGTAATGGTCGGACTCGACATTCGGGGTCCGGACGAGGACCAGGCCGACCGGCAACTCGAAGATGGCTTCCATCAGCGAGATCAACGTCATGGCCGCCGCGACGACTCCGAAATCATTCGGGGTCAGCAGCCGAGCGAAGACGAGGAGAGCACAGAAATCGATGAGGCGCCCCATCAGACGGGCCCCAACGAGCAGCATGGCTCCCGTAACGACCCGTCCCGCAAGCATCATGACCTCGTGGCGTAGGTGAATGCGCCCGCGTACCGGCTGAGATCGGGCGGCTCAGCCGCGATCATTTCGTTCCGTAGATGGAGCTTTGCACGCAGATGCGCGCGGCAGGCGAGCACTGTCGCCAGCGCAATGAAGAACTGGGATCCCGGATCCGCCTGACCGCCGGAGATCGTCGCCGTGAAGAGTTGCGTGAGCGCGGCGAGGCGCGCTCCGTCGTGGAGGCCGGCGATCCACTGCATCGACGGATCGGAGGGAGTGGGCGGACATGGTCTCAGCAGGCTGACGACGATCGCTGCCATGAGCGCGGTGCCGACGAAGCCCAACTGCGACAGGATCGCGATCACCCAGCTCGAAGCGCGGGAACTTCCCATCCCGATGCCGAAGCCGAAGGTATCGACGAAGCTGTCGAGGCTACGGGAATTCCAATAGCTGCGTTCGATTCCGGATTGAGACTCGTCCTTTTCCAGAATCGTCACGCGGAACAGTTCGTACACAGGATCGAAGATGCCCGGAGTGGTGAGATAGAGAAGCAGAACCAGAGTTCCGCCGATCGCCAGGGCCATCAGGACCACAAGATCGTTGCGCATCAGGCGGTTCGTCACCGCGGTCCGGGCGAGCATGGCAATCTGGACGCTCGCGAGGAAGGCGAAGCCTGCGTAAGCGGTGGTCGAAGTCGAGAGCAATACGAGAATCAGAAGCACGATGGCGAGGCCGAGGGCGCGGGACGAACCGGTTCTTCTCCAAAAGGCGAAGCTGAACCCAAAGCTCGCCAGCGCGGCGCCACCGAAGGCGGACGCCTCCGAGAACGCACCCGAGATGCGCGTCACGTTCCCGAGCGTCAGATCGGCACCCGTCAGCATCGCGTAGGAGGCCGTCCGGATCGGCTCGAGCACGTCGCCCGCGCCGATGAGCTTACCGACGCGGTCGATCACGCCGAAGGCGGCCGTCAGGGCAGCCCACAGAAAGAAGCCCCGGGCGACGGGTCTGATCGCTTGAGGCTGCAGCAGCAGGATGGAAAAGGCGGCGAAGATCAGCGCGCCGAAGAGAAAATATGCCGTCTGGGAAATATTGCCGGGGCCCGGCGCAAGGGGGCTTTCGAACACGCCGACCACCCGGGACGTGACGAAGGAGGTCGTCGCGCCCTCGAAGAGCCGCGGCAGGATCACGGCTCCGGCGGCGGCGTACACCGCCAGAAGCAGAACAGCCCAGGTGGTCTGGTCCCGCATGAGCACGATGCCAAGCTTCGGAATGGTTCCGCGCCGAACCGCGAGCGCGGCGATCAGCATACACCCGGGCACGATGTAGATCAGGGGCGAAGATCCGCCGAGCGCCGGAAGTGACCCGATCGCGGTCGCGCCGAATGCGAAGGCCGCGATGGTGGCGACGATGAGCGGTGGGCCGAGGAAGGCCGACACGCAGAGGAGGATCGCTGCGACGACGATGCCGATCAGGGAGAGATCCATGGAGGTCAGGACCTGCTGCTACGAGCGCGGGACGGGCACCGGCGGCCCATGTCGGCGCTGCCGTGCGGCACGGGCCTTCGCCCCCGACGGACCGCGCCTGTCGCGTTGACCGAAGCGGGGGCCGATGCGATCCTCGACCGGTGGGCATCGATCTACGCGGCCAATCGCGTCTCGGAACGAAGGCGGCGGAATGATCTGGCTTCTTGCTTTCTCGGTGGTCGCGAGCCTCCTCGGAAGCCTGCGGTACAAGGCACCCGCGGCGATCGCCGGCTCAGCCTTCGTTGTCGTTGCGGGAATTGGGCTGGGACTGGCGTGGTGGCAGCTGTTGGTCTGTGTCATAACGCTCCAGCTGTCCTATTTCGCCATGGCTCTGCTCATCAACTCCGCGCGTTGAGTCGGGACCTACTCAACAGGTCTGCCGCGTATTGAGAACAGCAGGGATCGTGCGTATCAAGATCTTCAGATCACTCCAGACGGACCAGTCTTTGACATACTGGCAATCGAGCATGACCCGGTCCTCATAGGCGAGGGAGTTGCGCCCGCTGACCTGCCACAGACCCGTCATGCCGGGTCTCACGCTCTGGAAAAGATCGCCGTGAGCACCGTACCGGATCAACTCGGCGCGCACGATCGGACGCGGGCCGACGCAGCTCATGTCACCGCGCAGAACATTGAAGATCTGCGGCAACTCGTCGAGGCTCGTGCGCCGCAGCGTGCGGCCGATCCACGTAATTCTCGGATCGCGAACGAGCTTCTGCGTCCGATGCCATTCCGCAGCGGCCGCTGGCTCCGTGCGGAGCAGGGCCTCGAGCACAGCATCGGCGTTGGTCACCATGGTTCGGAACTTGAGACAATCAAACTCGCGCCCGTAACACCCGATCCGGCGGTGCCGATAGATGACGGGTCCACCCATGGATAGCTTGATCGCAAGGGCGATCATCAGGAGCAGCGGCAGGACAAGGATCAGGACCCCAACGGCGATAGCGAAGTCGACGTAGCGCTTCCGCAAGCCTCCGAGCGGAGCGATCCGGGAACGGACTTGGCCGGAGCCGGCACTCAGAACCGGTTGCGTCATCAGCTTCGATAAGAATGCAGGATCGCGCGGCGCCGTGATCGTGAGCGCCTCCATCGGTAGGGGCGTGGAAAACCGGCCTTCCAGATCGCCTTCCACTGTCACGGAGGCAACTTGGTCACGCCGTGACTGCCCACGAAAACCGAAAAGAGGGAAACTGAGCGTTTTCATTGCTGTTCACGCGATTTCCGAAATTAAACTGTCTCAGACGTCAATTCACTGCATCTAGCTGCACAGCGTCAAAACCTCAAAGGGTGGAATTGGGGTCTTGTGACTACTGCCTTAGGCGTAAGGGTGCCTTTTACGAACGCCTGTACCCGGTCCGGTCCTGAGCAAAGCTGATCTTGCCTCGCGATCGGGCGAGGCCAAACGATGCGGCCGACTGCGGAGCCTCGGATCACCGAGGACCGCCGGCCTCATCCGGAAGGAGGATCGCTACCTCAATTGGTGCGGTTCACGTGCTCGTCTCAACGATTGATGGTCGGGTGTCGCAGAAGTGTGAGCCGATGACATTCGCTGGCATATTCAAAACAACGCTGGCTGCCTGGCACGGCAGATCGAAGATGCTTTGGCCGATGCGGGACGAACATCCCGCGACGGTCAGGCCCGATCTCTGGGGCGACGGCATCGTCGAGAGCGGCTTGGCGGGCCTCTGGTCAGCGCGGGGCTGGAGCGACGTATCCGACGATGAACTCGTTTTCCTCATTCCGGGTGTGCTCCGTGCCCAGTCGAACAGCCTGGATGGCGCCGCCGCCCGCATCCGGCGCGTCCTGGCCTCCCGCGCGCGTTCCGGAGTTCCGGTCCGGCCGCCGGCGACGCGCGCGAGCTGGCGCCTCGATGCAGCGCATGTGGTGGCGAGCCCTGCCGAGAGCCGGATCTCCGGATGGCCGGCTGGTGCCATCGCCCGTGCCGGCGCGGATCCGTTCGCCCGCCTGGTGATGGCCGAACTCGACCGGTTCCACGAGGACGCGTGCCTTGCGGCCGAACGACGGGGTCCAGTGACAGGCGCCCAGGCCTTGTTCCGGTCGATCCATTCGGGAATCAACGCGGCCTATGTCTATGAGGATCTGGCGCCCCTGCAGGAGACCTTCGCCGTCGGCGCCTGGATGGGCCACCTGCTCCGCGGCCGCCCGGCCCTTCTGCCGCCCTGTCTGGCGGAACCCCTGGCGGAGCTGATCACCGGGTCGACGGCGGATCTGCCGAACGCAGCCGCCGACGCCTCCGCCTCACTCCTGGCCGCGCATCTCGGCGGGAACGGCTCGGCTCGTCTGCTGCGGGCAGCAGAGCGATCGCAGCGCGAGGGCTATTCGGTCGTCGTCGACGCGGCTCCCTTCACCGGCCCGTCACGGATCTCGACCGAAGCGATGCTGACGCTCCTTGCTCAACGTAGCTGAGGATAGCAGACCGTGCTGAAGCAAACACCGACCGAACTGCTCGACGATCGACGCGCAGGGGCGATGACCGACGCGATCGCCGCCAGGGAGGTCGACATGGTCGCCTTCCTCCAGCGTTACCGCTGGACGATCCTCGGCTTCGTGCTTCTCGCCGTCGTCGCGGCGGCGGTCTACATCCATCAAACCACCGTGCTCTATCAGGCCCGAGCACAGATCATCGTCGATCCGCGGATGCCGCAGATCCCGACTCGGGATCAGACTCCGGAGATCGCAGCCTCCATGGACGCGGCGCTCGTCGAGAGCCAGATGATCGTCATGCGGTCCGAAACGATCGCGACGGCCGTGGTCGAGACCCTGCGCATCGAAGAGCTTCCCAAGGAAGTGGGCCTGCGTGCGAAGCTGAAGGAGCACGTGCTTCGCTGGCTGGACTACCCACCCCCATCCCCGCCTACGTCCTATGAGCGGATGCGCGACGCCATCGGGATGATCGAGAACGGCTTGAGTGTCAGGCGGCTCGGAACCTCCTACGCCTTCGAGATCGCCTTCACATCCCCCAGTGCGGAGCGTTCGGCGCAGATCGTGAACGCGATCGCCGACGCGTATGTCCGAGACCAGCTCGACAGCCGGTCGGAAGCGGCTCGTCAGGGCAGTGCGTGGCTGGAAGGGCGAATTCAACAGCTTCGGCGCGAGATGAATGCGGCGTCCCGGCTCGTCCAGGAATTCAAGGCCAGTCACGATTACCGAATCCCCACCCGGAAATCATCCGACGCCTCGAACGGCACCAAGCCCGCGAATCTGCTCGATCCGGACGAGTCGATCACCCTGGAGGAGTTGGAGACCGCATCGCAGACATCCCGGCGCATCTACGAAAGCTTCCTTCAGGCCTTCGCCGATTCGGTGCAGCGTCAGAGCTTTCCGATTGCAGGCGCCCGCGTCATCACGCAGGCGACCCGTCCGTTGATGCCCAGCCATCCGCGGACGATTCTGATCCTCGCCCTCGCGATCCTCCTCGGCGGCGTGTGCGGCATCATCTGCGCGATCGTTCGGCAGGGCCGCGACTCGAGCGTTTCCAATGCGCGACAGATGATGGCGAATTCGGGCCATATCGGAACGGTCGAATTGCCTCTCATCGGCTCCGTCTCGGGCGACCCGTCTCGGTTGCGCAGGCTGCGGCGCAAGCCGGGCGCCGCCTTCGTCGAGGTCCTGCTCGCCCCCTTCTCGGAATTCAGCGACGAACTTCGCCGGGTCAAGGCCTTCGCGATGCATCGCAGGTCCCGCGGAACGGCACAGATCATCGGCGTCGTATCCTGCGCGGAGGGTGAGGGCCGCAGCACGATCGTCAGCAATCTCGCTGCCCTGTTCGCCTATTCTGGCGCGCGCACCCTCGTCATCGACGCCGACATCCGTGACAGTGCGCTGACGCACCGTTTCGCTCCGAAGGCGGATGCAGGGCTCGTCGAGGTGCTCCTGGGTGGCGAGGGCCTCGCCGGAGTGGTCCAGCGGACGCAGGTTCCGAAACTCGATATCCTTCCGGCGCCCAAGCGTACCCTGATAGCCCATTCCAGCGATCTCCTGGGGTCTGGCCAGATGCAGCAGGTTCTCGAAGAGGCACGCAGGACCTACGACGCGGTGATCCTGGACCTTCCACCCACGAACCACGTGGCCGATGCGCTCATCCTCGGCCCGATGCTCGACGGCGTGATCCTGGTTGCCCGGTCCGGGGTTACCCAGCGGCGCACCTTCGGGGATCTCTCCGCGCATTTCGAGGCCGCTCAGGTCGATATCCTCGCGCTGGTCCTCAACATGGTTCCGCGCCGGCGCGCCCGGCACGCTCGATCGTTGGCGGCTGAGCAGACGGGGCAGGCCGATCTCTTCCACGGCGCCCACAACTCCTGAGGGGCGCTCGAGCGTCGTCCTGGCTGACACGCCACCTACGGATCGAGGATGCCGCGACGTTCGCTGGAGGTTCGGGACGGCCTCCGCGCCGAAGGGCTGGGTGTCGATGGAGTCGCTCCGCGCGCATCGAATGCGCCTGCGTCACGCGAACCGGCATGTGTCGGGCGGAGGGATCGTCAGCCCGCGCGCTGAGCGCCAGGGGCGGGCAGGACGGGACCGGTGGTGCCGACATCGCTTGGTCGCTCCCTGCGAAATCGGCGCGAGCGCAACGGCAGATCCCGAAGGCCTTGTGGCCCCTCGAAGGAACAATCCCCGGTCGGACGGAGCCCGGTTCGGGCACGGTCGAACCCTGGACGGCGATGCCCCGCCATTGGAGGCGGGCGGACATACGTCTTCCCTCGGGACACAGGATCGGCGATGACCCTCCGGCAGCTTGATGTATAGGGAGTTCCATGTGAGCGTGGGCGTTGTTCCAATGCTCCGGGCGATGTGGCCGTAGAAGCCGGCTTTAGATCCCAAGCAAGCGAGATCCGGGATACAAGGTACGGCGGATCCCAGCGATGAAAGATAAGACAGGCTGCGTCTGTATTATGTAAATATCGTTCCAGTCGAGGCCGAAATCCGTCCTTTACCGATCGGCGTTCCGGGCTCCTTGCCCCTGGGCCCGGCCGGCGTGCATCCAGGATCAGGCGGAAACGCATGAACAGAGAGACTTCGATGAGATGCTGGAGCTTCGTCCTATGTGTTTCGATTGCCTTGTGCCTGCAATCGGCGGCCAGGGCGGACGAGTATCGCCTGCACATCGGTGACACCCTCGATTTCTCGGTCGCAGGCGTATCGCTCCAGCGGACCGCGACCGTCGATACGGATGGCCGCGTGTCGCTTCCGCTCGTCGGCCCATTGGACGCGAAGGGAAAGACCCTGACGGAAATCCTCACCTACCTTCGACGCGAGTTGCCGAAGAAGTCGCTGAACCTGAGGACTCCCGAGGGACGAGACCAGATCACGATCATCGATCCCCAGGAGATCTCCCTCTCGATCGCCGATTATGTCCCGGTCTACGTCAACGGTGATGTGAGCCGTCCGGGCGAACAGAAATTCCGGCCCGGTATGACAGTTCGACAATCGATCTCGCTCGCAGGGGGCTACGATGTCGTGAGATTCCGCGTCGAGAATCCCATGATGGCGAATGTCGACTTGGAGGATGAGCTCAGGACGAAGTGGATGGACCTCGAGCACGCCTATGCGCGTCGGGACTTCCTGCAGAAACTCCTCGATCGTTCCAAGGAACCCACTCAACCCTTCGCCCTGAGATCTCCCCTGGCCAAGGGCCTGCGCGACCAGGCCGCGAAGGCCGAGACAGACCAGTTGCGCGCGAGCCTCGATGCCTTCAACGCGGAGCGCGTCGCCTTCGAGCGCAAGATCACGCTCCTGAACGATGGTCTCGACGCACTCGAAAAGCAGAAGAAGAACGAGGACGAGAACGCGAAGCTCGACAACTCGGAAGCCGCCCGGATCAACGATCTCTTCGCGAAGGGGACCTTGCCTGCGAACCGAGTGGCCGATGCACGCCGCCTGGCCCTGTTGTCGGCGACCCGCTCACTGCAGGTGAGCTCCCAGCTCGAGGCGGACAGGAGAGTGCGCAGCGACGCGCAGCAGGCACTTCAGAAGCTGATCAGCGATCGATCCGAGCAGGTCTTGAAGGATCTCAAGGAAACCATCGACCTGATCTCGAAGACGCAGTCCCGCATCGATGCCCTGACCGAGAAGCTTGTCTATACGAGCGCCCTCCGGTCGCAACTGCTCGGGTCCGGGGTGAATTCCCCGCAGATCTCAGTCGTCCGACAGGTCTCGGGATCCGCCAAATCGCTTTCCGCGGATGCGGACACACCGCTCGAACCCGGCGACGTGGTGGAGGTGAAGATGACCCTGACCGCCAACGGGAGTCCGATGGCCAACTAGGCCGGATCGCGGATCGGCTGTGCGACGATCCGCACTGCGTGCGACGATCCGCACTGCGTGCGACGTCGGATCGCGCGAGACCATAGTCACGGCACCGATACGGTGCGCGGACAAGGCCGAGCTCGGTTCATTCGCCCGCGATGCGGGCTTCGTCGGGAATCCTTGAACTGCCCGGGGATCTCAGCGGCCCGCGGCTGGCGCGGCGCGCCAGGCGCCGAACAGGTCGAAGCGCGGCGCCTGTCCATCGGCCTCGATGGCGATGGTCGCGGTGCGGCCCGAGACCAGCCGGATGCCCTCTGGGGCGGGGTCGAGCGCGATACGGACGGGAACCCGTTGGGCGAGCCGGACCCAGGCGAAAATCGGGTTGACGCTGGCGAGGAGGCTGGAGCCGGCCGTGCGCTCACGGTCCTCGATGCCACCCGCGAAGCTCTCGACGCGGCCGGCCAGCGGGGTGGCCTCGCCCATCAGCCGGATGCGCGCCCGGTCGCCCACGTGGATGCGCGGCAGCTTCGTCTCCTCGAAATAGCCTTCCACCCGCAGGGTGTCGCTGTCGATCAGCGCCATCACGCCGTGGCCGGTGCTGACATAGCTCCCTGGGCGCAGGCCCATATTGGTGATGCGCCCGTTCACCGAGGCCTTCACGGCGGAGCGCGCGAGATTGAGCTTGGCCACGTCGCGGTCCGCCATGGCCTCATCGTAGGCCGCCTTGGCCTCGAGGTCGGTCGCCCGGGTCGCCTCGAGCTTCTGCTGGGACACGGCGGCGTCGCTCAGCTTGGCGTAGCGGGCATGGTCGGCCGCCGCCTGCTCGGCGCTCGCCCGCTTGCCCTCGACCATCGCGTCGGCCAGGCGGAGCAGGTTCTCGGACGACGCGTTTCGATGACCGCCGGTGCGTCCGCCGGAAGCCCGGTGATGACGAGGCCGGGAAGACCAACATGGGGAGCGGGATGACCAAGACCTTGCGCGAGCAGTTGATCGGGGCCTGGACGCTGGTGTCCTATGTCGAGGAGCCCACCGACGGCTCGGCGCCGTCCTATCCGTTGGGCGAGAATCCGCAGGGACTGATCCTGTACACGCCGGACGGCTACATGTCGGCGCAGTTGATGCGGCCGGACCGGCCGGACTTCGCATCGGGCGACTGGTTCGTGGGCACGCCGGAAGAGTTCACCGCGGAGGCGACAGGCTACATCGCCTATTCGGGACCGTTCGGGACGGAGGCGGATATCGGACAGCTCACCCACACAATGACCGTGTCGCTGTTCCCGAATTGGCTTGGGCAGACCCAGCCGCGCCTCGTCTCCATCGAGGGAGATGTTCTTCGCTTGAGCACGGCAGCACCGATCCGGTCCGGCGGCCGAGAGGTGACCTACCATCTGATCTGGCGCCGCGCCGCTGCCAACTCTTGAAACCTTCCACCTGGCGACGCCCCGCTGTGGGCGATCCTCCGGAACGATTTGTCGGATCGTCCCGGCGGAGTACTCTTCCCCTCAGGGAGACACGCCGATGACCACCTCAACGACGGCCGACACGGCTGCGCCATCGATCTATGACCGGGATCTCGACCGGAATCCGGCGAACTACCAGCCGCTGACGCCCCTGAGCTACCTCGACCGGGCGGCGCGGGTGTTTCCCGACCACGGCGCCGTCATCCACGGGCCCCTGCGGCGCAGCTACGCCGAGCTCTACGCGCGCTGCCGCCGCCTCGGCGCGGCGCTCGCGGCGCGGGGCATCGGGCGCGGCGACACCGTCGCGGTCATCCTCGCCAACACGCCCGAGATGATCGAGGTCCATTACGGAGTGCCGATGACCGGCGCCGTTCTCAACACCCTGAACACCCGCCTCGACGCCGCCGGCCTCGCCTTCTGCCTCGACCACGGCGAGGCCAGGGTGCTGATCACCGACCGTGAGTTCTCCAAGGTCGTCGCTCCGGCCCTCGCCCAGGCACGGGTGAAGCCCCTGGTGATCGACGTCGACGACCCCGAATTCAACGGTCCCGGCGAGTCGCTGGGCAGTCTCGGCTACGAGGCCCTGCTGGCGGAGGGCGACCCGGCCTGGGACTGGGCAATGCCCGGCGACGAGTGGGACGCGATCTCCCTGAACTACACCTCGGGCACCACCGGCGATCCGAAGGGGGTGGTGTACCACCATCGGGGTGCCGCCCTGCTCTGCCTCGGCAACGTCATCACAGGCGCCCTGGGCCAGCACCCGGTCTATCTCTGGACCCTGCCGATGTTCCACTGCAACGGCTGGTGCTTCCCCTGGACCCTGTCGGTCGTGGCCGGCACGCATGTGTGCCTGCGCCAGGTCCGCGCCGGCGCGCTCTACCAAGCGCTCGCCGAGCACGGCGTCACGCATCTCTGCGGCGCGCCGATCGTGATGCAGCTGCTGCTGAACGCCTCCGAGGCCGAGCGCCGTCCCCTGCCCCGGCGAGTCGCCTTCCTGACGGCGGCGGCTCCCCCGCCCCAGGCGGTCCTCGGTGCCATGGGCGCGGCCGGCTTCGACGTCACCCACCTCTACGGCCTCACCGAAACCTATGGCCCGGCGGTGGTGAATGCCTGGCACCGGGACTGGGATGCTCTCGCCGACGAGGAACGGGCCGCCAAGATGGCGCGCCAGGGCGTGCGCTATCCCGTCCTCGAGGGCTTCGACATCCGCGATCCCGAGACCTGCGAGTCCGTGCCGGCCGATGGCGAGACCATGGGCGAGGCGATGTTCCGCGGCAACGTGGTGATGCGCGGCTACCTCAAGAACCTGAAGGCGACGCAGGCCGCCTTCGCGGGCGGCTGGTTCCGCTCCGGCGATCTCGGGGTCAAGCACCCCGACGGCTACATCCAGCTGAAAGATCGCTCGAAGGACATCATCATCTCGGGCGGCGAGAACATTTCCTCCATCGAGGTCGAGGACGCCCTGTTCCGCCACCCCGCCGTCTCCGCCGCCGCGGTCGTCGCCCGTCCCGACGAAAAATGGGGCGAGACGCCGATGGCCTTCGTCGAACTCAAAGCCGGCGCCACGGTGGAGGCCGACGCCCTGATCGCCTGGTGCCGCGAGCGGCTCGCCGGCTACAAGCTCCCGCGCCACATCGTGTTCGGAGAACTACCGAAGACCTCGACCGGCAAGGTGCAGAAGTACCTGCTGCGGGAGCGCGCGAAGGAAGAGTGAAGCGCCGCTCCATTCCTGTGGTGGGATCCGCGTAAGGGCAGACCGTCGGGTTCGTTGCCGGAGGGTCCGTGAGCCCTCTCCCCTGTGGGGAGGCATCAGGGGTGTGGGCGCCGCCGCTTGCCTGCGCGGCTTGAGGGTCATTTCGCCCACCCCGACCTCCAGCCCTCCCCATGCGAGGAAGGCCCCGCATGCGTCGCCCCAGGCTCATAGCGCTCGACAAGAAAAGGCCGGGACGATGCCCGGCCTCTTCGATCAATTCCCGAAAACCGCGTGGCTTACGCGACGCCGCCCGAGCGCTCGAAGCGCTTGCGCTCGTTGGGATCGAGATACGTCTTGCGCAGGCGGATCGACTTCGGCGTGACCTCCATCAGCTCGTCGTCCTGAATCCAGGCGAGGGAGCGCTCCAGGGTCATGCGGATCGGCGGGGTGAGGCGCACGGCCTCGTCCTTCGAGGTGGTGCGGATGTTGGTGAGCTTCTTGCCCTTGAGCACGTTCACCTCGAGGTCGTTCTCGCGGTTGTGCTCGCCGATGATCATGCCCTGGTACACCTTGGCGCCGGGCTCGATCATCATCGGGCCGCGGTCCTCGAGGTTCCACATGGCGTAGGCCACGGCCTCGCCCTTGTCGTTCGAGATCAGCACACCGTTGCGGCGGCCGGGCATCTCGCCCTTGTAGGGCTCGTAGGCCTTGAACAGACGGTTCATGATCGCGGTGCCGCGGGTGTCGGTCATGAGCTCGCCCTGATAGCCGATCAGGCCACGGGTGGGCGCATGGAAGACGAGGCGCAGGCGGGAGCCGCCCGACGGCTTCATCTCGATCATCTCGGCCTTGCGCTCGGACATCTTCTGCACGACGACGCCCGAGTACTCCTCGTCCACGTCGACCACGACCTCCTCGACCGGCTCGAGAACGTTGTCGTCCTCGTCCTTGGAAAGCACCACGCGGGGACGCGAGACCGCGATCTCGAAGCCCTCGCGGCGCATGGTCTCGATCAGGATGGCGAGCTGGAGTTCGCCGCGGCCCGAGACGAAGAACGAATCCTTGTCGGCCGCCTCCTCGATCTTGAGCGTGACGTTGCCCTCGGCCTCCTTGAACAGGCGGTCGCGAATCATGCGGCTCGTGACCTTGTCGCCCTCGGTGCCGGCCAGAGGTGAGTCGTTGACGATGAACGACATGGTGACGGTGGGCGGATCGATCGGCTGGGCCTGGATCGGGGTGTCCACCTGCGGGTCGCAGAAGGTGTCGGCCACGGTGCCCTTCACGAGGCCCGCGATGGAGACGATGTCGCCGGCCTCACCGATGTCGATGGGCGCGCGCTCCAGGCCGCGGAAGGCCAGGATCTTCGAGACGCGTCCGGTCTCCACGAGCTTGCCCGTGCGGTCCATGACCTTGATGGCCTGGTTCGGCTTGACGGTGCCGGAGGCGATGCGGCCGGTGATGATGCGGCCGAGGAACGGGTTGGCCTCCAGCAGGGTGCCGAGCATCCGGAACGGACCTTCCTCGACCTTGGCCTGGGGCACGTGCTCCAGCACGAGGTCGAACAGCGGCGCGAGGCCCTGGCTCTGGTCGCCGTCCGGGGCGGTCGCCATCCAGCCGGCGCGGCCCGAGCCGTACAGGATCGGGAAGTCGAGCTGCTCGTCGGTGGCGTCGAGGGCCGCGAAGAGGTCGAACACCTCGTTCACCACCTCGGTGATGCGGGCGTCCGGACGGTCGACCTTGTTGATCGCCACGATCGGCTTCAGGCCGATCTTGAGGGCCTTGCCGACCACGAACTTGGTCTGGGGCATCGGGCCTTCGGCGGCATCGACGAGCACGATCACGCCGTCCACCATCGAGAGGATGCGCTCCACCTCGCCGCCGAAATCGGCGTGGCCGGGGGTGTCGACGACGTTGACGCGGGTGTCCTTCCAGACGACCGAGGTCGCCTTGGCCAGGATGGTGATGCCGCGCTCCTTCTCGAGGTCGTTCGAGTCCATGGCGCGTTCCTCGACGCGCTGGTTCTCGCGGAACGATCCGGACTGCGACAGCAGCTTGTCGACGAGCGTCGTCTTGCCGTGGTCGACGTGGGCGATGATGGCGATGTTGCGAAGCTTCATAGGGTATCCGGAAGCGAGAAGAGCCCGTCACGCGACGGGCCGCAAGAATGCGGCCGGCTGCGCCGGGTCACGGGATCGAGCTATCGCGTCGCAATATAAGGTGTGGGGCTCCGGGGCAAGGGGCGACCGCCGAGAGACCGGGCATGCCCCACCCTCGTCAGGCGCGGGCGCCCTCCGGGCGCGGGGTGCGCGCCCGGTAGCGGCCCAGGGCCGTGACACAGGCGAAAGAGATCACCGCGAGCGTGGTGCCGAAGACGGCGATGGGCCACCAATGGCCCTGGAAGCGCTCGGCCAGGACGGTGCCGATGATCGGGGTGAGCCCGCCCGCCACCGCGCCGCAGACCTGATAGGCCACCGAGATCGCGGTGTAGCGCACCCGCGTCGGGAAGGCGCCGGCAACGTAGCCGGCGATGACCGCGTAGAAGGTGGCGCTGCCCACCACGTTGAGGGCGAGCCCCAGCATCAGGGCGGGCACCGAGCCGAGGTCCACGAGGAGGAACAGCGGATAGGGCGCCAGCATCGCCCAGATCAGGGTGCCCTGGAGGAACAGGCGCTCGTTGCGGATGGCCTCCGCGATGCGCGCGCCGACCGGCGTCATCACGAACTGGACGCAGGCCGCCACCAGCAGCGCGTCGAGGATCGTGGCGCGCGGCAGGCCCAGATACTGGATCGTGTAGGTGATCATGAAAGTGTTGAAGAGATAGACCGAGCCGATGGCGAAAGTGTTGGCGCCGGTCGCGAGGGCGACGGGCGCCAGGCTGGTGGCGAGCACCTCGCGGATGGGTGCGGGCGCCGGGCCGCGCGCCACCCGGTTCTCCTCGAAATCCGGTGATTCGCCGACGCCGAGGCGGATGAACAGGCCGACGAAGAGCAGGACGATGCTGACGAGGAAGGGTAGCCGCCAGCCCCAGGCGAGAAAGCTCTCCTTGTCCATCAGCCCCGCGAGGCGGAAGGCCAGCAGCGACAGGATCTGCCCCGCCGGGCTGCCGAGTTGCGCGAAGGAGGCGAAGAAGGTCGAGCGCCCCTTCGGCGCGTGCTCGGCGGCCAGCAGCACCGCCCCACCCCATTCGCCGCCCACCGCGATGCCCTGGAGGATGCGCAGGCAGACCAGCGCGATCGGGGCCCATATCCCGATGCTGGCATAGGTCGGCAGCAGGCCGATGCCGGTGGTGGCCAACCCCATCATCACCAGGGTGACGATGAGCGCCTTCTTGCGGCCGAGCCGGTCGCCGACATGGCCGAACACCAACCCGCCGAGGGGACGGGCGAGGAAGCCCACCGCGAAGGTGCCGAAGGCGGCCAGCGTCGCCACGAAGGGCGTCGCCTCGGCAAAGAACAGCGGTCCGAACACCAGGGCGGCGGCGGTGCCGTAGATGAAGAAGTCGTACCACTCGATGGTGGTGCCGACGAAGGCGGCGATGGCGGCCCGCGCGGGCTGGCGCGGCGCAGGGTCTGTCATCGGGGTCGGGCGCATGCGCGATTCTCTCGGGGCATCAAGGCCGTGGCACCCAGCAAGGGACGGACCGATCGACCGGACGGCGTCGGAGCGGCCTCCACCTTGCCGGTTCGCGCGCCCGGATGCGAGAGTTCGCGGCCGGTTTCCGGAGCGGCAGGGGGCGGCGCCGAAGGACGACGATGGAACTCAAGTGGATCGAGGACTTCATCAGCCTCGCCGAGACCCGCAGCTTCTCGCGCTCGGCCGAGGCGCGCTTCGTCACGCAATCGGCCTTCAGCCGGCGCATCCGCTCCCTGGAGGTCTGGCTCGGCACCGTGCTCCTCGACCGCAGCACCTACCCGATCACCCTCACGGCGGATGGCCGCCAGTTCCTCGAGACCGCCGAGGAGGTCCTCCGCCTCCTCACCCTCAGCCGCACCGACTTCCGCAACCGGAGCGAGCGCTCGAGCCTGCCGGTGGTGACGATCGCGGCGCTCCACTCCCTCTGCCTGTCCGTCCTGCCCCGCTGGTTGAACGGCATCCGCGAGGCGGTGGGGCCGATGGCGAGCCGGGTCCTGCCCGACAACTTCAACATCTGCGTCCAGGCCCTGGTGGAGGGCGGCTACGACCTGCTGCTGACCTATCACCATCCGGGCATCCCGATGCCCCTCGATCCGGAGCGCTACCCCCATCGGGTCATCGGGCGCGACAGCCTCGTGGCGGTGGCCGCTCCCGACGGCCTCCCGCCCGACCGAGACGGCCGGCTGCCGCTGCTGCAGTATTCGCGCGGCTCCTTCCTCGGTCTCCTGGCCGCCATCGCCCAGTCCAGGGAAGGCGCGCCGGTCACCTACCCCATTCACACGAACGAGAATTCCATGGCCGAGGCCCTGCGCTCCATGGCGCTGGCCGGCCACGGCGTGGCCTGGCTCCCCGTCAGCCTGGTGGCGGGCGAGATCGCCGCCGGTGCCCTGGAGGTCGTCAGCTCCGAGATGCTGATGGAGATCCGGCTCTACCGCAGCGCCGAGCGCGCCCGGCCCTTCCTCGATGCGGTCTGGGCCGCCGCCGCCCTTGATGAGCCAAACTATGCATTGCAGGAATAAACTCGGTCGAAACTAGCATTGGCGTCGGCGAGAGCACGGGACTACTGCCCTCCTCAGCGGCGCACCGAGCCGCAGCCGCCCGCCGCGAACCCCGGGCGCGACACATCCCGACCCTCCACGAAGACTCCAGGCGAAGCCGCCCGCGCGGCTGCGCCGACGCGTCCGCGTGGCCGTTTCCCGCCGAGCACGCCGTGCCCGATCGCAGCCGCACGCCGATCGCAGCCGGACACCAGGAGAGAGCCGTGACCGACCATCCGACCCGCACCGAGCACGACCTTCTGGGCGACCGGGAGGTGCCGCAGGGGGCCTATTACGGCGTCCACACCCTCCGGGCGGTCGAGAACTTCGCGATCACCGGCCGGACCCTGGCCGACTGCCCGGACCTCATCAACGCGCTCGCGGCGATCAAGCAGGCCGCGGCGCTGGCCAACCGCGAGCTCGGCCTCCTCGACGCGGCCCACACGGACGCCATCGTGGCGGCCTGCGAGGAGATCCGCGCCGGCGCCCTGCACGACCAGTTCGTGGTGGACCTGATCCAGGGCGGGGCCGGCACCTCCACCAACATGAATGCCAACGAGGTCATCGCCAACCGGGCGTTGGAGATCCTCGGCCACGGGCGCGGCGCCTACGAGCACCTGCACCCGAACGAGCACGTCAACATGGGCCAGAGCACCAACGACGTGTACCCGACCGCCCTGAAGATCGCCGCCACCGGCGCCATCCGCCGGCTGATCGAGGCGATGGCGGCCCTGCGCGGCAGCTTCGCCGCCAAGGCGACCGAGTTCGCCGACATCCTGAAGATGGGCCGCACCCAGCTGCAGGACGCGGTGCCGATGACGCTCGGCCAGGAATTCGGCACCTACGCGCTGATGCTGCGCGAGGACGAGGCGCGCCTCGGCGAGGCCGCGCTGCTCATCCGCGAGATCAACATGGGCGCCACCGCCATCGGCACCGGCATCACCGCGCATCCCCTCTACGCCGCCCTCGTCTGCGCCCGGCTCTCCGAGATCACCGGCATCCCCCTGGAGACGGCCGAGGACCTCGTGGAGGCGACCCAGGATTGCGGCGCCTTCGTGCAACTCTCGGGCGTGCTCAAGCGCGTCGCCGTCAAGCTGTCGAAGACCTGCAACGATCTGCGGCTCCTCTCCAGCGGCCCGCGGGCCGGCTTCAACGAGATCAACCTGCCGGCGCGCCAGGCGGGCTCCTCGATCATGCCCGGCAAGGTCAACCCGGTGATCCCCGAGGTGGTCAACCAGGTCGCCTTCGAGGTCATCGGCAACGACGTCACCATCACCTTCGCGGCCGAGGCCGGCCAGCTCCAACTCAACGCCTTCGAACCGGTCATCGCCTACAGCCTGTTCAACAGCCTCACGCACCTGCGCGCGGCCTGCATCACCCTCGACGTCCACTGCATCCAGGGCATCACCGCCAACCGCGAGCGCCTGCGGGCCAGCGTCGAGCAATCGATCGGCATCGTCACCGCCCTCAACCCCTATATCGGCTACCGCAACGCCACCGCCGTGGCCCTGGAGGCCCATGCCACCGGACGCGGGGTCTACGAGCTCGTCCTCGAGAAGGGCCTGATGGCCCAGGCGCAGCTCGACGCCGTGCTCCAGCCGGACCGCCTGACGCGACCGCAGGCCTTCGCAGCGGCTTGAGCCAGACGCCTCCGGTAATCGTGCGGACCTCCCCTACCCCCTCGCGCGGAGGGGCCGGGGGTGGCTCCTCCAGCTTTCGCACCGTCAGGGCCGCCCAACCGCCCTCGCTTCCAACGGCGCCCCGCACGCCCGACGGATCTCGGACAGGTCCGAGATCCGCCGGGGAGGAGAGCCGCGTACCGTCAAGCTCGACACCTCGGGTCACGCCATGACCTGCGACGAGACCTCGAACCCAAGCGCCTCGATGACGCGCGCCAATCAAAACTCGGGAGGCACACCATGACCCACGGCGACATCAAGGCGGACGGCAAGAAACCCGGCCGCCTGACCCTCTACACGGGCCTCGGCCTCGTGCTCGGAATCCTCGTCGGGGCGATCCTGCACGGGATGGCGGCGGGGCCGGCGGAAGCCAAGGAGATCGCCGGCTACTTCACCCTCTGCACCGACATCTTCCTGCGCCTGATCAAGATGATCATCGCGCCCCTGGTCTTCGCCACGATCGTGTCGGGCATCGCGAGCTTCGGCGACACCCGCTCCGTCGGACGGGTCGCCGCCATGGCCATGGGCTGGTTCCTCACCGCCTCCGTGGTGTCGCTCACCCTCGGCTTCCTCGTGGCCAACCTGTTCCAGCCCGGCGCCGGGCTCGCCCTGCCGCTGCCGGATGCCGGCGCGCAGACCGGGCTGAAGGCCGCCTCGCTCAATCTGCGCGACTTCCTCACCCACGTGTTCCCGACCAGCATCGTCTCCGCCATGGCGACCAACGAGGTGCTGCAGATCCTGGTGTTCTCGATCTTCTTCGGCTCCGGCCTCAGCGTGATCGATCGGCGCTACGCCGATCCGATGGTGCACATGATCGACGGCCTCGCCCGCGTGATGTTCGCCGTCACGGACGCGGTGATGCGGCTGGCTCCTCTGGCGGTCTTCGCCGCGATCGCGGCGGTGATCACGGTCCAGGGCCTCGGCGTCCTCATCGACTACGGCAAGTTCATCGGCGCGTTCTACCTCGGCCTGGCGGTCCTCTGGGTGATCCTGATCGGCGCCGGCTGGCTCGTCCTCGGCAACCGGGTGGTGCGCCTCTTGGATCTCCTGCGTGCGCCGATGATCCTCGCCTTCTCCACCGCATCGAGCGAGGCCGCCTTCCCCCGCACCGTCGAGGTGCTGGAGAAATTCGGCGTGCGCCCCCGCGTCACCGGCTTCGTGCTGCCGCTCGGCTACTCGTTCAACCTCGACGGCTCGATGATGTACCAGGCGATGGCGGCGCTCTTCATCGCCCAGGCCTTCGGCATCCATCTCGGCGTGGCCGAGCAGTTCACCATGCTCCTCGTCATGATGGTGACGAGCAAGGGTATCGCCGGCGTGCCGCGCGCCTCCCTCGTGGTGGTGGCCGCGACCGTGCCGATGTTCGGACTGCCGGCCGCCGGCATCCTGCTGATCATGGGTGTCGACCAGATCCTCGACATGGGCCGCACCGTCACCAACGTCCTCGGCAACGGCCTCGCCACGGCGGCCGTCGCCCAGTGGCAGGGCGAGATGGATGCCGAGAGGGAAACCGGAACGGACGCGCCGACGGCGGAGGCGGGGGCGATGCTGGCCCCGGCCCAGGCCTGAGGCGCTACTTCGGCGCCACCGGCCGGACGGACCAGGTCGCCCAGTAGACCGGGCGGCCGAACACGCTGGACGCGTTCGCGCCGCCCGGTCCCGGCGCCAGGCGGTCGAGCCAGGTCAGGAAGCCGGCCTTGGCGCGGTAGTTCGTCGGGGTCGCGAGGTTGCCGAAGCGGTCGGTCATCCAGAAGTGCTGGCTGCGCCCGAATCGGCCCGACCCGTCGCCGCCCGAGCGCAGGCCCAGATAGGCGGTGGAGCGCATGATCGCCTGCGGCTCCGAGAACCAGGTCAGGGCCGCGAGGGAGCCGGGCGCGAGGTCGGCGGTGTACTGCACGCAGATGTCGGCGACGGGCCCGTCCATGGTGTTGGCGGGGCGGTTGCAGCGATAGGCCGCGACCCACCGGTCCATGTCCCGCGCCTTGGCCACCCGCACCAGGCTCTGGGCCGGCAGCGGCTCCACGATGGTGCGGGCCGGCGACCAGACGCGGTCGGCGGCGAGGTCGCGGCTGGTGCGCAGGTAGAGGCCCATGCGCCGCGTCGCCACCGGCTCGTTGCAGTCGGAGGGCAGCACGTCGGTGTAGTGGTAGTGGTAGACCTGATCGACCACGCTGATCGCGCCGACCAGATCGGTGCGGTCGAAGCCCTGGCCGGCGCAGTTGCCGATGATCGGCGCCCCGGTCTCGTCGAGGACGGCGCTGGGGCTGGGCGCCTCGGGCGGGCGGGACCGGCCGCGGCGGGAGCGCCCCTCCGCGCGGTCGCCGCCGAACGGCGTCCAGACCGTCCCCGCCTCGGTGCGGCCGCGGATGTCGAAGCTAGTGAAGTCCAGCGTCCGGGCCTGGAGCAGCGCGTGCCGGTTGCCCGCCTCCGTGGGCACCGCCGCGAGGAAGAACACGTAGCTGTAGGCGTCTCCGCTCCAGGCGCGTCCGGACACCGTCATCGGGTGACGGGCCGCGACACCCTCGCCGGCCGGTTCGGGCGGCGGCGACACCTCGGCCCGGCGACGGCCGCGACGGCCACGCTCTCGGCGGCCCTCCTGGCTGCGGGCGACCTCGCGGGCCATCTCCCACAGGCGTCCCTGGGTCGGCGGCATCGTGGTGGCCAGTTGCTCCGGCATCGCACCAGAGCGGACCGAGCCGCCGTCGAGGGGATCGGTGGCTCGCCGCGGCGCACAGGACTCGGCGGCCTCGCCGCGCCGGGATTTTCCGGCCGCCAACGGGGTCTCGGCCTGGTACACCGCCTGGAGCGGACCGGTGCCGGGCGTCGTGCGGACGACCTGCACGCCGCTGGCGGATTCACAGGCCCGGGGCGCGAAGAACACTCCCTCGGCCTCGCTTCCGCGGCAGATCTCCAGGGTGCCGCCACCGGTGACGTAGCAGCTCGTATCGGTGGTCTGCGCGCCCGCACCACCGGCGGCGAGTCCCGGGAGAAGCGGAAGAAACGCCGACAGGAGCAGCGGCTTGCGCAGGACGCCGGGTGGCGCGGCGAGGGGGCGGATACGCGAGTGTGTCACGGGGGAGAGGGTTAGCGTAGCCCCGCGGTTCGGCAAGGCTTCGCCGTGGCGCCATCCACACCGCCATTCCTCACAATGTCGCGGATGGTCGCCGGGTCAGCCGGCGTCCCGGCGCTCCGTCCCGCACCATTCGGCGATGAACAGCGCCATCGCGGTGGTGGTCCGCTGCACGGAGGCGAGGCTGACGCGCTCGTCGAAGCCGTGGATGTTCTGGCTGATCGGTCCGTAGCACAGCGCCGGCACCCGGTCGTAGAGGGCGTAGACCCGGGTATCGAGGTAGCTCGGCGACATGAAGCTCTGCAGCTCCGTGCCCGTCGCGGTCCGGTGCGCGCGGCCGAGCACCGCCTCGGCCTCCGACCCCTCCGCCAGCACGTAGCCTTCGGAAAAGAAGCCGTTGAAGGCAATGCGGGGCGGTGTGTTCGACAGGAAGGCGTCGTCCCGGGCGAAATCGGTGATCGCCTGCTCCACCGCGCGGGCGGCCTCCCGGGCCGAGAGGCCCGGATAGAGGGCGATGCGGCAGTCGATCCGGCACCAGGCCGGCACCGACGAGGCCCAGTCGCCGCCCTCGATCCGGCCGACATTGAGGTTGATGGCGTCGGGCTGGTCGGCGAAGTGGGGATGGGCCGCCTTCTCGGCGTTCCAGCGCGCCTCGAGGGCCCGGAGGGCGCCGATCACCCGGTAGCTGGCGTCGATCGCGTTGGCGCCGGCGCCCATCTCGCGGACATGGACCGGGCGGCCGCGGACCTCGACGGTGAACCAGAGCACGCCGACATTGGCGCGCACGAGTTTCTCGTCCTCGGGCTCGGGGATCAGCACGGCGTCGGCGCGGTAGCCGCGTAGGTGGGTCATCAGGGCGCCGTTGCCGGTGGATTCCTCCTCGACCACCGATTGCAGGGTGACGGTGGCGGCCGGCTGCAGGCCGATCCTGGCCAGCGCGTCGAGGGCGAACAGGTTGGCGGCGTGGCCCGCCTTCATGTCGGCGGCGCCGCGTCCGTACATCCAGTCGCCGTCGATGACGGGCTCGAAGGGCGGGTGGGTCCAGAGGTCGGCGGGGCCGGGCGGCACGACGTCGACATGAGCCTGGAGGATCAGCGAGCGCCCCGTCTCGGTCCGTGGCCGGTGGATGCCGACGACGAGGGGCGCCTGCGAATGCGTCTCGGACATCGCCGCCCCGCCCGGATGGGCGGCAAGGGCGGCCCCGTCCATGGTGAAACGGTCGAGGGCGTAGCCGCGGGCGCGGAAGGCCCGGAAGACGTAGTCCTGGATCGCGTGCTCGGCACCGCGCGTCGAGCCGAACCGCACCAGGGCCTGGGTGTGGGCGACCTGCTCGGGAAATCCCGCCGCGACGGCCTGGGCGATGCGGGCGGCAAGGGCGGGATCGAGGGGCATCGGCTCTCCTGCGCGGGCAGCGTCTGCGCCGAGGATAGCGACGCCGGGGCGTTCAGGCGAGCAGCGCCGCCGCGAGGGCCAGCGGCAGGGCGAGGAGGGCCGCCGGGCGGATCCAGGCGGGGCGGTAGGAGACCAGTGCGACCACGAGGAGCGCCGCGCCGGTGAGCGAGCCGATCCACTGCACCGGGCCGAAGTTCCAGTCCGCGGTCACGACAGCCGCCGCGAAGGAGGCCGCGATGGCGACCCAGCCGGCGAGGCGCAGCGCCCGGGCGCGGGCCCGGCTCTGGCCACGCCCCACGATCGTCCGGTGGTGGCGGTCCATGGCGAGGCATAGGGCGGCGAGCCCGGCGAAGCTCAGGGCGAGGTTGAGGGCGATGGACAGCGGCGTCATGCTTCGACGAGACCTTCTGTCACCCGGGCCGGGCCGGGGCGCGCGGCCTTCGCGTCTTGCCGGCGCGCCTCATAGTGGGAAACCTTGCGCGCCCCGAGGGCGAGGGTGAGACCCAGCCCCAGCATGGCGGCGTCGAAGGCCAGGAAGTCGAGGCCGCGATCCGTCGTCAGGGCGCCCACCACCGGTACGATCCCGAAGAGGAGACCCGCGGCGAGGCCCATCTCGGTCCAGGCCCGGCGGTGCGGGCGAACCAGGGGCACGAGGGCGGCGAGCGCCCAGGCGCCGAAGAACACGGCGCCCTCCCAGGTCGCCCGGTGGGCGAGGTCGACGGGCAGCAGGCGGTTGCCGAGAAAGAACGCCGCCATGCCGATGGGCAGCCCGAGGATCGTGCCGATGTTGAGGCCGCGCACCAGGCGCAGGCCGAATCCCGGCGCCTCGGCCGCCTTGGGCGCGCGGGCGACGGTCCAGAGCACGAGGCCCGTGGCGATGGTGGCCGCGCCGAGCAGGCCGCAGAGGAAGAACAGCGCCCGCAGGGCGGAGCTGGCAAAATGCGCCTCGTGCAGGCCCATGAAGCTCGTGAAGACGTGTGCAGCCGGCTTCAGTGTCCCCACCCGCTCGACGACCGCGCCGGACACCGCGTCGAAGGCGATCTGCGGGTGCTGGTGCGCCAGCCCGTGGGGCTCCTCGAAGACGGCGACCACCGTCGCGTTGGCGTCGCCCGGATTGTTCACGATGACCATCTCGAGGGGCTCGGCCACCTCGCCCTGGGCCCGGGCCAGGAGCGGCGCCAGCGGCAGCGCCTCGGCGGGCCGGCCCGCGGCCGCGCGCCAGGTCGTGGTCTGGGCTGCCTCGACGTAGAAGCGCAGCTCGTCGCCCTTGTAGGCCGCCGTCACGCCCCAGGGCATGTACATCACGCCGAGGGTCACGATCCCCGTATAGGTGATCATCAGGTGGAACGGCAGGGCGAGCACGCCGGTGACGTTGTGCGCGTCGAGCCAGCCGCGCTGGGCCGACTTGTCCCGCCGGAAGGTGAAGAAGTCGGCGAAGATGCGCCGGTGCGTGACGATGCCGGAGATCAGAGCGACGAACAGGATCAGCGCGGCGGCACCGACGATCCAGCGGCCGAGCGTCGGCATCATCTGGAGCTCGTAGTGGAAGCGGTAGAAGAAGTCGCCGCCCTGGGTGTCCCGCGCCCGGGTGGGCGCGCCCGACTCGACGTCGAGCAGGGCCTGGCCGAGGGGCGCCTCGAGGCTGTCCATCCAGTAGACGCCGATCACCGGCCGGTCCGGCTGCGGCACCGAGACGTACCAGGCCATCGCTTTCGGCGCATGGGCCTTCAGGTAGGCGACGCCCCGCTCGGCGGCCGAGACCGGATCGGTGGGGCCGGCGCGGAGCTCCGGGCGCATCCAGAGCGAGATGTCGGTTCGGTAATAGGTGGCGGTGCCGGTGAGAAAGACGGCGAACATCACCCATCCGGTGACGAGCCCGGCCCAGGTGTGAAGCCAGGCCATGGACCGGCGAAAACCCTGCCTCATGCGGGTGGCCCCATCGAAGCGCCATCGAAGGCGAGCCAGAGGCCGAGGCCCAGCAGCGCGATCGGAAGCCCGAGGCCCAAGGCGGCATGCAGCAGGGTGCGGGCGGCGAAGACCCAGATCACGGCGCCGGCCAGGATGGCGAAGCTGATCAGGGTCGCGGTGGCCACCGCCTCCGAGCGCACCATCGGGAGGGTCAGGGACAGGAAGGCGGTCGCGAGCGCCGCCAGCGCGTAACCACCGAAAGCCGCCAGCCCGACGCGCGCGGCCACCGCCGAGCGGTAGCGCCAGCCTCGTCGCAGGCGGACCCTGTCGGGAAGACTGGAAACATCCGTCACGGGCAACACCTTCGAGACGAGCGTGGGCGAGACGAGGGCGGAGACGAGCCCCGCAACGGCAGGCAGAATCGGCAGTCCCGGCCGGGACAACCTGCCGGACCGCCTCCCGATCTCATGGGGATCGCTCCGCTATAGCGATCCTGGTCTTTGGCTCGCAAACGCTATGTTATGGAATCATTCCAATTCGACCGCGGCGCGCGGCGAATTGCCTGCGACTTCGTCGAGCCCCGGACACCCTTTGGATGTCCCTATGCCGGCGGTCCGGCGGAAATCGTGTTGACGGGCCGCAGGTCGCGCCCTGTGCACCCGGAACGCGGGTTAGGATAAGGTGACGGCCAGCGCCCGCTTCCCGCGAACACCGCCCGAGAACAAGACACCCGATCGTGACCTCCAGCTCCCCACGTCCCCCGATCCGCTTCCGCGGCCGCTCGTTCATGGCTCTGGTGCTCGCCCCGGTGCTGCCCGTTTCGGACTGGCTCGACGACCTCGACGCCCTGGCGCGGCGCTCACCGGCCTTCTTCGTCGGGCGGCCCGTCATCCTCGACGTGGCCGGGCTCGGGCTCGAGCGGGAGGCCCTCGTTGCCCTGGTGGCCGATCTCGCCGCCCGCGACGTCGCCGTGATGGGCATCGAGGGCGCGGATCCGGGCCAGCTCGGACCTGGTCTGCCGCCGCCTCCGGCGGGCGGGCGTCCGGTCGACGCGGTCCCGGCGCCGGAGGCGACGCCGGACGCCGGGCCGGATGCGCCCGTAGTGCCGTCCGCGCCGGCCCCTTTCCGCTCTCTGATCCTCGACGCGCCGGTGCGCTCCGGCCAGACCATCCTGCATCTCGAGGGCGACATCACCGTGATGGGCTCGGTGGCCTCCGGCGCCGAGGTGATCGCGGGCGGCTCGCTCCACGTCTACGGCGCCCTGCGCGGCCGGGCGATCGCGGGGGCGGCGGGCAACCCGGAGGCGCGCATCACCTGCCGTCGGTTCGAGCCCGAGCTCATCGCCATCGACGGCCTCTACCGCACCGCCGACGACCTCGGCCCGGTCCAGCGCGGGCTGCCCGCCCAGGTCCGGCTCGAGGGCGACGCGATCAAGGTGGCGGCGTTGGACTAGGCGCTAGCGCCCCGTCCAGTTCGGCGGGCGCTTGGCGAGGAACGCCTCCATGCCCTCCCGGAAATCCGCGCTGGTGTAGCAGAGACAGATGAGGTCGTCGCCGGGACGCTCCTCGCCCGTCTCGTCCTCGACCTGGAGGCGGCGCAGGCCCTCCTTGGTCGCCCTGAGCGTCAGCGGCGCGTGGCCGGCCACCAGGGTCGCGAGCTCCGTGGCGCGGAGGGCCAGGGCCTCCGCGTCGGCCACCACCTCGCCGACGAGACCGATGGCCAGGGCCTCCTCGGCCCCGACGAGGCGGGCGGTGAAGATCATGTCCTTGACCCGCGCCGGGCCGATCAGGGCGGAGAGGCGGCGCAGGTTGCCGAGCGAGAGACAGTTGCCCAGAGTCCGGGCGATCGGAAATCCGAGCTTGGCGTCGCGAGTCGCGATCCGCAGGTCGCAGGTGGCGGCGATGGCCGCGCCCCCGCCGGTGCAAGCGCCCGCGATGGCCGCGATCGTCGGGACGGACAGGCGCTCCAGGGCGCCCATCACCCGGTCCATGAAGCGCTCGTAGTCGATCGCGTCCTGCGCGCTCGCAAAGCTCCGGAACTGGGCGATGTCGGTGCCGGCTGCGAAGGCCCTGTCGCCCGACCCCGTGACGACCACGGCTTTGACGCCCCCGTCCGCTTCGATGCGCGCGCAGGCATCGATCAGGCCCTGATACATGCCGAAGGTGAGCGCATTGCGCGCATGCGGCCGGTTGAGGGTGAGGCGGGCGATGCCGCCCTCGACCGTGAAGAGGAGCTCGTCGGTCTGGGTCATGCCAGGTTCCTGGGTGCGAGGCACGGAAGCGTATCCGTCCCTCTCGCCCATCGGGGCCGGCCGGAGCAAGCGGCCGGCCTACGTCCTCCCCGGTCTCAGAACACCGAGGGGACGAACATCTCGGGCGGCACCGGGTGGCGGGTGTAGTCGTCGTGGCGCTCGCGGTCCGGCAGGTGCACGGGCGGATGCTCGACGTCGCCGTAGGGGATCTGCGTCAGGAGATGGCTGATGCAGTTCAGGCGAGCGCGCTTCTTGTCCACGGCCTCGACCACCCACCACGGGGCTTCCGGGATGTGGGTCCGCGCGAGCATGTCCTCCTTGGCCTTGGTGTAGTCCTCCCAGCGGCGGCGGGACTGCACGTCCATCGGCGAGAGCTTCCACTGCTTCAGGGGATCGTGGATGCGCATGTGGAAGCGGAATTCCTGCTCCTCGTCCGTGATCGAGAACCAGTACTTCAGCACGATGATCCCGGAGCGGGTCAGCATGCGCTCGAACTCGGGCACCGAGCGGAAGAACTCCTCGACCTCGTCGGGCGAACAGAAGCCCATCACGCGCTCGACGCCGGCGCGGTTGTACCAGGAGCGGTCGAACAGCACGATCTCACCGCCGGCCGGCAGGTGGGTGACGTAGCGCTGAAAATACCATTGCGTGCGCTCGCGCTCGCTCGGCGCCGGCAGCGCCGCGACGCGGCAGACGCGCGGGTTGAGCCGCTGGGTGATGCGCTTGATCACGCCGCCCTTGCCGGCGGAGTCGCGGCCCTCGAAGATCACCACGACGCGCAGCTTGTGGGCCTGGACCCAGTCCTGGAGGCGCACCAGCTCGTGCTGCAGGCGGAACAACTCGCGGAAATAGACCTTGCGGTCGAGGCCGGGCGGACGGGCGGGCTGACCGAGCTCGTCGGCCAGACGCTCCAGGCGCTCGTCCTCCATCTCGAGTTCGAGTTCCTCGTCGAAGTCGTCGGCGACTTCCCGGCGGATCGCCTCGACCTCCGCTGCCCGCTGCGCGCTGTCCATGTGGAAGTCCCGTCCCTGCCGAAATAACGCCCGGCTTAGATCACGGATTCATGACAGGCTTGATACGGCACCGCACACGAGGAGTCGGACGAGGGAACGGGGACCGACCCCTGCGGGTTGAAGGGCAAGCTGCGCCATTTCGCGGGCCGCGAGCCCGGCTCGCCCGGCGCCCCACACAGCCAGAGGGTCCACCCATGAGCCTGATCGGACGCATCGTCACCAAGCTCCTCGGCAACGAGGACCGTCCCGTGGTCCGCGACGACCGCAACTACGATTCCGGCACGCCGCTCGGCCGCCTCGTGACCAAGATCCTGCGTAGGTAAGGTTTGGAGGCCGGGCGGCTCAGGCCGCCCGGCGCTTCTGTTTCTTTTCGCGTCCCTGTCCGGGCGCCCGCTGGCCGGCACGGGTCCGGTCGAGCACGAATTTCGCGTAGTCGTCCATGTCTCCGGCGAAGGGCTTGACCGTGTTGTCGGCCGCCAGCCAGAGGCGATCCGCCACCAACTCCATCAGCGAGCGGTCGTGGGTGATGAGGATGACCGCCCCGCCGTAATCGTTGAGCGCGTCGAGGAGCGCCCGCCGGCTGTCGATGTCGAGGTGGTTGGTCGGCTCGTCGAGGATCAGCAGGTGCGGCGCCTGCATCGCCACGAGGTTGAGGAGCAGCCGCGCCCGCTCGCCGCCCGACAGCGCGTCCACCGTCGTCTCCTGCTTGTCGAAGGCCAGCCCGAAGCTCGCGAGCTTGGCGCGCCGGGCCGATTCGCTGTCGTCGGGCCGCTCGCGCCGGATGATCGCCAGCGGCGTGTCCTTGGGATCGAGGGCCTCGATCTGGTGCTGGTGGAACCAGCCGACCTGCACCCGGCCTTCCCGCACCATCCGGCCGTCGCGCACCTGAAGCGCGCCCGCTGCCATCTTGGCGAAGGTCGACTTGCCCGCACCGTTGACGCCCAGCAAGCCGATGCGGTCGTCGACGTCGAGAGTCAGGTTGAGGTCGCGCAGCACCGGCGCGTCGTCGCCATACGCGATGGTGGCGTCGGTGAGATGCATCAGGGGCGGGGCGAGCGGGCGCTTCGGCGAAGGCAGATGGAACGGGGCCACGTGTTCTTCGATGGTCGTGGCGATCGGCTCCAGCTTGGCGAGGCGCTTGACGCGGGACTGGGCCTGTGCGGCCTTCGAGGCCTTGGCCTTGAACCGGTCGATGAAGCTCTGGAGATGCGCCCGCTCGGCCTCTTGCTTCTGCTTGGTCGAGGCTTGCAGACGGGCCTTCTCGGCCCGGCGCTTCTCGAAATCGTCGTAGCCGCCCGTGTAGAGTTCGAGCTTGCCCCCGGCCACGTGCAGGATCGCGTCCACCGAGTTGTTCAGCAATTCGCGGTCGTGGCTGATGATCAGGGCCGAATGGGGATAGCGCTTGAGCCGCGCCTCCAGCCAGAGAGCGCCCTCGAGGTCGAGGTAGTTGGTCGGCTCGTCGAGGAGCAGCATGTCCGGCTCGGCGAAGAGCGCGGCGGCGAGCGCCACGCGCATGCGCCAGCCGCCGGAGAACTCCGCCATCGGCCGGGCCAGGTCCTCGACCGAGAAACCGAGACCGGCCAGGATCTCGCCGGCCCGGGCCGGCGCCCGGTCGGCGTCGATCTCGATGAGGCGGCCGTAGATTTCGCCCATGCGCTCGGGTGCGGCGGTCTCGAGTTCGGCGTTCAGGGCCTCGCGCTCCACGTCTGCGGCCAGGATCGTGTCGATCAGGCTGACGGGGGTCGCGGGATGCTCCTGGTCGACGGAGGCGACGCGGGCGGTCTTCGGCAGCAGGATGGCGCCGCCGTCCGGCTGCAATTCGCCGAGGATGATCTTGAACAGGGTCGACTTGCCGACGCCGTTGCGGCCGACGAGCCCGACCTTCGAGCCCGGCGGAACCGCGACGCTGGCGCGATCGAAGAAGCGCCGGCCCCAGGCGCTGAACGTCAGGTCTTCGATCTGGATCATACTGGAGCTCGTCGGGGTGCGGGCACCGGACGGACCCGGACGCGTCCCGGACCCTACCGCACCGCACCATCCGGCGCGAGGGGCGCCCGGTGCAACCGCCCCCCTCGCCCCACGCGCCCTCCCAGCCGGCCGGATGCGGCCCTACTGCGCGGCGACCACGGAGGCCTTCACCAGCGGCGCCACCGGCACGCTCTTGTGCCAGAAGCTGCCGGTGCGGCCGGTCTGGTAGCCGGTCTCGTACAGGCTGCGCATGTAGCCCGTGTCGAAGCCGCGGGCCGTAGAGGTGTTGGGCGCGGATTCGTCGATATAGGCGAGGTTGAAGCCGATGCCGTTGGAGCGCGTGAAGGCGTAGGTCGAGGCCAGGGTGGCGCGGCTGCGGGCGCGGCTGGCCGTCGTGAACGAGCGCTCGACGATCGAGAGCGTGTTGTTCTTGGCGAGGTCGAATTCCGGCTCCAGGCGCCCGTTGATGATGACGTAGATGTCCGACTTGGCGCCCGCCTTGAACCGGCCGTCGCGCAGCAGGAACGACTGCGGCAGGGTGAAGACCGGCGTCACCACCGAGCCGTCGACATGCATCTCCTGGAAGGTGCGCTGCGCCGCCTGGACGTCGATGAGCTGCGGCGGGAACACCGCCGGAATGCTGGCCGAGGCGGTGAGCACGTCGGTGAACAGGTCGAGCGCGGCCGGGCCGCCGCTGGTGGCGATGGCGCCCATGTTCCAGATCACGGCACGCTGGGCGTCGAGGTTCGTCGTCACCACGAGGAGGCGACGGCCCTTGGCGTGCTGGGCCGCGACCGCGGCCAGGAGGTCCGGCGTCACGTAGCGGCGCACGAGATCGCGCAGGCGACCGTCCCCGAACAGCCCAGAGCCGAACAGCACGTTGGCGAAGCTCGGCGACTGCACCAGCGTCGAGGCGACGCCGCTGGTGTAGATGTCCTTCAGGTAGGCGTCGTATTCCGGGCCCACGAAGGCGAAGGGGGCGATGAGGGCGCCCGTGGAGACGCCGGAGACCAGGGAGAATTCCGGGCGCTTGCCCGATTCGGTCCAGCCGTTGAGGAGGCCGGCGCCATAGGCCCCGTCGCCACCACCGCCGGACAGGGCGAGGTAGGCGAACGGCACCTTGCTGTTCTGAGGCCGCGCCGACATCTCGGTGAAGGTCTTCTCCGAGGCATCCGCGTAGGCGCGGACATTCGGATCCAGCCCGGGCAGGACCGCGGCGGCGGCCTCGCTCGCCGTGTAGGGCGTGCGCGGGGTGGTGCCGCAGGCCGCGAGCTGGCCGAGGGCGAGGAGGGCCAAGAGCCCCCGGCTCCATCGGAGACGACGCATGTTCGACATGTTCACTGCCAAGATTCCGGAGCCCGACCCCGACGCGACCCTAGCATGAAAAACGAGCTTGGCCGTTCCCGTGTTCCGGCTACGCTTCCCGACGCCGCACCGGTGTGTCATTCGCGCAGCAATCGGGCCGATCTCGTCGGACTCGCGAAAGCGTGTAGGCATCCCGGCGCTGCGCGGTCGGCTGCGGCATCAAATGAACTTCCTGGGCACACGTCCGTTGGAGCACCATACGGTGACGGTTGACCGTCACGGTCATGGTCCGACATCCCTCACCCCTCACGACATCTGCTCCAGCCGACCGGTCGCGCCCGCGCGGGCCAGCCGCGCCGGCCGCACGTGCCGCCGATGGTCCCGAGGATGTCGGCATGGGCGGGGCGGCCCCGCAGGTCGGTGGCACGAGGAGGAGGCAGAGGCGATGGAACGAGACGACGCGTGGCACATGACGGACGACCTGATGGTCGAGGACGGCAAGGGCGACCCCTTCGCCGCCGCCATCCGGGCGACCCGCATGCCCATGATCGTCACGGATCCGCGCCGGGACGACAACCCGATCGTCTTCGTCAACGACGCCTTCCTGCGCCTCAGCGGGTACGAGCGCGACGAGATCATGGGTCGCAACTGCCGCTTCCTGCAGGGCCCGGACACGGATCCGAACGCGATCCAGCAGCTCCGCGAGGCCGTGGATGCCCGGCGCGACATCGCCGTCGACATCCTGAACTACCGCAAGGATGGCAGCCCGTTCTGGAACGCCCTCTACATGAGCCCGGTCATCACCAAGGGCGGTGACCTGCATTACTTCTTCGCCTCGCAGCTCGATGTCACCGACCGGGTCGACGCACAGATGCGGACGCAGAACGAGAAGGAGCATTTCGAGCGCGAAGTCGCCAAGCGGACGCGCGAACTCTCCGATGCCCTGGCGGCCAAGACCATGCTCGTGCACGAGGTCGACCACCGGGTGAAGAACAACCTCCAGATGGTGGCTTCCCTCCTCACCATGCAGACCCGGAGCATCTCCGATCCCACGGCGCGGGACGCGATGAAGTCGATGCTGACCCGGGTCGAGGCGCTCGGGACGGTGCACAAGCGGCTCTACCAGTCCCACGACGTCGAGCGCTTCGACGTCGCCGAGTTCGCCCGCGAGCTCGCCACCGACCTCGTGCGCGGCTCCGGCCGCTCGGAGATCAGCCTGCATCTCGACCTCGAACCCGTCGAGGTGCCGGTGGAGAAGGCGCCACCGGTGGCGCTGATGATGAACGAACTCATCACCAACGCCCTCAAGCACGCCTTCCCCGACAACCGCCCCGGTCGCCTCTCGATCCGGGTCCAGCCCGACGGGCGCTACTTCGGCATCCGGATCATCGACGACGGCATCGGCATGCCCCAGGAGGTCGTGGGTCCGCGGTCCTTCGGCAAGCGCCTGATCGAGAGCTTGGCCCGCCAGCTGAATGCCAGTATCGCTTGGCAGCCGGGCCATCCCGGGACCTCGATCGATATTCGCCTCCCGCGCGAATCGCCGGGCGCGAAGGACAGCACGTGAGCGAACCTCTCCGGGTCCTGATCGCGGAAGACGAAGCGCTCATCCTCATGCAGCTGGAATTCCTCGTCGAGGATGCCGGCCACCTCGTCGTCGGCACCGCGGCGACCGTGGACGAAGCGATCGGGATCGCCCGTGACGTGCGCCCGGATCTCGTCTTCGTCGATCTTCAGCTGCGCGGCGGCTCGTCCGGCATCGACATCGTCCGGGCTCTGCGGGCCGATGCCGCGATGGTGCTGGTCTTCGTCACCGCCAATGCCCAGCACCTGCCGGAGGGGTTCGAAGGGGCCGCGGGCGTCATCGCCAAGCCCTTCACCGAGGCCGTCATCTTCGACACGATGGCGTTTTTCAGCGAGTGCGTGCGCGAACCGCCGCCGCGCTCCGCCGTGCCCCTCGGCCTGCGCCTCGCGCCGGCCTATCGCGCCACCCTCGGCGGGTAGGCGCGCTCAGCGGTAGCCGGCCGCCTGCAGCTCGAACAGTTCGGCGTAGCGCCCGCCCAGCGCCTGCAGCTCGGCATGGCTGCCCGACTCGATCACGCGTCCATCGGAGAGCACCAAGATGCGATCCGCCATGCGCACGGTGGAGAAGCGGTGCGAGATCAGCACCGCCGTGCGCCCGTGGCTCAGCTCGCGGAAGCGCTGGAACACCTCGAACTCGGCCCGGGCGTCGAGGGCGGCGGTGGGCTCGTCGAGGATCAGGATCTCGGCTTCCCGCATGTAGGCCCGGGCGATGGCGATCTTCTGCCACTCGCCCCCCGACAGATCCACGCCCTCGGCGAAGCGCTTGCCCAGGGGCTGGTCGTATCCGAGCGGCAGGCGCCCGATGACCCCGTCGGCGAGGCTGCGTCCGGCCGCCCGGGCGACCCGGCCGGCGTCGCTGCGCGCCTCGATCCGACCCACGGCCACGTTCTCGCGGGCGGTGAAGCTGAAGCGCACGAAATCCTGGAAGATCACGCCGATGCGGCCGCGAAGGTCGTCGAGGTCGTAGGCGGAGAGGGGTAGGCCATCGAGGAGCACGCGGCCCTCGGTCGGGTCGTAGAGCCGGGTGAGGAGCTTGACGATGGTCGTCTTGCCCGCCCCGTTCTCGCCCACCAGGGCCAAGACCTCGCCGGCCGCGAGCTGGAAGCTCAGGTGTCGCACCGCCCAGGATTCGGTGCCGGGATAGCGGAAGCCCACATCCTCGAACACGATCCCGCTCCGGATCGGGCGCGACAGGGGAACGGGGTCGGTCGGCGAGCGGATCGCCGGCACCACGGCGAAGAACGAGAACAGGTCGTCGAGATACTGCGCCTGCGAGGCGATCTGCGAGAAGCCCAGCAGCAGCCCCTCGATCAGACCGCGCAGGCGCTGGAAGGAGCCCGCCAGGAAGGCGAGGTCGCCGATGGAGAACTGGCCCGCGGCGGTTCGCCAGACGATGGTGGCGTAGGCGAGGTAGTAGGCCAGCGTGCCGAGCGCCGCGAAGGCCCCGCCCCAGCCGGCCCGGCGCATCGCCAGGGCGCGGTTGTCGGCCACGAGCCGGGCCGCGAGCCCGCGATAGCGCTCGGCGATGTAGCCGTTCAGCCCGAACAGCTTCACTTCCTTGGCGGATTCGACGCTGGCTCCGAGGAAACGCAGATAGTCGATCTCGCGCCGCTCCGGCGTCCGGGTCCAGGCGAGCCGGTAGCCCTCGCGGTTGAAGTGGGTCTCGTTGAGAAAGGCCGGCACCAGGGCCACCACGAGGAGCAGGATCAGCCAGGGCGCGAAGGCCACGAGGCCGAGCGCGAAGGCCACCAGGGTGATGAGGTCCTGCCCCTGGCCGAAGAGCTGGAACAGGAGGTTGGAGCGGCCCGTGACCTGACGCCGTGCCCGCTCCAGGCGGTCCTGCTGCGCGCTGTCCTCGAACTGCTCGAGGTCGAGGTCGGCGGCGTGCCGCATCAGCTTCAGGGTGGCAGCGTTGCCGTAGAGGTCGGCCACGAGACCGTCGACCAAGGTGCTGGCGCGGCCGAGGAGGTCGGCCAGGATGGCGAGGCCGAACTCCGCCGCCACCAGCAGGGCGAGGTGCCGCAGGGCGGGATCTGCGAGCCACGCCTCGAACTCGAGGCCGACCGGATGCGGCCGGGCATGCTCGGCCACGATCGCGTCGAGGATGAGTTTGGCGAGATAGAGCATCAGGACCGGCAGGCTCGCCCGCGCGAGGCGCAGGACGAGGCTCGCCACCAGAAGGCGCGGACTGGCGGAATAGACGAGGCGGGCCAGGGCCGGCAGGTGACGCAGGGCGCCGAGGCGCGCGGATAGGGCCGTCAGGGGGGAGAGGCGGTCGGGCATCGGCCGGGACCATGACCGGGACCGGCACCTCCGTCGATGCCGCAGACGCCGCACCCGCGCGGTCGCGCAGATGTCAGTGGGTGACCGGCCGAAGTGTTCAAGCTCTTGAGGACAGCCGATTCGACGGCGAGACTTCACTTTATCGCCCATGTTAGGCGTTCGTCATGTCCACAGGCGCGAGGCCGCCCTCAATGCTCAGCGGTTCAGCGGTCCTGCGGGTCGGCGTTCTCATCGTGGTGGCGGCCATCCTCGCCGGAATCGTCCAGGTCCTGCGTCCGCACGACGGAGGACCGGCGGACGCCCCGACCGTCCGGACGACCCCCGAGACCGGAAAGGCCGGAACCCAGGCGGCGATGCCGCCGGCCGTCACGCGTCCCGTCTCCCCGGTGGCCCCGGCGCCCGCGCGCCAGCCGAGCCCTGCCCCGGCGCCACAGCCCGCCACTCCCCCCGCCGCGTCTCCGCCGGCCGTGCCGGCGCCATCGCCGAACGTGACCCTGCCGCCGAGCCTTCCGGGGCCGACCCAGGCGCCCCCGCCCCCCGACCGGAGCTTCGTCGATGCGGCTCGCCCGGCGGCCCCATCGGCCGGCGAGCAGGACATCGACAACGCCGCCGAGACGGCGGGGCCACGCGGGATTGCGATCGTCGACCTCAATACGGGGAGCGTCGCCGAGTTGAACGGCCTGCGGGGCGGCGGCATGATCGGGCGGGCCATCGTGCAGAAGCGCCCCTACGCTTCCGTCGGCGAGCTCCTGTCGAAGCGCGTCCTCAGCCGGGCGGTCTACGAGCGGATCAAGGATCAGGTCACGGTGCGCTGAAACCCGTTTCGGGTAGCGCGGCGCGCGCCGCCTGCCTAAGATGCGGCTCCAGGAAGCCGGAAAGTCGCTTCGAACACCAGGGACGAGCCATGTTTGCGCAAGCCGGGGGCGTTACCTTTCGCGAGGATCTCGGCGTCGAGGAGACCACCGAGACCGACAACATCGTCCGCTGGGACGGCGAGAAGCTCTACGTCGAACACGACATCTATCACAACGGCCAGCTGGTCCACCGCAAGTACCGCAAGAACGTCAGCGAGGCGGTGGCCCGGGCACTGCAGGCACTGATCAACCGGTCACAGCAATAGAGTCTCCGGTCCGGTGCCCTGTGCGGCCGGACCTATCCCGTCGATCCCTACTTCCCGATCCAGTCGTGCCCGGCCACCACCGCCTCGACCGGGCGCGTCCAGGTGCCGGGCTGGTCGGTGGCCCCGGTTCCGAGGGCGCACTGGACCATGACGCTGTCGCTCCAGCGCCCGTACTTGTAGCCCACCGCCGGCAGCAGCCCGACGCGAACGAAGCCGCAGGCCTCGTGGAGGCGCAACGACGCCTCGTTCTGCGCGTCGATGTAGCCGATCATCTGGCGGTAGCCGCCCGCCGCGCAGGCCTCGATCAGCGCCGGCAGCAGACGCCGGCCGATGCCGGCATGCAGGTGTTCGTGATGGACGTAGATCGAGTGCTTGAGGGTGTAGCGGTAGGCCGGGCGCTTGCGGAACGGTACCGCGTAGGCATAGCCCGCCACGATCCCGTCCCGGTCGGCCACGAGGTGCGGCAGGCGCTTCTTGCGCATGGCCTTGCGCCGCTTCTTCAGGTCGTCGGGATGGAGCGGGTCCTCCTCGAAGTCCCCGACATCGCCGACGCCGCGCCGGATGTGATGGGCGTAGATGTCCACCATGTCCGGCACGTCGGCATCCGACGAGGGCCGGATGACGAGGTCGGGGTCGCTCTCGGACGAGCCCGCCATCAGCGGCCCTCGCGCATGACGTAGGTGTAGAACCGGATGGTCCCATCCGGATCGACATCGCGAAACACGCCCTGGATCTCGGCCTCGAAGCCCGGGAACAGGTTCGCGGAGCGCTCGAACATCTTGAAGTAGTCCAGCATGGGTTTGGCCCGCTCGTCCAATCGCTCGCCCGGAAGCACCGTGCCGATGCCCGGCGGGTAGACCAGAAGCAAGGTCGTCGCCACGCGCCCCTCCGCCTCCGCGATCGGCACGTAATCGACGTTGTTGCGGGTGAGCTGCTGCACCGCCTCCTTGGGGGTCATCACCATCTCGGGCAGGTGCCCCGGCTCGAACTGCTTGCGCTGGAGCGTGCTGGTGCCGTGCTCGCGGTGGAAGGCATGGAAGTCGGCGCAGAGGTCGCGCAGGCGTACGCCCTTGTAGCGATTGGGCCGGCGCCGCACGAATTCCGGCATCGCCTCCTCGAGGGGCACGTTGTCGTCGTGCAGGCGCTTGAAGGCCACGAGGCCGGAGATCAGCGTGCCGGCCTTCGAGGATTCGACGCCCGGCGTCAGCAGGAAGAGGAGCGAATTGAGGTCGTTCTTCTCCGGCACGATGCGGTTCTCGCGCAGGTACTGCGCCACGATGGGCGCCGGCACGCCGTGCTCGGCATACTCGCCCGTGTGCCGGTTGAATCCGGGGGTGAGCACGGTGAGCTTGTTGGGGTCGGTCATGGCATAGTCGGGTGCCACGTGCGTGAAGCCGTGCCAGTCGGCCCCCGGCGTCAGCTCCCAATACTTCGCGTTGCCGGCGAGCTCGTCGGTGGAGAGGCTCTCCCACGGCACCTTGCCGTCGGGTCCCTTAACCGTGTCCGGCACGAAGGGGTCGAAGAACCAGCGCCGCAGGGGATCGCCCTCCTTCTCCTCGAACTCGCGGCGGATGGCGCGGACCTTCTTGCGCCACTCGATGCCCAGACGAATGGTGTCGTCCCACAGCACGACGCCGGAGCGGCCCTTCATCATCTGTGCGCCGACGTCGAGGGAGGCGAACAGGGGGTAAAACGGCGAGGTCGAGGCGTGGACCAGGAAGGTCTCGTTGAAGCGCCGGTGCTCGATGCGCCGGGTCTGGCCGCGGATATGGCTGTCCTTGGTGTGGATCTGAGAGGCCTGGGAGAAGCTCGCCAGCTGCTTGTGGGTCGACTGGGTGGCGATGATGCCGGGCGAGGTCTCGTCGAGCCCCTTGAGTCCCATGGCGAAGCGGCCGGCGAAGAGCGGGTGGAACTTCATGAAGCCCGCCCAGGCCTCGTCGAAGAGGATGTAGTCGCAGAGATGCCCGATCTTATCGAGGATCATCTGCGCGTTGTAGATCGTGCCGTCGTAGGTGCACTGCTCGATCACCGCGACGCGGAACGGGCGCTCGCGCCGCCAGGCCTCCTTGTCGGTGATCAGCGGGTTGTCGCGAATCTTCTGGCGGATGACGGTCTCGTCGAGGGCCTCGTGGTACATCGGGCCGATCAGGCCGTAGGCGTTGCGGTCGGTCTCTAGGAAGACGGGTATCGCGCCGCCGAGGAACAGCGCCCCGTGATGCGCGGCCTTGTGGTTGTTGCGGTCGAACAGCACGAGGTCGCCCTCGGCCACCAGGGCGGAGAGCACGATCTTGTTGGAGGCCGAGGTGCCGTTGAGGACGAAGTAGGTCTTCTCCGCCCCGAAGATGACGGCAGCCTCCTTCTGCGCCTTCAGGGCCGGGCCCTCGTGGACGAGGAGGTCGCCGAGATCGAGCACCGAGTTGTCGAGATCGTCGCGGAACACCGCCTCGCCGAGATGCTCGACGAAGATGCGCCCGATCGGCGAGCGGTTGTAGAAGATGCCGCCATTGTGGCCCGGGCAGGTCCAGAGCTGGTTGCCCTGCTCGGCGTAATCGACCAGCGCGCCGAAGAACGGCGTCTTCAGGGTCTCGGCATACTGCTTCACCCGGCTCACCAGGCCACGGGCGATGTAGTCCGGGGTCTCCTCGGCGAGGAAGATGTAGCCGTCGATGAAGTCCAGCACCTCGACGGGGATGTCCTCCAGGCGCTTGCGGCGGACCATGATGACGATGGGCATCTCCAGCCCGCGCTTCCTCATGAGGTTGATGAGTGCGGCCGCCTTGCCGTCGAGGCCGCGCTTGCCCCAATCCACCACCATGCAGCCGATGGCCGAATCGGTCTGGACCGCGATGGCCGCGTCCTCGACGCGCCGGGCCCGCACCACCTCGAAGCCGAGCTTCTCCACGGAGCCGATGATCTGCTGGACGCGCACGCCCTCGAGATCGTCCGGGTCGAAGTTCGGCGCGCACATCAGGACGGTGAAGCGGCGAAAGAAATCCATGCGGAAAAGGCTCCCAGGGGCGTTTGGCGCACCGTTCGCGACGGGACGTGACGCTTCGATGACGATCTTGCGGCGGTCGCGGTGTTTTCTGGCTCCGCGCGGCGCGACGGGGAGCCGGCTTACGATCAGCCGCGCCGTTTGACGAGCCCGAGGCGGCGGATCACGCCGTAGACCGCCAGGGCCGCCGCCGCACAGATGACGAGGGCGAGGAACGAGCCGTTCTCGAAATCGCCGAGGAACAACCCCTTGGTGTTCATGCCGAACACGCCGGTCACCAGGGTCGGCGGCAGGAAGAGGGCGGTGAGGATCGAGAGGGTGAAGAGCTGGCGGTTGGTCTCGGCCGCCGTGCGCCCGGCGATCTCGTCCTGCAGCAGGCGGCTGCGCTCGGACAGGACCAGCATGTCGCGGTGAAGCGAATCGAGGCGCTGGACCACCCGGGCGGCCATGGTCACCACCGCCTCCGGCAGGGCGTCGTCCTCTTCCTCGGTCTCGGATTCGAGGCGGTGGAAGACCGCACTGAGGCCGGCGAGCTGCCTATGCTGGCGCACGGCCTGCCGGCGGATCGGCGCCAGCGGTCGGGGATCGTCGGGCTGATCCTCGTCGAGCATCCGGTCCTCAATGGCGTCGAGGGCGTCGGAGAAGCGCCGGGCAGAGGCGTCGAGGGAGGCGGCGACGCCGGTGACGAACATCTCGAGGAGTCCCGCCGGGCTGGAGACGCGCCGCCCGGCCAGAACCGCGTCGCGGGCGGCTTCCGCCGCGGCGGTGGCGTGCCGTCGTCCGCTCACGAGGAGGCGCGCGCCCAACACGCAATGCAGGCGCCCGGCCGGCTCGTCCTCGATCCGGCCGCCGAATTCGCGCTCCCGATCGGCGATCACGAGGCCGAGATCGGCGCCCTCAATCACCACGCGCTGATGCCCGTCGCGGGCGAAGGTGGCGGCGGCGAGCGCGGGCGGGCCGAGGCGCCCGGCGGCGATCAGCCCGTCGAGGCGTGCATCGACGAGGTCGAGATGCAGCCAGAGGAATCCCTCGGCGACGGGCGCCGGCAGGCCGCCATCCGCCTCCAGCAGGCGCCCGCGCCCTTCCGCGTCGAACGCGATCGCGAAGAGCAGGCACGGGAGGGCGGTGGTATCGGTGAGAAGGCGCTGCATGCGGCCGGCCCTGTTGCCGGCAAACCGCCGACGGTCGCCGCGCTGGATCGCAAGCGCGGGCGACACTGTCATGACGGTGGCCGGTACCGGAGATGGGGAGGCGACCGCCCGCGCGCTCCTCTCCCGACAAAGCGGCGAAGGGAGGCACGCCGTCATGGGCGATCCGTCCGGGGCGAGCAGCGGTGGATGCCGCCACTTCCCCCGCGACAAGCGGCCCGGCATCGGGCTTGCTCCGCTTGAGCCAGAACAGCGGGGCGGCATGGTCGAGAAACTTTTCCACGCGGGCGCGAGCCTGGCCCTGCTGCTGGCCGTCGCGGTGCTGTTCTCGACGAATCGGCGGGCGATCTCGCCGCGGGTGGTGCTCTCGGCCCTGGCGCTGCAGGTGGCGCTCGGCGCCCTGGTGCTGTTCATCCCGGCGGGCCGCATGGGCCTCGCCGCGGCGGCTTCCTTCGTCCAGACCGTGCTGAATTACGGCGACCGGGGCACCGCGTTCCTGTTCGGCGGCCTCGTCGAGCCGCGCATGTTCGAACTGTTCGGCGGCAGCGGCTTCATCCTGGCCCTGCGCATCCTGCCGCAGATCCTCTACGTCTCGGCGCTGATCGCGGTGCTCTACCATTTCGGCGTGATGCAGGCGGCGGCGCGGGCCATCGGCACCGTGCTGCAGCGGGTGATCGGCACGTCGCGGATCGAGACCTTCTCGGCGGTGATCACCATCGCGATCGGCCAGAGCGAGATCGCCATCGCCCTGCGTCCGTTCCTGATGGCCCTGACCTCGGCCGAGCTGTTCGCCGTGATGTCGAGCGGGGCCGCGTCCACGGCGGGCACGATTCTCGCCGGCTACGCGGCCCTCGGCGTGCCGATGGAGTACCTGCTGGCGGCCAGCGCCATGGCGGTGCCGGGCGGCCTCCTCTTCGCCAAGATCCTGGTGCCGACGACGGAGCCGAGTCGGGTCACCTCCACGCGGGTCACCTTCGCGGAGACGCGGGCGGTCAACGTCATCGAGGCGGCGGCCGACGGCACCCAGAAGGGGCTGGCCGTGGCGGTGTCGGTGGGGGCGATGCTGATCGCGTTCACAGGCCTGATCGCCCTGCTGAACGGGTTCATGGGCTGGGCCGGGGGTCTCGCCGGCTATCCCGCCCTGAGCCTGGAGGGCATCCTCGGCGCGGTGTTCGCACCCCTAGCCTGGCTGATGGGCGTGCCCTGGGAGCAGGCCGGCCTCGTCGGCGGGGCGCTGGGCCAGAAGATCGCCTTCAACGAGTTCCTGGCCTATGCGCAGCTCTCGCCGGTGCTGAAGGGCGGCAACCTGGACCCGCGGACGGCCGCGATCCTGTGCTTCGCGCTCTGCGGCTTCGCCAACCTGACTTCGGTGGCCATCCAGCTCGCGAGCCTCGCCAGCCTCGCACCGGAGCGCAGGGCGGAGATCGCCCGGTTCGGCCTGCGCGCGATCCTGGCCGGCACCCTGTCCAACCTGACGAGCGCGACGCTCGCCGGGTTGTTCATCGGTGCCTGACGGCTGTGCCGGCCGGGACGGGCGTGGAGAGGCTCATGCGGCGGCGAGCTTCGCCGCCTTGACCTTCGCGGGACCGGCCTTGGTGATGGCCGTGAGCGGCAGCTCGATGTCGATGTCGAGCGTCGACATGTCCTGGCCGCGGTCGAGGCGGATCTGGACCTTGTCGCTGTTGACCTCGACGTGCTTGGCGATGACCGCGAGGATCTCCTCGCGCAGCACCATCACGAGATCGGAGCCGCCGACCCCCGCCCGTTCATGGGCGAGGATGAGTTGGAGGCGGTCGCGGGCGACCGGCGCCGAACCGCGCCGGTTGAACATGTTGAGGAGGCTCATGCTGCCCTCCGGGTGAAGAGTTTGTCGAGGAAGGACTTCTTGTCGGTGGGGACCGACATCGGGACCGCATCGCCGTTGAGGCGGCGCACGGCGTCGGTGTAGGCGCGGGCCGGGGCGCAGAGCGGGTTGTTCAGGGTCACCGGGCAGCCGACGTTGGAGGCGCGCAGGACTTCCATGCTCTCCGGGATGATGGCGAGCAGCGGGATCGAGAGGATCTCGAGCACGTCCTCGATCTTGAGCATGTCGCCGCGATCGGCCCGGGCAGGGTCGTAGCGGGTGAGGATCAGGTGCTTGTCCATCGTCTCGCCGCGCTCGGCCTTGAGCGTCTTGGAGTCGAGCAGGCCGATGATGCGATCGGAATCGCGCACCGAGGAGACCTCGGGGTTGGTCACCACCACGGCGACGTCGGCGTGGCGCATGGCCAGCGTGGCGCCGCGCTCGATCCCGGCCGGGGAGTCGCAGATCACCCAGTCGAACTTCTCGCGAAGCTCGTCCATGACGCGGGCGACGCCCTCGTCGGTGAGCGCATCCTTGTCGCGGGTCTGCGAGGCGGGCAGCAGGTGGAGCTTCTCCAGGCGCTTGTCGCGGATGAGGGCCTGGTTGAGCTTGGCGTCGCCGTTGACCACGTTGATGAGGTCGTAGACGACGCGCCGCTCGGCGCCCATCACGAGGTCGAGGTTGCGCAGGCCGACGTCGAAGTCGACCACCGCCACGCTCTTGCCGGCCTGCGCGAGCGCCGCGCCGAGGGCCGCGGTCGTCGTCGTCTTGCCGACGCCGCCCTTGCCAGATGTCACGACCAGAACTTTGGCCATATGAGCTGTCTCCTCAATCCAAGGATGCGAATTTGATGGCGCCGCCATCGAGCCAGATTTGCACGGCCTTGCCGCGCAGGTGGTTGCCCATCTCCTCGGCCGTGCGGACGAGGCGGTCGATGCCGAGAAGTTCGGGCTCGAACTTGCGGCAGCAGATGCGGGCGCGGGGGTTGCGGGCGGCGCCGGCGATGGCCCGGCCGCGCAGAGCGCCGTAGACGTGGATGGAGCCACCGGCGAGGATCTCGGCGCCGGAGGAGACCGACCCCATGACGGTGACGTCGCCGGTGGGGTGGACGATGGATTGCCCGGACCGGACCGACCCCTCGATGGTGAGGGAGGTCGTCGCCGGCTCGGGCGGCGCCGGCGGCACCTCGGGCTCCGGCTCCAGCTGGGCCGGGATTTCGATCGTGCTCGAGGGCCGTCCCTGGACGAGGAGCGGCGGGCGCCCGGGTCCGAGGAGCGACAGGTCCGTGCCCTCGATGCCGAGGATGCGGATCTGCCGGCTGCCGAGTTCGGCGAGCAGGCTGTCGAGGTCCGGCGCGGCGGGCGCCAGCCCCGCCACGTCGAGGATCAGGGCGCGCCCGTCGAACAGGGTCGGCGAGCGCTTGAGCGCTTCGTCCAGATCGGCGAACCAATCGGGAAGCGGAGTCTCCGGGGCCAGCACCAAGGACTTGAAGGCGCGGCCGCGAAGCTGAACGGGTCTGCGGGGAGGGCTTGTGTCAGTCACGGGCTCTCGCGATTCCTTACCAGACCATTGATGCCCGGTATGGTTACCGCTTCGTTAACAACCCGTGTTCAAAGGATTAAAGGCGCACATTTTCCTCTGATCCGGTGATCCAGGGATCCGGTGGGCACGCCAAACGCAGCGGCCCCGGACGGGACGCGCAACGGCCTCGGCCTGTCGCGCGCCCCGTCCGGGGCCGGTTCCGTCTCGGAGGGTCGTCGCCCGAGCGACGCCCGCAATTCACCGCGTGGTGGGCAGGAGCCAGTTCGGCAGCCACATGGCGATGCCGGGCACGAGGCAGAGGATCAGGATCGCCACCGCCATCAGGATCACGAAGGGCAGCGTGCCCCAGATGATGTCCTTCAGCGGGATGTCGGGGGCGATGTTCTTGATGACGAAGATGTTGAGGCCCACCGGCGGGTGGATCAGGCCCATCTCCATGGTGATGGTCATCACGACGCCGAACCAGACGAGGTCGAACCCGGCGGCCTTCAGCGGCGGCAGGATGATCGGCGCCGTCATCAGGATGATCGAGACCGGCGGCAGGAAGAAGCCCAGCAGGATCACGAGGCCGAGGATCGTCACCAGCAGCACCCACTTCGACAGCTGCATCGCCACGATCGCGGCCGCCGCCGATTGCGAGATGTGCAGGTAGCTCATCACGTAGGCGTAGAGGAGCGACATGCCGATGATGAGCATCAGCATGGTTGATTCCCGCAGGGTCGCGGTCAGGATCGGGCTGACGTCGCGCGGACGCCAGACGCCGTAGATGACCGCGATCAGGCCCAGCGCCAGGAGGCCGCCGAGGCCCGCCGTCTCCGACGGGGTGGCGTAGCCGCCGTAGAGCGCCACCATCACGCCGGTGAGCAGGATCACGAAGGGCAGCACCCGCGGCAGCGTCGAGAAGCGCTGGCGCATGCTGTAGGTATCCTCCGCGAGGATCGCCGAAGCGGTGCCGTTCCGCTCGTAGGCGATCTTCGCGGCCGCGTATTCCGAGCGGAAGCGGTAGACCGACCAGGTCGCGAACAGCCCGACGAGGAGGAGGCCCGGCCCGATGCCGGCGAGGAACAGGCGTCCCAGCGACTGCTCGGCCGCCACTGCGTAGAGGATCATGGTGATCGAGGGCGGCAGCAGGATGCCGAGGGTGCCGCCCGCCGCGATGATGCCGGCGGCGAAGCCCGGCGAGTAGCCGCGCTTGCGCATCTCTGGGATGCCGGCCGAACCGATGGCCGAGCAGGTCGCAGGGCTTGAGCCCGCCATGGCGGCGAAGAGCGCGCAGGCGAAGACGTTGGCGATGCCGAGGCCGCCGGGGATGCGGTGCATCCAGGCATGCATGGCCGAGTAGAGGTCCTGGCCGGCCTTGGATCGCCCGATCGCCGCGCCCTTCAGGATGAAGAGCGGGATCGACAGCAGGGTGATCGAGGCCATCTCCTCGTAGACGTTCTGCGCCACCGTATCGAGGGAGGCGCCCGGCATGAAGACGTACATGAAGGCGAGCGCCACGAAGCCCAGCGCGAAGGCGATGGGGATGCCGGCGAGCATCGCGCTCAGGGTGGCGCCCGCGTAGAGGAAGCCGATGGCCGCGACGCTCATGGATGCCTCCCGGTGACCTTCGTGTCCGGCACGGTGTTGGCGAGGGGATCGCCCAGGGGCCGGGTGCCCTCCGGCGCGAGGCCGGCGCGCGCCTGCGTGTCGCGGTTCAGATCGGCACCGAGGCCGATCTTCGGATTCGCCCAGCCGGCCTTCTCGGCGCCGTAGAGGATCTCCTCGGCGATCTGCAGGGCGAACTGGATGCCGAGCAGGGTCATGCCGATCGCCATCAGGACGTAGGGGATCCAGAGCGGCGGCCCCCAGCTCGACTGCGAGACTTGGCCGTCGACCCAGGCCTCGTGGAGCAGCGTCCAGCTCTTCCAGGCGAAGAACGCCACGAAGACGAAGCTGATGACGTCCGCCATCAGCAGGCGGGCGCGGTTGACCCGCGGCGAGAGCAGGCCGGTGAGGGCCTCGATCGCCACGTGGCCGCGCTTGGCCTGCACGGCGGCGGCCGAGAAGAAGGTGGCGCCGACGATGAGGAACACCGCCATCTCGTCCTGCCAGTCGGTGGGCTCGTGCAGGACGTAGCGGATCACGACGCTGTAGCTGAGCACCAGACAGGCGCAGACGAGGGCGATGCCACCCAGCAGCATGATGACGTGGTTGACCCCCTTCAGGGCCCGGTCGATGGTGCCGAGGAGCCCCGGAACCCGGGGCTCGGATACGGTGTGCGTCTCGGCGGCGGCCGAGGCCGCGTCGAAGGCGTGGCTCACGACACCTGCTCCGCCAGCTTGAGGAGCTCGGCGCAGCCGGCGGACTTGCCCGCGAAGTCCTTCCAGGCCGTGTCCCGGGCGATGTCGCGCCATTGGCCCAGGGTCTTCTCGTCGAGGTTCTGGACCTTGGCGCCGGCCTTGGCGAAGATCTCCTCGACCTTGGTGTCGTCCGCCTTGGCGCCGGCTTGACCGAACGGCTCGAGCTCGGCACCGATGGCCATGATGAGGTCCTGCTGGTCCTTGGGCAGGCGCTCGAAGGCGAGCTTCGACATCATCAGCGGCTCGAGCATGAACCAGTAGGAGCGCTCGCGCCCTGAGGTCAGCGCCTTGCCGAGTTCCTCCAGGCGGAACGAGATCAGGCTTGTGGACGAGGTGATGACCGCGTCGCAGGCACCCGTCTGCATGGCGGCGTAGGATTCGCTGGAGGGGATCGACAGGGTCGCCGCGCCGGCCTGCTTCATCATGAGGTCCATCTCGCGCGACCCGCCCCGGACCTTGAGGCCCTTGGCGTCGGCCGGCGCGTAGAGGGGGCGCTCGCGGCTGGCGACGCCGCCGGCCTGCCAGACCCAGGAGACGAGGATGATGCCCTTGGAATCCAGGATCTCGGTGAGCTTTCGGCCCACCGGCGCCTTCTTCCAGGCGATGGCCTGCTCGTAGGAGCTCACCAGCGCCGGCATCAGGCCGATGTTCAGCTCCGGCACCTCGCCGCCGGCGTAGGGCGAAGGGTAGAGCGACAGGTCGAGGGCGCCCTTGCGCATGGCCGCGAACTGGGCGTTCGTCTTCATCAGCGACGAGCCGGGATAGACCTGCACTTCCAGGGCACCCTTCGAACGCTCGGCCAGCGCCATCGCGAACTTGCGGCACATGCGGTCCCGGAAATCACCCTCGTCGATGGTGCCGCCGGGGAACTGGTGCGAGAGCTTCAGGGTGGTGGCGGCCCGGGCGCGCGAGCCCAGGGACAGGATGGCGGGGGCGGCGAGGCCGCCGGCGACGAGGGCACGGCGTGTCAGCATCATGGCGTGTCTCTCCCTGGGCCGGTGCCCGGCCGCATCATTTTGCGGCGCAGCATTTATACTGCGCTGCGGCTTCTTTATACATGAAACGATGTCTTGTATATTTTGTCAACGCGATTGAATAATAGTGGACGCCTGATTTCTGCGAGTCGGCGGGATTAAAACGGGCCGGGACCTCAGCGCATGAACCAGTCGCGTCGCCTCAGGCAGACCATCGAGACCGAGATCGTGGACGGACGCCTCTCCATCGGCGCGCGCCTCGACGAGACGGAGCTCGCCGAGCGCTTCGGGGTCTCGCGCACGCCGATCCGCGAGGCGCTCCTGCAGCTGGCGATGACCGGACTCGTGGAGATCAAGCCCCGCCGGGGGGCGATCGTCAGCGCGCCCGATCCGCAGCTCCTGATCGCGATGTTCGAGACGATGGCGGAGATCGAGGCCTCGTGCGGGCGGCTGGCGGCGCGCCGGCTCGTCCCCGACGACGAGGCCGCTCTCAAGGCGGCCCTGGCCGCCTGCGCCGCCTCGGCCGCCGCCGCCGATCCCGAGACCTATTACGCGGAGAACTACATCTTCCACACGGTGGTCTATCGCGCCTGCCGGAACAGCTTCCTGGAGGAGCAGGCGCGCCAGTTGCACCGCCGGCTCGCTCCCTTCCGCCGCCTCCAGCTGCGGGCCCGCAACCGTCTCGGCCAGTCCCTGGCCGAACACGAGGCCATCGTCGCCGCCATCGTATCGGGCGACGAGGCGGGCGCCTCCGACCGGTTGCGGGCGCACGTCATCGTCCAGGGCGACCGCTTCTCGGATCTCGTGGCCGGCCTTCGCTCGATCAATGCTGCGGCCTGACGGCCGAGGAGGCATGCCAGCAAAGTCATCACGAGAAGTGATGGAACAATCATTGGTTGTATCATTGGGACGCGCAAGTCAATCTTAAGGCGGATCGATTATTCGAGGACGCATCTCTTCGCCACGCGGTGCTTCCCATGCGCTTCTCGCTTAAATCGACACTGATCGGCCTCTTCGGCTTGCTGGCCATCATCACCACGGGACAGGGTCTGCTGTCTCTGTCGAAGATGGATGCCATCGGAGACCGCATGGCGGTCCTGTCCGACAACGCCCTTCCCTCCGTCGATGCCGCACACGCGATGAACGCCCTGGTGATGCGGATCCGCCTCTGGCAGTTCCGCTACGTCGTCGCCGACACCGCCGAGGAGCGCGCCAACAGCGTCGCCCAGGCCGCGACCCTGGCCAAGGAGCTCGAGTCCCGGCGCGCCGCCTACAAGGCCCTGGTCAACTCGCGCGAGGAGACCGCCCTCTACGACGAGGTCAGCGCCAAGCTCACCCAGATGGGCCAGGACTGGACCCAGCTCCAGGCCATCGACCCGACCCGGCGCGACGAGGTGCTGACCCTGTTCCGGGGTCCGATGAACGCCAATTACCTCGCCACCAGCGCCACCATGCGCAAGCTCGTGACCCTCAACGGCGAGGCCGGCGAGGCCGCCAAGGTGGCGGCGCGCGACGAGCAGGCGAGCGCCGTGCGGACCACCCAGGTCATGCTCGGACTCTCCGTCCTGATGGCCCTCGCCGCCATGGCCTACACGATCCGCGGCATCACCCGGCCGCTGGGCGCGATGACGACGGCCATGCGGCGCGTGGCCGATGGCGATGCGCAGACCGAGATCCCCAGCGTCGGCCGTCAGGACGAGATCGGCGCCATGGCCGACACCCTGGAGACCTTCCGGGCCAATCTCCTGCGCAGCCGCGCCCTGGAGGAGGAGACCCACCTCGCCCGCGCCGGCGCCGAGGCGCAGCGCAAGGCCGCGATGCGCGAGATGGCGGATGGTTTCGAGGGCGCCGTCGGCGGCATCCTCGGCCGGGTGACCACGGCGGCGGGCCAGCTGCGCGGCACGGCTCAGAGCATGGCGAGCACGGCCTCCGAGACGGCCCACCAATCGAGCACCGTCGCGGCCGCGGCGGACCAGGCGGCCTCCAACGTGGGCATGGTGGCGGCGGCGGCCGAGGAACTCGGCGCCTCCGTCCAGGAGATCGGCCGCCAGGTCGACGGCTCGACTCAGCTCGCCCAGCGGGCGGTGGACGAAGCCGCCCGGACCGCCGCGCAGGTTCAGGAACTGAGCGCGGCCGCCGCGCGGATCGGCGACGTCGTCGCCATGATCGCGAGCATCGCCGGCCAGACCAACCTGCTCGCCCTCAACGCGACCATCGAGGCAGCGCGCGCCGGCGAGGCGGGCCGCGGCTTCGCCGTGGTCGCCGCCGAGGTCAAGGAACTCGCCAACCAGACGGCCCGGGCCACCGAGGAGATCAGCGGCCAGATCGGCCGCATCCAGGGCTCCACCGGCCAGGCCGTCTCCGCGATCGAGAGCATCAGCGGGCGCATCCGCGAGATCAGCGACGTGGCGACCTCGATCGCGGCGGCGGTGGAGGAGCAGGGCGCGGCGACCCAGGAGATCGTCCGCAACGTGAGCGAGGCGGCCACCGGGACCGGGGAGGTCACGGCCAACATCTCCGGAGTCGCCGGAGCGGCCGAGGAGACCGGCGCGGCCGCGTCCCAGGTCCTGGCCTCGGCCTCGGAGCTCTCGCGCGAAGCCGAGCATCTGACGCAGGAACTGGCGCGGTTCCTCGGCACGGTCCGGGCCGCCTGAACCGTCTACCCGGGCGATCCGCCAAAACACGAAAGTCTTCGCAAAATTTCTTTACTTGCGAAGACTTGCGTTGCCAAATCTCTCGCGCGAGACATGTCGACCTGACCTCGCGTGGGAGGTATCTATGCTGACAACCGGACAACTTCTCGGTGCGGCTCTGGCTGCGTGTCTCGTCCTGCCCGTATCGGCCCGCGCCGAGACCTCCGCCTCGGCAGGACGCAGCGCCGCCGAAACCTGGGACAGGAGCTACAACAGCGGCGACATGGAGACCCTGGGCACGCTCTATGCCCCGGACGCGCAGGTGATCCCGAAGGGCGCGGCGGTTTCGGGACCGGCCGACATCAAGAAATTCTTCTCGGGCGTGAAGGCCAAGGGCTTCGACGATCACAAGATCACCGTCCAGTCCGCGCGGGAGAAGGGCGACGTCCTCGTGCTGTCCGGGCGCTGGGAGATGAACGGCCCCGGCGAAAGCGGGGCCAAGAAGAAGTTCGAGGGCAACTGGGTCAACGTGATGGAGCGCGGTCCCGAGGGCTGGCGCACCGTGCTGCACACCTGGAACTAGGGGCTTCGTCTCGCGGCGGAGGGCCGGGCCGGCACTCGGCACCGTCCCGGCTCCCCTTTTCGGTCCAGGCCGGTCGGCCCGCGAGCGGCCCAGGATGAACGGTCTCAGGCCGCCGAGCCGGAGGCCTCGCGGCTGGAGGCACCGAAGTTCTCGGCGATCACCGGGGTGCGGGCGCGGATGTGGGCGCGCATCAGCGGAGCCAGCGCCTCACCGTCGCGGGCGCGCAGCAGGGTGATCATCCGCTCGTGCTCGGCCACCGATTGCTCCCATTGCTCCGGCGTCTGGTGCACGGCGTAGCGCGAGCGCTGGATGCGGCCCGAGAGGCTGTCGTAGATGCTTCCGAGCGTGGCGTTGCGGCTGGCCCGCATGATGGCCTCGTGGATTTCCCGGTTGAGGGCGAAGTAGACCCCCTCCTCGCCGGCCCGCCAAGCCGCGACCATCGCCTCGTGGTCGCGCGAGATCCTGTCGATCTCCGCATCGGTGATGATGCGGCAGGCGAGGTCGGCCGCCGTCGCCTCCAGGCCGGCGATGACCTCGATCATCTCCTCGATCTCGGATTGCGACAGGCTCGCGACCCGCGCGCCGCGGTTGGGCAGCAATTCCAGCAGGCCCTCGGTGGCGAGGATCTTGATCGCCTCGCGCAGGGGCGTGCGGGAGATGCCGAAGCGCTCGGTCAGCTCGCTCTCGTTGATCCGCGCACGTGGTTCCAGCTCACCCGAGCGGATGAGGTCGCGCATTCGATCGACGACTTCATCGTGGAGATAGCGCCGGTTGATGCCGAGGCCCGTCTCGATCTTGTTCATGGGTCCGCGACGTCTGCAGCAGGAAGGAAAAATACTCCCCTTTGGTAATCCCTCGACTGGAACCTGTCGAGGGAGTTCGGAACTATACCCCTGTTCTGCGCACAGGCCTCCGGCAGATCCGCTCGATCCCTTCGGCACTCGATCCCTTCGGGGTGCGGCGCGCGGCGTCGCTCAGGCGCCGCGTGGCCCCGCCCGAGCGACCCCTCCGCGTCGATCGGGCGGAGGCCGGATCAGCGGATCTCCTCGTGCCACGTCCGGCCGTCGCGCTCGATCAGCGCGATGGCGGCGGTGGGTCCCCAGCTGCCGGCGGCGTAGGGGCGCGGCGGCTCGGGCCGGTCGGCCCAGGCCTTGAGCAGGGAGTCGGCCCAGGCCCAGGCCACCTCGACCTCGTCGCGGCGCATGAACAGGGTGGCGTTGCCGCGCACCACGTCCATGAGCAGGCGCTCGTAGGCGTCGGGATAGCGTTGCTTGAAGGTCTCCTCGAAGGAGATGTCGAGGTTGGTCGGCCGCAGGCGCATGCCGCCGGGTCCCGGGTCCTTGGTCATGACCTCGAGCTTGATCCCTTCCTCCGGCTGGAGCCGGATGACGAGGCGGTTGGGCTCGCGCCCGAAGGATTCGGACGGAAAGATCGAGAACGGCGAGGCGCGGAACTGCACCACGATCTCGGAGAGCTTCTGGGGCAGCCGCTTGCCGGTGCGTAGGTAGAAGGGCACCCCGGCCCAGCGCCAGGACTGCACCTCGAGCTTCAGGGCGACGAAGGTCTCGGTCCGGCTGTCGGCGTCGTTGCCGAGATCGGTGCGGTAGCCGTCCACCGGCTTGCCGCCGATGGCGCCGGCCGCGTACTGCCCGCGCACCGTCACGGTCTGCACATCGTGCGGGGTGATGGGCTTGAGGGCGCGCAGGACCTTCAGCTTCTCGTCGCGCACCGAGTTGGCGTCCAGCGAGAGCGGACTCTCCATCGCCATCAGGCAGAGGAGCTGCAGCATGTGGTTCTGCACCATGTCGCGCAGGGCGCCCGAAGTGTCGTAGTATCCGGCGCGGCCCTCGACGCCCACGGTCTCGCCGACCGTGATCTGGACGTGGTCGATGACGTCGGCCGTCCAGAGTCGCTCGAAGATGGTGTTGGCGAAGCGCAGGGCCAGCAGGTTCTGCACCGTCTCCTTGCCGAGATAGTGGTCGATGCGAAAGATCTGTTCTTCCGGAAACACCTTGCCGACGGCGTCGTTGATCGCGCGGGCGGATTTCAGGTCCTTGCCGATGGGCTTCTCCAGCACGACCCGGGATTTTTCGCCGATCAGGCCGTGCTTCGACAGGTTCTGGCAGATCGAGCCGTAGAGGTCGGGCGAGGTGGCGAGGTAGTAGGGCCGCACCTGGTCCGGGCGCTCGGCGAGCTTGGCGGCCAAATCGTCCCAGCCGTCATCGCCGGCCCCGTCCACCGCGACGTAGTCGAGATGGTCGAGGAAGGCGGCGAGCCTGTCCTCGCTGATGTCCCCGGCCGGCACGAAGCGCTTGACCGCGTCGCGCGCGCGCTCGCGGAACGCCTCGGCGCTCATCTCCGAACGCGAGGCACCGATGATCCGGCTCGTTCCCGGGATCTGCCCATCCTTGAAGCGATAGTACAGGGCCGGAAGCAGCTTGCGCGTGGTCAGGTCGCCGGTGGCGCCGAACACGACGCAGTCGAAGGAGGCGACGGGGATGATGGTGGCCAAGGGCGGCTCCCGTTCGGTTTGCAGGTCGTTCGGTTCGCGGCCGGTCCACGGGTCGTACTGCACGCGGCTGTGCGGCCAGGAGCCGGTCGCGAAGAATCGCCCCCGCTGTGTCGGCTTCCCGGCAGCGCTATGCAAGGCATCCGCCACCCGTGCGGCGTGCGAGACGGCACCCTATTACGAACCGGCAAACCGCTTGAACGCCTCGGCATGGTCCGGGTGCCAGCGCGACAGCGCCGGGCGGTTCTCGATGATGTCGCCCGCGGCCCAGGCGATGCGCTTCTCGTCCTGGGCCCGGGTGGTCTCGTTGTCGGGACACAGGATGTAGAAGTCGCCTCGCGCCAGCCCGGCCATCAGGAAATCCACCGTCTCGTCGGGCGTCCAGGCGCCGGCCGGCTTCTCGTCGACGCCGCGCGCCCGCGTCAGGCCGGTATAGACGAATCCCGGGATCAGCAGGTGGGCGCTGACGCGGGCGCCCTCGCGGCCGCGCAGGTCGTGGGCCAGGGCCTCGGTCACGACCTTCACCCCCGCCTTCGAGACGTTGTAGGGCGTATTGCCGGGTGGCGTGGTGATGCCCTGCTTAGAGCCCGTGACCACGATGGCGCCGGGCTCCATGCCCGCGATCATCGCCGGCGCGAAGGCCTGGATCCCGTTGATCACCCCCCAGAGGTTGGTGTCGAGGATGCGGTGCCAGGTTTCGGCATCGGAGAACAGCCGTCCCCCGGCCTCGATCCCGGCATTCAGCAGGACCACGGCCGGCGGCCCCTCGGCGCCGGCCGCCGCGCTCAGGGCCGCGAAGGCCTCGGGGCGCGCCACGTCCGTGGCCATCGCGTGGACGGACCCCGCCGTCCCGCTGCGTGCGACCTCGGCGCGCGCAGCCTCCAGCGCATCGCCCGGCAGGTCGGCGAGCCAGACCCGCATCCCGGCCGCCGCGAAGCGCCGGGCGGCCGCCAGGCCGATGCCGCTCGCCGCCCCGGTGACGACGGCCGTCCGCCCCGCCTGGATTGCCGGATGGTTGGTCATGGCCGCTGCTCCCCTGCCGCTTCGGGGCGGGAGTTAGGGCGCCCGCCGGCCTCCGTCATCGCACGACAGGAGATTGGTAACCCTCTGTGCGCATGGTCGGGGAGACATTCCACTCGAAAGGTTCGCGATGCTTTCGCGCCACAGGACCGTCGCCCTCCGCCCGCACCGCCTTCGCGCGGGCCTCTCGCCCCTGGCTCTCCTCCTGGCGCTGGGCGGGGCCGCGACGGCGCAGGTCTCCGGCGCGCCGGACGCGCCCGTCTCCGCGAAGCCCCCCAGGGTCGAGAATCTCACCAGCACCGCTCCGGCGACCCCCGCCGTGCAGGCCATCGCCCCGAGCGCGGCCGACGCGACGCCTGCGCCTGCCGCCGCCTCGGCCAAGAAGTCGCGCGAGCTGCCGCCGCTGGTGGTGGCCCGGGTCTCCGCCGATCCGGTGCCGACCCTGAGCCCCTCGACCTTCCTCGACACCCTGCGGATGGCCGACCGCTACCAGGCCATGGTGGATGCCGGAGGCTGGAACGCCCTGCCCGCCGATCTCGTGGTCAAGCCCGGGGCCAGCCACCCGTCCATCCCGGCCCTGCGCAAGCACCTCGCGCTCGTCGGCGATCTGGCCGCCGACGCCCCGATGAGCGACCAGCTCGACGCCCCCCTGGCGGCGGCGGTGAAGGCGTTCCAGGCGCGCCACGGCCTGCCGGAGACCGGGCTGATCGGGCGCCAGACGGTGGCGGCCCTCAACGTGCCGGCGGCGACCCGCCAGCGCCAGCTCGCGGCCTCGGCCGCGCGCCAGATCGGCTCGAACTTCGCCTACGGCGACCGCTACGTGGTGGTGAACATCCCCTCGGCCACCGTGGAGGCGGTGGACCACGGGGTCGTGGTGCGCCGCTACGTGGCGGTGGTGGGCAAGCCCGACAAGGCGACGCCCCGGATCGAGGCACGCATCACCGACGTGAACCTCAACCCGACCTGGACCCTGCCGGTCTCCATCATCAAGAAGGAGATCATCCCCAAGATGCGCAAGGATCCCGGCTATCTCGCCAGGGAGCGCATCCGCATCCTCGGCCCCGGCGGCGTGGAGGTGGACCCCACCGCCATCGACTGGTCGAGCGAGAAGGCGGCCAACTACACCCTGCGGCAGGATTCCGGCCTGGAGAACTCCCTGGGCCAGGTGCGCATCGACATGCCGAACAAGCAGGCGGTCTACATGCACGACACGCCGTCGAAGTCGCTGTTCGCCCGCGAGGTGCGGTTCCATTCGCATGGCTGCGTGCGCGTCGCGCAGGTGAAGGAACTCGCCGGCTGGCTGCTCGAGGGCACGTCCGGCCCCAACGGTCCCGGCTCGACCTGGGGTCCGATCGAGATCGAGACCAGCATCGCCACCAACGAGCGCCTCGACATCAAGCTGCCCAAGCAGATTCCGGTGACGTTCGTCTACCTCACCGGCTATGCGACCCCGGACGGCCGCGCCCATTTTCGCGATGACATCTACGGCATCGACAGCCCGGCGGTGCCGATGCCCGACGTGGCGGCGACGGGCACGATCGTGCCTCCGAAGCCGAAGGCGGCCCCGAGCCCAGCCAGCCCGGCCCGGCTCGAGACCGGCCGGAGCCCGGCCCAGAAGCCGGACGTTTCCAGGCCCGAGGCCGTCAGGCCGGATCCGGCGCGTGCCGCCCCGGCCCGGTCGGCGAGCGACGGACCGGTTCCCCCGGGGCTGATCCCCACCAAGGGGCCGCGGCTGGCGCCGAGCGCGACCCCACCCCGGGGCTGAGATCCCGGGCCGGGCTGAGATCCCGGGCCGGGGCTTCCCGCGCGGTCGATCAGGAGTCGAGGCCGCCGTCCTCGTCGATGTCGACCAGGAACACGATGTCGGCATCGTCCTCGTCCTCGTCGTCCGCCTCGTCGTCGTTCGAGGCCTCGGCATGGCGGGCATCCGGCTCGTAGGGCTCGTCCTCCTCGGAATCGTCCTCGGCGAGGGCGTCCTCGAAGATCTCGATCTCCTCCTCGGTGGCCGCCCGGACCTTGAGCGGGGAGGTGCCGTTCCACAGCACCTTGCCGTCGCTCTTCATGGTCTGGATGTCGTCCTTGAAGCCATCGCAGGTGAAGAGGTCGTTGGCGACCTCCTCGGAGCCGTTGATGACCGCGATGGCCACGCCATCGATCTCGAGTGTGAACATCGCGAATCCTTGTTGTCTGCGGCCTCGGGGCCGCCGTCCGTTTAGGGGCGAACGGGGCGCAGGCCAAGGCCCGGACGGACGGCGTCCGGTTTGCGGTGGGTGGCCGGGCCTCAGGCCCCGCCGCTCGCCCGGGCGATCGCCCGCTTGACCACGCCCTGTACGTCGGGATTCGACAGGAACAGGTCGTGGTTGATGAGGCCGCCGCCGTAATCGGAGGCGTCGGCCACGCGCACGCCGAGGGCTTCCAGGCGCTCGCGGTCGGCCGCGCCGGCCCGGACAATGCCGCCCGCGATGGCGCCGGAGAGCTCGAGGGCCCGGTCGTTCGTCGACGAGATCACCGTGATCTTGTGCACGTCCGGCCCCATCCGCTCCACCGCGCTGGTGAAGAGGTCGATGTCGATGTCGGGCGCGGCGAGCACCACGGCGCCGATGCGGGCCATCGCGGCCTCGCCGGCCTCGGCCCGCAGCATGCGCAGGGTCTCCAGGGTCAGCAGGGTGCCCATGGAATGCGCGACGATGTTGATGCGCCCGCCCGAGGACGAGTTCGCCAGGGCCTTCAGGAGATCCTCGAAACCGTCGCGCGACCACAGGGCGCTCTCTCGGTCGTAGCCGTAGTCGAAGGTCGCGGCGGCCGAGGGCCAGGTGAACAGGGCCGAGGCCCCGCGGAAGCGGATGCCGTCGGAGAGCTTGGCCGCGCTCACCGCCGCCGACTGGAAGCTCTCGCGGTAGCCGTGGACGTAGATCAGCACGTCCCGCCCCAGCGCCGCCTGGGCGAAGGCGCCGGCGGCCCCCGGCCCCGTCTCGACCTGCGGCACCGCCGTCACCGCCCAGTCGCCGGTCACCACGGAGGAGACCTTGCCGATCAGCGAGCGGTCGGGCGCCGACAGGCGGACCTCGGCGAAGCTGAGGCCGCGGCCGCGCTCGGAGGTGAAGTAGGGGCTCTTCGGCGGCGAGCCGACGGGCTTGCGCGTGGTGGCCACGAGCAGGACCGGGCTGACGTCGAGGGCGGATTGCCGCTCCGGCGCGCCCCCGCCCACGGCATCGGTGACGAGGCCGTCGGCGACGCAGCCGGCCAGGCCCGGCGCGAGGCCGGCCACCCCCGAGAGGGCGGCCAGGCGCAGCAGCGCGCGACGGGTGGGAGGCTGGGGTCGGATCATGGGTCGGATCATGTCGTGCAAGACGGCCCTGAACGTGGTGGCCCCGGGACGGGCGCAGCGCGTCACTACCCTGTCGATCAGGATCGTGACCATGGCGGGGCGGAAGCGTGGCCGTGGCGATGTGGATTGCGGGCAGAGGCGGGGCTGTGGCCCCGGACCCACAGGCCGGGACGTCCGCGGGATCACGCCGGTTTGCGGGGGAAGCGCCCGCGCGCAGGGCCGCCCCCCTCGACGAAACCCGGCCGGACCGGCAAAGAAGACAGCCATGGCCGCCTCCCCCGCTCCCGCCCTCGACATCGATGCCCTGCGCGAGCGGCTGCTCGCCGGAGACCGCGCCGCCCTGGCGCGGGCGATCACCCTGGCCGAATCGAAGCGGCCCGACCACCGGGCGGCGGCGCGCGGCCTCATCGACGCGGTGCTGCCCCGGACCGGCACGGCGATCCGCGTCGGCATCACCGGCGTGCCCGGCGTCGGCAAGTCCACCACCATCGACGCGCTCGGCGCCAACCTGACGGCGGCGGGGCACAAGGTGGCGGTGCTCGCCGTCGACCCCTCCTCCACCCGCACCGGCGGCTCGATCCTCGGCGACAAGACCCGGATGGCGCGCCTCGCCCTCGATCCCAACGCCTTCATCCGCCCCTCCCCCTCCTCCGGCACCCTGGGCGGCGTCGCGGCCAAGACCCGCGAGACCATGCTGCTCTGCGAGGCGGCGGGCTTCGACGTCATCCTGGTGGAGACCGTCGGCGTCGGCCAGTCCGAGACGGCGGTGGCGGACCTGACCGACTTCTTCCTCGTCCTGATGCTGCCGGGGGCCGGCGACGAGCTCCAGGGCATCAAGAAGGGCATCCTCGAACTCGCCGACATGATCGCGGTCAACAAGGCCGACGACGGCGAGGGCGAGCGCCGGGCCAGCGCCGCCGCCTCCGAGTACCGCGCGGCCCTGCACATCCTCTCCGCGCCGAGCGCGACCTGGACGCCGCCGGTGGTCACGATCTCGGGCCTGAACAACAAGGGCCTCGACGGCCTGTGGGAGCGGATCGTCGACCACCGCAACAAGCTCACCGCCACGGGCGAGATCGCCACGAAGCGCCGGGCCCAGGACGTGAAGTGGATGTGGGCCCTCGTGCACGAGCGCCTGCACCAGCGCCTCGTCGGCTCGGCCGACGTGCGCCGGCAAACGGCCGAGGCCGAAGGCGCGGTCGGGCGCGGGGAAGCCTCGCCGGCCGCCGGGGCGGAGGCCATCGCCACGCTGATCGGCCTCTGACCTCCATGGCGGGGCCGCTGCTGATCACCGGCTTCGGTCCGTTTCCCGGCGTGCCCCGCAATCCGAGCGCGGCCCTGGCCCGGCGCATCGGGACCCTCGCGCGCCCGAAGCTCGGCGGCGTTCCGGTACGCGTGCTGATCCTGTCCACCACCTACGCGGCGATCCCCGACATGCTGGAACCGGCCCTCGCCGGGGCGCCGGCCGCGATCCTGATGCTCGGCGTCGCGACCCGCGCCAGGCGGGTCCGGGTGGAGTTGCAGGGCCGTAACCGCACCAGCCGGCTCTTCCCCGATGCCTCCGGCCGGATCGCGTCGCGCCTCACCCTCGAGACGGAGGGTCCGCCCGCGCGCCGCTCCTCCGCGGCGAGTCCCGCGCTCGCGGCGCTGCGCGGGCACGGGATCGCCGCGATCCCCTCGCGGGATGCGGGGCGCTACCTCTGCAACGCCACCTATTTCCGCGCCCTGCGCGACGGTCCGCCGGCGCTGTTCGTGCACATCCCGCTGCCGCCCCGGACACGGCGGCCGGCGAAGGCGCCGGTGCGGCCCCGTCGCCAAGCCCCCGAGGAGGCTCTCGCCCAGGGCTGCGCCGAGGTGGCGCGACGGCTCGTGCTGCGCAGCCGCGCAGGCCGCTGACGGAACGCCCCGCGATCCTTCCGCCGGCGCCGGAAGATTTTCACCCGCCGCATGGGTCCCCTTCGCGCCGTCGGGCGTTCTGTGAACGTCGGATGCGGGCGCCCCCGACCCCGGACGGGTGGCCCGCATCATCCGCGTTCAGGAGAGAGACCATGGTCGATACGGATCGCATCGTCGGCACCGCCAAGGAGCTCGGCGGCAAGGTTCAGAGCGCCGCGGGAGACCTCGCGGGGTCCTCGCGCAGCTCGGCCGAGGGCCGCTATCGCGAGGCCGAGGGCCGCGCGCAGGACATCTACGGGCAGGCCAAGGACACCCTGCGCGACGTCGCCGACAACGTCTCGGATTACGCCGGTGACGCCTACGAGCGCGGCGGCAGCTACCTGCGCGACGGTGGCCGGGTGGTCGGCCACCGCGTCGAGGAGAATCCGTTCATCGCCCTCGTGATCGCGGGCGCCGTCGGCTACGGCCTCGCCCTGCTGCTGCACGGGCGCCGCTGAACCCGATCCGCGTCCCCGCCCGACGGGGCGGGGACGCCATGGGACCGCCCTACTGCGCGGTCCAGCCGCCATCCATCGCCATGTTCGCACCGGTGATCTGGCTCGCCGCGTCGGAGGCGAGGAACACCGCCAGGGCCGCCACCTGGTCGATGGTGACGAACGCCTTGGTCGGCTGCGCCTTCAGGAGCACCTCGTTGATGACCTCGTCCTTGGTCATCCCCCGCGCCTTCATGGTGTCGGGAATCTGGCTCTCGACCAGGGGCGTCCAGACGTAGCCCGGCGAGATGCAGTTGACCGTGATGCCGTGGGTGGCGACCTCGAGCGCCGCGGCCTTCGACAGACCGACGAGCCCGTGCTTGGCCGCCACGTAGGCCGACTTGAAGGGCGAGGCGACCATCGAGTGCGCCGAGGCGGTGTTGATGATCCGCCCCCAGCCGCGCTGCTTCATGCCCGGGATCGCCGCCCGCATGGTGTAGAAGGCCGAGGACAGGTTCAGGCTGATGATCTGCTCCCACTTCTCCGGCGGGAAGTCCTCGATCGGCGAGACGTGCTGGACGCCGGCATTGTTCACGAGCACGTCGACGGAGCCGTAGGTCTCCTCCGCGAGGCGGATCAGCCCTTCGATCTCGCCCGGCTTGGTCAGGTCGGCCGGCGAATAGGCGGCCTTCACGCCGAACTCGGACTCGATTCCGGTCCGCGCCGCCTCGATGTCCTCGGGCTTGCCGAAGCCGTTGAGAACGATGTTGGCCCCCTCCTTGGCAAAGGCCCGGGCGCAGGCGAGGCCGATGCCGCTGGTGGAGCCGGTGACGACGGCGGTCTTGGATTTCAGGATCATGGAAGCCTCCTTGAAGCGCTCGTCCGACGCGGGGGTGCTGGTTCGTCGGACGTTCGTGGGGTCGAACACCATCCGTGAGCCGTGCCCGGCTGACCGGCGGGCACGACGCGGACGGCAGTTCGGTCAGGCGAGATAATCGTGCAGCACCTGCCCGTAGGGCAATGTGAAGTCGACGACCATGTGCCGGCCGCCGACGATGCGGCGCACCGGCAGGTCGGCCACCCGGCAGTTCACGTGCGGAATCAGGTGGAGGCGGGCCTCGCCCTCCCAGGCGCCGTGGACGGTGATGTCCTCCAGGCGATAGCCGACGAGCTGCGCGACCTTCGGGCCGCCGCCGACATCCGGGATCAGCTTGAGGTTGACGTTGAGCTTGCCGAGTCCCTGGCTCACCGCGGGCAGATCATGCTCCAGGCTGCGGTGCTTGTAGGTCATGGTGCCCATCGCGACCCGCTCGTCGTCGTAGTGCAGGGTGCCCGTGAGGGTGTCCTTGGTCAGCTTGAGGCGGGGCACGCCCCACTTCTTCGGAAAGCCCCAGATCTCGCGGCCGGCCGTGATCGGCGGCTCGTCGTCGAGATACATCTGGATCGAGAAGTTGCAGGGCTCGCCGTCGAAGGTGGCCAGGGCGCCCGAGCCGCTCTCCTCGTAATCGCCGAAGCCGGAGGAATCCGGCATCTTCATCCACTCGTAGTAGACGAGGTTGTCCGGGTGCGGCTCCAGGGGCTCGGGCAGCGCCCGGCGCAGGGCGTCCGCATCGGTCTCGTAGGTGACGATGAGGTATTCGCGCCGGAGGAAGCGATACGGCCCGCGCGGATAGCTCGGGCTGAAGGCCGGCATCGAGGGAACCTGGAGGATCTCGTCGCGGGTCACGGGCGTGTCTCCCTTCGGAAGGTGGGGCCGTTCAGGTCGCCCCGTCGCGGGTGAGGTCGAACACGGCGATGCCGCCGGCATCCGCCCGGCGGTCGCGCCAGGCGCGCGCGCGCAGGGAACGCCGCATGTCGTCGAGCCCGGCGCTCCAATGCTCCAGCATGGTCGCGCGCGAGAATTCGTAGTCCTTCGAGTTCCGCTCGTAGGCCTTGCGCCGGTAGATCAGCTGCAGGATCGTCACGACGTTGTCGTGGCTGATGTCCCTCAGGAACGCGACGTCGGGATCGTCGGACAGCTCCGGCGGCAGCTTGGCCAGGAGGTTGCGCGTGGCCGCCTTGGCCTTGCGGATCTCGAGGCTCATGTCGGTGTTGAGCCGGGTCCGGCTGGAGAAGCGGATGTCTTTCTCGCGCTCGGCGGCATCGACCAGCGACCGCGGCATGGCCCCGCGCGCCGGGAACAGGTCCACCTGGAACACGGTGAGATCGCGCCCACGCTCCACGTCGAGGACGTATTGCAGCGGCGTGTTCGAGACGATGCCGCCGTCCCAGTAGGATTCGCCATCGATCGTCACCGGCGGGAAGCCCGGAGGCAGGGCCCCGGAGGCCATGATGTGTTCCGGGGTGATGCGATCGCGGCGGTTGTCGAAGTAGGCGAAGTTGCCGGTGCGGACATTGACCGCGCCCACGCTCAGGCGGACCGGGCCGGCGTTGATGCGGTCGAAGTCGACGAAGCGCTCCAGCGTCTCCCTGAGCGGCGCCGTATCGTAGTAGCTGAGGGCCTCCGGCGCTCCGGCGGGGAAGAAGGTCGCGGGCGGAAACCGGGGCTTGAAGAAGCCGGGCACGCCGAAGGCGGCGATCCAGCCGGCGCTCGCCTCGTTGAAGGCCGCCCGGGCCTGCTCGCCGGGGAGCCACGGGGTTCCGGGCACGCCGGAGGAGACCAGCTCCCAGAAGGCCTTCAGGCGGTCGAGCCGGCGCTCGGGCGGATTGCCGGCGAGGAGGGCCGCGTTGATGGCGCCGATGGAGATGCCGGCCACCCAGTCGAGGCCGAGGCCGTCGGCCGCCAGCGCCTCGTAGATCCCGGCCTGATAGGAGCCCAGCGCCCCGCCGCCCTGGAGGACGAGGACGTTGGTGCCGCCGGAGGAGGTCGTCACGAGCGGTACTCTCTCATCGGCCGGGGCACTCCATCCTGCGCACGTCGCGGGGGCCGACCCGCCGGCCGGCGAACGCCCAACCGATGGTTGCCCGATGCGGGTGACGCCACCATGACCGAAGGCCGGTGTGATCGCCATCCGGCGGACCGGACGAAGCGGGTCCATTGTCAGGCGTCGCACCGTCGTGACCGACCGGCCGAACTCCTTCGATGGTTGACAGGCGGAGCTCCTTCGCCAACACCCCCCGCCCAGTCGCGGCTTTTCCCGCACGCCCTCCGCCGCACTCGTCCCTGCCCCGGCCGCCGCGCGCGCGATGGCGACGAACAAGGATCCCTGACCCATGTCGGTGACGCGCTCCTATCTCGATTTCGAGAAGCCGGTGGCCGAGCTCGAATCCAAGCTGGAGGAGCTCCGGGCCATGGCCGCCCGCGACGGCGCGGTCTCGATCAGCGAGGAGGTCGGGCGCCTGGAGGCCAAGGCCGCCGCCGCCCTGTCGGACATCTATGCCGCCCTGACGCCCTGGCAGAAGACCCAGGTCGCCCGCCATCCGCAGCGGCCGCACTTCATCGACTACTGCGCCGGGCTGATCACCGACTTCAGCCCGCTCGCCGGCGACCGCGCCTTCGGCGAGGACCAGGCCATCGTCGGCGGGTTCGGACGCTTCCGGGGACGGCCGGTCTGCGTCCTGGGCCAGGAGAAGGGCTCCACCACCGAGACCCGCCTGCGGCACAATTTCGGAATGGCCAAGCCCGAGGGATACCGCAAGGCCGTCCGCCTGATGGAGCTCGCCGACCGCTTCGGCCTGCCCGTGCTCGCCTTCGTCGACACCGCCGGCGCCTTCCCGGGCATCGAGGCGGAGGAGCGCGGGCAGGCCGAGGCCATCGCCCGCTCGACGGAGGCCTGCCTCGCCCTCGGCGTGCCCAACGTCGCCGTGGTCATCGGCGAGGGCGGCTCGGGAGGCGCCATCGCCCTCGCCACCGCCAACCGGGTGCTCATGCTGGAGCACGCCATCTACGGCGTGATCTCGCCGGAGGGCGCGGCCTCGATCCTGTGGCGCGACCAGGGCCGGGCCTCGGACGCCGCGACCGCCATGAAGATCACCGCCCAGGACCTGCTGCGCCTCGGGATCATCGACGGCATCATCCCCGAGGCCACGGGCGGCGCCCATCGCGGGCGCGAGGCCGCCATCGAGGCGACGGGAGCCGCCATCGAGAGTGCCCTGGCGGAGTTCCAGGGGCTCGGTGCCGACGAGATCCGCGATCGGCGCGCGGCGAAGTTCCTGGAGATCGGCCGCAAGCTCTGAGCCCGCGACATTCCGTCGCTCATCGGGTGCGGAACCAACCGCGATTTCGTTCAGGAGAGCCTGCCAAGGTTTCGCCATACCGACGCGCGGCGCCTGGTTGGGGAAACGCCTGCGGAATCAATCCCCTCTCCGCGAGCGCATCGCGCGCGGCACCGAATGCGGCAAGATCGGGTCGAAGGGACGGTGATGTCCGCAATCCACATCCCGCCCGGGCCGCGGACGGCGTCGCCTTGCGGTAACAACCGGGTAAGTTTAACGACGCTAAGGGGTTGGGGAGTGGCATGCCAGGGCGCGAGCCCGGGACTGCGTGACTGAGGATAGGTTCCCCATGGCTATGCGCCCACTCGTGGCCGCCGGTTTCGCTCTGATCGCCCTGTCGCTCGGCGCCTGCCAGGACGGATCGACGGGCGGCGGCGTTCCGTTGCGGGCCCTGGCACCGGTGCCTCCCAAGACCCTCGCGCTGATGGCCCAGAAGGGCATGTCGCAGAACGACCCCATCCTGATCCGCGCCTACAAGCGGGAAGCGGAGATGGAGGTGTGGAAGCGCGGCACCAACGGCCAGTACGCCCTCCTCAAGACCTTCCCGATCTGCCGCTGGTCCGGCCAGCTCGGCCCGAAGACCAAGCAGGGCGACCGCCAGGCGCCGGAAGGCTTCTACACCGTGACGCCGGGTCAGATGAACCCGAACTCGTCCTACTATCTGTCCTTCGACACCGGCTATCCGAACGCCTACGACCGGGCGAACGGGCGCACCGGCAACTACATCATGGTGCACGGCACCTGCTCGTCGTCGGGCTGCTTTGCCATGACCGACGAGTCGATGGGCGAGATCTACGCCCTGGCGCGCGATTCCTTCGCGGGCGGCCAGCGTGCGTTCCAGTTCCAATCCTACCCGTTCCGGATGACGGCGGCCAACGTCGCCAAGTTCCGCAACGACCCCAACGCCCCGTTCTGGAAGAACCTCAAGGAGGGCTCGGACTACTTCGAGGCCCTGCGCGAGGAGCCGCGCGTCGGCCTGTGCGGGACGAAGTACGTCTTCGGCGGCGCCGATGCGGCGGCCGGCTCCTGCACGCCGAAGGTCGAGCCCCAGGTGGCGGAGAAGCGCGAGCGCGACAACAGCGAGATCGCCGAGCTGATCGCCAAGGGCACGCCGGCCACCCGCCTCGTCTACGACGACGGCAGCCAGAACCCGGTCTTCCGGGGCCCGCAGACGCCCGCCAACACCCTGACCTTCGCGAGCCTCGGCAAGCCGGCGCCCGAGCCCGAGTTGCCCTTCGATCCGAAGGATTACGCCCAGCACAAGCTCGGGGACGTCAGCCGTCCCGAGAGCCTGGCCGCCGGCGAGCGCGAGATCGAGGTCGACGCCAAGGGCCGCCCGGTGATGATGGCCGCGGCCGCGCCGATCCCCACCAAGGCCGCCGCCGCAAGCCTCGCCCGGAAGGGGGCCGCTCCTGCGCCGAAGCCCGAGCCCGTGGTGGCCGAACCGGCCAAGCCCGCCCGCGTGATGGTGGCCGATGCCGAGGGCGACCCGGCCGCCTACAGGAAGCTCCTGGGCAACCTGTTCAGCAACGGCGCGCCGGCGACCCCGGCGACGGACGCCGCCACCGTCCCGGCCGTCGCCGCGGCCGAGCCGGAGCCCGTCGCATCCAAGCCGTCCGCGAAGCACGTCCCCGCGAAGGCGGCCCACGCCGCGCTCGCCCCGGCCAAGGCCGGCAAGGTGGACGACGAGAAGGCCGCGAGGCCCGCGCAGAAGGCCGCCGCGGCCGCCTCGCCGAAGACCACCGGCTCCACCACGCCCAAGAACTGAGGCGCCCCGGCTCAGCGCGTGCCGAGGAGCATGACGCCGAAGCCGAGGAAGATCCCGCCGGTGATCCGGTCGAAGGCGCGCCGCAGCGCCGGGCGGCTCAGGGACGCGGCGAGCCGTCGCCCGCCCAGCGCGTAGACCGCGTACCAGAACAGTTCCGCCCCCGCGAAAGTCACGACGAGGATCGCGAATTGCGGGACCTGCGGCCGCGTCGGCTCGACGAATTGCGGCAGGAAGGCGCTGGCGAACAGGAGGAGCTTGGGATTGCTCAGGCCGATCAACAGGCCGTCGCGATAGAGGCGCGCCGGCCCGACGGGGGGCATCGGCCGCCCCTCCGCGCCCGGCACGCCCAGCGCCCCGTCCCGCCCGCGCCAGGCCCGGACGCCGAGGACGATCAGGTAGGCGACGCCGGCATAGCGCAGGCCATCAAACAGGACCGGCGAGGCCTGGAGGACGGCGCTCAGGCCGGCGGCCGAGGCGAGCAGCACCAGGATCACCGCGCTCAGGCACCCGGCCATGGCGGCCAGGCTGCGGCGCAGGCCGACGCGGACGCTGCGGACCAGGATGTGCAGCATGTTCGGTCCGGGCGTTCCGGACAGGAGGAAGACGGCGCTGAGGAACAGCCACCAGGTCTGGAAGGTCACGGTCGGCCGCTCCCGATCGCGCGCGCCCCGGCGCGACGAAGGGGCCTCCTAGCAGACTGCGGCCCGAGGCGGTGCCCGGCCGCGACGCGGGGCAGCCCGGCGCCCAACGAAAAAGGGTCCCGCGAGGGACCCTTCTCCAGACCGGTCAGATCGGGCGACCGATCACATCCGGTGCATCATCCGACGGTCCATCCGACGGTGCATCATGCGGCGCTCCATGTGACGGCGCATCATGCGGCGCTCCATGCGACGGTGCATCATGCGACGCTCCATCCGGCGCTCCATGCGCATCTGCACGGTGGACACGGTCTCGGGGGCGGTGACGCCCATCGGCGCGCCGGGCGCGGCCGAGGCGGAGGTTGCGAGGCTGGCACCGCCGAGCGAGGCGAGCACGGCGAAGGCAAGGGTCAGTTTCCTCACGTGAAGACTCCCATTCTCATTTGTCCGAGCGCGGCACCCGGTTGGATCTCTCGCACAGGATGCCGAGAAACTGAGGTCGCGCACCGGAGTGAGCGGCAGGCCCCGTTCCGGCCCGCCGCAGACAACCCGCAAGTCAGAGATTCGTTTCCTCGAAAGCCCGCACCCACTCAGCACAAATTCCCGAGCGGACGATGTCGTCGAGGGTAAATTCAACCACTGGGATCGGCATCATCCGGCTCTTGACCAGATGGATCACGGTGCGCAGCCCCGAGGTCTCGCGCAGATCCGTCTGAGACACGTCGCCGTTGATGATCACCTGGCAATCGTCGCCGATGCGGGTGAGGAACATCTTGATCTCGGCGGTGGTGGTGTTCTGCGCCTCGTCGAGGATCACGAGGCAGTTCTTGAAGGTGCGCCCGCGCATCACCTCGAAGGGCACCACCTCGATGTCGCCGGTCTTCACCGCGATCTCGAAGGCGGCCTCGCCCATGCGCTCCTTCATGGTCTCTGTCAGCGGCGCCACCCAGGGGGCGATCTTCTCTTCCAGCGTACCGGGGAAGAAGCCCAGGGAACGGCCCGAGGGGACGTTCGGCCGGGTGATGATCACCTTGGCGATGCGGCGCTGGCGGAGCTGATCGGCGGCGCGGGTCCCGGCGATGAAGGTCTTGCCGGTGCCGGCGGGTCCGAGGACGATGACCTGTTTGTGAAGGGCGAGGGCGTCGAGATACTGCGCCTGCCGGTCGGTGAGGGGCTGGATCGGACTGAGGTTGCGTTCTTCGTCGAAGCGGGTCTTGTGCAGTCGGACCGGACGGTCCTCAACGAGTTCAAGTCGTGCGCGGCGTCTCTTCATCGATCAACACTCCAACCGGACTTGCCAACCTGGATTTAATCTGAGCCTGACTTGCTGAACTTGCTTCGCATCATTCTTTGACCGATCCCGTTCCGGCGATCCTTTCTGCCTCGCCCGCTTCACAGCCAATCCGGAGACCGCCCTCAAGTTCCGGGCGGGTCCATCAAGCCTGTGGATTCCCGATGCGGTCCCGATGACCGCAGGATTTCGCGTTGCACGCACCATGCCGCGCCGGGCGCGACAGGGGCGTGACAGCAACTATTCTTGGGAATGATGTAAAAACTCTGCGCCGATGCTGCGCTGCGGGAACAAATGCGCCGCCGCGGCCGATTGTCCGGCGCTGTGTCGTAGAAGACGCAGTCCGCATCCGCGCGCCGCCCTCCACAGCCTCCGGCGCCCCGCGATCAGGCCGCCTGGATGAAGCTGTCGAGGACCATCTTCCGGCCGGCCTTGTCGAAATCAACGGTCAGCTTGTTGCCGTCCACACCCGCGACGGTGCCGGGGCCGAACTTGGTGTGGAACACCCGCATGTCGACGCTGAAGGCGGAGGGCGCGCCCGTCGACTTGGCGATGAGCTCGCCCTCGATCTGGCGCGGGCCGCCGCGGCCGGCGGGCGAACGTTTGCCGACCCCGTAGCCGTTGGCGTTGCCGGATTGCGCCGTGTTGGCCTGGGCCCGCTGCCAGCCGGGCGTGCCGTAGGACGAGCCGAAGGGCGTCGGGTTGCGGTCGAAGCGCGAGGCCCCGGCCGAGAAGTGGGCGGGCGCGTCGATCACGTCGACGCTGCCCTCGGGCAATTCGTCGATGAAGCGGCTCGGCACCGTGGAGGACCACAGGCCGTGGATGCGCCGGTTGACCGCGAACGACAGCTTGGCGCGCTTGCGGGCCCGGGTCAGGCCCACATGGGCGAGGCGGCGCTCCTCCTCGAGGCCGGCGCGGCCGCTCTCGTCGAGCGCCCGCTGGTTCGGGAACAGGCCGTCCTCCCAGCCCGGCAGGAACACGGTGTCGAATTCCAGCCCCTTGGCGGCGTGGAGCGTCATCAGCGAGACTCGGTCGGCCCCCTCCTGCTCACTGGCCTCCATCACGAGCGAGACGTGCTCGAGGAAGGCGGCGAGGTCCGGGAACTCCTCCATGGAGCGCACGAACTCCTTGAGGTTCTCCAGGCGCCCGGCGGCGTCGGCCGACTTCTCCTTCTGCCACATCTCGGTGTAGCCGGATTCCTCCAAGATGGTCTGTGCCACCTCGGGATGCGGCTGGGTGCCCACCAGCCGGGACCACCGCGAAAAGCTCTCCACCAGGGCGCGCACGCCGGAGCGCGCGCGGGGCTTCAGCTCGTCGGTCTCCACGACGAGGCGCGCCGCCTGGAGCAGGGGCACCCGCTCGGCCCGGGCGTAGGCGTGCAGGGCCTGCAGGGTGGCGTCGCCGAGGCCGCGCTTGGGCGTGTTGAATATGCGCTCGAAGGCGAGGTCGTCGGACGGGTTGGCGGTGACGCGCAGGTAGGCGAGCGCGTCGCGGATCTCGGCGCGCTCGTAGAAGCGCGGGCCTCCGATGACCCGGTAGGGCAGGCCGAGCTGGACGAAGCGGTCCTCGATCTCGCGCATCTGGGCCGAGATGCGCACGAGCACGGCGATCTCCGACAGGGGATGCTGCTTGGCCTGGAGGCTCTCGATCGCCTCGGCGACCTGACGCGCCTCCTCCTCAGAATCCCAGGCGCCCGAGACGGTCACCTTCTCGCCGGCGACGTCCTCCGTCCGGAGTGTCTTGCCCAGCCGCCCCTCGTTCTTCGCGATCAGGCCGGAGGCGGCGGCGAGGATGTGGCCGGTGGAGCGATAGTTGCGCTCCAGGCGGACCACCACGGCACCGGGGAAGTCGTGCTCGAAGCGCAGGATGTTGTCGACCTCGGCGCCGCGCCAGCCGTAGATCGACTGGTCGTCGTCGCCGACGCAGGCGACGTTGCGGTGGCCCTGCGCCAGCAGCCGCAGCCAGAGGTACTGGGCGACGTTGGTGTCCTGGTACTCGTCCACGAGGATGTAGCGGAAGCGCTGCTGGTAGTTCTCCAGCACGTCCGGGTTCTCCCGCCAGAGCTTCAGGCAGAGCAGCAGGAGGTCGCCGAAATCGGCGGCGTTGAGGGTCAGGAGCCGGGCCTGGTAGGCGGCGTAGAGGGCACCGCCCTTGCCGAAGGCGAAGGCCTGGGCCTCGCCCGGCGGCACCTGCTCGGGCAGGAGGCCGCGATTCTTCCAGCCGTCGATGGCCGAGGACAGGGCGCGCGCCGGCCAGCGCTTCTCGTCGATGTTCTGGTCGACGATGACCTGCTTCATCAGGCGAAGCTGGTCGTCCATGCCGAGGATGGTGAAGTCGGAGCGCAGGCCCACCAGCTCCGAGTGCCGCCGCAGGATCTTGGTGCCGATCGAGTGGAAGGTGCCGAGCCAGGGCATGCCCTCGCCGGCCGGCCCGATGAGCCCGCCGATGCGGTGCTTCATCTCGCGGGCGGCCTTGTTGGTGAAGGTCACCGAGAGGATGTCGAAGGGCCGCGCCTTGCCGGTGGCGATCAGGTGGGCGATCCGCGTCGTCAGCACCCGGGTCTTGCCGGTGCCGGCCCCGGCCAGCACGAGGACCGGCCCGTCCGTCGCCTCGACGGCACGGCGCTGCTCGGCGTTCAGCCCATCGAGGTAGGGCGAGCCCTGCGGCCGCAGGGAGGCCATGGCACGGGCGGCGATGGAGGTTGGGGCGGCGTCGGAGGCGGTGGGGCCGGCCGCGTCGAAGCGTTGAGTCATCCCGCATCCCTGGACCAAAACGCGAACGGCGTCGAGGGTCGCGGGCGTTCCCGGAGATGCCCGGCCTCGGCTCGGATGATTTCGGAGACCGTATCCCGGAAGCGCCCGGACGACGTGTTCGGCCGCGGGCAGCGCGGTCCGCCAACCCGGGACTTCCGCCGACCAGGGCCGGATGCCGGCGACCGCGCGTCCTCTACGGCGCCTCTGCCGACGATCGATGCGGCAGTCTCACGCAGCGTCGCGGGAAACCCGGCTCAGGACACCCGGCTTCGGGAACCCACCTTCCCACCGGCGAGTCGTCTCACCAGATCAAGCCATCACCGTGCACCCGACAAGGACACCGCCATGCATCGCTCCCCCGCCCTGATCCTCGCCGGCCTCGCGCTCCTCGCCGCCGGTCCCGCCCTCGCCCAATCCTCCAACGGCGCCATCAACAGCCTCAACGCCACCAACGACCGGCTCTCCACCCGCAGCGAGATCCGCGGCATCGAGCAGCGCCAGCAGTTCGACAGCAACCAGACCCGGATGCAGATCCAGCGGAGCGACCTGTTCCGGCCGAGCGCGCCGGCGGCCCCGATCATCGTGCCGGGCCGCCGCTGACGGAGACGGGCGCGGCGCCCGGCGCGCAAACCGCCGCGCCTGTGCTATGCCCGCCGTGGAAGCGGGGGCGCGGGTCCCGCAGGCGGAGCGGGCTCCGGATGACGAGGCGGAACAGAGACGGTGCGTGACATCCTGACCGCGCTGGCGGGCGCCGTCATCCTGCTCCTCGTCGCGGCGCTCGCCGTCCCGCCCTTCGTGGCCTGGGAGGGCTATCGCGGCACGATCGACCGGACGATCGCGCGCTCCCTCGGGATCGAGGCGCAGACCGAGGGCCGCATCGGCCTGCGGCTCCTGCCCTCCCCGCGCCTCAAGCTCGACCGCCTGCGCCTCGGGCCCGGCACCGCCCAGAACCCGTCTCTCGACCAGCCTCAGATCGACCTCCAGGGCATCAAGGCCGAGGTCGCCCTGGCGCCGCTCCTGAAGGGCGAGATCCGTTTCACCGAGACGCGGGTCGGCCGGGCCGAGGTCAAGCTCCCCGTCACCGACGGCGAGGCGATCCTGCTGCCCGCGCGCGGCCTTTCGGCCGCCCTGCGGCGCGACCTCGCCATCGAGGACCTGTCGATCCGGCAGTTCGTGCTGACGACCCAGGTCCCGGCGACGGGCCGGACCGAGCAGTTCTATGCGGAGGCCCTGCAGGTCTCGGCCCCCGCCCTCGTCGGACCCTGGCGGGCCGAGGGAACCAGCCGGGGCGTGCCCTTCCGGGTCTCGACCGGCGAGCTCGGCCCCGAAGGCGTCAGCGTGAAGATCGCGGGCGGCGGCGATACGCAGGCCCGCTTCGAGGCCGATGCCCGCATCGGCCTCGCCCCCGCCGGCACCGGTACGGCCGGCCGTCGCCTGATGGCGGCCGTCGCCGAGGGCAACGCCCGGATCGTCGTCGGGCCGCCCGTCCAGGCGGCGGGCGCCTACCTGCCCTTCTCCCTCGCCGGCAAGTTCAAGGGGCGCGGCCTGACGGCCCGGTTCACCGACGTCGCCCTGGAGATCGACCCCGGCGGGCAGGCCCTGCGGCTCGGCGGCACCGGCCAGCTCGACCTCAGGCAATGGCGCGGCGCCCTCGCGCTCTCCGCCCGGCGCCTCGACCTCGACGCCTTCCTGACCTCGGCGGCCGGGCAGGCCCTGATCGCCCGCGGCGTGCCGACCACCGGCGGCCGCAACGGGTTCGGCCTGCCGATCATGGTCGACCTCGACCTCGCAGTGGAGAGCCTGGCCCTCGGCCTCGACGCGTGGACGGGCCTTTCCGCCAGCGGCACCCTCGACCGCACGGGCGGCGTGATCCTGCGTCGCCTCGACGTGACCGCCCCGGGCGCCGCGGCCCTGGGCGCCAGCGGCGAGATCGACACCGAGGCCGGCGCGCGCTTCACGGGACACCTGTCGCTCGACACGCCGGCCTCCGACGGGCTCGGCCGGTACCTGCGCCGCCTCGGGCTCGAGGGTCCGGCCGTGACGGTGATGGACGGACGCCCGGTGCAGCTGGCCACCGACCTGTCGGTGGCGGCCGGCACCGTCTCCCTGCGCAACCTGCGCCTCGGCCTCGGCGAGGCCCGCGTCACCGGCAATGCCCGCTACACGGCGGCGGAGGGCGCGGCGCGGGGCCGCTTCGACGCGCAGCTCGCCGCGCAGGGCATCGACATCGCCGCCCTGCCGGTGCTCGGCGGCACCCTCGCCGACCTGCGCGGCCACGATGTCGGGATCACCCTTCAGGCCCGAGACGTCCGCTACGGACCCGCCGGCGCACATTCGGGAAACGGCACGATCGCGGCGAGCATCCAGTCGGACGGGCCGAGCCTCGTGGTCGACAGCCTCGACATCACCGATCTCGCCGGCGCCAACGCCAAGCTCTCGGGCCGGATCAGCCCGGACGGCACGGGGCGGATCGCCGGCCAGGTCTCGGCAGCGGTGGCCGCCCCCCTGTTCGCCCTCCTCGATCGGGTCTGGGTGGCGGAGGCCCGCCGCGTCCCGGCCTTCCTCCGGGCGGGTGCCCTCGACCTCGCCGTCAGCCTGGAGCGGGATGCGGGCGCCGCCGACACCCTGCGGGTCGGCGCGCGGGGCGACGCGGCCGGCGGCACCCTCGACCTCGACCTGCGGAGCCGGGCGGGCCGCATCGACGCCCTCGACCTCACCATCGCGACGGCGAACGCCGCCGCCTGGTTCGGGCGCAACGACCTCCCGGCCCTGCGCCGGCCCGGCCGCCTGCGCATCGCCGGGACACCCGCCGCGGCCGACGGACCTGCGCAAGGCCCAGGCCTCGCCCTGCGCCTGAGCGGGACGGTCGCCGACATCAGCGTCGCGACGGTGCAGCCGGTCCTCCTCGACGCCGCCGAGACCCTGCCGCGGGCCGGCGAGCTCCAGCTGGGCCTACCCGACCTCGCGCCGCTCCTCAGCCTCGCCGGCAGCGCCGCGCCGATCCCCGGCCCCCTGCCGGCCGAGCTCGGCCTGCGTCTGTCGCGCGCGGGCGGCGAGGCACGCCTCGGCCTGGTCGGCCGGGTCGCCGGCCAGCCCGTCTCGGCCGACCTCACCGCCGCGCCAGACGGCGCGATCGGCGGCAGCGCGACCCTGACCCGGCTGTCCCTGCCGCTGCTCGCCGGCGCGACGATCCTGCCCACCGAGGCGCCGCGCGGACCGGGACAGAGCCCGGCGAGCGCCCGCTTCGCGCCGGTTCCGACGGGCCGCCCGCCGGTTTCGCTCGGCCTCCGAATCGACAGCCTCGACCTTGGCCGCGGGCTCATCGCCACCGGCGCGACCCTCGGTGTCGCCCTCGACGCGGAGACCCTGACCCTGCGTGACCTCGACGCGACCCTCGCCGGCGGACGCGTCGCGGGACGCGCGACCTTGACACGTCAGGGCGGCGCCGCCGCGCTCTCCGGCGAGGGCCAGATCACCGACGCGGCGATCCCCGGCCTGGTCGGCCCGGGACCGGTCGAGGGTCGGGTGACGGCCCAGCTGCGCTTCGGCAGCTCGGGCGAGAGCCTGACCGGACTGATGAACAACCTCGGCGGCAGCGGTACCCTCACGCTCGCCGACCTGAGGCTGCCGGGGGCCGATCCGGCCGGCCTCGATCGCGCCCTGACGCGGGCGCTGTCGGAGGACGATCCCCTGCGGGAGGGCCGGCTGCAGACCCTCGCGGTCGAGGAACTCGGTGCAGGACCGCTCCTCATGAAGGGTCCCGTGACGACCTCCGCGAGCCTGGTCGGGGGCAGCCTGCGGGCGGGGCCGCTCCTGCTTCCCCTCGGCTCCGCACGCTGGAGCGGAACGCTCGGCATCGACCTGCGGGACGCACGCCTCGATGCACGCGGAACCCTCCTCGCCGGCCAGGCGCCGAAGGGCTGGAGCGGGGCGAACCCGTCGATCCAACTCGGCTTCGGCGGCCCCCTCCGCAACCCCGAGCGTACCATCGATGCCGGGCCTGTGACCAACGGGCTCGCCGCTTTGGTGCTCCAGCGCGAACTCGAGACGATCGAGGTGTTCGAGGCCGACCAGAGCGAGCGCCTGCGCCGCCGCGCCCGCATCGAGATGGACAAGGCCCGCACCCTCGCCATCAAGGCCGCGGCCGACAAGCTGGCGGCCGAGGAAGCGGCCCGCCAGGCGCGCCAGCGCGCTCAGCAAGCGGCCGACGAGGCCGCACGCGAAGCTCAGACGCGCGAGGAGGGAACGCGGCGTCTGGCTCCGGAGGCCCATGCGCCGCAGCCCGAAGCGGCGCCTCGGCCCTGAGGCGGCCTCAAGCCTTACCGACGGCCAGCAGAGCGAAGGCCTGGATCAGGCCGACTTCCTCCAGACGGTCGAAGCGCCCGGCGGCCCCTCCGTGGCCCGCCTCCATGTTGATGCGCAGGAGGATCGGCCCGCCCCCCGTCATCGTGGCGCGCAGACGTGCGACCCATTTCGCCGGCTCCCAGTAGGTGACGCGGGGGTCGGTCAGTCCGCCGAGGGCCAGGATCGCCGGATAGACCTTGGCCGCCACGTTGTCGTAGGGCGAGTAGGCCAGGATGGTTTCGAAGGCCGCGAGGCTCTCGCCGGGGTTTCCCCATTCCGGCCATTCCGGCGGCGTCAGCGGCAGTTCGCCGTCGAGCATGGTATTCAGCACGTCGACGAAGGGCACGTCGGCGACGATGCCCGCGAACAGCTCCGGCGCGAGGTTGGCCACCGCGCCCATCAGCATGCCGCCGGCGGAGCCGCCATGGGCGACGATCCGGCCTTGCGCCGTGTAGTTGGCGTCGATGAGCGCCCGGGCGCAGGCGACGAAGTCCGAGAAGGTGTTGGGTTTCTTCTCGCGCTTGCCGTCGAGGTACCAGCGCCAGCCCTTCTCGGTCCCGCCCCGCACATGGGCGATGGCGTAGACGAAGCCGCGGTCGACGAGGGAGAGCAGGTTGGTGCGAAAGGCCGCCGGCATCAGCGTGCCGTAGGACCCGTAGCCGTAGAGGAGCAGCGGCGCCGATCCGTCGAGGGGGCAGTCGCGCCGGTGCAGCAGGGAGATCGGCACGGTCTCGCCGTCCGACGCCGTCGCGAACAGGCGGCGGGTGACGTAATCCTCCGGATTGTGTCCGCTCGGCACGGTCTGACGCTTGCGCAGCTGCCTAGCTCGGGTGACGCAATCGTAATCGTAGGTCTCCGCAGGCGTGGTCATCGACGAGTAGGTGAAGCGGATCACCGCGGTCTCGAACTCATGCCCCGGCTGAAGTCCGAGAGAATAGGCTTCCTCGGCGAAGGCCACCACGTGTTCGTTGCCCTTGGTGTCGCGCACGACGATGCGGGGACGCGCGTTCTCGATCTCGAGACGCACGAGGTGATCCGCGATCACGTGCTGGTGGCGGATCATCACGCCGGGGCGATGAGCGATCACGTCGGTCCAATTCTCGCGCCCGGGCGCCTCCACCCGGGCAGTCACGATCTTGAAGTCCTCGGCCCCGTCGGCATTGGTGAGGATGAAGAGGTGGTTGGCCCAGTTCTCGACGGAGTAGATCAGCAGCGGCTCGCGAGGCTGCACGACGGTGAGCGGGCCTTCCCCCGCGCGGCGGTCGAGGAGATGGACCTCGGACGTTTCGTGATCGCTGGCGGTGACCGCGAGGTAGTCGCCCGATTGCGTCTCTTCGATATGGACGAAGAAGCCGGAATCGGCTTCCTCGTAGACGAGGGTGTCGGCATCCTGCGTTGTGTCGAGGCGGTGGCGCATGACCCGTGCGGGGCGATGGTTGTCGTCCACGGAGACATAGAAGAAGGACCGACTGTCAGCGGTCCACACCACTTCGCCGGTCGTCGCCTCGACACAGTCCGGCGCATCCGCACCTGTCTCGAGGTCGCGGACCCGGATGCTGTGCAACTCCGAGCCCTTGGTATCGGCGCTCCAGGCGAGAAGCCGATGGTCGTCGGAATGGACCGCGGCCGCGATCTCGAAGAAGGCCAGCCCCTCGCCTTCGCGGTCGCCGTCGATGAGGATGACCTCTCCTTCTTCCGGACCGCCATCGGCTGCGGTCTCGGCCCCCTGCCCGGGGATCACCACGACGGTGCGCGGCCGCCGGCAGACGAGCGGATGCTGTCCGCCCTCGCGATGCCGGGTGTAGTAGGCGAAGGGCCCATCCGGCTCTGGCACGCTGCTGTCGTCCTCGCGGATGCGGGCGCGCATCTCGGCGACGAGAGTCTTGCGAAGCGTTGCCGTGCTCGCGAGTGCGGCTTCCGAGTAGGCATTCTCGCTTGCCAGATGTTCCCGGATATCGGTGGGCAAGGCAGCCGGATCCTTGAGAACATCCCGCCAGTTTTCAGCCTTCAGCCAAGCATAGTCGTCGTGGATGACACGGCCGTGGACTTCAAAGGTGTGAGGACGCAGTTCCGTGACCGGAGCGGCGGCTGACACCGAAATGCTGGTTGACTGGGAGGCCATTGCAAAAAATCCTGGCGCAGGGTCGAGACACGGAGCCGCGTTGCTCCATATGGCCGTGCCATGTGGCGCGGGTGCGGGCGGCAAGCAAGCGGGACGACGGTGGAGGAGCGAACGGACCGATACCGCTTCTGAGGCAATCTGTCCTCGGATTGCATACGGAGCCGGACTCCTCTCACGGGATGGAAATCCCACGACATCGGCACGGTTGAAATATTGTTCGCTACAGTTGCTTGACGTTATCGAGGCGGGCTTGCCCATCTTGCGACGTGACGGAGAATAGCATATCAAGAAATCGTAGCGGGTGAAGTTGCTGCGCATTCTATAGCGCATGCAGAGCAGACGGTAACGCTGCGGGATCGGTCCGGGGAACGGGTGGGCATCGACGCGAAGGCGATCGAATTGCTTGCGTGCCTTATTCACTGCATCGCGTCAGGAGAGCTCTTCCAATTATGAACGATATCGAACACTCCACGGATTATGTCGAACTGACCGTCGACATCGTGTCGGCCTACGTGAGCAACAACCCGGTGCCTCCCGGCGAACTGGCTCAGTTGATCACGCGCATCCATGGGGCACTGTCGCAGATTGCCAGCGGCCAAGTCGAGTCGAAGGCGCCCGCAGCGCCGCTCCAGCCTGCGATCTCCGTGAAAAAATCAGTGACCGCAGATCACATCGTCTGCCTCGAAGACGGTCGGACCTTCAAGTCCTTGAAGCGTCACCTTCGCGCCAAGTACGATATGAGCCCCGAGCAATATCGCGCCAAGTGGGGCCTGCCGCCTGACTACCCGATGGTCGCTCCGAACTACGCCAAAGCGCGCTCCGATCTCGCGAAGGCGATCGGCCTCGGCCAGACCCGCAACGGGAACTACGACGAAGCCGCCTGAGGCTGCGACCACTCCGGAGAACCTGCGGTCTCCGGAGTCCGCCGTCCGTCCGAACAGCCCCTGTCTACCGCGTCGGAGACTTGACGGCCTGAGTCGGATGGCATCTCGGAAAACGGCCGTCAAGACTTGATATAGGATATTTTTCCCGTACGGTGGAGCCGACGACCCACCCGTCACTGTCCCGTGTGTCGGAACAAAACATGAACATAAATCGGACTTTTCCGTTGCCCGGCGCTCTGAGTCCGGCTCGGGAGCACGGTTCCCGCCCAGCAAAATCCCCGCATCCCCGCTGCGAGATCGAGACGATGAACGCCGAAGCGCGGCGGCTGCTCAACGCCTTGGCGAAGGAGGGCGCCTACGCCCTCCCCGATCCCACTGAGGCCGAGGGCTGGATCGTTCGGGAGGGCGGCAACGGCATCTCCGTCGGGGGTGGCCGCTTCGTCTGGAGCGCGGGCACCGAATTGCTCGCACAGGATCTGGCGGAACAGGGGCCCGGACGCCGAGCCCGGCTGACAATCAGCCCGGCCGGACGGGCTCGGCTGCGACGGGAGACGGCCGGCCCGCAGACGCCCTACCTCGCACAGCACCTCGACCTTTTCGTCAGCTCAACCGAACCGGACCGGCCAGTTCGGGATGCCTCCGAGAGCCCCCTGGCCTGGATGGCGCGGCGACGGAACCGCGACGGCGTGCCCCTGATCGACGCAGCCTGCTTCGAAGCGGGCGAACGCCTGCGCCGCGATCCGACCGGGGCGGCCCTGATGCCTCGGATGGGCCAGGATTGGAGCGGGGTGAAGGTCGATGGGTCGGGGCCGCGCGATCCTGCGGCCGGCTCCGACGCGATGCTTGCCGCCCGCCAGAGGGTCCGATCGGCGCTCGACGCCGTCGGCAACGATCTGTCCGGTCTGCTGATCGACCTGTGCGGCTTTCTCAAGGGCCTCGAACGGATCGAGGCGGAGCGGTGCTGGCCGGCGCGCTCGGCCAAGGTGGTCGCCCGCATCGCCCTGGCACGGCTTGCCGAGCATTACGGACTGGAGCGCGAGGCGGTGGGACCGGATCGGAGCCGTCCCCGTCTGTGGCGGGAGCCGGCCAGCCCGACGAGACGGCGGGCCTGACGGGCGCCTCCTGTGGCAGCGCTCAGGCGGCTGTCAGGCGGATTGCATCCCGGTGGATGCGCTCGGCCATGGCGCGGACGCCGTTGGAACGCTTCGAGGTCAAATGGGCGCCGAGGCCGATCTCCTTGAAGGTCTGGAAGACGTCGACCTTGGCGATGTCCTCCGGCACCTTTCCGTCGTGGAGCGCCATGACGAGGGCGATCAGCCCCTTGGTGATCACCGAATCGCTGGTCCCGCGCAGGTGGAGGCGCGGCGGGGTCTCGGAACGGTCGATGTGGGACTCGACCCAAACCTGGCTCTCACAGCCATGGACCCGGTTCTCCTCGGTCAACAATTCTTCCGGAAACGGCGGCAGGGCGCGCCCGAGTTCGATCAGGTACTCGTAGCGGTCCGGTCCCTCATCGAGGATGCCGAAATTGTCGATGATCGTCTCGATGTCTGGAAGCATGATCGGGGGAACGGCTCCTGCGCGGCGGCACCCCCACGCATATAGTCGATCCCTGCACCAATGCGATCCTCAGGAGGCTGGTGCCAGCACCTCGGGCAGTTGCAGTTCCAGATGCTCGGCGGCGGTGCCGATGCCACGCACCGCGATCTCGGCCTGCGAGGCATAGGCGGCGATCAGACGGGGGCCGAGGTTCGGCACCTCGAGCTTGCCGGGCGCGGCGCCCTCGCCGGCTCCGGAGACGATGCTCAGACGCACGGGGCCGCCGGCCGCCGCATCGATCTGGATCGCGATGGTGCAGGCGACCGTCTCGGCCGTGGTGTCGAGGCATTCGGACACCACCTCGGCGACGATCATCCCGAGAGCGTTGGCGGTGCGCGGCTCGACCAGGCTGGTGCCGTGGCCGCCGACGGTGACGCCGATCCGCCCGGCCCGGCGCAACTGGCCGAGGCCGGAGGCGAGGCGGTGCAGGTAGTCGCGCAGGTCGATCGAGGCGATGTGGGGTGCCTCGTGCAGGTGCTGCTGCACCAGGGCGATGGCGCGCACCCGCTGGCCCAGGGCTTCGAAGCTGCCCCGGCAGGGCGCCGGCGCGGCGCGGCCGTAGAGCCCGATCAGGCTGACCATGACCTGAAGGTTGTTGCGAACCCGATGGTAGACCTCGGCGAGGAGCGCCTCCTTCTCCACCAATGCCCGCTCGGAATGCTCCTCAGCATGTTTGCGGTCGGTGATGTCGAAGCACGTGCCGAGGAACCCGACGAAATCGCCGTTCTCGCGCAAGGGTTTGGCGGTGTCGAGGAGCCACCGGTAGGCACCATCGTGCCGGCGCAGGCGGAATTCGGAGGTGAAGGGTTCCTGCGCGGCGAAAGCCTTGGCCACGATGGCGGCGTGACGCTCGAGGTCGTCGGGATGGAGGCCACGGCGCCAGCCGTGACCGAGTTCTTCTTCGACCGAGCGCCCCGTGAAGGCGAGCCAGGATTCGTTGTGGTGGACGGCAGCTCCCTGAGGATCGGCGCGCCACATCATCAGGGGTACGAAATCGGCGAAATGCCGGAACTCGCCGCACCCCAAAACACTCACCGATGCCGCCTCGGTCGACGGTGTGTCCGCGGCCATGATGTTTCGATCCACCCGTTCCAAGCACCGGCCCCGCCGTAGCCAGCGCCGGTCAACGTGCCGGGCATGGGCCCGTTCCGATCCTACGTTGTGATGAGGGACCTTATCCTCAGCCGGCTGGAATGCCGTGGAACGGCAGGAACTTCAGAGCATGCTCGGCAGGATGCGGTCGGGCGGGCGGTGCCCGTCCATGAAGGTCTTGATGTTGATGATCACCTTCTCGCCCATGTCGACGCGGCTCTCGTGGGTGGCCGAGCCCATGTGGGGCAGGAGCACGACCTTGCCGGCGCGGGCGAGCTTGACGAGGCGCGGGCTCACCGCCGGCTCCTGCTCGAACACGTCGAGGCCGGCGCCGGAAATGTCGCCGGCCTCCAGGAGGCGGGCGAGGGCGGTCTCGTCGATGACCTCGCCGCGGGCGGTGTTCACCACCACGGCCTCGGGCTTCAGGAGCTTGAGGCGGCGGGCCGAGAGCAGGTGGTAGGTGGCCGGCGTGTGCGGGCAGTTCACCGACACGATGTCGACGCGCGCCAGCATCTGGTCGAGGGATTCCCAGTAGGTCGCGTCGAGGTCGCGCTCGATCTGGGCGGGCACGCGCCGGCGGTTGTGATAATGGATCTGCAGGCCGAAGGCCTTGGCCCGGCGGGCCAGGGCCTGGCCGATCCGGCCCATGCCGACGATGCCGAGGCGCTTGCCCGTGATCCGGCGCCCGAGCATCCAGGTCGGCGACCAGCCGGTGGTCCAGGCGTCGTCCGGGATGATCCGGGCGCCCTCGGTGACCCGGCGGGCCACGGCGAGGATCAGCGCCATGGTCATGTCGGCGGTGTCCTCGGTGAGGACGCCGGGGGTGTTGGTGACGGTGATGCCGCGCTCCAGGGCTGCGGCGACGTCGATGTGATCGACGCCGTTGCCGAAATTGGCGATCAGCCGCAGGTTCGGTCCGGCCTGGGCGAGGAGACCCGAATCGATCTCGTCGGTCACCGTCGGGACCAGCACGTCGGCCTCGCGCATGGCCGCCATCAGGGCGTCGGGCGCCATCGCGGCATCGTCGGTGTTGAGTCGGATCTCGAAGAGCTCGCGCATGCGCGTCTCGACGACCTCGGGCAGACGCCGCGTGACGACCACGAGCGGCTTGCGCTTCAACGACGACATGCACCCTCCCCGCGAACGGCACCGCCTGCCCGCATCCGACCCGGCCGGTCTCCGGCGCGATCTGCGATGCGGGGCGACGCCGCAGGCTTACCGTGCGTTAACCACGCACCGGTCAAGACATTCGAGACGACCGGGCCGGCGGCCGGAAGGCCACGATCCCGAGGTCCTCTCGACCCTCAAGGCCTCTCTACCAGAGAGGCCGCGGAACACAATGCACGCCGGGGCCGGCCGCCAGCCTTCGGCGACCCCCGCTCCGGAGAGCGTGAAGGATCATCGGACGATGCGCGCGCCTGCCCTGCTCCTCACCCTCGCGACCCTCCTGTCGGCCGGCGCCGCCGCGGCCGCCCCGGCGCCGGGGGCCTCGCCCGACGTGGCCCTGGGGCCGGTGACGAAGCTGCCGCTGCCGCGCTACGCCAGCCTGAAGACCGACCGGGTCAACCTGCGCGAGGGCCCCTCGAAGGACCACCGCACCCTCTGGGTGTTCCAGCGCGCCGGCCTGCCGGTGGAGATCGTGGCCGAGTTCGAGACCTGGCGCCGCATCCGCGATTCGGAGGGCACCGAGGGCTGGGTGCTGCACTCGCTGCTCTCGGGCCGGCGCACCTCCATCGTCACCGCCGGCAAGGGGGGTGACAAGGGAGGCGACAAGGCGCCGGTGCCGCTCTACGCCAGGGCCGACGAGGCCTCCGGCGAGGAGGCGCGCCTCCAGGCCGGCGTCATCGGCAGCGTCAAGACCTGCACCGGCGCCTGGTGCCGGATCATCGTGGCGATGCCCCAGCGGCGCGGCGACGTCGACGGCTACATCCGGCAGGACCGGCTCTGGGGCGTCTACCCCAACGAGAAGGTCGAGTAGGCCCGGCCCCCGGGCACCCGCCGCTCACGATTGCCGCATGAAGGTGTCGGGCGTGCCCGTGCCGTCGGCGACGAAGCGGATGTCGCGGGGCTCGCGCCGCGGGGTGTCGACGGAGAGGAACACCATCGGCTGCTCGAGGATCTCCGGCACCGAGTGCACGACCCCGCGCTTGAAGAACACCAGCTTGCCGGGGCCCACCTCCACCGGCGCCTCGTCGCCGAACTTCATCAGGCAGCGCCCGGACAGGACGTAGAGGTACTCGTCGCACGAGGCGTGGCTATGCGGCGGCGTCGGGTAGTAGACCCGGAACACCCGGGCGCTCGCCGCCGGATCGTCGGTGAAGCGGTGATCCGCCACCATGGTGTCGCAGCTCTCGGGCAGGCGCGCGGCCTGCTCCGCCACGTCGAAGACGCCATGCGCCGTCAGGCTGTCCGTACTCATCGCCCCCGTGTCCTTCCCGTTCCTCGCCCGATTCCGGACATCCTAGCGATGGAAGTCGGACGGTCGAGACCATCCGCCCACGATCGTTTGCGGAACCTTGGAAGGTCCGCCCTCAGGCTCGTGGTGAAGCAGCTTCAGACGACTGAGACGGGCTTGAACGAGGCTGCTCGCTCGAGGAAGCTCTAAATGAGAAAACGATCATCCAGGAGCGATAGCCTCGATTTTCCGCCGCTCATGTCACACCTGCCTACCTAGTCTCGTCCCTTGGACATGACGTGCGTTTCGCGATCCTGCTGAGACGGATCTACGCGCGTCCCACGAGAGGGATGACGATGACTGATATAGTATCGGCCTATGCCGGCCGAACCGATCCGGCATATGCCGGCCCTCCGCGCGAAGGGGGTGAGGAGTTGGTGCCCTCGCGTTACGCGGTACGCGTCGGTGAGATCGACGTGCTGGTCGTCAGCGATGGCGTGTTGCCGCTCCCGACCAAGATGTTGGGACACAACGTCGAACCGGCCCTAAGGGCGGCTTGGCTGAACGACATGTTCCTGCCTCAGGACGCGTTCGACTGGTCGTTGAACGTGGTTGTGGTCCGCAGTGGCGATCAGACCATCCTCATCGACGCCGGGTTGGGGCTGGATCCGAACCTAAACCTGCCGCGGGCAGGTCAACTGATCAGGCGGTTGGACGCCGTTGGAATTGACCTCGCGTCTGTGACTGATGTGGTGCTGACCCACATGCACATGGACCATGTCGGCGGGCTCCTCGTCGACGGCGTGAAGGAGCGGCTCCGCCCGGACCTGCGGATCCACGTGGCGGCTTCCGAGGTCAAGTTCTGGGAAGCGCCGGATTTCGCTCACGTAGACATGCCAGAGGGGTTCCCCGATGCGCTTCGCGCAGCCGCCAAACGGTTTGCGCAAGAGTACCGCGGTCAGTTGCGGCTGTTCGACGAGGAGCATGAGGTCGCGCCGGGGGTGATCGTCCGTCGCACCGGCGGCCACACGCCGGGGCACAGTGTGGTCCGCCTGGCATCCGGCGGCGACCGGCTGACCTTCGCCGGCGACGCCGTGTTCTCGGTCGGGTTTGAGCACCCCGACTGGCACAATGGTTTCGAACATGATCCCGAAGAGGCGGCGCGCGTTCGCGTTCGGCTCCTACGGGAACTGGCGGCATCCGGCGAGCAGCTGATCGCCACGCATCTGCCGTTCCCGTCGGTCGGTCGGGTCGCGGTCGATGGCGACGCTTTTCGGTGGGTTCCTGTGTTCTGGGACTACTGAGTGCATGGGGACCGTGCTGACGCGGTCCCTGGTCGAACCCGAGGTCGTGCACGGCTCCCTCGTCAAGACCCGTTCATCCCCGGAATCTGTCCCGGGGATGCGCTTTCGTAAGGTCGTGAGCCGTCCGAGCAGATTCGAACGGGAACCGCCTTTTTTGGGACCGCCCTCGTCCCAAGCATCCCAGAAGGTCATGCCTTCGCAGGCCCAAGTCGAGCGCATCGATTTTCCGCGCCAATGTCACATTGCGAGGGGCGCTTCTCGTCATGACCGTGACGGTCCCGCCGGGACTGTGGTTGAGATGGAGCGTCACATGAAGATCGTTGTCATCGGCGGCACCGGGCTGATCGGCTCGCAGGTTGTTTCCGCCCTAAAAACTCCTGGCAATGAGGTGCTGGCGGCCTCGCCCAATACGGGGGTGAACGCCGTGACGGGAGAGGGTCTCGCGGAAGCCCTGCGGGGCGCGAATGTCGTGGTCGACGTCGCCAACTCACCCTCCTTCGCCGACGACGCGGTTATGGATTTCTTCGTCCGCGCCGGACAGAACCTGGCCGAGGCCGAGAAGGCCGCGGGCGTTTCGCACCACGTCGCCCTTTCGGTCGTGGGTACCGAGCGCCTGCTCGACAGCGGCTACTTTCGCGCCAAGCTCGCGCAAGAGGAGTTGGTCGCCTCGGCCGGCGTGCCCTGGACCGTGGTGCGCGCCACCCAGTTCTTCGAGTTCGTCGCCACGATTGCCGCAGCCGCAATCGTCGACGGCATCGCGCGTGCGACGTCCGCCTCGATCCAGCCCATCGCTTCGGCCGATGTCGCTTCGAAGGTCGCCGAGGCCGCCCTTGCCCCACCTCGAAACGGCATGATCGAGATCGCCGGCCCTGAGAGGCTGCCGATGGACGAGCTGATGAGGCGTCATTTCGACGGCCTCGGCGAGACGCGTGAGGTCATCCGGGACGATACGGCACCTTACTTCGGTGTCGTCCTCGAAGACCGCTGGCTGACACCGGACGAAGACGCATGGCTCTCGCAGCGGCGCTACGGCGACTGGCTGGCGACACAGCCGAAGCGCGCCAGCTGAGGCTTCCCGCCGATGGATGCGGCCTACATCTCGGCGCTGTCCGCCCTGGCGGGATCGGCCATCGGCGCCATGGCGTCCTTCGCGACGACCTGGCTGACGCAGCATAGCCAGGAGCGCGCGACCCTGCTCGTCCAGGACCGTGCACGCCGTGAGGCGCTCTACGGCGAGTTCATCCGGGAAGCGTCGACCCTGTTCGGCGACGCCTTCCGGCATGATCTCGACGACCCGGCCAAGCTGGTGAACCTCTATGCCATCGTGAACAAGATCCGGCTCTTCGGGGAGCCGGAGACGCTCAACGAGGCCGAGCGCGTCATGCAGCGCATCGGCGAGACCTACTTCGCCCCGAACAAGGATCTCGCGGCCTTCGCGGACATCCGCCACGCAAGCGAACTCGACCCGCTCTGCGCCTTCTCGGCGGCCTGCCGGAAGGAGTTGGCGATCGCGCGGCGACGCTGATGCTTATCGCGGCGCCTTCGTCCCCACCGTCCCGCCGAACGGCTCGGCCAGACGCGCGAGCTTGTCCGGGTTGCGGGTGAAGTAGATGCCGACGATCAGTCCGCCCTGGATATCGAGGGCAACCGTCTGCAGCGTCCCGCCCGGCTCCAGACTGAGATAGCCCGGCAGTCCGTCGATCCAGAGATCCTGCAGCTTCCGGGCGCCCTGGATCCACGCCTTCCGGGCGACGCCTTCCAGCATCCGCGTGACCTTGTCGATGCCGATGATCGGCCTCGGGAAGGCGAGGACCTTGCCGCCTCCATCGGAATGCACGGTGACGGAGGCAGCCAGCATCGCGCGGAGTGCCGCGACGTTGCCCGTCGCGGAGGCTTCGAAGAAGGCTTTCGCGATGCGCGCACCCTCGTCGCGCGCCACCGGGAAGCGCGGGCGAGCCGACTGGACGTGCTTCCTGGCCCGTGATGCGAGTTGCCGAACGGCCGGCGGCTCGCGTCCGAGGGTCGTTGCCACTTCGTCGAGGGGAACTGCGAACACATCGTGCAGGAGGAATGCGGCCCGCTCCAGCGGCGAAAGCCTCTCCAAGGCGAGCATCAGCGTCAGCGTCATGTCGTCGGCCACGTCTTCATCGGGCGGCAGAGCGACGGGCTCGGGCAGCCAGGTCCCGACATAGGTCTCGCGGCGTGCACGGGCGGATTTCATCACGTCCAGGCAGAGCCGCGTGACGGTCCGAGACAGAAAGGCTCCGGGCGAAACGACTTCGGCATGGTCGACGTGCCGCCAGCGCAGCCAGGCGTCCTGTACGACGTCCTCCGCTTCACCGACGGACCCGAGCATGCGGTAGGCGAGCCGGACGAGACGCGCGCGCTCCTGTTCGAAGACGAGGGTCGGATCGTCAAGGCTCGGCATGGCGAACCGACCAGATGCTGAGGGCGACCGCGATCAGCGCAGGAAGTGTCACCGCAGGAAAGTCGCGGGGCAGGACCTCTGGGCCACAGATGCCGACAGCAACCTCCCAGACGTGGAACAGCGCATGGCCCGAGAGCCAGATCGCCCCCATGCTCCAGAGCAGCGTCCGCGAGCCGGATCTCAGGGCCCCGAATGCAAACCCCAATCCGATCAGTACGAAGATCAGACCGATGTCGCGCAGAAAGTGCTGATTGAACGGACCCGTGGAGGTCACGCCCGGCACCGCGAAGTACCATGCTTCGGGTGAGACGAGCATGAAGATGCCGTTGCCGACCATGCCTGCACCAAGAAATCCGGCCAGCACCGGTATGGTTTTGCTCATCGCGCGCTCCTCGCGTGATTGGTTCACGAGAGTGACGAAGCGCGACAGCCTAATGTGACATCGGATCCAGATCCCTTGGGAGGACCTCCGTCGAGGACTCGACCTTGCAAAGATCAGCTCACGGCATTTCAGTCGACTGATCCCAGGTTCAAGCGGCGCATCGAAGCCCTGATCCAGTCGCACTTGGAACCGGAGGCGTACCGCCTCAAACGAGGTCCATCGAAAAACGACCGCTTTCGAGGCGCCCCGAAACACGCTCGGACGCCAACATCGGGTCGGTGACGGAGCGTCCGCTTCGAGGCGAGAGGCCAAGGACCGCTCCCCACTCTTCTCGAATGTTCCGGGTCGGGCATCAAACGTCGGATCTCTACCACGCGCCGAACATGCACGCGCCGAACATGCGGCGGCGGGGAGCGGGCCGGGCCGCCGATTCCGGCGCCCGATCCCGCGCGGAGGGGATCGCGCGGCGCGGCGGCGGGCCGTCGGCGAGCGTCCGGCGCGACGCCCGGAGGGTCCGGGCGGCGGGCCGGCCTCACGCGGAGGCCCGTTGCGCCGCGCGGGACGCCGGCGCGGCGCCGCTCCAGTTCTGCACGAACCAGGGGATGCGCGTGCCGATCATCGGCTTCGCGTAGAGATAGCCCTGCGCGTAGTCGCACCCCATCCGGACCAGCTGCTCCGCCTGTCCCAGGGTCTCGATGCCTTCCGCCGTGACCTGGAGACCCAGGCTGTGCCCGAGGCCGATCACCGCCGCCACGATGGCGGCGTCGTCCCGGTCCTTCTCCATGTTGCGCACGAAGCTCTGGTCCACCTTGATGTGGCCCACCGGGAACTGCTTCAGATGGGTCAGGGACGCGAAGCCCGTCCCGAAATCGTCGAGGGTCACCAGCACGCCCGCGTCGCGCAGGCGCTGGAGCGTCTGCGGAACGCACTGGGAGCCCTGCCCGAGGAAGACGGTCTCGGTGATCTCCAGTTCGAAGGCGGCGGCCGGGACCTCGAACTGATCCAGGACGTCGAGGACATGCCCGGCGAGGTCCGCCCGCCGGAACTCGGCGGAGGCGAAGTTCACCGCGACGCGACCGAAGGCGAGGGCATCCCCGAGCCAGGCCCGCATGTCGGCGGCGACCTGCCGGAGCAGGCAATCGCCCAGGGCCGTCGCGAGTTCGGGATCCTCGAAGACCGGCCAGAAATAGCCGGGTGTGACCAGGCCCCGGGTCGGATGCTGCCAGCGCGCCAGCGCCTCGAAGCCGACCAAGGCCCCGGTCCGCAGGCAGACCTTGGGCTGATAGAAGGGCAGGAACTCGCCGGCCTCGATCCCGGCGCGGATTTCCGCGATGAGGCCGACGCGCCGTTCGGTCTCGGCGCGCATGGACGGATCGAACAGGACGGCGCGGTTCCGGCCCGACGCCTTGGCCCGGTAGAGCGCGATATCCGCGTCCTTGAGCAGTTCGAGGCCATCGCGGTGATGGTCGGGAAACGCGGTGATGCCGATGCTGGCCTTGCAGGCGAGCGTCTGCCCCCGATAGGTCAGGGGCTCGTGAAGGCGCTCCAGCAGCGTCGATGCGAACCGGACCATCTGCGCGAGCCCCGGCGGATCGGTCAGGAGCAGAGCGAACTCGTCGCCGCCGAGGCGCGCCACCGCATCCCGAGGGCCGAGGCCGGCCCACAGGCGCCGGGCGACCTCGACGAGCACCGCATCCCCGACGTCGTGACCCAGGGTCTCGTTCACGTCCTTGAAGCCGTCGAGGTCGATCAGCAGCAGGCCGACGCACGACCCCGCCCGCTCCGCCTCCGTCAGCGCCGCCTCGAGCTGCTGCAGGAAGAAGCCGCGGTTGGCGAGGCCCGTGAGGCCGTCGTGATGGGCGACCGACCAGGCATGCTCCTCGGCGCGCTTGCGGTCCGTGATGTCGAAGGTGATGCCCACGATCCGGTCGTCCGTGACCCGGTCGGCCCGCATGATGAGCCACATCAGCGGCCCCGCGGGATGGCGATACCGGAACTCGACCGCGTGCGCGGTCCCGCCATAGGCGACGAAGTTCTCGACCTGCGGCCGATCGGCCGGGTGGACCTGGTCGATCAGCAGCGCGATCGACCCCGAGCCGATGCCCAGGAGGGCGACCGAGTTGGCGGAGCGGGTGGCCAACCCCGTCCTCATGTCCCGCTCCCAGGCGACCATGCGCCCCGCCTGGAGCGCCAGGCGCAGGCGCTCCTCGCTGCTTCGCAGGGCGGAATTGGCCTCGCGCTGCTGAGTGACGTCGTGCATCGCCCCGACCATGCGCAGGGCGCGCCCGGCCTCGTCCCGGATGATGAAGCCCCGGTCGATCACCTCCGCGTAGGTGTCGTCGACGCGCAGGAAGCGGTACGCCTCGTCCCACCGGCTGTCCCGTCCGCCGACGGCGTCCTGGACGGAGGCCAGGACGCGGGCCCGGTCGTCCGGGTGGATCCGGCCGGCCCACGATTCGCCGCCCTGGTCGCTTCCGGAATCGCCCTGCCCGAAGAGATGCGGGCCGGCCTCGCTCCACTGGGTCTCGTCCGTCGCCAGGTCCCAGTCCCAGATGGCGTCGCGGGTCGCGAGCACGGCGAGGCGATGGCGCTCCTCCTGGATGCGCAGCGCTTCCGTGGCCTGGCGCGCCTCGTGGATATCCGTCGCGACGCCGACCCACTCGACGATCCGGCCGGTCTCGTCCTTCAGCGGGACGGCGCGGGCCGAGATCCAGCGGTAGCCGCCGGCCGCGTGGCGGGCCCGGTACTCGGCGACGCCGGTCTCCGCCGATGCCGTGATCCGGCGCCAGGCCGACAGCGCATGGGCGCGGTCCTCGGGATGGACGACGTCGAGCCAGCCGTCGCCGCCGGCGGCCTCCTGGGCCTGGCCCGTCTGGCGCTCCCAGTCCCCGCTGTCGATGATGCGGCCGTCCGGGCAGGCCCGCCAGACCGTCGAGGCGCTGGCATCGATCAGGGCCTTGTAGCGCTTCAGGATGCGCTGCAACTCGCCCTCGGCATCGCCTTCCGGGAGACGGCCGGAGGCCCCGGCGGCCGCCGCAGAGGCCGGCTCGCCCGCCAGGGTCCCCTCGCCCGGCGCGCCCGCGACCAGCACCCGGTTGCGGCCCTGCCGCTTGGCCTCGTACAGGGCGACGTCCGCGGCCTCGAACCACGCCTCCGTCGTCAGGCCGGGACCGTGCGCGGCGTGCACGACGCCGCCGCTGACGGTGACGACGCCGTGGTCCTGCCCGGCATGGGGAATCCCCTCCGATTCGATGGCCCGGCGGACGCGGTCGGCGCAGGCGACGGCCTCCGCCTCGGTCGCCGGAGAGAGGATCAGCGCGAATTCCTCGCCGCCGATCCGGCATGCGAGGCCGCCCGTGGCGCGGGCCTCCCGCATCAGGGTTGCGGCGATGGCCTTCAGCACCCGGTCGCCCGCCAGGTGACCGTACAGGTCGTTGTAGCGCTTGAACCGGTCGGTATCGAACAGCAGCAGCGCCATCGCGTCCGGCCGGGCATCCGCGCGGCCCGCCGCCAGCGCCTCGTCGAACTGCCGGCGGTTGGCCAGCCCCGTCAGGGCATCGGTGCTGGCGAGGCGGACGAGTTCGAGGCGCGTCCCCTCGGCGGCGTCCTCCGCGCTCATCCGGCGGCGAAGCTCCCGGTGGAGGAAGACCGACAGGACGCTCGTGCCGGCACACATCGAGACCAGGACGAGGGCGAGGGCGAGGGCCTTGGGCCGCCAGGCCTCGGTGATCGAGGCGACGCTGAGGGCCACGTTGATGCGCAGCGGCCAGCGTCCGACGCGCTTGAAGGTGTACAGGCGGTCGACGCCGTCCATGGCCGACGACGCGATCAGCTGGCCCGCCTCCTCCCGGATGAAGCGCTGGACGCTTGCCGCGGCGGACATGTCGCGGCCGGGCACGAGCGAGTCGGCCGGTGTTCGGACGATCAGGATCCCCTCGTCGTGGAAGAGGTTGATGGCGGCCGTCGCCTCGGTGTTGAGGCGGCGGAAGATCTCCGTGAAGTAGGCGACCTCGATGGTTCCGATGACGACGCCGGCGAACGACCCGTCCGCGTAGCTGACGCGGCGGCTCAGCGGGAGCACGAACTGGCCGCTCACGCTGGACCGCATCGGCCGGCCGAGATGCAGGCCGAGATCCGAACGGTCCCGATGGACCTGGAAGTAGCGGCGGTCCGACGCGTTCAGGGGCCGCGGAACGACCGAGCTGGAATCGACGTAGGCCTGTCCGTGCGCGTCCAGAACGAAGATGGAGCCGAAACCCGGTGCCGTGGAGGCCCGATCGAAGAGCGCGAGCCGCCGGACCTCCGGGGAAATGCCCTCCAGCTCCGGCGATTGCAGCCTGTCGACGACGGCCTGGAGCGAGAGGTCGTAGAGCTCGATGTCGCGGTCGAGGGTGCGCTCGGCACTGCGGAGGAGGGTCTCCGAGGTGAGGGTGGCCTGGCTCCAGGCATGCTCGCGCATGTTCAGGACGACGCCGCCGGTCATGGCGCAGAGAACGACCACGACCGCCACACTGAAGACAGTGATCACGCCCGAGAGATGGGTCGGACGCTCCATGTTCAACGTGCGCGGGCGTGACAACGGAAGACCCAGACAAGAAGCGGCCGATCGGAACCGGGATCGTGCTGACAAAGTGCTAAGATCGCGTTGCCGTCGCGAGCAGTCATCGGAAGCGTTCGCCCCAAGATCTCCCGGGCGATAACCGGGGTCGGATACCGTACCGAGGCCAGCAAATACCTGCGGCGTTCTCAGGAAGACACTCGAGGTCGCGTCGCTGCACGGCGCTGCGATGCCGCCGTCTTCGGAAGGTTCACCGGTTGCGTTGGGGACGAAGGGGCGGCTGGATCTACGAATAAAATCATTAAATAGGATTTTATGTTTGACAGCGCGACGCTCCTGAGGTATCAAGAGGGCACGCTCAGGAAGTGTGAGTGGCGAGGGAGGCGGCCTTGGCGAAGCTCGTGCCGATCGTCGCGTCGATCCGGGATGCCGTCGCGACGGCCATGCGCGACACCCAGCGGCCCGTCACCGCGATCGCGGCCGAGACCGGCGTGCGGGTCACCACCATCCGGACCTGGAACAAGCGCTTCGGCTGGCGCCCGGCCGCGGCGACGGCCTTCACCCCCGAGCGCTGGAAGCCGGCGCGGCGGGCGGCGGTGGCGCGGCTCTACCGGGAGGATTGGATCGACATCGGCGACCTCGCCCTGGCGCTGGGCGTGGCCCGGCACCGGGCCGAGGCCCTGTTCGCCCAGTGCGGCCTGGAGGGGCGCCGGCCCGGCGAGGTCGGGCGCGCCCTGGGGCGGGACGCCGATCCCCGCCGGATGCGGGCGGCGCTCCGGGCGCAGATCGCCCGGCAGATCCTGCATTTCGACGCGGCGCTGAACAGGGCGGCGGGCGCCCCGGCCTTCGACAGTGCCCGCGTCCTGCGCGACCTCGGCGGGCTGAAGCGCCTCCTCGACGAGACCACGGATGACGGGCGAGGAGGACGCGATGGGTCGGATTCCCGCGGCGACGGCGACGGGAGCGGCCGGCCGGGCGACGATCTGTCCGCCGGCGATCTGCCCGCCCTGCGCGCGGAGATCGCGCGCCGCGCTGAGGCGCTCGGCGGCGAGCGGGCGGATGCCGGCCCTGCTGGCGAGCCTGCCGCCCTCCCAGATCCGGGCCCTGGCGACTGACTGGCTCCTGGCGGCCCGGGCCGACCAGCTTCCGCCCTGCCCGGCCCTGCCGGACTGGACCACCTGGGCGGTGATCGGCGGGCGCGGCGCGGGCAAGACCCGCACGGGGGCCGAGTGGGTCCGCGCGCTGGCGCTCGGCGACCCGGCCTTCACGGCCCGGCCGGTCGGGCGCATCGCCCTCGTGGGCGAGACCTTCGCGGATGTGCGCGACGTCATGGTGGAGGGACCCTCCGGCCTCCTCGGGCTGCCGGGGCGGCGGCCGCGCTGGTCGCCCTCGCGCCGGCGCCTCGAATGGGACAACGGCGCGGTCGGCCTCGCCTTCTCGGCCGAGGAGCCGGATTCCCTGCGCGGGCCGCAATTCGGGGCGGCCTGGTCGGACGAGATCGCCAAGTGGCGCTATGCCGAGGCCGCCTGGGACATGATCCAGTTCGGCCTGCGCCTCGGGCACCGGCCGCGCGGCCTCGTCACCACCACGCCGCGGCCGATCCCGCTGCTGCGGCGGATCCTGGCGGATCCGCGGACCGTCATCAGCCGCGCCCGCACCGCCGACAACGCCGCCCACCTCGCGCCCGCCTTCCTCGAGGCGGTGGTGGGGCGCTACAGCGGCACCCGCCTCGGGCGCCAGGAACTCGACGGCGAATTGATCGAGGACCGCGCCGACGCCCTCTGGACCCGCGACCGCCTGGAGGCGGCCCGCGTCCCGGCGGCGCCGGCGGACCTGCGCCGCATCGTCGTGGCGGTGGACCCGCCGGCCTCCTCGAAGGCCGGGGCGGATGCCTGCGGGATCGTCGCCGCCGGCCTCGACGCCGCCGGCCACGCCTACGTGCTGGCCGACGCCACTCTGGCCCGGGCCGCCCCCGAGGCCTGGGCCTCGGCGGCGCTGGCGCTCTACCACCGCCTCGCGGCCGACAGCCTCGTGGTCGAGGTCAACCAGGGCGGCGAGATGGCGAGCGCCGTCCTGCACCAGGTCGACGCCGCGGTGCCGGTGACCCCCGTGCGGGCCACGCGCGGCAAGTACCTGCGGGCCGAGCCGGTCTCGATGCTCTACGCGCAGGGGCGCGTCCACCATGTCGGCGCCCTGCCGGCGCTGGAGGACGAGCTCTGCGATTTCGGGCCGGACGGCCTCTCCTCCGGCGCCTCGCCGGACCGCCTCGACGCCCTGGTCTGGGCGCTGACGCACCTCCTCCTGCGCGGCGGCCCCGAGCCGCGCATCCGGCGCCTCTAGGCGCTCCACCGACCGATCCGTTCCTCCAGCGAGGCCCCGATGGCGAACCTCCTCTCCCGGCTCGTGCGCCGGGCCGCGCCCGCGGCCCCCGACACCAAGGCCGCGCCCCTCGCGGGAATCGGCGTCGCCTTCTACGGCGAGGGCCGGGCCAGCTGGACCCCGCGCGACATCGGGGCGCTGGCCCGCGAGGGCTTCCAGCGCAACGCCATCGTCCACCGGGCCGTGCGCCTGGTGGCCGAGGCCGCCGCCGCCCTGCCGCTCGGGCTGGTGGGGACGGGCGCCGCCGGAGCGCATCCCCTGGAGGCGCTGCTGGCCCGGCCGAACCCCCGCCAGGGCGGGGCGGCCCTGCTCGAAGCGCTCTACGGGCACCTGATGGTCTCGGGGAACGCCTACCTCCAGGCGAGCGGCCTCGACGGCGTGCCCCGCGAGCTGCACGCCCTGCGCCCCGACCGGATGCGGGTGGTCCCCGGCCCCGACGGCTGGCCGGCGGCCTACGACTACGCGGTGGGCGGCCGCACCCTGCGCTTCGACCAGGGCGGGGACGGCGTGCCGCCGATCCTCCACCTCACCCTGTTCCACCCCACCGACGACCATTACGGCCTCTCGCCGATGGAGGCGGCGGCCGTCGCCCTCGACATCCACAACGCGGCGGGCGCCTGGAACAAGGCGCTGCTCGACAACGCGGCGCGCCCCTCCGGCGCCCTGGTCTTCGCGACCCAGAGCGGCTCCACCCTGAGCGACGCGCAATTCACCCGGCTCAAGGGCGAGCTCGAGGCGAACTACCAGGGCGCCGGCAATGCCGGCCGGCCCCTGCTCCTGGAGGGCGGGCTCGATTGGAAGCCCCTGGCGCTCTCGCCCAAGGACATGGATTTCGTCGAGGCCAAGAGCGGGGCCGCCCGCGAGATCGCGCTGGCCTTCGGGGTGCCGCCCCTGCTGCTGGGCCTGCCCGGCGACAACACCCACGCCAACTACGCCGAGGCCAACCGGGCCTTCTACCGCCAGACCGTGATCCCCCTGGTGCGGCGCACCGCCGAGGCCCTGGCCCAGTGGCTGGAGCCGGCCTTCGGCCCCGCCCGCCTGGAGCCCGACCTCGACGCCATCGAGGCCCTGGCCCCCGAGCGCGAGAGCCTGTGGCGCCGGGTCCAGGCCGCGGATTTCCTCACCGAGGCGGAGAAGCGCGCGGCGGTGGGTTACGGGCCGGCGCCCGTCGGGTGAGCGAGATCGGTCCGCGCGAAGTCGTCGCCCTTGTAGAGGAGGGTCGCCCCGTGCGCCCGCGCGCAGGCATAGGCGTGGCAATCGCCCATGTTCAGGGCAGCCGGATGCCGGCCCTTTCCGAACCGGTCATAGGCCGCGATGGCGAGATCGGCCTCGGCTTCGCCGAGGGGCACGAAGCGGATGGCGCCGGCCTCCAGATAGAGGCGCACCTGCGCCCGGGCCGCCTCCACCGTGAAGGCGTAGCTGCGGACCAGACCCGCCACCGTCTCCCAGACCGAAAGGGCGGAGCACAGGCGGTCCGCATCGGCCTCGAGCCGGTCGCTCAGGGCATCGGCCTCCGGTTCGCCGGTGATGATGGCGATCAGGGCCGAGGCGTCAACGAAGATCGTCACGCGCCGCTCAGATCGTCGAAGAAGGCCTTGTCGGCGGGCTCGCCGGTGGGAGCCGGAAGCGGGTGGCGGGCGCGGAGGGTGGCGAAGCGCTCGCGCAGGGGGACGGCCGGTGTGATCCGGGCGAGCTCGGCCGAGACGGCGCGACGGACCGCCTCCGATTTCGTCACCCCGGCTGTCTCGGCCAGACGGGCGACCAGCACCGCCGTGCGATCGTCCTTGATGTAGAGCGGCATCGACGCCTCCGGATATCCTTGGGAGCCGAGAGAATATCCCGAACTTGGCCGCCTGTCACCGCCCCTGTCACCGGAGTCTCCCATGGACGGCCATTTCAGCGGCTATGCCAGCCTGTTCGGCGTGCCCGATCTCGGGCGCGACGTGGTGGCGCCGGGCGCCTTCGGGCAGAGCCTCGCGGCGCGGGGCGTCGCGGGAGTGCGGATGCTCTGGCAGCACGATCCGGCCGAGCCCGTGGGGCGCTGGCTCTCCCTGCGGGAGGATGCCCGCGGCCTGCGCGTGGCGGGCCAGCTCAACCTCGCCGTCCGCCGCGCCCGCGAGCTCGATGCCCTCCTCGGCGAGGGCGGCCTCGACGGGCTCTCCATCGGCTTCCGCACGGTGCGGGCGCAGCCCCAGCGCGGCGGTCTGCGCCGGCTGGAGGCGATCGACCTGTGGGAGATCTCCCTGGTCACCTTCCCGCTCCAGACGGGCGCGCGGATCGCCGCCCCGGCCCAGGCCGGCGCCCAGGCCCCGGCAGCGGCCTGCCCGGCGGGCACCGCCCTGGCGCAGGACATCCGGGCCCTGGCCCACCGCATGGCGCCGCCCCGGCGCGCGGCTTCCCCCTCCACCCGGCCCGGGTTCCGGCCCGCCGCCATTCGTCCCGCCCGCTCCGCGAGGTTCGCATGACCGTCCCCGTCCCGTTCGAGACCCACGCCACCGCACCGCGCGCCCCCGAGGTGAAGGGCGCCCTGCCGCCCCTGGAGGACAAGGCCGCCGGCCGCGCCCCGCATGACCCGGCGCCGAACGATCCGGCGGTGGGCAGCGCCATGGCCGAACTCGCCCGCGCCTTCGAGGCGTTCAAGGAGACCAACGACGCGCGGCTGGCCGCGATCGAGGGCCGCGCCCCCGGCGACGTGCTGACCGAGGAGAAGCTCGCCCGCATCGACGCCGCCCTCGACACGGCGCGCACCCGCCTCGACCGCCTCACCCTCGAGGGCCGCCGGCCGCCCCTGGGGGCCGGCGGCTTCCCGGGGCGTGACGCGGCCCCGCGCGACGGCGCCGGCATCGAGCACAAGGCCGCCTTCGACCTCTATGTCCGGGCCGGCGAGAGCGGCGGTCTCAAGCGGCTGGAGGAGAAGGCCCTCTCGGCCGGCTCCGGCCCGGACGGCGGCTACCTCGTGCCGGCCGAGGTCGAGCGGATGGTGCTGACGCGGCTCGCCAACCTGTCGCCGATCCGGTCCCTCGCCACCGTGCGGGTCATTTCCAGCGGGCAGTACAAGCGCGCGGTCTCGGTGCGCGACGCGATCGCGGGCTGGGTCGGCGAGACCGCGCCGCGGGCGCAGACCGACTCGCCGGTCCTGACCGAGCTGACCTTCCCGGCGATGGAGCTCTACGCCATGCCGGCGGCGACCCAGACGCTCCTCGACGACGCGGTCGTCGACATCGATTCCTGGCTCGCCGACGAGGTCGAGACGAGCTTCGCCGAGCAGGAGGGCATCGCCTTCGTCACCGGCAACGGGTCGAGCCGCCCGCGCGGATTCCTGACCTACGACCTGGTGGCGAACACCGCCTGGGTGCCGGGCAAGATCGGGACCGTGTCGACGGGCGCCGCCGGCGCCTTCCCGGCGGCCAACCCCTCGGACGTGCTGTTCGACCTCGTCTACGGCCTGCGGGCGGGCTACCGCCAGAACGCCACCTTCGTGATGAACCGGCGCCTGCAGAGCACGATCCGCAAGTTCAAGGACGCGGACGGCAACTACCTGTGGCAGCCGCCCCTGGCCGCGGGCACCGCCGCGACCCTGATGGGCTTCCCGGTGGCCGAGGCTGAGGCGATGCCCAACGCGGCGGCGAACAGCCTCTCGGTCGCCTTCGGCGATTTCCGCCGGGGCTACCTCGTGGTGGACCGCGCCGGCCTGCGGGTGCTGCGCGACCCCTACTCGGCCAAGCCCTACGTGCTGTTCTACACCACCAAGCGCGTCGGCGGCGGCGTGCAGGACTTCGACGCGATCAAGCTCCTGTCCTTCTCGGCGTGAGCGGACAGCCTCCGGGCCTTCGGGCCCGGGGGCACCCGCCCCGGGGATGCGGGCGGGTGCCGGCGTCTGCGCTCGTCGGCAAACCCGCCGATGCATCCATCAAATGCATGATGCCCCGGCCGGACCGGGGTGCTGACCTCCCGACCGGGCGCACCGGTGGACGTCAACCGGCCGCGATGCGGCGCCCGTCAGCGCAGGGGGCCTCGATGGACCAGACCAATCGCCGTTTCTTCCTCGGAGTACTCGCGGCCGGGGGCGGCTTGGCGGCGAGCCCGTCCTTCGCCCTGGACGACGGCCATGCCGCCGGGGCCGACGTCGCCCCGGCCTCCACCTTCCTGCGCACGATTCCGCGCAAGCCCGGGGCGGCGCCCGCCTTCACGGCCTCGCTCGATACCGGCCCGATCAAGGCGACCTCCGGCGGCTGGGCCCGCGACGTCACCACCCGGCAGCTTCCCATCGCCACGGGAATCGCGGGCGCGCACCTGTTCCTCAATCCGGGTGGGGTGCGCGAGATGCACTGGCACGCCTCCGCCGAGTGGGGCTACATCGTCGCCGGCCATTGCCAGGCGACGGTGATCGACGACGCGGGCGAGATGGAGACCGTCAATTTCGCGCCCGGGGACACCTGGTATTTTCCCGCCGGGCACGCGCACGCGATCCAGACGCTCGGTGCCGACCCGTGCCACGCCATCCTGGCCTTCGACGACGGCCTCTACGGCGAGCACGGCACCTTCGGGCTGACCGACTGGATGAGCCGCTTCGATCCGGCCATGCTGGGCCACGCCCTCGGCGTGCCGGACGCGACCCTGGCCGCCATGCCCGCGGGCGAGACCTACATCATGCAGGGACCCGTCGTCTCGCGCGACGGCCCGGCCGCCCTCGCGGCGAGGCCGCTGCCGCCGGCGCGCTCGCATCGCTTCGCCATCGCCGAGACCGGTGCGGTGGCCGAGGCGGGCGGCAGCGCCCTGCGGGTGGCCCCGGCGAGCGCCTTCCCGGTCTCGTCGGGCATGACCGGGCTTCTCCTCACCCTCGCCCCCGGGGCGATCCACGCGCCGCACTGGCATCCGGCCGCCAACGAGTGGCACTACGTCGTGCGGGGGCGGACGCGCGTGACCCTGTTCGGCCAGGACAAGCGCCTGGCGGTGGCGGACCTCGGTCCCGGCGACTGCGCCTACCTCCCCCGCTCCTGCGGGCATTCGGTGGAGAACATCGGAGCGGAGACCGCCGAGATCGTCGGTGTGCACGACAGCGCCACCTATACCGAGACCTCGCTCTCGGCGTGGCTGGCGCAGGCGCCCCGCCACCTGCTCGCGGCCAATCTCGGCCTCAGCGAGCCGGAGGTCGCCGCCTTCCCGGCCGCGGCGCAGACCTTCAGCCGGCCGGCCTGAGGCCGGGCCTATCTCCGGCCGGGCCTATCTCCGGCCGGGCTTGGCCATCCAGTCCGACCGGGTCGCGCCGATGGCGGCGCCGGAGGGCATGCGGGCGAATTCGGCGGCCCGGGCGTTGATCCAGCCGGCATGCTCGCCGGTGGGGGTGACGGCGGTGAAGCCGCCGCAGGCGGTGCGGGCCTTCTTGTCCTGACGCATGGCGCCGCTGGACCAGCTCACCACGCCGACGATCTGGTAGCCGCCGGGGCCGCCGCGCAGGATCGGGCCGCCGGAATCCCCGAGGCAGGCGCCGGCGCCGGCCGTCTCGGCCATGCGGCGGCGGTCGGTCACCACCGTGACACGGTTGGCGACCTGGAGCGAGCCGATGGAGACGAGGTGGGCCTGGCGCAGGGTGCGGGCGGTGTTGCGCCGGTTCTCGGCGACCACGCCGAAGCCCGCGATGTCGACGGCGTCGCCGGTGTTGATGGCGCCGCCGCGGGGATCGAGGGGCTGGAAGTCGCCGCTCAGGGGCTCGGCGAGCTTGATCAGCGCGAGGTCGATGCCCGGCTGGTCCTCCGGCGTGGTGCCGGGCACGAAGTCGGGATGCATCGCGAAGGCGATCGCGTTGATGCGGCGCTGGCGGAAGGCCCGGTCGACCGCCACCACGCTGTAGCCGGCCTGGTGCATGACGCAGTGCGCGGCGGTGAGCACGAGGTCGCGGGCGATGAGGGTACCCGAGCAGATCTCGCCCTGGGTGCTCTCGATCCGCACCACCGAGGCGCGCAGGCCGTCGGGGTCGCGCGAGACTTCGCCGTTGATCACCGCGAAGGCCGGCAGGGGCGCCAGCGCGCCGAGAGCCGCGGCCAGCACCGCCGCTCCGATCTGGAGGCGGCGGGGGGAAGGGGTCGTGGGGCGCACAGCCTTGTTGGGGTCAGCCTTGCGCAGCGCGGTCGGCAACATCGTGTCTCTCCCGCGTCCGGCGATGTTCTGGACGAGAACGGCATCAAGCGTATCGGAAGGCAATGGCTCGGCCAAGCTCTGGTTCCGCGGACCCTTCGCCATCCGTAGACCCGCTCAGGCCCCGGACCAGCGGGCGGCGGTGCGCCACCCCGACAGGGTGCAGTCGATCCAGTCGCGCTGCGGCCCGAGGAGGACGCCCTGGGAGACGCCGCCGCAGGCCTTGCCGGCGGCCCAGGCGGAGACGGCGAGGATCGCGGAGCCCGCGCCGATCGGTCCGCCGGAATCGCCCTGGCAGGCGCTCGCGCCGCCGGCGCCCGCCGCGAGCCAGACCAGGATGCGGCTCGGGCCGTAGGGCTCGACCACGTCGAGCTCGACGCTGCGGTAGGTCCCGGTGCTGCGGGCGTCCCCGGCGGCGGCGACGCCGTAGCCCGACAGGGTCAGGCGCTCGCCCGCCCGCGGCATCGCGGCGCTGAGGGCGGCGGGCACGAAGCGGGACGGCAGGGGACTGGCCAGGCGCACCAGGGCGAGGTCGACCGAGCGGCGGCGCCCGGCCACCGCGCCGGAATCGTAGCCCGGGTGGAGCGCGCGGGCGGCGATCTCGGCCAGCACCGGCGCGCCAGCCTCGTCCTTGTAGTGCACCCGGTGCTCGGCGCGGGCCGCCACGCAGTGGCCGGCGGTGAGAACCGCGTCGGCCGCCACGACGATGCCGGTGCAGACGCCGCCGTTCGAGGACAGCACCATCACGGCCGAGCCCGCCGCCTCGGGGGCGGGGCGGCCGCCCACCACCGCACCGGCCGGCCCGGAGGCCGGCGGCCCCAGGCACAGCAGAGGCCCCAGCAGCGCCACGGCGCCGCGCCGCGCCGCGCGGCGGGTCCGGCCGAAGTTGCGCGCCATCGCGATCCCTTTCCTGGACGGCCCCACACGGAGACGACGATGACCCCGATACGCGTCGACAGCGCCATCGTCGAGCCGGTCACGCTCGCGGAGATGCGGGGCGTCCTGCGCCTCGACCCGGACGATGGCGGGGCCGAGAACGCCCTGGTGGAGCGCCTGATCGCGGCGGCCCGGGCCCAGGTGGAGCTGGCGGCCCGGCGCATCATGGTGCCCGGGCGCTATCGCCTGACGCTCACCGCCTGGCCCGGCGACGGCCGGTTGCCCCTGCCGCTCAGCCCCCTGGTGGCGGTGGCGCGGGCGGGCCTCGTCGATGCCGGCGGCACCGTCACCGATCTCGCCGCCGGGCTCGTCCGGCTCTGGGAGGACGGCCTCGAAGCGCCCGCCCTCGTCATCGACCCCGCGGTGCCCGCCCTCCACCGGCGCGCCGCCCTGATCGAGGTCGATGCGGGCTATGGCGGGGCCGGGCCGCCGCTTCCGCCGCCGCTCGCCCAGGCGATCCGGCTCCTCGTCGCCCATGCCTTCGAGCATCGCGACGACGTCCCCCCGCCCGCGCTCGCCGCCCTGGTCACGCCGCTGCGGCGGATGCGCCTCTAGCGCCCTTCTCCCGGGAGACCCCGCCATGCTCCAGCCCCTGACCCGCGTGCCGATCGGCGCGCGGCGCCGCCGCTTCGTGCTCGAACGTCCCCTGGAGACGCCGGACGGCTTCGGCGGCGTGGTGCGCCGGTTCGAGGCCGGCCCGCTGCTCTGGGGCGCGATCGAGCCCCTGCGCCCGATGGACCGGGTCCGGTTCGGCCGGCCCGAGACGGTCCCCACCCACCGGGTCCGGTTCCGCTTCGGGCCCGAGATCACGGCGGGCATGCGCCTCGCCAGCGGCCCGCGCCGCTTCGCCGTGCGCAGCGCCGGCGATCCGGACGGGCGCCGGCGCGACCTCGTCTGCCAGGTCGAGGAACTCCTCGCCGCGGCCGCCGCATGAGCTTGGCCCCCTCGCCCACCAGCCCGCTGCTGGCGCTGCGCGCCGCCATCCTGAGCTACCTCGCCACCGACGCGACCCTGGCGCGGCTGATGGGCGGGTCCCTGCGCCTCACCGACGAGCCGCCCCGGGGCAGCGCGCCGGTCTACGCCCTGTTCGGCGACGCCGAGATCCGCGACGATTCCGTCGACGGCGCCCGGCGCCACCGGCACGCCCTTGGCCTGACGGTCTTCGCCCGGCCCGGCGCGATCCGCAGCGCGGTCGATGCCGCCGAGCGCATCGCCGATCTCCTGCACGATGCGCCGCTCGCCCTCTCGGGCCACGCCCTGGTGCGGCTCGACCTGGAGGCCATCGCCGTGCGGCGCGACCCCGCCAGCGGCGAGGCCCGCGCCACCCTGACCCTGCGGGCGGTCACCGAGCGCCTGACCGCCTGATCTCCCCGAACACCGGAGTCCACCCATGGCAGCCCAACGCGGCAAGGACCTGCTCATCCGCATCGCCAACGGCGGCGGATTCCTCGCGGTGGCGGGCCTGCGCGCCCGTCAGATCGCCTTCAACGCCGAGACGGTGGACGTGACGAGCGCCGATTCCGCCGGGCGCTGGCGCGAGCTCCTGGCCGGGGCCGGGGTGCGCCGCGCCGCGCTGTCGGGCTCCGGCGTGTTCCGCGACGAGACCTCCGACCTACGCCTGCGGCAGGTGTTCTTCGACGGCACCCTGGAGACCTACCAGATCGTGGTGCCGGGCTTCGGCACCCTCGAGGGCCTGTTCCAGATCACCAGCCTCGAATACCGGGGCGACCATGCCGGCGAGGTGACCTTCGACATGGCCCTCGACTCGGCCGGCCCCCTCGCCTTCACGGCCGCCTGATGGCCAACCGCAGGCGCGGCGAGGTGGCCCTGGCCCTGGGCGCCGAGCGCTACACCCTCTGCCTCACCCTCGGGGCGCTGGCCGAACTCGAGGATGCCCTCGGGGCCGCCGGCCTCACCGACCTCGCCGCCCGCTTCGCCGACGGGCGCCTGAAGAGCCGCGACCTCATCGCGCTCCTCGGCGCGGCCCTGCGCGGCGGCGGCCACGACCTCGACGACGGCGCCGTCGCGGCCCTGCCGCTGGCCGGGGAGCTCGAGACCATCGCGACGGCGATCGGCGCCGTGCTCGCGGCCGCCTTCGGCGAGGCCTCCGAAAACCCTTGAGCCCCACGGGCGGGACCGCGCCGGAGCCGCCCTCCGCCTTCCCGTGGGACGAGGCGCTGGCGCTGGGCCTCGCGCGCCTGCGCTGGCGCCCGCGCGACTTCTGGCGCGCCACGCCGCGCGAGCTGATGGCCGCCGCCGGCCTGACCGGATCCCGCACCGCCCTCGACGGGACGGCGCTGCGGGGCCTGATCGCCCGCTACCCCGACCCGACCTGACCGAGGGACCCCGCCATGGCCGAGACCGAACCCGACCGCACCAGCGCCGCCCGCGCCCGGCAGCTGGAGACCCTGGACAAGCTCGCCCAGCGCTTCGGCCAGAGCCTGTCGAAGGCGCTCAGCATCAATGTCGGGGCCGGGCGCCAGCTCGACAGCGTGCTCGGCACCCTGGCGACGAAGCTCTCCAGCGTGGCGATCAAGGCGGCCCTCAGCCCGGTCAAGGCCGGGATCACCGGGCTGGTGAACGGGCTGATCGGGGCGGGGGCGGGCGGGGGCGACACGGCCTTCGCCCGGGGCGGCGTCCTCCAGCAGGGGCGCGTGCGCCCCTTCGCGGCCGGCGGCGTGGTGGCCGCGCCGACCTACTTCCCGATGCGCGACGGCCTCGGCCTGATGGGCGAGGCCGGGCCGGAGGCGATCCTGCCGCTGAAGCGCGGCAGCGACGGGCGCCTCGGCGTCGCGACGGCCGGCCAAGCCTCCGCCCCGGTGACCATCCACATCGCCACGCCCGACCTGGAGAGCTTCCGCCGCTCGGAGGCGCAGGTGGCCGCCGGTCTCGCCCGGGCGGTGGCCCGGGGCCGGCGCGGCCTGTGAGCGGGGGATCAAGGAGCGCACCATGGTCAGCGACCCGCCCAGCGACTTCCACGAGGTCCGCTTTCCCCTCGATGTCGCCCTGCGCGGCAGCGGCGGCCCGAGCCGCCTGACCGAGATCGTCACCCTGGCCTCGGGCCGCGAGCACCGCAACAGCCGCTGGGCCGATTCGCGCCGGCGCTACGATGCCGGCTTCGGCATCCGCACCCTCGACGCCCTGCACGCCGTGCTGAGCTTCTTCGAGGAGCGGCGGGGCCGGCTCTACGGCTTCCGCTACCGCGACCGGGTCGATGCGCGGTCCGGCCCGCCCTCGCGGGCCATCGCGGCCACCGACCAGTTCCTCGGCCTCGGCGACGGGACCACCCGGGTGTTCCAGCTCGCCAAGACCTACGGCAGCGGACCGACGCCCTATCGCCGGATCATTGCCAAGCCGGTGGCCGAGAGCGTCCGGGTGGCGGTGAACGGCGTCGCGGTGCCGACGGCCAAGGTCGCCTGCGACGCCGCCACCGGCCGCCTCACCTTCGCGGCCGATGCCGTGCCGGGGGCGGGCTCCCACGTGACGGCGGGCTTCGACTTCGACGTACCGGTCCGCTTCGACACCGACGACCTCACCGTCGACCTGTCGGCCTTCGCCGCGGGGGAGATCCCGCGGGTGCCGCTCATCGAGATCGTGCCGTAGGGGGCGCGAAGCGCAGCGGCCAGGCGCCCGGACGCCGGACCACGCTGCGGGGGGCAAAGCGCCAGAGCCGTTCGGCGCCGGGGAAATCCGCGCGATCGGGGGCATCGAGGACGATTTCGGGCCGCCCGGTCATCTGCACGAGGTCGCCGGTCGCGAAGTCGATGAAGAGCAGCCCGGCGCGCGGGTTGGCCAGCATGTTGCCCAGCGTGTTGAAGAACCGGTTGCCGGAATAATCCGGCACCGTCAGGACCCCGTCGGCGCCGACCCGGACGAAGCCGGCGGGGCCGCCGCGATGCGAGACGTCGACCTGCCGGGTGCCGTCCGGGCCGAGCGCGTAGCTCGCCACGAACAGCGTCTCCGCGCCCGCCACCAGGGCGCGGGCCTGCGCGTCGAGGTGATCCGACACCTGCGGGCCGGCGGCCGCCGCCGGGACCGGCTCCGGGTCCGTCCGGACCCGGATGTATTGCGGGCAGTTGCCGAAGCTCTGCGCCACGCGGATCGCGAAGCCGTCCGGCCGGTCCCGCGCCACCGTGCCGTTCAGGCGGTTGCGCCGCCGCGTGCCGAGGTCGATCCCCAGGAGGCCGATCGCGGCGCCGTCCGCCAGCCCCGCCTGGGCGGGATCGTCGGGCTCGGGCGCGACCCGGACCCGGAGGTGCCCGGGGTCGGGTGCGTCGAGGAAGCCCGGCGCCCCGGTCCGCACCGTCGCCCAGGCCTCGCCGTCCGGGTCGACCGTGCCCAGGACTACGAAGGGCAGCTGGCCATAGAAGGCGCGGTGCTGGTCGATCAGGTGGTCGCGGATCACGCGGGGGCCGAGCTCGGCCATCCGCTCGGCGACGCCGAGATGCGCCTGGATGGCGATCTCGCCCGCATGCCAGGGCGCGGTGGGGTGAAACGCGGCGCGCGGTTCGGAGAGGGACATGGGGGTTCTCCTCGGGTCGGGGTGGGGCTCAGGCGGCGCGCAGGCCGGCGCGCGTCTGCGGGAACGGCACGAAGCCCGGCAGGGCCTCGATGCGGGCGAGCCAAGCGCGGACGGCACCGTAGGGGGCGAGGTCGACGTTCCCTTCCGGCGCGGCTGCGACGTAGCTGTAGAGCGCCACGTCCGCGATGGTAGGGTGGTCGGCGGCGAGCCAGGGCCGGCCGGCGAGCTCGGCCTCGATCCGGCCGAGGATGGCATGGGCGCGGGCGATGACCTCGGCGGCGTCGAAGCGCATGCCGAACACCGTGATCAGGCGGGCGGCCGCCGGGCCGAAGGCGATGGGGCCGGCCGCGACCGAGAGCCAGCGCTGCACCCGCGCCGCGCCGGCCGCGTCCTCCGGCAGCCATTCGGTGCGGCCGAGGCGCTTGGCCAGGTAGACCAGGATGGCATTGGAATCCGGGACGACCGTCTCGCCGTCGACGAGCACCGGCACCTGTCCGAAGGGATTCAGCGCCAGGAAGTCCGGTTCCCTGTGCTCGCCCCGGGCGAGGTCGAGCTCGACGATCTCGCAGGGTTGGCCGACCAGAGACAGGAACAGGCGGGCCCGGTGGGCGTGGCCGGACAGGGCGACGTGGAACAGCTTCATGGGAGGTCTCCTCGGGACGGGGCCGGGGCGCCGGCGACATCCGCAGTCAAGACCATCGGCCCCGCGGCGAGAATGCGCTTTCCCCGCAAGCCACCGTTCCGCAGAATGGAACAATCGAAGCCCGGGCGGGAGGCGGCATGGATCGGTGGCAGGCGATGCGGGTCTTCGTCCGGGTGGCGGAGAGCGGGGGCTTCGCCGGAGCGGCGCGCCAGCTCCACATGAGCCCGCCGGCCGTGACCCGGGCGGTGGCCGCCCTCGAGGCGCGGATCGGGGCGCGGCTCCTGACCCGGACCACCCGCTCGGTGAAGCTCACCGAGGCGGGCGGGCGCTACCTGGAGGATTGCCGGCGCATCCTGGCCGAGATCGAGGAGGCGGACGCCGCCGCGGCGGGCTCCTACGCGACGCCCTCCGGCACCCTCACCGTGACGGCGCCGGTGCAGTTCGGGCGCCTCTACGTGCTGCCGGTGATCACCGAGTACCTCGCGCACCACGCCGCCGTCTCGGCGCAGGCCCTGTTCCTCGACCGGGTCGTCAACATGATCGAGGAGGGCGCCGATGCGGGGGTCCGGATCGGTCCCCTCGCGGATTCCGGGCTGGCGGCGATCCGGGTCGGCACCGTGCGCCGGGTGCTCTGCGCCGCGCCGGACTACCTCGACCGGCACGGGACCCCCGCGACGGTGCGGGACCTGCGCGGCCACGCCGTCATCGGCTCGGCGAGCACGGGCCTCGGGGCCGACGGGCGCTTCGGCCCGGGTCCCGGCGGCGCCGTCGCCCTGCGGCCCCGGCTGACCTGCACCACCATCGATTCCGTGCTGGCGGCGGCGCTCGCCGGCCAGGGCATCGCGCAGCTCCTGTCCTACCAGGTCGCCCCGGCCCTGGCGGAGGGGCGCCTGCGCCTCGTCCTCGACGATCCGGAGGCGGCGGCGATGCCGGTCCACGTGGTGAGCCCGGAGGGGCGGCGCGCACCCGCCAAGGTGCGGGCCTTCATCGATCTCGCGGTGGCGCGGCTGCGGGCCGACCCGCGGGTCAATCCGGCCCGCGCCTGAGCCGTCTTCCGAAGATCTCGCCGGGAATTCCAGACGATGCGCGACCTGCCCCCCGACCTCGCCGCGCATCTCGCCGGCGGGGCGACCACGCTCTGCCATTGCTGGGCCCTGACCCGGCGGGACGGCGCCCGCCTCGGCTTCACCGACCACGACCGCGACCTGACCTTCGGCGGGCTGACCTACGCCGCCCGCTCCGGGCTGGAGGCGGCCGAGGCCAGCGCCGAGCTCGGCTTCGCCATCGGCGGCGGCGAGGTCGCCGGGGCGCTCTCGGCGGCCGGGCTCACCGATGCCGACATCGCCGGCGGGCTCTACGACGCCGCCTCGGTGGAGACCTGGCTGGTGGATTGGAGCCGCCCCGAGACCCGCCTGCTCCTCGAGATCGGCACGGTGGGCGAGGTGCGCCGGGCCGGCACGGCCTTCGTGGCCGAGTTGCGCGGGCTGATGGACCAGCTCGACGCCGAGCGCGGCCGGACCTATCGCGCCACCTGCGGGGCCGACCTCGGCGATGCCCGCTGCCGCGTGGACCGCGCCGACCCGCGATTCGCCACCACCGGCACGGTGCTGGCGGTGCCGGAGCCCGGCCGCCTCGACGTCAGTCTCGCGGGGATGTTCGCGCCAGGGTGGTTCGCCGGGGGGCGCCTCGCCTGGACCGGCGAGGGCCAGGCCGGGCAGGAGGCCGAGATCCGCGACCAGGCCGGCGCGACGGGGACGATCCGCCTCGACCTCTGGCAGGCACCGCCCCGTCCGGTGGCGCCGGGCGACCGCTTCCGCCTCACGGCGGGCTGCGACAAGCGCCTCGCCACCTGCCGCGAGAAGTTCGCCAACGTGCCGAACTTCCAGGGCTTCCCGCACCTGCCGGGCAACGACTTCGTGCTGCGCCCCGTCCCCGGCTCCGGCCCGGGCCTCGATGGCGGCAGCCTGTTCCGGTGAGGCCCCCATGGAATCGGAAGCACTCGTCACCCTGGCGCGGGCCTGGATCGGCACGCCCTATCGTCACCAGGCCTCCCTGAAGGGCGTCGGCTGCGACTGCCTCGGGCTCCTGCGCGGGGTCTGGCGCGAGGCCCTCGGCCCGGAGCCCGAGGCGGCTCCGCCCTACGCCGCGTCCTGGGCCGAATCCGCCCCGCCCGGCAGCGATCCCCTGGCGGAGGCGGCCGGGCGCCACCTCGTGCCCGTCGATGGTCCGCCATCGGCCGGCGACGTCCTGCTGTTCCGCTTCCGCGCCCACCTGCCGGCCCGGCACTGCGCCATCGCCACCGGCGCCGGCACCATGATCCACGCCCATGACGGCGCCGCCGTCACGGAAGTCGCCCTGACGGGCTGGTGGCGGCGCCACCTCGCCCAGGTCTTCCGCTTCCCGGGCGTGGAGGGCGGAGCCTAGCCGACGAGATCGTCGATCGTGACGGACAGGACCTCGGCGATCCGGCGCAGCGTGTCCACGGTGCCCTCGCGCTTGCCTGTCTCGATCTGCGACAGGAAGGGCTGGGCGATCCCGGCGGCCTCCGCCAGGGCGCGGGCGGCGAGGCCGCGATGCTCGCGCCAGACCCGGATGCGATTCTCCCCGCCGAGGATGCGCTCCACCATCGCGGAGGGCAGCAACTCCTCCTCGCCGGCCGCGAGCCGGCGGCGAAACTCCTGGACCGCGAGGCGGTCGGCATTGTCCTCGGCCGCCTCGCTCAGGGCGCGGAAATCGGCCTCCGACAGGACGACGAGGCGCTCGCCGGCCGGGGTGACGATGGTCTGGGCGTTCATGGGCGGAGATCCGTTCCGGCAACTTCCATTTCGACAGGTTCGTCGGGGTCAGTCATAGGCGCTGCCCCGGGGGGCAACCCGGTCACGGCGAGGATCTCGCCCTGGTCCGTGTAGAGGACGCGCCAGTCGCCGACGCGCAGGCGGTAGATCCCGGGCTCGCCCTTGAGAGCCTTCACGTTGTTGGCCTGCGCGGCGGGATCGTCCGCCAGCAGGGCGATCTTGGATCGGATCATCGCCGAGACGTTGGCCGGCATCCGGCTCAGCGCCTTCAGGGCGGCCTTGCTGTAGGCGATCCGTTTCATGTCCAAACGATAGCATATCGCTATATTTCCGCAAGGGCGACCGCCGGCGCACCGCCCGAGCCCTCGTCCCGCTTCCGGAGTCCGCCATGGCCACGCTGATCCTGCAAACCGCCGGGGCGGCGGCCGGCACGGCGCTCGGCGGGCCGATCGGCGGGATCATCGGCAGCGCCCTCGGGGCGGCGGCGGGCTCGGGGATCGACGCGGCGCTGTTCGGCGGGCTCGCCGGCGGGCGCACGGCCGAGGGGCCGCGCCTCTCCGACGTGGCGGGCCTGAGTTCCACCGAGGGCGATCCCATCCCGCGCGTCTACGGCCGGGCGCGCATCGGCGGCACCCTGATCTGGGCGACGCGCCCACTGGAGGTGGCGAGCACCGCCGCGGCCAGCGCGGCCGGCGGCAAGGGCATCGGCGGCGGCAAGGTCAAGCGCACGACCTACGCCTACTTCGTCGACCTCGCCATCGGCCTGTGCGAGGGCCCAGTGGCGGGCATTCGGCGGGTCTGGGCGGACGGGCGCGAGCTCGACCTGACCACGGTCGCCCTCCGCCTGCACGCCGGCGACGCGGACCAGGCGCCCGACCCGCTCGTCGTCGCCAAGGAGGGGGCGGAGAACGCGCCCGCCTATCGCGGCCTCGCCTACGTGGTGTTCGAGCGCCTGGCGCTCGCCGAGTTCGGAAACCGTATCCCGCAATTCGCCTTCGAGGTGCTGCGCCCCGTCGCGGGGCTGGCCGGGATGATCCGGGCGCTCTGCCTCATCCCGGGCTCCACCGAATTCGGGCTCGACCCCCTGCGCGTCACCGAGGAGGCGGGCTACGGCACGACCCGGCCGGCCAACCGGTTCCAGCTGCAGGCGGGCACCGACGTCGCCGCCTCCCTCGACGCGCTCCAGGCCCTCTGCCCGCGGCTCGCCCGCGTCTCGGTGGTGGCGAGCTGGTTCGGGGACGACCTGCGCGCCGGGCGCTGCACTCTCGCCCCGCGGGTCGACAACGCCGCCAAGGCGACGAGCGGCGACGTCTGGTCGGTGGCGGGCCTGCGCCGCGACCAAGTGGCGGCCGTCTCGACGGCGCCCGGCGGCGGCCCGGCCTATGGCGGCACGCCCTCGGATGCCGGCCTGACCCGCCTCGTGGCCGACCTGCACCGGCGCGGCCTCGCGGTGGTGCTCTACCCCTTCGTGATGATGGACGTGCCGGCCGGCAACGCCCTGCCGGACCCGCGCGACCCGGCCGCCGCCGGCCAGCCGGCCTATCCCTGGCGCGGGCGCATCACCTGCGATCCCGCCCCCGGACAGCCGGGGAGCCCGGACGGGACCGCGGCGGCCGCGACCCAGGTCGCGGCCTTCCTCGCGCAGTATCGCCCGTTCGTGCTGCATTACGCGGCGCTCGCGGCCGCCTGGGCCGCCGCGGGGGTCCCGCTCTCCGGCTTCATCCTCGGCAGCGAGTTCGTCGGCCTCACCCGGGTCAGGGCCGAGGCAGGGCGCTACCCCGCCGTGGAGGGCTTCCGCAGCCTGGCGACGGCGCTCCGCCTGAGCCTCGGCCCAAGCGTCAAGCTCGTCTACGCCGCCGACTGGACCGAGTACGGCGCCGACGTGCGCGACGGCGGCGCCACGCTCCGCTTCCCCCTCGACGCCCTGTTCGCCGACCCCGCCATCGACGCGGTGGGCATCGACTACTACCCGCCCCTGACCGACTGGCGCGACGGGGCCGCCCATGCCGACCTGGCGCTGGCCGAGTCGATCTACGACCCGGCCTATCTCAAGGGCCGGATCGGGGCCGGCGAGGCCTTCGACTGGTTCTACGCCGACGCGGCCGACCGGGCGGCGCAGGTCCGCACGCCGATCACCGACGGGCGCTACGGCAAGCCCTGGACCTTCCGGGCCAAGGACCTCGTGGGCTGGTGGGCGAACCCGCACGTGGAGCGGGACGGCGGAATCGAGACCCGGGCGACGGCGTGGGTGCCGCGCGGCAAGCCGCTCTGGCTCACCGAGGTCGGGGTGCCGGCGGTGGACAAGGGCACCAACGGCCCCAACGTCTTCCCCGACCCGAAATCCGCCGAGAACGCGCGCCCGCCCGGCTCGCGCGGCACCCGCGACGACCTGATCCAGGCCCGCGGCCTCGCGGCGATCCTGGGGCGGTTCGACCCCGGCCTGCCCGGCTTCGAGCCCGCCCACAACCCGGTCTCGCCCCTCTATGGCGGGCCGATGGTGCCGGCGGACGCGGTCTTCGTCTGGTGCTGGGACGCCCGGCCCTTCCCGGCCTTTCCCGACTTCGACACCGTCTGGGCCGATGCGGGCAACTGGTCCGTGGGCCACTGGATCACCGGGCGGATCGAGGGGCTGGAGCTCGACCGGCTCGTCGCCGCGATCCTGGCCGACCTCGGGATCACCGTGCCGGCCGCCATCACCGCCGACGCGACCCTCGACGGCTACGTCATCGACCGGCCGATGTCGGCCCGGGCCGCCCTGGAGCCCTTGGCGCAGCTCTACGGGCTCGACGTCTCCGCTCAGGCCGGCGCGCTGATCCTGCGCGGGCCGCGCCGGGAGGTGCCGCTCCCCATCGCGGCGGACGACCTCGTGGTCCTGGACGACGCGGAGGCGCCCCTCGCCCGGGTCCGGGCCGAGGAGGCGGAGCTGCCGCGCTCCCTCGAGATCGGCTTCACCGACGGCGAGACCGCCGAGTACCGCCGGGCGAGCGCCGCCGCGACCCGGCCGACCGGCCGGCGCCGGCGCGAGACCCGGATGGAGGCCGCCGTGGTGACCCGGCGCGCCGCCGCCGAGGCCCTGGCGGAGGCCGCCCTCGACGCCGCCCTCGCGGCCCGCGACACCGCGCGCTTCACCCTGAGCCCGCGCCGGATCGACCTCGGGCCGGGCGACCTCCTCGCCCTGCCGGGGGAGCGCCTGCCGCACCGGATCCTGCGCATCGCCGACAGCCCGCGCGGACGCGGGATCGAGACGCGGGGCGTTCCCCTCCACGGCCGGGCGCCGCGGCCCGGCGAGCCCGAAGGATCGCGCCCCCGCCGGACGGTGCCGGCCCTGGCCGGGCCGCCCTTCGCGGTCGCCCTCGACCTGCCGGCCGACCGCGGCACCCCGACCGCCCTGCAGGTGCTGGCGGTGACGGCCGAGCCCTGGCCCGGGCCGATGGCGATCTGGCGCGCGGAGGGCGAGGGGGCGCCGCTGGCCCCGCTGGGCTTCGTCGATCTTCCCGCCTGCCTCGGCGAGACCCTGGGCGCCCTTTCGCCCGGCCCGCTCTGGCGCTTCGACCGGGGCGCGGCCCTGGTGGTCCGCCTGCGTCGGGCCGGCGACCTCGGCTCCATCGGCGAGGCGGCGGCGCTCGCCGGCGGCAACCTGTTCGCGATCCGCAGCGCGGCGGACGGGGCGATCGAGCTGATCGCGGCCGCCGGGGTCACGCTGGTGGGTCCGGGCACCTACCGGCTGACGGGGCTCCTGCGCGGCCTCGCCGGCAGCGAGGCGCAGGCCGGGCGGACGGCGCCGGCCGGCAGCCTGATCGTGCGCCTCGACGGGGCGGTGGTGCCCCTGGTCGAGCGCCTCGACGAGGCCGGCCGCCCCTTCCGCTACCGCATCGGCCCGGCGGAGCGCGATCCGGCCGATCCGACCTATGTCGAGCTCCGCGCCACGTCCGGCCTCGCCGCCCTCACCCCCTTGAGCCCCGTCCACCTCCGGGCGCGGCGGGAGACGGGGGGCGTGCGCCTCGCCTGGACGCGCCGGGTCCGGCGCGACGGCGATTCCTGGGATGCCGTCGAGATCCCGCCGGAGGAGCCCGAGGCCTACCGGGTCGCGGTGTTCTCCGCCGGCGGCCTGCGCCTCCGGACCCTGACCGCGACCACGCCGGACCTCCTCTACGCCGCCGCGGACGAGGCGGCGGATTTCGGCACGCCCCAGCGCCGCCTCGACGTCGCGGTGGCGCAGGTCGGCGCCGCGGCCGGCCCCGGCCCGGAGACCCGGGCGCAGGTGCCGGTGGAGCCCGCCTGAACCGTCGATCCCGCCCATTCCCAGACAGCCCGGAGCCAGCCGATGCCCGAGACCACCCCCAACCTCGCGCTGCCGCTGCTCGCGGCGGGCCAGGCGCAGAAGCACGTCACCCACAACGAGGCGCTGACCGGCCTCGACGCGCTGGTTCAGCTCGCCTGCCGCGACAAGGATCTCGGCGCGCCGCCCGCCGACCCCGCGGAGGGGGACCGCTACCTGGTGCTGAGCCCGTCCCCGACCGGGGCCTGGGCCGGACTGTCCGGCCAGATCGCCCAATTCCAGGACGGGCGCTGGCGCGGCCTCGTGCCGAAACCCGGCTGGCTCGCCTGGATCCTCGACGAGGACGAGCTCTACGCCTGCACGGCGGCGGGATGGGTCGGGCTCCGCGCCACCCTCAGGCAGCTCCAGAACCTGACGCGCCTCGGCATCGGCACCACGGCGGACGCCGCCAACCCGTTCGCCGCCAAGCTGAACACCGCCCTCTGGACCGCGCTGACCACCGCCGAGGGCGGGACCGGCGACCTGCGCTGCACCCTCAACAAGCAGGCGGCCGGCAACGTCCTCTCCCTGCTGTTCCAGAGCGCCTTCACCGGACGGGCCGAGATCGGGCTCTCGGGCAACGACGACCTCACGATCATGGTGGCGCCCGATGCCGGCGGCTTCCGGGAAGCCCTGCGCATCGACCGGGCGAGCGGGCGGGTCGACCTCAAGGGGCCGATGCCGGCGAACCTCCTCGGGGCGCCCGCCCTGCGCCTGACTCAGGACCTCGCCACGGACGGCAGCCTGCTGGCCGGCGGCCTCACGATGCAGGCCTCCGGCGCGGGCCTGTCCTGGACCCTCGCCGGGCTCGCCGGCACGGCGGGCACGGCCGGGGCGACGGCCGGCTTTCCGGGCGGCCTCGCGATCTTCGTCAAGCCGGCGGACGGGACCCGCCCCGGGACCCTGCGCGAGGTGGCGCGCTTCGGACCGGACGGCAATCTCGGCCTCGGCTCCAGTGCCCCCCTGGCGACCCGGCTCGGGGTCGCGGGCATCATCGCCCACACCGCCGACAACACCTGGAGCCTCGGCACGCCGACGCTGCGCGCATCGGTGATCTATGCCGGCACGGGCGCGATCAGCACCTCCGACGCCCGCGAGAAGACGCCGGTCGCGCCGCTCTCCGAGGCCGAGATCGCCGCCGCCCGCGCCCTGGCCGGGGAGATCGGCACCTTCCGGTTCCGCGAGGCCCTGGCGCGGAAGGGGGACGGGGCCCGCCGCCATGTCGGGCTCACCGTCCAGCGGGCGGTGGCGGTCCTCGCGGACGAGGGCCTCGATCCCTTCGCCTACGGCTTCGTCTGCCGGGATTCCTGGCCCGCGGTCGCCCCGCGGGAGGCCGTCGCCGCCAGGGACGCCGAGATCGACGCGGACGGCACCGAGATCGTGCCGGCCGTGCCGGCGCAGGACGAGGCTCCGGGCCGCGAGGCCGGCGAGCGCTACGGCTTCCGCACGGACCAGCTGCTGCTGTTCCTCGCCCGCGGCTTCGAGGCGCGGCTCGCCGCCCTGGAGGCCGCCGCCGGTCCCTGATCCGCGCGGTCCCGGTCAGCGCAGGTACCCCGCCGCCCGCAGGTCGGCCTCGACCGCCTCGCACAGGGCCGCCAGCGGATTGTCGTTCTGGGCGGCGGGCAGTTCGAGCGGGCGCATCGGCGGGAAGGCCGTGTCGGGCGGCTGCAGCGGTGCCTCCCGGGCGAAGTCGTCCGCCTCGGATTCGCGTCGCAAGGCAGCCGAGATGAGCTTTCGCAGCATGTCCGCCTCCCGAGGCCACGGCCGGGTCAAGTGTCGCGCAAGTCTAACCTCCAATCAATCAACCGGAGACAGGGCATGAATCTCAGTGCCATCGGCGAAGCCGTGCTCGTCGCGCGCGAGGGACGGCGCCTCGGCGCCTACCGCGACAGCGTCGGGATCTGGACCATCGGCGTCGGCCACACCTCGGCCGCCGGCCCGCCCCTGGTGACGCCGGGCCTGCGCCTGACCGAGGCGGCCTGCGACGCCCTCTTCCGGCGCGACGTCGCACGCTACGTCCGGGCCGTGGCCGAGGCGGTGCCCGGCGATCTGCCCGACCATGCCTTCGACGCCCTGGTCTCCCTCTGCTTCAACATCGGCCCGGCGGCCTTCGCGCGCTCCACCGTCGTCCGGCGCCTGAGGGCCGGCGACCGGACCGGTGCCGCCGCCGCGATCCTGATGTGGAACCGCCCCGCCGCGCTGATCCCGCGGCGGGGCGCCGAGCACGACCAGTTCGTGACGCCCTACGACCGGGCCCTGCCCCGGGCGCGCCGGGGGGACACGAGTCCGGTTTCCGTCCCCGGTCCCGCGCAGCCGCCCCTGCCCGCGCCGCGCCGGACGGTGCCGCGCGTATCGGCGCCGCTGCCGACCCGCGCGCCCGGTCCAGCCGCGCCGCGCCCCGGCGTCCTGGAACGCCTTTGGTCGGTCGTCCGCCGCCTGTCCGGCGGCCGCTGAGCGCCCCGCCGCACGGCCGAAGCTTCTGTGTCCCCGCCGATGGAGTTTGTGATGACCCGATTCGTCCCCTGCAGTGCCGCCCTTCTCGCCCTGGCCGCGCCGGCCGCGGCGGCGACCGCCGATGTCAGCCTCGCGTGGGGCGACGCCCTCGCATCCACCCTCCAGGCGGCCGGGAGCGTGCTGGTGCCCCTGGCCGTCACGGCCCTGACGGCGGCGCTGGCGCGGATCGCCGGACCCCTGCGCGTCCTCATCACCGCCAGCCTGGTGGAGCGCCTCGTGCGCAACGTGGCCGACTACGCGGTCAACGCGGTCGCCGGCGCGGCGCGCGGCCGGACCCTGACGGTGCCGGTGGGGTCGCTGGTGATCGCGGGCGCGGTCCAGCGCGGCCTCGACGCGGCACCGGGATGGCTCATCCGCGCCGCCGGCGGGATCGACGGCCTCGGCGAGAAGGTGTTCCGCAGCCTGTCCCTGGCGGAGGAGGCGACGGTCACCAACACCCTGACGCCGGCGCTGCGCGCGGCCTGGGCCGAGCGGGCGCGCCATCGCCCCTGACGACCCGCCCTTGCCAGGGTTCGGAACGTCCAGGTGGAAGGTTGCCTTGGGAGGAGGTCGCCTTGGAAAAGATCGCCCAGGAAGCCGCGCACCTGCTGGTGTCGCAGGAGGGCGCGGGCTGGATCGTCGCCGTCCTCCTCGGGCTCGCCTGCGTCCACCTGCACCGGGAATCGATGCGCGCCCAGGAGGCGCGCCTCGGAGACGCGAGCGCCACCGCGACGGCCCTGGAATGGGCCTCGCAGACCAACGCGGCGGTGGCCGCCGCCCTGGAGAGCCGCACCCGCGTGCTGGAGGACCTGTCGCGGGTGGCGGCCGGGATCGCGCGCAGCGTCGAGTTCAACGACGAGCGGGCGCGGGAGAAGCTGGACGACATCCTGCGCCGCCTGGCCGAGGCCCGGCCGCACCCCTGAGGAGACCGCCATGGACCGGATCACCCTCCTGCTGCACCGGCGCCGGGACCGCCGCCGGGTGGCGGCCCAGCGCCTGCGCAGCGCCCGCCTGCGTTTCGAGCACTCGTCGGCCGCCCTGCGGCGGGCCGCACTCGACCATATCGACGGCCACGCCCCGATCGGTGCGATGCTGCGGGCGACCCTCGCGCGCCTCGCCGCCGAGGGCGCCGGACCGGCCTGAACGGCCCCGGCCCGGCCGCCGACGGGAACCGAATGGCCGAGGTTCGGCTTGGCTCGGCATTCAGGGCACATTCAGTGCCTCCCCCCTAAACGTCGGCCCATGCGCATCCTCCTCGCCCTGCTGTTGATCGGACTGACCGTCGCGGGTTTCGCGACGGGCTCGATCGACACCTACGCGGAGGAGACGACGGCGGGCACGGTCGCCACGCCGCTGGCCGCGATCCCGCGCAGCGAGACCTGCCTGAGCCCGGCGGACCTGCGCGAGGCCGTGGCCGACAAGCGGGTGATCGCCCCGGTGGCGGCCATCCGCGCCGCCCGCCAGGTGATCCCCCGGGCCGAGATCCAGCGGGCGCGCCTGTGCCGGAACGACGAGACCCTCGTCTACCTGCTCACCGCCCTGCGCCGGGACGGCCAGTTCGTCCACGTCGTCGTCGATGCCACCACCGGGCAGGTCAGCGGACCGTGAAGCGCTTTCGGACGGAAGCCGTTTCGCGCCGGCACGGAGACGTCTAACGTGCGCGGCGCGCCGACCCGCGGGTCCAGGCCATCATCGTAGGAGTTCGGGACCGTGCGGTTGCTCGTCGTGGAGGATGACCGGGACATCAACCGGCAGGTGGTCAACGCCCTTGAGGAGGCCGGCTACGTCGCCGACAAGGCCTTCGACGGCGAGGAGGGCGGCTATCTCGGCGAGAACGAGCCCTACGACGCGATCATCCTCGACATGGGCCTGCCCAAGACCGACGGCGTGAGCGTGCTGCAGAAGTGGCGCCGGGCCGGCATCAAGACCCCGGTCATCATCCTCACCGCCCGGGACCGCTGGTCCGACAAGGTCGACGGCTTCGATGCGGGGGCCGACGACTACGTCACCAAGCCCTTCCACATGGAGGAGCTGATGGCCCGCGTGCGCGCCCTGCTGCGGCGCGCGGCCGGCCACGCCACCAGCCAGATCGCCTGCGGCCCGGTGGTGCTCGACACCCGCTCCGGCCGGGTCTTCGTGGACGGCAACCCGGTCAAGCTCACGAGCCACGAGTACCGCCTGCTCTCCTACCTGATGCACCATACCGGCCGGGTGGTCTCGCGCGCCGAGCTGACCGAGCACCTCTACGACCAGGATTTCGACCGCGATTCCAACACCATCGAGGTCTTCGTCGGCCGCCTGCGCAAGAAGCTCGCCGTCGACCTGATCCAGACCGTGCGGGGGCTCGGCTACCTCGTCGACCCGAACCAGCCCGCGCCGCGGGTGTGAGGCGGCGGTCTACCTCAGGGGCCGGCCAGATCGGTGTGCGAGAAGTCGTCGCCCTTGAACAGCAGGGTGATCCGATGGGTCTTCGCCACCGCGTAGGCGAAGCAATCCCCCAGGTTGAGCTGCGCCGGATGCCCCTGTCCCTTGCCGTAGCGCGCGAAAGCATCGAGCGCGGCAGCCGCCTCTTCGGGTCCGATGGTCAGAACCTCGATGCCGATCGCCTCCAGGGCCATCGCCACATCCTGTCGAGCCGCCTTGATGCCGCCGGCGTGCGTCCGCGCGATGGCCAGCACGGTCTCGTAGACGGCGATGGCCGAGGTGACCGGAGACGCGGCCTCCTGCAGCCTGTTGGACAAAGGCTGCCATCCCGCCTCACGCAGCAGGATCGCCACGAAGGCGGACGCATCGACGAACACGCTAGAGATCGCCGCTCAATTCGTCATAGAAGGCCTTGTCGGCCTCGAGGCCGGTCGCGGGCCGCGCTGCGATGCGGGCCTGGATCGGGCGCAGGCGGTCCCGAAGGTCGAGACGCGCGTCGTCGCGTTGCAGTTCGTTGCTGACCGCGAGCTTCACCGCCTCCGTCAGCGGGATGCCCCTGCGTTCCGCCAAGCGGCGAACGAGCCGATCCGTTTCGGGATCACGGATGTGAAGCGCCATGGATGGGTTCCCCGGCCCGCCATGTACATAACCCGCAGAGGCCGTCTACACCAGCGGATGTGCGCAGGACGGCGATTCCGACATCCGGTGGATTGCGCATGACGACGGGCCTCACATGATCCCCTCCCCCTCCTGGCTCCCGATGCGCCGCCGCTCGATCGCGGTGCGCCTCGCCACCTCGGCCCTGCTGGCGAGCTCGGCGATCCTCCTGATCGCCGCCTGGATCCTCACGACCCTGTACCGCGAGAACACCGAGCGGGCCTTCGACAGCCGCCTGCTGGTCTACGCCAACAACCTCGCCACCGACCTCGTCTCGCCCAACGATCCCGAGAGCCGCTCCTTCACCCTGAGCGACCCGCGCTTCGACCTGCCGCTCTCGGGCTGGTACTGGCAGATCGGCCGGCCCGACGCGAAGCCGCGCGACCTGCGCACCTCGCGCTCCCTCGTCGGCGTGCCCCTGAAGGCGGCCGGCACGCCCGACACCAAGGCGGGCATCGGCCAGATCCGCCAGGGCTACGGCCGGGCGCAGGACGAGCGCCGGCTGCGCGTCATCGAGCGCGACGTCGATCTCGGCGAGGAGGGCCGCTACACCGTGCGGGTCGCCGGCCCCGCCGACGAGATCGAGAACGACGTCGACCGCTTCCGCTTCTCGCTGATGGTCACCTTCGGCCTGCTCGGCCTGTCGCTCGCCCTCACGACCCTCTTGCAGATCCGCTTCGGCCTGGCGCCGCTCGCCAAGCTGCGGAACGCGCTGGGCGCCATCCGGCGCGGCGAATCGGACCGCATCACCGGCGAGTACCCGCGCGACATCGCTCCCCTGGCGGGCGAGGTGAACCTGCTCATCGAGACCAACCGGGAGATCCTGGAGCGGGCGCGCACCCAGGTCGGCAACCTCGCCCACGCCCTGAAGACGCCCCTCTCGATCATCGTCAACGAGGTCGGCGCCGCCGACGCGCCCGAGGAGCTCGCCGCCAAGATCCGCGAGCAGGCCGCCGTGATGCGCGACCAGGTGAACTACCACCTCGACCGCGCCCGGGCGGCGGCGCTGGCCGGCACCCTCGGCACCTCCACGGAGGTCGAGCCGGCCCTGGCCGGCCTCGTGCGCACCTTCGGCAAGATCTACCGCGACAAGGACATCGCCTACGAGGTCCACGTGCCGGCCGGCCTGCGGTTCCGGGGCGAGCGCCAGGACTTCGAGGAGATGATCGGCAATCTCGTCGACAACGCCTCGAAATGGGCCCACGGCCGGGTGGCGATCCGGGCCGAGGCGGTGGGCAAGAACGATTATCCCCACCTTCTCGTGGCCATCGAGGATGACGGCCCGGGCCTCGCCCCGGAGGACCGGGCGGAGGTGCTCGGGCGCGGCCGCCGCCTCGACGAGACCAAGCCGGGCTCGGGACTCGGCCTCTCGATCGTGGCCGATCTCGCAGCCCTCTATCGCGGGCGCTTCCGCCTGGAGGAGGCGACGCTGGGGGGCCTGCGGGCGGTGATCGAGGTGCCGGGGGACGCGCCGGCCGGCGTCGCCCCGCACTGAAGTCGCGCCCCGTGGCGGCCGGAGACCCGCCCCGGCGGCGCCCGGCAGGCGGGCTCCCGGGGATCCGGTTTCCCCGCCGGCCGTCATGCTCTAGGGTCGCGCCCTCCCCCGGAAGTGCTGCGCGTGACACCGTGTCGCCCAAGGCCTGCATCGTGCCGGCGGGGACCCGCGTCTACATGCAAGCGGGGCAGCGTCTGGGGCATGATGACGGCACTTTGGTTCATATTGGCGGTCATGACCGGCGCGGCGGTGTTCGCCCTGCTCTGGCCGATGTCGCGCCGGGCCAATCCCGCCGCCGCGCCGGAGGCCGGCGGCCTCGCCACCGAGACCGGCTTCTACGAGGACCAGCTGCGCGAGATCGAGCGCGACGAGGCCCGCGGCCTGATCGCGGCGCCGGAGGCGGAGGCCGCGCGCACCGAGGCGGCCCGTCGCCTGCTGCGCGCCAACCGCGCCGGCGTCCCCGCCGCCCAGGACATCGCCGAGCCGGCCCTGCGCCAGCGCCGGGCGGCCTCGGCCTTCGCGCTCTCGACCATTCCCCTCGTCGCCCTCATCGCCTACGGCCTCTACGGCTCGCCGCACATGCCGGCGCAGGGCCAGGCCGAGCGGGCGGCGGCCCAGAGCGGCGATCAGGATCTGCTGAAGGCGATCGGGCAGATCGAGGCGCGGCTCGCCGCCGACCCCACCGACGGGCGCGGCTGGTCGGTGCTCGCCCCCGTCTACATGCGGATGGGCCGCTTCGACGATGCCGCCCACGCCTACGAGGCGGCCACCCGCCTCCTGGGCGAGACGCCGCAGCGCCTGTCCGACTGGGGCGAGGCCCTGGTGGCGGCGGCCAACGGCGCGGTCACGCCCCAGGCCAAGGGCATCTTCCAGCGTGCGGTCGACCTCGACGGGCAGGTCGCCAAGCCGCAATTCTATCTCGCGCGGGCGGCCGAGCTCGAAGGCGACGTTCCCCAGGCGATCCGGCGCCTGCAGGCCATGGCCGACGCCGCCCCCGCCGATGCGCCCTGGCTCCCCCTCGTCCGCGAGAACCTCGCGCGCCTGACGGGCGAGACCGCGCCCGGACTGTCGAAGGCGCCCGAGGCCGGCGCCGCGGCCGCCCTCCAGGCGCTGCCGCCGGCGAGCCGCGACGGGGCCATCCGGGCCATGGTCGACAGCCTCGACAAGCGTCTCGCCGATCGCGGCGGCAGCCTGGAGGATTGGCTGCGCCTCGTGCGCTCCTACGGCGTGCTGCAGGAGCGCGACAAGGCGAAGGACGCCCTCGAGCGGGCGCGCAAGGCCCTGGGCGACGATCCCGAAGCCAAGACCCGCCTCGACGCGATCGCGGCTGAGGCGGGCCTGGCGGCGGCGCCCGCCACCCCGGCCCTCGCTCCGGCCGCGCCCGCCGCGTCGGTCCCGCCGGCGGCCGGAGCGGCCTCGGACGACGCGGCCCGGGCGGGCACCGAGGCGGCCGTCGCCGCCGTGAAGGCGATGCCGGCGGCCGAGCGCGACGCCGCGATCCGCGGCATGGTCGCGGGACTCGACCGACGGCTGGCGGCCAAGGGCGGCAGCGTCGACGACTGGCTGCGCCTCATCCGCTCCTACAGCGTGCTCGGCGAGCGCGACCGCGCGCTCCAGGCCCTGGACCGGGCCCGCATGGCCCTGAGCCCCGACGCGGCAGCCATCGAGCGGCTCGGCGAATTGTCGCGCGAGCTGAGCCTCCAGGCCGGCGCGAAGCCGGGCGCAGCAGCGGCGAAGCCCTGATCCGCGACGCGAAGCCGCCACCCCTGACAATCGGTCCCGGCCCCGGGCCTTGACCCGGGTGGCGCCCCGGCCGACACCGGAGGACACGACATTCCCTGCCGGGGATCTCGCCTTGCCGGAGATCTCGGCGCGGGATGCGCGCCGCCCCACCGTCCGTGCCACCAACCGGGACCCTGCCCACGTGACCCGCAAGAGCCGCCGCCTGATCCTGATCGCCGCCTGCGGCGCCGTGCTGGCGCTGGCGCTCGGCCTGATCCTGTCGGCCATGAGCGGGTCGATCGTGTTCTTCCGCTCGCCCACCGAGGTCGCCGCGCAGACCGTGGCGCCCGGCACGCGCTTCCGCCTCGGCGGTCTCGTGAAGGACGGCTCGCTCCAGCGCGGCCCGGACCAGACCGTCGACTTCGCGGTGACCGACACCAACGCCACCATCGCGGTCCAGTATCGCGGCCTGCTGCCCGACCTGTTCCGCGAGGGCCAGGGCGTGGTCGCCGAGGGCACCCTGCTGCCGGGCGGCATCTTCCGCGCCGACACCGTCCTGGCCAAGCACGACGAATCCTACATGCCGCGCGAGGTCGCCGACGCCCTCAAGGCGCAGGGTCGCTGGCAGGAGGGCAAGGGCATGGTCGACAAGCCCGCCGCGGCCGCTTCCGAGACCAAGACGGCCCCGGAGACCAGGACGGCCGCCGAGGACAAGACCCTCGGCCAGCGCAGCGAGCGATGATGCCACGCATCCGTCGGCCGGTTCCCCACCGGCACAGCCCCCGGAAGGACACCCCGCCTTGCTGATCGAGGTCGGCCATTTCGCGCTCGCCCTGGCGCTCGCCCTGTCCCTGGTCCAGGCGGTGATGCCGGTCTGGGCCGCCCGCTCGGGCGATCAGGCCCTGCGGGCCGTGGCGACGCCGGCGGCGCTGGGCGCCTTCGCCTGCATCCTGTTCTCGTTCGGCGCGCTGACCTACGCCCACGTCACGTCGGATTTCTCGGTCCTCAACGTGATCGAGAACTCCCACACCGCCAAGCCCTTCCTCTACAAGATCTCCGGCGTCTGGGGGAACCACGAGGGCTCGATGCTGCTCTGGGTCCTCATCCTGGCCCTGTTCGGGGCGTTGGTGGCGGTGGCGCGCGAATCCGTGCCGCCGACCCTGCGGGCGAACACCCTGGCGGTGCAAGGGCTGATCACCTTCGTGTTCGTGCTGTTCATCATCACGACCTCGAATCCGTTCACCCGGGTCAGCCCGGCGCCGACGGAGGGCAACGACCTCAATCCGCTGCTGCAGGATTTCGGCCTCGCGGTTCACCCGCCGCTCCTCTACGTCGGCTATGTCGGCTTCTCGATCACCTTCGCCTTCGCCATCGCGGCGTTGATCGACGGGCGGATCGACGCGGTCTGGGCCCGGGCCGTGCGCCCCTGGACCCTGATCGCCTGGAGCTTCCTGACCCTCGGCATCGCGATGGGCTCGTACTGGGCCTATTACGAGCTGGGCTGGGGCGGCTGGTGGTTCTGGGACCCGGTCGAGAACGCCTCGCTGATGCCCTGGCTCGCCGGCACCGCCCTCCTCCACTCCACCGTGGTGATGGAGAAGCGCGACGCCCTGAAGGTCTGGACGGTGCTGCTGGCCATCCTCACCTTCTCGCTGTCGCTGCTCGGCACCTTCATCGTCCGCTCGGGCGTGCTGACCTCGGTCCACACCTTCGCCACCGACCCGACCCGCGGCGTGTTCATCCTGGCGATCCTGATCCTGTTCATCGGCGGCTCGTTCACCCTGTTCGCCTGGCGGGCGCCGATGCTGCGCCAGGGCGGCATCTTCGCGCCGATCTCGCGCGAGGGCGCGCTGGTGATGAACAACCTGTTCCTGGCCGCCGGCTGCGCCACGGTCTTCGTGGGCACGCTCTACCCGCTGCTGCTGGAGATGCTGACCGCCGAGAAGATCTCGGTCGGGCCGCCCTTCTTCAACTACACCTTCGTGCCGCTGGCGATCCCGCTGCTCCTGATCGTGCCCTTCGGCCAGACCCTGGCCTGGAAGCGCGGCGACGTGCACGCGGCGACGCAGCGCCTGTTCGCGGCCCTGGCCGCCGCGCTGGTGGTGGGCCTCGCCGTGATGGCCATGACCTGGGGCGGCCCGATGATGGCGCCCGTCGGCATCGGCCTCGGAGCCTACCTCATCATCGGCTCGGTGATGGAGATCGTGTCCCGCGCCCGCGGCTACGGCGGCAGCCGTGCCCGGGGCGCCGCGATCTGGCGCCGCGCGGCCGGCCTGCCGCGCTCGGCCTGGGGCACCGCGATGGCCCATGCGGGCGTCGGCGTCGTCGTGCTCGGCATCGCGGCCCAGGGCTGGGCGACGGAAGGGCTGAAGACCCTCAAGCCCGGCGAATCCCTCGCCTCCGGACCCTACGCGGCCACCCTCGACCGGGTCGGCCCGCGCAGCGGCGAGAACTACGCCGAGACCACCGCCTTCCTGACCATCCGCAATGCCGGCGGCGACTTCGTCGGCACGGTGGAGACCGGCAAGCGGTTCTATCCGAGCCGCAAGATGACGGTGACGGAATCCGGCCTGCTGACCATCGGCGCGAGCCAGGTTTATGCCAGCCTCGGCGAGGTCCTGCCGGAGGGCGCCATCGGCCTGCGGCTCTACTACAAGCCCCTCGTGCTGCTGATCTGGCTCGGCGCCGTGGTGATGGCGCTCGGCGGCGCGATCTCCCTGACCGACCGGCGCATGCGCGTCGGCGCCCCGGCCCGGGCGCGGGCCAAGTCCGTCCCGCCCGGCATGGCCCCCGCCGAATGAGCCGGGCCGCGCTCACGCGCCTCGTCCTGGCTCTCGGGCTGGCGCTGGTCTCCGCCGGCGGCGCCCGGGCGGTCCAGCCGAACGAGGTGCTGAAGGACCCGGCCCTGGAGGCGCGGGCGCGGGACATCTCGTCGGGCCTGCGCTGCCTCGTCTGCCAGAACCAATCGATCGACGATTCCGACGCGCCCCTCGCCCGGGACCTGCGCCTCATCGTGCGCGAGCGGCTCACCGCCGGGGACGACGACCAGCAGGTCCAGGCCTACGTGGTCGGGCGCTACGGCGAGTACGTGCTCCTGCGCCCCGTCTTCGCCCTGCACACCCTGCTCCTGTGGCTGACGCCGGTGGCGGTGGTCGGCCTGGGCCTGTTCGGGCTCTGGCGCCTGTCCCGCCGCCGCTCCGTCGACACCGCCGCCGCGGGCCTCAGCGCCGAGGAGCGCGCCGAGATCGCCGCCCTGACCCGGCGCGACTGAGCCGGCCGCCGGAGGCCGCGCCTGCGCTCGGCATCGATCCCGCCCGCCCTCGCGACCCGCGGATCGGAACGCGACCGGGGCGACATCGGCCGGGCGCCGACGCCTCGTTTTCGCCCCAGTGAGGCAGGAGACCGTTTCGAGGCGACGGACCACGCGGCCGGCGCGGCTTTACGAAGTCTTTACCCTGACTCGCGAGCGTCCCGTGCCATGCCGACCGCCTCGCTCTCCCGCCTCGCCGCCCTTGCCGGAGCCGCCCTTGTCGGAGCGGCCCTCGCCGCGCCTCCGGCGCAGGCGCATCCCCACGTCTGGGTGACGACCAAGGCCGAGATCGCCTACGGCGAAGGCGGCCGCGTCACCGGTGTCCGCCATGCCTGGACCTTCGACGCCTCGTATTCCGCCTTCGTCACGCAGGGGCTCGACGTGAACAAGGACGGCAAGCTGACGCCGGACGAGCTCTCGGGCCTCGCCACCGAGAACACCGCCAACCTCGCCGAGTTCGGCTACTTCACGAAGATGAAGGTCGGCGGCAAGGAGCAGGCCTTCGCCGACCCCGTCGAGCCCCGCATGGCGATGGAGGGCGACAAGCTCACCCTGAGCTTCCTCCTGCCGCTGAAGACGCCGGTCGTCCAGGGCCGGGGCGTGACGGCCCTCGAGGTCTACGACCCGACCTTCTTCGTCGCCTTCAGCCTCGCCGAGGGCGCGGAGACCGCCCGCCTCGCGGGGGCTCCGGCGGGCTGTGCCGCCACCCTCACCCGTCCCAAGACCGAGACCCCGGACGCCAGGACCGCGGACGCCAAGCCCGCGGACGCCAAGCCCGGCATGTCGGAGGCGTTCTTCGAGGCGCTGACCTCGGCCTCGAACTACGGCGTCCAGTTCGCCAACCGGATCATCGTCGCGTGTCCGTAGGCAGCGCCCTCGACGCCGTCCGGCCGGACGGGCGGTCGCGCCTCGCCCGGCAGGTCCTCCTCGCCCTGGCGGCCGTCGCCCTCGCGAGCCTGATCGTCGCCGGGCTCGCCTGGCTGGTGAGCCCGGGCGCCGCCGCGCCGCCGCCGCGCTCGCCGTTCGGCATCGGGTTCCGCGAGGCCGCCCCAGCCGCCACCGGCCTCGGGGGCTGGATCCTCGCCCTGCAGGCGAGCTTTTCCCGCAGCCTCCAGGGCGCGGTGCAATCCCTGAAGGCGGGGGGCGCCTGGGGGCCGATGATGCTCCTCGGTTTCGCCTACGGGGTGTTCCACGCCGCCGGGCCGGGCCACGGCAAGGCGGTGATTGCGGGCTACATCGTCGCCGGCGAGCGCGCCCTGACCCGCGGCTTCAGCCTCAGCTTCGCCGCCGCCCTGCTCCAGGCGCTGGTGGCCATCGCCCTCGTGGGCATCGGAACCCTGGTGCTCGGCGCCACCGCCGCGGGCATGACCCGCGCCGGCACGGTGATCGAGACCGTGAGCTTCGCCCTCGTGGCGCTCCTCGGCCTCGCCGTGACCTGGCGCAAGGCCGGGCGGCTGGCGGGCGGCGGCGATTCCGCCTGCACCCCCGGCTGCGGCCATGTCCACCTGACCGATGCGGCGGCCATCGCCCGCCTCGATTCCTGGCGCGAGCGGGCCGGCGTGGTGCTCGCGGCCGGCACGCGCCCCTGCGCCGGGGCGGTGCTGATCCTCGTCTTCTCCGCCTCGCAGGGCCTGCTGGCCGCCGGCATCGCCGCGACCCTCGCCATGGCCCTCGGCACCGCCCTGACCACCGGGACGCTGGCCAGCCTCGCGGTCTTCGCCAAGGCCTTCGCCCTACGCCTCGCGGGCGGGCGCGGACGGGCCGGGGCGCTCACCATCGGCGGCCTCGAACTCCTCGCCGGCGCCTTCGTGCTGGTGCTCGGCCTCGCCATGCTGGCGGGGCTCGCGGCCGATCTCGGCGGCTGACGGGCAGCGACGGATCTCCGGCAGGCTGCCGTTCCGCGGATCCGCCCGCCGAAGGCCCTCCCTCGCCAAGGTCGTGCGGGCGTGGCACTCTCGGCGTCCGGGGGACGTGGGAGCGCGGGCATGACGGCGGGCTTCGAGCATATCCTGAACTGGCGGCTCCTGGCCGGCTCGCACGATTTTCCCGGCCCGGACGGCGGCACCTGCATCAACGAGGCGGCCATCGTGGCCGCCGGCCTGCCCTACCGAGCGATCCGCGCCTCGGCCGATTGCCCGCCCTGCTTCTCGCCGCCGCTCGCCGCCTACGCCCTCGGCCTGAACGACGCGATGCCCGACGCCGAGCGCCCGCGCCTGATGACCTTCGTGCTGCGCCTGTCCGGCTCCGCCGACGCGCCGGCCGTGGAGGCCGAGCGCATCGCCTTCCTGGCTCTCGCGAGCGTGCGGCGCCTCCTGCCACCCCTCCTCGACCGGGCCGGCATGCCCGCCCTCGCCGCCGCCTGCGATGGGGCCGCCGATGCGGAGGACGCCTTGGCGGCGGCACGGGCGGCGGCCTGGCGGGGCGGGGCGCGGGCGCAGGCGGCCTCCCAGCGCGGGGGCTGGGCGCAGGGCGCCCGTGCCTCCGCGGTCGCCCGGGCCGCCACCGCCGCCGTGAAGGCCTTCGCGGATGCGCGCTGCGCGGCCGAGGTCGCGGAGGGCGTCGCGCCCTTCGTGCCGGAGGCCTGGGCCGGCGCCGTGGCGATCCTCGACGAGGCCCTGGGGATCGGGCGCCGGGCGGTTCCCCTCGAGATCGCGCTGGTGAAGCGACGCCTGGACGCCGCGCGGGCCGGGTCGGCCTAGATCGCTCGGTCAGACCGGAACGGGCGTCGCCATCGGGTCGAAGGTCACGGTCTGGCAGTTGTCGAGCCAGACGCCCGTCAGGTGATAGAAGAAGGTGCCGTGGCCGACCACCGCGATGCTGCTTTCGGGCCGGGCCGCGAGCCAGTCGCGAAAGCCGAGGACGCGGGCATCGAACAGGCGGCGCGGCTCGATATGGACGCCGCGGGCATCGGGCGCGCCCTCGGCGTGCCACCAGATCTCCGGCAGGTGGTCGACGGCGACGTCCGGAAACTCGGCCGCCAGCACCGAGGCGGCCCGGCCGACGTCGCAGCTGCTCTCCTGGCACTCCCGATGCAGGACCTCGACGAGGATGCGCGGACGGCTCGGATGGTCGCCGAAGATGCCCTTGGTGGTCTGGATCGCCCGGGTCAGGGGCGAGGTCACCACGAGGTCGAAGGGGATGTCGTGGAGGGCGGCCCGCGCCGCCCGGACCTGCCCCCGTCCCCGCTCGGTCAAGCGGGCATCGACGTGGCCGGGATCCTGCCCGGTCAGGCGGTGGGCGGCGTTGAAGGTCGATTCGCCATGGCGGACGCAGACGATGCGGGAGGGGGCCATACGGGTCCGGTTTCGATGGGATGGGATGTGGCGTGCAGGCGATAACCCCGTGGGCCGGGCCATCGTTGCGCCGCGCGGCAGGGCACCGCGCCTAAAGAAAAAGGCCCGGTTGCCCGGGCCTCGATGACATTGCGTGCGATGAGCGGCGGGCGGTCAGGCCTTGCGGGCGACCGGGCCGCGGCGGCGCAGGCGGACGATCACCTCGACGCCGGCGATCTCCATGCCCTCGGGCGCGTCGGGCAGGGAATCCACGGTGATCCCGCAATCGGGCATGTCCATCACCTGGCCCTCGTCCTCGAGGAAGAAGTGGTGATGCTCGCTCGGGTTGGTGTCGAAGTAGGCCTTCGAACCGTCGAGGGCGAGCTGGCGCAGCAGTCCGGCCTCGGTGAACTGGTGCAGGGTGTTGTAGACCGTGGCCAGCGACACCGGAACCTTGGCGCGCATCGCCTCGTCGTAGAGCATTTCCGCCGTGAGGTGGCGATCGCCGCGGCCGAACAGCAGCCAGCCCAGGGACAGGCGCTGGCGGGTCGGACGCAAGCCGGCCCGGCGCAGACGGTCGCGCAGGTCCGACAGCGGGCAACCGCGACGGCCGGCGGTCGCGTCGCCGCCGGGAACGGTGGCCCGGGCGTTCAGCATGGCCTGCAGGGGCAGAAGGTTGGACATCGGGCGTACAAACATCCCACGCGGAAACTGGAAACTCAGCTTCCATCTATACGGAACCCGTCGCCGCATCGCAACCCGAGCCGCAAGCGGGGCTGCCGAGCCGCGCGGGGCCGTCTCCCATCCGGGCTGCGGCCTCGTCCGGCCGGGCGCCGGCCGCGGATTGGGACGCCCCGGGCGGGCACGCAGCTTTGAGGCGCACAGGCCCTGTGTTAACGAAGCGCCGATTTCACGCCGCGTCGTCGGCCGGATCGGCCCGTGCCGGTCCAGCGCGGGGATGGCGGCGCGAGGCCGAGGGGCCTTCTCCGCCCCGGACCCATCCTTGAGGACCGATCCGCTCATCATGTCTTCCGCTTCCGATCCGAACGCTCCGTCGGGCACCGCCCCGGCGACCGCCGTGCCCCAGCGGGCCTCGCACTATTCCTACGAGGAACTGCTCGCCTGTGGCCGTGGCGAGCTGTTCGGCGCCGGGAACGCGCAGCTGCCGCTGCCGCCGATGCTGATGTTCGACCGCATCGTCTCGATCGGATCCGAGGGCGGCGCCCACGGCAAGGGCCACGTGCTCGCCGAGTTCGACATCCGCCCGGACCTCTGGTTCTTCGGCTGCCACTTCAAGAACGATCCGGTGATGCCCGGCTGCCTCGGCCTCGACGCCCTCTGGCAGCTCGTCGGCTTCCACCTCGGCTGGCTCGGGGCTCCCGGCCGCGGCCGGGCGCTGGGCGTCGGCGAGGTCAAGTTCTCCGACCAGGTCCTGCCCACGGTGACCAAGGTCGTCTACGGCATCGACATCAAGCGCGTGCGCCTCGGCAAGCTGGTGCTCGGCATCGCCGACGGCTGGCTGGAGGCCGACGGCACCCGGATCTACGAGGCCAAGGACCTGCGCGTCGCGCTGTTCCAGGCGCAGGCCGACGCCGCCGGCGGCTGAGGCCGGCCCGGTCGAGTCGGCCGGCGCAGTTGAGATCGGGACGTCCGCGTCCTACCTGAAACCACGCGCAGGTGCCGTCTCAAGAACAAGCACCGCGAAGAGCAAGCCCCGGCGGCGGAGAGCATCGTGTCCATGCGGCGTGTCGTGATCACCGGGATGGGCATCGTCTCATCCATCGGCAACAACACCGAGGAAGTCCTCGCCTCGCTGCGCGAGGCCAGGTCCGGCATCGGGCGCTCGGCCTCCTACGCGGAGCACGGCTTCCGGAGCCAGGTCGAGGGCCGTCCCACCCTCGACCCCGAGGGCGTCGTCGACCGGCGGGCCATGCGCTTCCACGGCGGCGGCACCGCCTGGAACCACGTCGCCATGGACCAGGCGATCCGGAACGCCGGGCTGGAGGCGGGCGACGTCTCCAACGACCGCACCGGCATCATCATGGGGTCGGGCGGTCCGTCCACGAAGGTCATCGTCGAATCCGCCGCCATCGCGGTCGAGAAGGGTCCCAAGCGGGTCGGCCCCTTCGCCGTGCCGAAGGCGATGTCCTCCACCGCCTCGGCGACCCTGGCGACCTGGTTCAAGATCAAGGGCGTGAACTACTCGATCTCCTCGGCCTGCGCGACGTCGAACCACTGCATCGGCAATGCCGCCGAGGTCATCCAGGGCGGGCGCCAGGACATCATCTTCGCGGGCGGCTGCGAGGACCTCGACTGGACCCTCTCGGTGCTGTTCGACGCCATGGGCGCCATGTCGTCGAAGTACAACGACACTCCGGCCCGGGCCTCCCGGGCCTACGACGCCAACCGCGACGGCTTCGTCATCGCGGGCGGTGCCGGCGTGCTGGTGCTGGAGGAATACGAGCACGCCAAGGCCCGCGGCGCCACGATCTACGGCGAGATCGCCGGCTACGGCGCCACCTCGGACGGGCACGACATGGTCGCGCCCTCCGGCGAGGGTGCGGTGCGCTGCATGCGCCAGGCGATCGAGGGCCTCAGGGGCGCCAAGATCGACTACATCAACCCGCACGCCACCTCGACGCCGGTCGGCGACGAGAAGGAGATCGAGGCGATCCGCGAGGTCTTCGGGCGCGGCGATGCCTGCCCGCCGATCGCCGCCACCAAGTCGCTCACCGGCCATTCACTCGGGGCGACCGGCGTGCAGGAGGCGATCTACGCGCTCCTGATGATGAACAACGACTTCATCTGCGAGAGCGCGCATATCGACGAGATCGACCCGGCCTTCGCCGACATGCCGATCCTGCGCCAGCGCCGCGACGGGGCGAAGCTCGGCCACATCCTCTCGAATTCCTTCGGCTTCGGCGGCACCAACGCGACGCTGGTCCTCAAGCATGTCGACGCCTGAGGGCGCCGATCATGCTTCGGCGTTAAGGGATCGACCTTTGCATTAAGGAACTGGAGAGGCCTCCGGCAGTTCATTGTTTCTATGGATTGCTGGAAGTCATCGCCATGTTGTGGTTCACCCTCGGAACGGTCGGCGGCCTCGCAATTGCCGGAACCACGGCCGTGTACATCAAGCAGGTCATGATCGACCGCGCCAACTGCGACACGGACGGCTACTTCTAGCCGAAGAGCCCTGCCGCCTCCCTCGACATTCCTGCAAGGCCTCTCCCACGGAGCCGGGGCCGGATTGGACAGAGTCACGAGCCCCGCGCTAAGCCTCCAGCCAACGATGACGGGCCCGAGGGGCCCAGGGTCCGCGACCGGGGGAAGTGCATGACGGGTTTGATGGCGGGAAAGCGCGGCCTCATCATGGGGGTCGCCAACGATCACTCGATCGCCTGGGGCATCGCCAAGGTCCTGCACCGCCACGGAGCCGAACTGGCCTTCACCTATCAGGGCGACGCGCTCGGGCGCCGGGTGACGCCGCTGGCGGCCTCCGTCGGATCGGACATCGTCCTGGCCTGCGATGTCGAGGACATCGCCAGCGTCGACGCGCTGTTCACGGCCCTGGACACGCGCTTCCCCGAGGGCCTCGACTTCGTCGTCCACGCCATCGGGTTCTCCGACAAGGGACAGCTCAAGGGTCGCTACGTGGACGTGACCACCCGCGAGAATTTTTCGCGGACGATGACGATCTCCTGCTTCTCCTTCACCGAGATCGCCCAGCGCGCGGCCAAGCGGATGCCGCGCGGCGGCTCGCTCCTGACGCTGACCTATGGCGGCTCCACCCGGATCATGCCGAACTACAACGTCATGGGTGTCGCCAAGGCCGCCCTCGAGGCCTCCGTGCGCTACCTCGCCGGAGACCTCGGGCCGGACGGCATCCGGGTCAACGCCCTCTCGGCGGGTCCGATGCGGACCCTGGCCGGCGCCGGCATCGCCGACGCCCGCCTGATGTTCAACCACCAGAAGGCGCATGCCCCCCTGCGCCGCACGGTGACCCAGGAGGAGGTCGGCGGCTCGGCGATGTACCTGCTCTCGGACCTCTCGGGCGGCGTCACCGGCGAGATCCACTTCGTCGATTCCGGCTACAACATCATCTCGATGCCCCGTCCCGACGTGCTGCAGGCCCAGGACGAGGCGGGCGTCATCGGCGACGCGGTCTGAGGCGAGAAGCTCAGTCCTCGAACAACGCGGGCCGGCGGGCGCGCAGGGCGAGGACCAGGGTCAGGGTCTTGAGGTCGGTGAATTCGCAGCGATCGGCCATCCGGGCGAGGTCGGCCAGCGGCATCTCGACGACCCGGATGTTCTCGTGCTCTCCGTCCGCACCCCCGCCGCCCGCGACCCGGTCGGCCGCGGCGTAGGCGGCCAGGAACAGGTGGATGCGCTCCGTCGAGATGCCCCCGCAGGAATAGGTGGCGCCGACGAAGTCGAGGTCGCCGAGGCGCAGGCCCGCCTCCTCCAGCACCTCCCTCCGGGCATTCTCCTCGGGCGTGCCGTCGTCGATCAGCCCGGCCGGGGCCTCGAGCTGGCTCTGCTCGCCGGCGACGTAGAGGGCCGGCACGCGCAGCTCGCGCACCAGGGTCGCGACCCGGCGGGCGGGATCGTAGGGCAGCACCCCGACTGAATTGCCGTGGTCCTCGATCTCGCGCTCGGCCTCGCTGCCGTCGGCGAGGCGGACCCGGGCGAGGAAGAAGCGGCTCCAGCCCTCGTGAAGGGTCCGCAGGCTGAGGATCTCGGCTTTCATCGCGACACGGTCCTTCTCGCGCGAGGGCGCGTTTCCAATCGCCCGGAGGCGCGTTCCCGTCGTGGGCGCCTTGCCCTCAGGGGCCGCCCGCCAGGGCGCTCTCGATCACCATGATGAGCTCGTCGAGGTTGATCCGGCCGTCGAGCGTCAGGAAGCCCGGTTCGCCGGCCTCGACGTTCAGGCCCTGCTCGCTCACCTCGGCCTGGCGCTCGAGTTCGGCGATGATCGCCCGCGCGATGGTGGTCTGGATATCCATGTCGGCCTCCCACGTGCCGGGTGTCAGTGTCCGAGGGCGATCAGGGCGGCTGCCATCAGCACCAGCACGATCAGGCCCGCCACCAGCACCGCCGACCTGACCCGCCGCCCCTCGGCCGGCGACGCCGCTCCTGCCGTGTCCCCGTCGGCGGTGACGGTCGCCTCCGCCCCTCGGGCGGGAGGCGGGACCGGGCGCGGCGCCACCGAGGCGGCGTCGTGGGAGGGCAGTCCGGGCGCCGGGGCGATGGGCACCGGCGCGATCCCGTCGGGATGCGCCCGCCCGGGCAGCAGGTTCTCCAGCTCCACCGCGATGCCGGCGGCGTCGAGGTCCAGGACCACCTGGGCGATCGCCTCGGCGCTCATGCTCTGGATCGGCAGGGCCGCCTGCAGGTCGGCCGGGGAGAGCTCGCCCTTCTGCCGCCCCAGGGCGATCAGCCGGTCGAGGCCCTGCCGGGCGAGGACCGGAGCGGCACTCACCACGGGCGCGGCGCCGTCGCGGCGCCGCCGGGCCGGGAGGGTCGTGCGTGTTGTGATCCGGCCATTCGCCACTCCCGACGTTTCGCCGTCGGGAAACCCGCCCGGCCTCGGCGCTGTTCCCGGGCGCCGGCGCGCCGCGGCTCACTCCTGGCTCGGCCCCACGCTGTCGGCGGCGAAGGCCTGGCGGACCCCCAGGGGCTTCGGCCGGCCCTCGGTGCTGTCGCAGCCGGTCTGGCGCTCCATCTCCGAGTTGATCTCGGCGCCCACGAGGACGATGACGATGGACAGCCACATCCAGGTCATGAACCCGATGCCGGCCCCCAGCGACCCGTAGATGCGGTTGTAGCTGTCGAAGCTGGCCACGTACCAGGAGAACACCCCCGAGGCGGTGACCCAGAGCAGGGCCGCGAGGCTGCTGCCCCAGGTCACCCAGCGCCACTTCGCCCGGTTCCGGCTGGGGCCGTAGCGGTAGATCAGCGACAGGCTGAGGGTGACGACGCCCAGGAGAGCCGGCCAGCGGACGATCTGCAGGATGGTGTCGGTGGCGGTGATGAAGCCGAGACGGTCGAGGATCGCTGGCAGCAGCACCACCGCGCTGGTGGAGACGAGGAAGAACACCACGCTGGTGATCGTGAACAGGAAGGTGGTGGCGTAGAAGCGGATCAGGGTGCGCTTCTCCCGCTCCTTGTAGATCACGTTGAGGGCGTCGAAGAGCGCGCTCACCCCGGAATTGGCGCTCCACAGGGCGATCAGCAGGCTGATGCCCGACGTGGTGCTCAAGGAGCCGGTGCTGCGCTGCGCGATCCGCACCAGCTGGTCCGAGAACAGCTCGAGGGCGCCCGGCGGCAGGATGTCCGCCAGCAGGCTGACGTGCTGGCTGATGACGTGGGGGTCCGAGAACAGCCCGTAGATCGACACCACCGCGACCAGGCCGGGGAAGACCGCCAGCAGGGCGAAGAAGGCGACGCCGCCCGCCGTGGTCAGCACCCGGTCCTGCGGCATGGCCCAGAACACCCGCCAGAGGATATCCCGCCAGCCGGCCTTGGGGATCTCGACGGGGTCGGTCGCGCCCCGGCCGCGGCCGGGCTCGTGCGCGCGCTGGCGCGCCTCCGCCAGTTCCTCCGGATTCAGGGCGCGGGTGCTGACCGAGCGCCAGTCCTGACCCTCTTCCTCTTCTCGCACCATGCCGAGACCCCGCCGGACCGCTCGTCGCCGGAACGCCGCCGCGAGGGGTTCGCCCTCCCGGGATCACACTCTGCCTGAAGTCTCGTTATAGGTCGTCACCGATGCCGGGACAGGCGTGGGACGATCGAGCCCGGCCATGGGGCAGGTCGCGGCCTGCCGGGCCAGCTCCGTGCGGACGTGCTCACGGAACAGGCGCACCCGCGCGGGAAGTTCGCGGCCCGCGAGGGTGACGGCGCGCAGGGTCCCGCCCCGGCTCGCCCAGTCGGGCAGGACGCGCACGAGATCGCCCCGGACCAGGGACCGCGCCGCGACGAGGCTCGGGATATGGCCGATGCCGGTCCCGGCCAGGGTCAGGCGCAGCACCGTGGCGAAATCCGTGGCCCGCACGGCCGGGCGCAGGGTGATCCCGGCCTCGCGCCCCTCGGCGTCCGAGACGAGGATCTGGGTGGCGCCGAGGCGCTCGCGGGCGAGCACCACGTCGTGCGCCGACAGCGCGGCGATGTCGACCGGGCCCGGGCGCTGCGCCAGATAGGCTGGGGCCGCGTAGAGGCCGATCGTCAGGTCGGCCAGGATCGGAGCGGTATAGCCGCTGTCGGGATGGTCGCCGCCGCCGAGGCGGAGCGCAAGGTCGACCCGGTTGGCGGCGAGATCGAGGCGGCTGTCGGTGATGAGGAGTTCGAGGGTGATCTGCGGGTGCCTGGCCCGGAAGCTCGCCACGAGGTCCGGCAGCACCTCGACGCCGAAATCGATCGAGGCCGTCACGCGCAGGTGCCCCCGCGGCAGGGTGCGGGCGCCGCGGGCCGTCTGCAGGGCCTCGTCGAGGAGGGCGAGGCTCTCCAGGGCCCGGGCGTGGAAGGCGAGTCCCTCGGCGGTGGGCGAGACCGCGCGCGGCGTGCGCGCCAGCAGGGTCACCTTCAGCACCGCCTCCAGGCGGGCGACGCGCCGGCTGACGCTGCCCTTCGTCTCGCGCAGGAAGGCGCCGGCCTGGGTCATGCTGCCGAGGTCGACCACCGCGCAGAAGGCGCGGACGTCGTCGAGGTTTCCGGCGAAGGTTTCCAGATGCGCAACCATGTGTCCCCGATTAGCGCGCTATCGCACCGCCGGGAAGGCGCCTATCTGCGCTGCACCGAACCGGCCCCCAGGGTGTCACCATCCCCGGCGCCCTCATCCTCGGAGTGAAGCCCGTGATCCGTCTCTCCTCGTCTCTCGTCGCCCTGACCCTCGCGCTCGCCGCGCCCGCCCTCGCCCAGACCCCGCCGACCCGCGACCCGGCCCAGATCCAGGCCGGCACCTACGCGGTCGATCCGGGCCACACCCAGGTCGGCTGGACGGTCTCGCACATGGGCTTCTCGAACTACTCGGGCGGCTTCTCGGACGTGTCCGGCACCCTGGAGCTGCAGCCGAAGACCCCCGCCGCCTCGAAGCTGTCCATCAAGATCCCGGTGGCGTCCGTGACGACGACCAGCGAGAAGCTGACCGGCGAGCTCAAGGGCGACCAGTGGCTCGACGCGGGCAAGTACCCCGAGATGACCTTCGTCTCCACGAAGGTCGCCCCCGAGGGCAAGGACAAGGCGAAGGTCACCGGCGACCTGACCCTGCACGGCGTGACGAAGCCGGTGACGCTGAACGTCACCCTGGTGGGCGCCGGCGTGAACCCGCTGAACAAGAAGGTCACCGTGGGCTTCGAGGCCACCGGCACGATCAAGCGCTCGGAGTTCGGCGTGAAGACCTACGTGCCGCTGATCGGCGACGACCTGCACCTCACCATCGCGGGCGCCTTCGAGCGCAAGGAGTAAGGCGCACCGTCCACCCGGCCGCAGGGAGAGCGTCATGATCGGGACCGCCCGCGCCGTGCCCCCGCCGCGCTACACCCGCATCGCCATCGCGCTGCACTGGCTCAGCGCGCTGGCGGTGCTGGGGCTGATCGCGATCGGTCTCGCCATGACCCATGCGGATCTGGCGCCGATGCGCCGGTTCCAGCTCTACCAGTGGCACAAGTCGGTCGGCATCACGGTGCTGGCCCTGACGCTGCTGCGCCTCGGCTGGCGGCTGGCCCACCGGCCGCCGGCCCTGCCCGCGACGCTGCCGGCCCGGGAGCGGGCCGGCGCGCACGCGGCCCACGCCCTGCTGTACGGGCTGCTCCTCGGCCTGCCGCTCGTCGGCTGGGCCGTGGTCTCGGCGTCGCCCTTCAACCTGCCGACCGTGCTCTACGGAATCCTGCCCTGGCCGCACCTGCCGGTGCTGCCGGAACTGGCGAACAAGGCCGCCGTGGAGGCGGTGCTGAAGCAGGTCCATGCCTGGGGGGCCTGGTTCCTGATCGGCCTCCTGCTGCTCCATGTCGGCGCCGCCCTGCGCCATCACCTCGTGCTGCGCGACGACACGCTCCGGCGGATGCTGCCGCGCGCCCCGCTCAAGTCCGGAGCCTTGCCATGACCGCCGTTCGTCTCGCCGTCGCGGCCGCCCTCGCGGCGGCGCCCCTGGCCCTTCCCGCCCGCGCCGAGGCCGCCGCCTGGACCGTCGATGCGGCCAGGAGCCGGATCGGGTTCTCGGGCGTCCAGGTCGGCGCGCCCTTCCAGGGCCGGTTTAAGCGATTCTCCGCGCAGATCGACTTCGACCCCGCCGCCCCGGAGACCGGGCACGCCGTGGTCGACATCGACCTGGCGAGCGCCGAGACCGGCGACGCCCAGCGCGACACCTCGCTGCCCCAGGCGGAGTGGTTCGACGTCAAGGTCATGCCGCAGGCCCGATTCGAGGCGACCCGGTTCGTCGCCAGGGGCGGGGACGCCTACGAGGCCGTCGGCAGCCTCACGATCCGCGGCATCCGCCGCGACGCGGTCCTGCCCTTCCGCCTGACGCGCGAGGGGGCCACGGCCCGCGCGGTGGGCCATCTCGACCTCGTGCGCACGCAGTTCGGCGTCGGCCAGGGGCCCTGGGCCTCGGGCCAATGGGTCGCCCTGGAGGTGGGCGTCGACATCGACCTGACGGCGACGCAGGCCACGTCCAAGCCCTGAAGACCGGGAGGCCGGACGTTCTCGGCGCCAAGCGTCCCGGAAGGATCAAGTCTCCGTCCCCGGAGCACGAAGATCTGCGCCAGAGCACGAAGACCTGACCGCGTTCGATCCACCCAAGACCCCGCGCGTTCGACGCTGCGGGGCCGCCTCCGCTCCCCTGGATGCGCCGCACGAACCGCGAAATCTTGTTTCCGGCACGTAAAAGCCGTGGGCAGCCCGCATCGGGCGGGAGCCGTTGCCGCGGCGATGCGGTTATCCCTCGGTTCCGGTCCCTCCGACGGCCTCGGCCCCGGGCGCGCCCGGCACGGCGGCGTCCACTTGGGCGCCGGCCGCAAGAAGCGAGAGGGAGAGATCCATGCCCGTGCCCACGATCGACCGCCGTGCCCTGCTCGGGTCCGCGAGCCTCGCCCTCGTGGGGGCCGGCAGCCTCGCCCCTCCCGCGCTGGCGGCACCCGAGATCAGGCCGGACCCGAAGCCGGTGCCGCCGGAGGTCACCCGGATCCTCGCGCGCTACGTCATCGGCGCGCGCTACGCGGACCTGCCCGAAGCCGTCCGCCGCGAGGGCACGCGCACCCTGCTGAACTGGGTCGGCGTCGCCATCGGCGGATCGCATCACGCGACCCTGGACGTCGCGGTCTCGGCCCTGAAGCCGTTCTCCGGTCCGCCCCAGGCCGGGCTGTTCGGGCGCCCCGAGCGCTTCGACATCATGAACGCGGCCTTCCTCAACGGCGTCGCCAGCCACATCTTCGACTACGACGACACCCACCTGAAGACCGTGATCCACCCGGCCGGCCCGGTCGCCTCGGCGATCCTCGCCTATGCCGAGATGAACCCGGTCTCGGGGGCGGACTTCCTCAACGCCCTGGTGCTGGGCGTCGAGACGGAATGCCGGATCGGCAACGCGGTCTACCCGAACCACTACGATGTGGGCTGGCACATCACCGGCACCGCCGGGGTGTTCGGCGCGGCGGCCGCGACGGGCAAGCTGATGGGCCTGAGCGAGCAGCAGATGGTCTGGGCCCTCGGGCTCGCCGCCTCGCAGCCGGTGGGCCTGCGCGAGTCCTTCGGCTCCATGAACAAGAGCTTCAATCCGGGCCGGGCCGCCTCGAACGGCCTGTTCGCCGCGATCCTCGCCGCGAAGAACTACACGAGCTCGGACGGGATGATCGAGGCGAAGCGCGGCTGGGCCAACACCATCTCGACGAAGCAGGATTACCGCGAGATCACGGAAGGCCTCGGCACCCGCTACGAGGCGGCGCTCAACACCTACAAGCCCTTCGCCTGCGGCATCGTCATGCACCCGGCCATCGACGCGGCGGTGCAGCTGCGCAACGAGAACCACCTCACCGCCGACGCGATCGAGCGGGTCGACATGAAGGTCCACCCCCTGGTTCTCGAACTCACCGGCAAGACCGCGCCGCGCACCGGCCTCGAGGGCAAGTTCAGCATCACCCACGCCGTCGCGGTGGCGCTGGTGGAGGGGGCCGGCGGCGAGAAGCAGTTCAGCGACCGGGCGGTGACCGACCCCGTCATCGTGGCCCTGCGCGCCCGGGTGAAGCCGGTGGTCGACCCCGCGATCCGGCCCGAGCAGGTCGAGCTCACGGTGGTGCTGAAGGACGGCCGCAGCCTGCCCCGGCGCATCGAGCACGCCATCGGCAGCGTCGAGCGCCCGATGTCCGACGCCGCGCTGGAGACCAAGTTCACCGACCTCGCGGACGGCATCCTGCCCGACGACCAGGTCCGGCGCGTCATGGACCTGTGCTGGCGCATCGCCGAGTTGCCCGATGCCGGCGACGTGGCCCGGGCCGGCGTCCAGGCCTGACGCACCGGAACCGGGATCGACGCGCCGGTCCCGTCCGCGTATGGCGAAGCCCATCCCCGGGCCTCGCCCGGCGCGACGCCCCCCGCCCGCCGCCATCAAGGATCACGGACCTGAAGGCCGAGTTCTCGACCACGCGCCTGATCGTGATCCTGGCCTTCGCCGGCTTCGCCAGCACCTTCGCGGGCCGTTCCATCGAGCCGCTGGTGGGCGTGCTGGCCCGCGACATGCGCAGCGATCCCCACACGGTGGCGCTGCTCTCCACCGCCTTCGCCCTGCCCTACGCGCTGATCCAGCCGATCCTCGGCCCGATCGGCGACGCGCTCGGCAAGGAGCGGATCATCGCGATCTGCCTCGCCATCCTCACCCTGGCCCTGGCGGCTTGCGCGCTCACCACCAGCCTCGACACCCTGTTCGTCCTGCGGATGGTCGCCGGGGGCAGCGCCGGCGGCGTCGTGCCCCTGGCGCTGGCACTGATGGGCGACCGCATCCCGATCGAGCGCCGGCAGGTCGCCATCGGCCGCTTCCTCGTGGCGGTGATCCTCGGCCAGCTCTCCGGCTCGACCTTCGCGGGCCTGATCGAAGGGGCGATCGGCTGGGCCGGGGTCTTCGCCATCACCTCGGCGGTGGCGGCCCTGGGCTGCGGCGCGGCCCTCTTCGGGTTCGACCGCAGCGCCGCGGCACCGGCCCGGCGGCCGGAATTCCGCACGGCGGTGGCGCGCTACCGCACGATCGTGGGCAATCCGCGCGCCCGCATCCTGTTCGGGGCCGTGTTCGTCGAGGCGATCGCGGTGTTCGGGATCTTTCCCCACCTCGCGCCGCTGATCGAGGCGCGGGGCGAGGGCGGCGCCCGCGAAGCCGGCCTGGCGCTGGCCGGCTTCGCCGCCGGGGGGCTGCTCTACTCGTTCTCGGTCGGCCTGCTCCTGCGCTTCCTCGGCATGTCGCGCATGCTGATCGGCGGCGGCCTCATCTGCGCCGGCGCCCTCGTCACCATCGGTCTGGCCGGAACCTGGCAACTCGACTGCGCCGCCCTGGTGGCCATGGGGCTCGGCTTCTACATGCTCCACAACACCTTCCAGGTGCAGGTGACCGAGGTGGCGCCGACCGCCCGGGCCTCGGCCGTGGCGCTGCACGCCTTTTCGTTCTTCTGCGGGCAGGCGCTCGGCGTGGCGATCCTCGGCGGGGCGCTGCAGGGCCTCGGCCAGTTCACCGCCCTCGGCCTCTGCGCCGTCGTCATCGCCGGCCTCGGCTTCGTGACCGCCCGTCGCCTGGCGACGACGCCGTCGCGGTGACGCCCGAATCCCAGGAGCCGCGGATGTCCCTGACGATCTCGGTGTTCTCGGACGTGATCTGCCCCTGGTGCTTCCTCGGCAAGCACCGGTTGGAGCGGGCTCTCGACGCCCTCGACCTGCGGTCGAGCACCACCCTCGAATGGCTGCCCTTCGAGCTGAACCCGGACATGCCGGCCGAGGGCCTTCCCCGTGCCACCTACCGGGCGCGCAAGTTCGGCCCGGAGCGGAGCGCGGCCCTCGACGCGCAGATGACCGAGCGCGGGCGGGCGGAGGGCCTGACCTTCGCGTTCGAGCGTCTGCAGGTCACCCCCAACACCCGCGACGCCCACCGGCTGATCGCGGCGGCGCAGGACCGGGGCCGCGGAGACGCCGCGGTGGACGGGCTGTTCCGAGCCTATTTCCAGGCCGGCGAGGATATCGGCGATCCGGCGGTGCTCCGGCGCCTCGCGGACGCGGCCGGACTCGACGGCGCCGCCTGGGCGCAGGCGCGCACGGATGCCGGGCTCGACGCCCGGATCACGGCCCTGGAGGCTCAGGCCGCGCAGATGCAGATCGGCGGCGTGCCGTTCTTCATCGTCGACCACCGCTGGGCGGTGTCGGGCGCCCAGGGCACCGAGGCCTGGATCGCCGCGCTCCGCGCCCGGAGGGACGAGGCCTCGGGCATCCCAGCCGCTTGACGGCCGCCCCGAAGGATCCAGTTCTCCGGGGCGGACGACCGCCGACGGGGAGGCTTGTGGATGACCGAGGCGACGCGACGGGGCCTCCTGGGCTCGACCTTGGCCTCGACCCTGGCGGCGGCCGCCCTGGCGGGCTCCGGCCCGCCGGCAGCCGCCGCGGCGGGCGCGGCGCCGGTCGAGCCGCAGGCGCCCGGTTTCTACCGCTACCGGGTCGGCGACGTCCGCGTCACGGCGGTGACGGACGGGGCCAACACCATGCCGCTCCCGGAGCGCTTCGTGCTCAACGCCGATCGCGCGGACGTATCGGCGGCGCTCACGGCCGATTTTCGCGACGGGGCGACCCTCACCGTGCCCTTCACCCCCCTGGTGATCGAGACGGCCGGCCGGCGCGTCGTCATCGACACCGGCAACGGCGAGGCCGCCTTCCTGGCGAGCGGAGGCGCCGTGGGGCAGTTCCACACCAACCTGAAGGCGGCGGGCTTCGACCGGGCCGCCATCGACGCCGTGGTGATCTCCCATTTCCACGGCGACCACGTGAACGGCCTGCTGACGCCGGAGGGCAAGCCCGCCTTCCCGAACGCCGAGATCCTCGTGCCGGAGCCCGAATGGGCCTATTGGATGGATGACGGCGCCATGAGCCGGGCGCCGGCGGGCCGGATGCAGGACGGGTTCCGCAACGTCCGGCGGGTCTTCGACGGACTCGGCCGCAAGGTGACGCCCTATGCCTGGGAGCGGGAGGTCGTTCCCGGCCTCACGGCGCAGGGCACGCCCGGGCATACGCCCGGTCACACCTCGTACCTGCTCGCCTCGGGGCGCGACAGCCTGTTCGTGCAGTCCGACGTCACCAACGTGCCGGTCCTGTTCGCCCGCCATCCGGGCTGGCACGTGATGTACGACCAGGACCCGGCCATGGCCGAGGCCACCCGGCGCCGGGCCTACGACCGGATCGCGGCCGACCGCACCCTGCTCCAGGGCTTCCACTACCCCTTCCCGGCCGCCGCCCACCTGGAGAAGACCGCCGACGGCTACCGCGAGGTCCTCGTGCCCTGGAGCCCGGTCCTGCGCTGAGGCCGGTGCCACGCTCGTGCGGCTCGGGGGAGCGGGAAATCCGGCTCACGAGCGCTACCGGCGTGCCGGGGTGACCTCCGGATCGTGTCGCGGTCCGTCGCGCAGGCTCACGACCCGGTAACACCGGCGCACCGCTCACAGCGAAATCTGGTCGAGGCGCTTGATCGGCCGGGATTTTCCCGACATGGCTCAGCGCATCAAATCCAAGAACAGTTGATAGCGGCCGCCGGGCCGGGAGGGGTCCGGCCACGCTGACGCGAAACCCGCGTCACGGCCCGGCCTTGCCTCCCTCGGCGGCGCCTGCCCGTGGCAAGCTCATGCGAAGGGAAGCCGACCGGATGGACGAACCTGGACGACGGGAGACACGGGACGGGCCGCAGCCCCTGCGGGTCGTCATCGTGACGCCGCTCGGCCGCGGCGGGCGCGGCGGGATCGACCGGCTGATGGACGAGCTGCGGGTGTCGCTGCGTCTGCCCCGATTCGCCGAGGCGGAGGTGACCTTCCTGACGAGCCGGGGCCAGGGCTCCCAGGCCGCGGCGCCGCTCTACATCGCCCGCCTGCTCGCCGCGCTCCTGCGGCGGCGGCTGACGGGCCGCGTCGATGTCGTCCACATCAACCTGTCCCAGACCGGAAGCACCTATCGCAAGCTCGTCATCGGCGCGTTCTGCCGGCTGCTGCGCCTTCCCTACGTCCTCCACCTGCACGGATCGCGCTACCGCCAGTTCTGGGACGGCGCTCCGAAGCCGGTGAGCCGGGCCATCGCCCGGATGTTCGCCGGCAGCGCGCGAATTCTGGTCCTCGGCAGCGTCTGGCGGGACTACGTCGGCGGGAAGGTGCCCGAGGCGCGCGAGCGCATTCTCGTCCTGCCGAACGCGAGCCGCGACCCCGGCCGCCGGGAGCGCGTGGAGGGACGGCCGCTGCACATCCTGTTCGCCGGGCGCCTGGGCGAGCGGAAGGGCATCGTCGAGCTCGTCGCGGCCCTCGGACTCCTGAAGGACCGCCCCTGGCGGGCCACCCTCGCGGGCGACGGTGACGTCGAGAAGACGCGGCAAGCGGTGGCGGCGCTCGGCCTGACCGACCGGGTCTCGATCCCCGGCTGGATCTCGGGGGAGGCCTTCGAGGCGCTCCTGGGCGAGGCCGACATCCTCACCCTGCCCTCCTACGACGAGAACCTGCCGCTGTCGGTGATCGAGGCCTTCGCCCGCGAGACCCCGGTGGTCTGCACGCCGGTCGGAGCGGTCCCGGACATCGTGGAGGACGGAAAGACCGGCCTCCTGGTGCAGCCGGGCGACGCGGCCGGTCTCGCCGCGGCCCTGGGCCGCCTCCTCGACGCGCCGGACCTGCGCCGGTCCCTGGCGACCCACGCCCGCGCCCTGTTCGAGGAGCGGCTGGAATTCGTCGATTACACCGGCCGGCTCATCGCCGCCTGGAAGACGGCGGCCGCGCACGGCCGGCGCTGACGCCCGCCCTCCCGCCTCGCCGCTCCGCCGCCGGCCCCGTTCGGCGCCGACCCCGACACGCCTCCCCCCACCGGAGGCCGCCTCAAGAGGGACCCGAGCCATGTCGCTCAAATGGTACATCGGCCGCCTCGCCGCGATGAGCCCCGCCGAGATCGCCCACCGCGTCGGCGAAGTCGCCAAGAAGTCGCTCTCGCGCCGTCGCAGCTATGACTGGACGTCGTTCCCGGTCGCGCCAGGGCCCGCTCCGGTCATCCCGGGCTTGCGGGATGCGTTTCTCGAGAATTCCGGTCCGGACCTGACGGAGGCGGTGCGCGCCGCGAGCCGCGCGCTCCTCGCCGGACGCTTCAGCGCGCTCGGCGTCGCCTGGCCGGCGCGGTCGTCGTCGCAGCTCTTCCCGGCGGAGGTCTGGCGGCTCGATCCGGTGACGGGCGGCGCCTGGCCGGGTGCGGAGCGCTTCTGCTTCGACATCCCCTACCGGCACGAGCGGACCCTGGGCGACATCAAGTACGTCTGGGAATTCAACCGGCTGCAGCACCTCCAGCCCCTCGCCGCCCTGGTGGCGCTGGAGGGCGACCGCGCCGCCCTGGCGGCCATCGAGGCGGCCGTCGCGAGCTGGTACGCGGCCAATCCGCCGTTCCGGGGCCTGGGCTGGAACTCGGGCATCGAGCTCGCCCTGCGGGCCGCCTCACTGCTGATCGTCGCCAGCCTCTGCGGCGATGCCCTGTCGCCCGCGACCGCCGAGCGGATCCGCGTGATGCTGGCGGCCCATCTCCACTGGCTGCGGCGCTATCCCTCACGGTTCAGTTCGGCCAACAACCACCTCGTCGCCGAGGCGATGGCGGAATTCCTGATCGCCCTGGCGATGCCGGAGCTCGGCGAAGCGCGCAGGGCCGAGTGCGATGCCCGCGCGACGCTGGAGCGGGAGGCGGCCAGCCAGATCCTCGACGACGGCGTTCCCGCCGAGCAGTCGCCGACCTACGGGGCCTTCACCGCCGAGATGCTGATGCTCGCCAGCGCCGCGGGGCGGGCGGCAGGACGCCCGCTCGGCGCCATCGTCGAGACGCGACTCGCCGCGTTCGCGCGGTTCGTCGGCACCCTCGCGACGCCCGGCGGCGCCGTGCCGGCCATCGGCGACGACGACGAGGGCCGCGTGCTGACCCTGACCCATCCGCCGGAGGCCGCCTATCCCGCCTCGGTCGCCGCCGCCATCGCGGGCCATCTCCGGCACGCCCCCTTCGGTCCCGTCGCCCCGGATCCGGAATTGCGGGACGCGGTCTTCGCGGCACCGCGGGCCGGCGCCATCCGGCCCCTGGGACTCGAGACCTTTCCGACGGGCGGGCTCACGGTGGTGCGGGAGGCCCGCTGCGGGCGCGACCTGACCTTCGTGATCGACCACGGTCCACTGGGTTACCTGACGATCGCCGCCCACGGACACGCGGACGCCAATTCCATCATGCTGACCCTCGACGGCGAGCCCGTCATCGTGGATCCCGGGACCTACCTCTACCATTCCGGCGGACCGTGGCGCGACTGGTTCCGCGGCACGGCGGCACACAGCACGCTGACCCTGGCCGGCCTCGACCAGAGCACCATTTCCGGCCCCTTCAACTGGTCGCACAAAGCCAAGGCCCGGGTGGAGCATGTGCAATCCGGGGACAACTGGTCGGTGACGGCGAGCCACGACGGCTATCGCCGCCGCCTCGGCACGGACCATGTCCGCACCGTCGCGGCGACGCCTACGGGCCTGAAGGTCGTCGACCGCCTCGATCCGGCACCGGCGGAGCCGCTGGCCGCCGACCTGGTGTTCCAGTTCGCCCCGGGAATCGATCTGATTCTGGCGGACGGTGCGTGGCGGGCGAGCCGGAACGGCCTGCCGCTCCTCGCCCTGACCTTCGAAAGCCACGGCACGGTCACGGCATCCACAGGGGAATCGGACGTGTCGGGAGGCTGGGTTTCGCCCGCGTTCGGGCTCAAGGTTCCGGCGACGCGCCTGACCTGGCGCGGCAGCATGGGTCCGCGCGGCATCGCCACCGCCATCACGATCGAACCGCGCCACTGAGGCGCGCCGTCGAGGCCTACCCAAGTGGACGCCGACATCGTCGCACCGATGAGCAATCATCCGGTGCGACGTCGACGACTACGCCCAATGAACCGTGGACCAGTATCGGAAGGACGATTGTTCACCATAAGTCTTTTCGGCTCTTTAAGAGCAAAAGCCTATGATGACCTTCTCAAACGAACGACCCGAAGGACGCCGAGGGTCGTGCGGTATCCCACCAGCGCCGACCGTTCCTGCTTAATCCCAGGAATACAGTTGCCGGTAGGGCTTGGCTCGCAGCAACGGCGCCGTCGCAACCTGGTTCAGGACCGCGACATCGTCCGGATACAGGGGAACCTCGACATGCGGGGTGCAGCGCAGGAGCAGGACGATGCCGTCCTTGCACGGCGGAACCGCGATGGCGCCGGCACGGACGGGCAACCGCGGCGCGTACCCGCGCGGGTAATCCGGCCGCAGGTCCGAAGCCCGCGCCTGATGGATCGGAAGCCCGACCGAGCATGCCATGAGGGTTGCGAAAAGCAGACAGATCCTGTTCATGCAAACTTCCTAAGCGCGGGATACCACGAAGACAAATCAAAAAATCACTCTGTCGACAGATTCATTGTACCCGCGAGTCGCGATTTCCCTGTTGCGGCAAGGTAACGGTCGTCGATAAATGAAACCGTGGGGCGGATACCTGTAATCCTAGCCTAGCTCCGTCAAGCCTAGATTGATAAGCCGCATTGGGGCTCTTCTGATTTTAGGCCACATTTTGTAGAATGAGATGCGGCGCTCCATGTTGCATTCAGGAGACTCGTGAATGAGGTCGGTAGTTCTAATCCTCCTGATGGGCCTCGGCGTCGGAGCCTGCCAGCCCGTCGCGAAGGACGGCCCCACGAAGAGCAGCTTCATCGACAGCGCCGACGTGATCGTCCAAGAGACCGCCCCGACCATCAGCTATGCGCTGGTCGATCTCAGCGCACAGGCGATCCAGGCGTCGAACCGGTTCACGCTCTCCAAGAATCCCGCCTTCTCCCGAGGCTTCATGGATCGCGGGTCGTCGCGGACCGGACTCATCGGCTACGGCGACATCCTGGCGATCACGATCTTCGAGGCCGCGTCGGGCGGCCTGTTCATCCCGAGCGAAGCCGGGTCCCGCGCCGGCAACTTCGTCCAGGTTCCGAACCAGCAGGTCGACTCGGCCGGCAACATCGTCGTCCCCTATGCCGGGACCATCAAGGTCAGCGGCCGCACCGCGCAGGACGTCTCCAGCGAGATCGTCCAGAAGCTCCGCAACCGCGCCATCGAACCGCAGGTGGTCGTCTCCATCGCCGAGCGCCGCGGCAACGACATCAGCGTGATCGGCGAGGTGAACCTGCCCGCGCGCATCCCGCTCGATCCCGGCGGCCTCAAGGTGCTGGGCGCGATCGCGCGTGCCGGCGGCCCGCGCAATCCGGCCCACGAGACCATCGTGACGATCCAGCGCGGGGGCGCCACCGGACAATCGTCGCTGAGCACGATCGTGCGGGACGCCTCCCAGAACGTCGCGGTCCGGCCCGGCGACGTCATCTACGTCTCGCGTGAGCAGAAGGTCTTCATGGTGCTCGGCTCGACGCCCTCGCCCGGCGCGATCGGCGGCACGAACAACCGGCGCTTCACCTTCGACAACGACAACGTGACCCTCGCCGAGGCCATCTCCAAGAGCGGCGGTCTCGACGGTCTGCGTGCCGATGCCGGCGCGATCTTCCTGCTCCGCTACGAATCCCGCGAGGCCCTGCAGGCGATGGGCGTCGACACCTCCAGTTACCAGGGAGACCTGATCCCGACGATCCACCGGGCGAACTGGACCAAGGCCGCCGGCGTCTTCCTCACCAACGACCTGTACATCCGGAACAAGGACATCATCTACGTCGCCGAGCATCCGACCTCGGACTTCGCCAAGCTCAGCGCGGTGTTCCGGAGCGTCTCGGTGCCCGCCTCGGATGCTGCGCTGATCGGACGCTGATCCGATCGCGGCGCTGCCCGCCCTTCGGGGCGGGCGGTCTCGGGACACGGGTGAGCGTCGGCGCGACGCCCGGCGCCGCCCGGAACCGGTCCGGTTTCACGCAAGGGATCCGGCGCGTTCGATCGCGCCGAGCAACACGATGCCGTGAAGGTCCGGCGCAGGGCCGAGGCGCGGCGCGGCGGCCGCGCATCGACCGCCGCGCGCCATCGTGCCGGCGGCACGCTTCTCGAAGTGCTCGCCGAAGTCTTCGCCGAAGTCTTCGCCAAAATTTCCGATCCAGCAGCCTGCCGGTCAGCGCCGGCAAAATATTCGGACCTCGAGACCGGGCGCAGGCCTGCGGCGCTCGTCCGTCCCCGGCCGCCGTGTTCCCCCGGCCGATGCGGGCGCGGCCCGCGCTCCGGTGCAGGGCGCCGCAGCTCGACCCGATGGGTCCTGCGCTTCGTCGATCCCCGCGCGGGCGCCGACGGAATCGGACGCCTGCCCGCATGAGCGCCCAGGACATCATTCCTGGATGCCCTCCAGACCCGATCCCCCTTCGCCCTCACCGATTCGGATGTCCCGTGGGGTTCCGAAACACCTTCCGCGACGACTACGCGCGACGCATGGGCCGATGGGCAAATCGGCTTCACTATAGTAGAGGCTTGGCCGGCCGCCCGTCAGCTGGGAGATGGTGACGTCATGTAGCCATGTCGCCGACGGCTGGTTTGCATGCGTTAGCGAGTCAAAAAGAGGTCGTCCCTTACGATCTGGAACAGTGCGGTCGACATCATCCATCGCCAGTAATGTAGATCGCGGGTCTCAAGCGGCGCATCATGTTTGACGAGCATCCGAATATCCGGAAAGCGGCCCCGAATAGAGGCGCTACAGATCGAGCTCAGGCGGGAAGGATCGTTTTCTTTCTGCCCACGCTGACGCTCGGCGGTGCTGAACGTCATACTGTTCAACTGCGAAATCTGATGCGAATCCGTGGTTTTTCTACCACGCTCATCGTTCATGGCCGGGCCTGGTCGCAGGAAATGGCCGAGGCGAAGGGCGCGGAAGACCCGATCTACTGCAACCTGCGCGGCATGTCGGATCCCATGGGCTGGCTCAAGCTCTGGTTCACCCTCAGGAAGCTCAGGCCGGACGTCATCGTCGGGGTGAACCAGACGCCGCTGATCGTCGCCGTCGTCCTTCGCCTCCTCGGGGCAACGCGGGCCCGCGTCGTCAGCGTCTTCCACACGACCTACCTGCTCGAGAAGGAGATGCGGCGGTTCTTCCTGTTCAAGTGGACCCTGCGTCTCGCCGATTCCATCGTCTTCGTGAGCGCGACGCAGAAGCGGGTCTGGCAGGAGCGCGGATTGAGCGCCCGGCGGATGGAGGTCATCCCGAACGGGGTCGACTTGGCGGGCTTTCAGCCGGACCCGGCCGCCCGCGCCCGCGTCCGGGCCGAGGTTGGATTTCGGAACGACGAGCTGGTCCTCGCCCTCGTCGCGGCCTTCCGCCCCGAGAAAAATCACGAGCAGCTGCTGCACGCGGCCCGCAGCCTGCTGGATCGTGGTAAGCCGGTGCGGCTCCTGTTCGTCGGCGACGGACCCACACGTCCGGCGATCGAGGCGCTCGCGGCGACGCTGGGGCTTCGATCGATCGTCACCTTCACGGGCTCGCAATCCGATGTGAGGCCTTGGATCGCGGCATCCGACATCGGGGTTCTGTGCTCTCACGCGGAGACGTTTCCCCTGAGTGCGCTGGAATTCATCGCCATGGGCGTCCCGATGATCATGCCGGCCATCGGCGGAACATCCGAGATCGTCGCGGACGGGGTCAACGGCCTCCTGTTCGAGCCCGGCTCGAACGAGAGCCTGACGCAGGCGGTTCTGACCCTGGCGGATCCGGAGCGGCGCGCGCGCTTCGCGGAAGCCGCCACGCATTCGGCCACGCGGTTTTCCGTGGAGTCTATGGCGGATGCCTACAGACATTTGTTAGAGAGACTCATGAATCGCAGCGATTCGGCCATCAGCGCCTCCGAGGCATCCCAAGCCCTATGAGGCCAAGCCCTATGAGGTCGGAGACCAGATCCACCGCGCTGCGCCCGTCCCTCCTGCTGTCCATCGATACCGAGGGCGACGATGTCTGGTCGAGGCCCAACCCGGTGCAGACCCGCAATGCCGAGACGCTCCCGCGCTTCCAGCACCTATGCGAGCGCCACGACCTGCGTCCGACCTACCTGACCAACTGGGAGATGGCGAACTGCCCAGTCTTCCAGGAACTCGGCCGCGACGTCCTCCGCCGAAACGTCGCCGAGATCGGCATGCACCTCCACGGATGGGATTCGCCGCCCATCGCCCCGCTCTCCTCCGACGATGCGACCCATCAGCCCTACCTCTTCGAATACCCGGAGGCGGTGCGCAGGCAGAAGATCGAGGTCATGACCCGATGCCTGGAGGATACCTTCCAGGTCCCGATCCTGAGCCACCGCGCGGGTCGATTCGGCTTCGATGCCGTCTCCGCCCGGGCGCTGGAGGCGCTGGGCTACCTGGTCGACTGCTCGGTGACCCCGAACGTCTCCTGGGCCGCGCATCCCGGCTCGCCGACCGGCCGAGGCGGGGCCGACTTCTCGGCGTTTCCCGAGCACGCCTATCGGATCGACCTCGAGCGGATCGACAGGCCGGGGGAATCGCGGCTCCTGGAAATTCCGATGACCATCATCCGTCGTCGTCGTCCGCTCCCGGCCCGGCTGGCAAGGAAAATGCTCGGGAAGTCCGTGGATCGGGTGTTCTGGCTGCGCCCGAACGGCCGCAACCTGAAGGATCTGCTCGAAGTCCTGGACATCGCGGAATCGGAGGGGCGTGACTACGTACAATTCACGCTCCACTCCTCAGAATTCATGCCGGACGGCAGCCCGACCTTTCGTACGAACGAAAGTATCGAGAAGCTCTACGAGGACATGCAGGTTCTGTTCGAAGCGGCACGAGGTCGTTTTACAGGGCGAACCCTGTGTGAACATCGATCCGTGTTCCACTGAGTGACGATACGACAACGGAGCATGCAGTCGATATGATAGAATCACGATCGCGTGCCGATCAGGGACCCGTCGTCTTCTTCCTTCCAGGCCTCGATGTCGGCGGCGCGGAACGTCATACGATCGATCTGAGAGCCCGCCTGCGCCGCCGGGGCTGGGACACGCAGATCGTGGTCTACGGCCCGCGCCGCTCGGAGGCGATCCTCCGCATGGAGGGCGCCGAGGACGTGCTGCAGCTCAACATCACCGGGATGTCCCGCCTCCGGGGCTGGGTGACCGCCTGGCGGGCCCTGCGGAATCTCCGGCCCGGCCTCATCGTCGCCGTCAACCAAGCGCCCCTGATCGTCGCCGTGCTCCTTCGGATGTCCGGGGCGTCCCGGGCGCCCGTCATGGGCATCTTCCACACCACGGTGCTGAGGAAGTCCGAGGAACGAACCTTCTTCCTGTACCAGGCCGCCATCCGCCTCGCCGACGTCCTCGTCTACGTCAGCGCGAACCAGCGGGCCTACTGGACGAAGCGGCATCTCCGGTGCCGGAAGACGGCGGTGATCATCAACGGCGTCGATCACGCCCGCTTCAGCGAGGATGAGAACGCAGGTCCGGAGACGCGCCGGCGATTCGGCCTCGCCGCGACCGACTACGTCATCGGCAACGTCGCGGCCCTCAGGCCCGAGAAGAACCACTGCCAGCTGGTCGAGGCGGTCGCCGTCCTGCGCCGGAACGGCATTCCGGCCCGCGCCCTGCTCGTGGGCGGCGGCCCGGCCCGCGCCGAGATCGTCGCCAAGGCCCGCGAGCACGGGATCGAGGAGCACATCGTCCTCGCCGGCGAGCAGGCCGACGTCCGGCCCCTGATCGCCGCCTGCGACGTGGGCGTGCTGTGCAGCAACGCGGTCGAGACCCTTTCCCTGTCGGCCCTCGAGTTCCTGGCCAGCGGCGTGCCGATGATCATGTCGGAGATCGGCGGCGCGTCGGAACTCGTCCGCAACGGCGTCAACGGCTACCTCTTTCCCAGCGGCGACACCGATATGCTGGTGAACCGCCTGGTCGCCGCCGCCGATCCGACGACCCGGGCCGGCCTCGCCGCGCAGGCCCGGCCGTCGGTCAGGGGCCTCTCGGTGGAGGGCATGGTCGACCAATACGCGCAGCTCTTCGGCGCCCTGCTCCGCGCTCCCCCAGCCCCGATCCGGACCCTGGCCCTGGACGATCGGTGACGGCCGGGCCGTCTCTCGTCAGACGCCGCGGGGCGGACGGATGCCCGCCCTCCCGCGAACGCCCCTCAGGGCGCGGCCACCCCCTCGCCGGGATTGTGGCGGTAGGCATCCACATCGGCAATATTTCGCTTGGCGACGGCCGGAATGCCCGCGATCAGCGAGTGGGGCGGCATGTCCTCGATCACGACGGCATTGGCCGCCACCACCGATCCGGCGCCGATGGTGATGGGGCCGATGATCTTGGCGCCCGCATGGACGATGACGTCCCGCTCCAGATGCGGGGCCCCCGGCAGCGGGGTCCGGCCGCCGAGCACGACGTGGACGCCGATCTCGCAGCCATCCTCGATCACGGACGCGCCGTTGATCACGACACCGATGCCGCTGTGATGGAACATCACGCCCGTCCCGATCGAGGCCCGCCCCGGGATGGAGGCGGCGAACCCGACCCGGACGATGCCGTCGACGATGCGGGAGAGCGGACGAAGGCCAGCGAGGTGGAAGCGCCGGGAAAGCCGCTGGAGGGCAGCCACAGCCTGCATGCAAGCACTCCGTCTATTCGATGAACGCGACGTCGTTATACGGCTGGTTCCAGATCAGGGAAATGGTTTTTGTGATCGGAATAATATCGCCAGTGGATGTCGTCCTTCCACCACTCTATAAACAAATGCATAGTCAGGTGAGACAGATCGAGCGATCAGCGTGAAGCCTAAACTGACATTTTTCGTCCCTGGTCTCGCAATGGGTGGAGCGGAGCGACACACGCTCGACCTTCGCGCACGCTTCATGGAAAAAGGCTATCCGACCTCCGTCGTCGTGTTCGGTCGCGGCCAGTCTGCGCAGACCGTCGCCCTGCCGGGCGCCCAGGGAGCCCGGATGCTGGGCTGCCGCGGCCTCGCCGATATCGGCTCCTGGCTCCGGGTCGGGAAAGCGCTGCGGCAGGAGAACGCCGACGTTCTCTTCGTCATCAACCAAGCCCCGACCATCATGACCCTGCCGTTTCGCTGGAGTCTGCGCGGCAAGGTGGTCGGCATCTTCCACACGACGGTGCCGCGCCCGGGCGAGGGTCCTCGCACGGCGCTGTTCCGGATCGCGGCCCGGTTCCTCGACCGCCTCGTCTACGTCAGCGTCAACCAGCGAGACTACTGGCGCGCGCGCGGGCTCGCGTCAGCCCGGGACGAGGCGATCGTCAACGGGATCGACCTGGATCACTTCGCGCCCCGCCCGGCGGACCGTGCGGCCACCCGCTCCGCCTGGGGCGTCCAGCCCGACGACTTCGTCATGGGTCTGGTCGCGACCATGCGGCCCGAGAAGAACCACGCGCAGCTGGTCGACGCCCTCGCGGCGCTCCGGCAGCGGGGCGTTCCCGCCAAGGTCGTCTTCGTCGGCAACGGTCCCGATCGGGAGCGGCTGACGCAGGTGGTCGAGACGGCCGGAATGACGCCGCACGTCGTGTTCACGGGCGAACAGGGCGACGTCCGGCCGAGCATCGCCGGCTTCGACGTCGGCGTCCTGTGCAGCACGTCGATCGAGACCCTCTCCCTGTCGGCCCTCGAGATCCTCGCCGGCGGGGTGCCGCTGGTGCTCTCCGATATCGGCGGCGCCTCCGAGATCGTGCAGGACGGCGTCAACGGATACCTCTTCGAGGTCGGGCGCACCGACCAGCTGATCGATCGGCTCGCCCGCGTGGCGCAGCCCGAGGAACGCGCGCGCCTGGCCGGGGCGACCCGCCGGACCGCGGCGGCCTTCAGCGTGGACCGCATGCTCGCCTCCTACATCGCCCTCGTGGACGATCTCGTCGCGCCCAAGCGCTGAGGGCCGGCGCCGCGGTCTCACCTCTCCCGCGTCGAACGGCCGGGATCGGCCGGACCGGGCTTCGGCGCGGGCCGGGGACCCGGCGCGCGCCGCTGGGCAACGGCCTCCGTAGGTTCGGCTCGTCCGGGCGGGCCGCGAGGCGCGAGTGCCTGCGCGCGCATCATCATCTGCCTGCATCCCGAGCTTTCGAAGCGTCCCTGCGCAAGTGCAGTGCAACATCGCCGCTCGACTTGACGGATCCGAACCGCGCATATTCTATGCGTATAGTTTGGATAGTTCGTCCGGCGCGAGAGCCAGGAGCGGTGCCATGCGTGATCGTCGTGCGTTTCTGAAGTCCTCGCTGACGGCGGCCGCCCTGGGCGCTTCCGGGCTCCCGCTGTCCGGGATCCTGCGCGGCGCGCGCGCCGCCGATGGCCCCCTCGTCATCGGCGCGCCGCTGCCGATCTCCGGGGCGTTCGCCGCGAACGGCAAGTACGCCTCGCTCGGTGCCGCCTTCGCCGCGCAGGAGGCCGGCAAGGTTCTGGGCCGCAGCGTCACGGTCGCGGACATCGACACGGAGGGCAAGCCGGCCCCGGCCGCCCGCAAGGTGCAGGAGGCGATGGCGCAGGGCACCCGGCTCTTCGCCGGCGGCATCCTCTCCTCCGAGGCGCTGGTGATGGGCAAGGAGGCGGCGAAATCCGAGGGCGTCTTCATCACCACGGCGGGCGCCGACGAGATCACCGGCTCGGACTGCAACCGCGGCACCTTCCGCTGGACGGTGCCGACCTTCGGCGCCATCGCGCAGACGGTGCGCCCGCTCGTCGCGCAGATGCCCCAGGCCAAGCGCTGGTACACGATCACCCCGCAATACGTGTTCGGCGAGGGCCTCCTCAGCGCCGCCAAGGCGGTCTTCCAGGAGAAGGGCATCGAGCATGTCGGCAACAGCTACCACTCGCTGGCCGAGAAGGAATTCAGCGGCTACCTGACCAACGCGATCGCGGCCAAGCCCGACGTGCTGCTGCTCCTCAACTTCGGCTCGCAATCCTCGGATGCCCTGCGCCAGGCGGTCAGCTTCGGCCTCAAGAAGCGCATGACCATCGTGCTCGCCTGGGCCTCGGGCCTCGAGCAGTTCGAGGCCCTGGGCGCCGACCTCTGCGAGGGCGTCTACTTCGGCGCGCAGTACTGGCACGGCATCGACTCGCCCCTGAACAAGGCCCTGGTGGCCAAGGTCCGCGAGACCGCCAAGATGACGCCGAACTACTCCTTCGCCGGCTCCTACCAGATCACCAAGCTGCTCCTCGACGCGGCCACCAAGGCCGGCAGCGCCGACGGCCCCGCCGTGATCAAGGCGCTCGAAGGGATGCGCTACGCGGGTCTCACCGGCGAGGAGGAAATCCGGGCCGCCGACCACCAGGTCATCAAGGATTACTACCTGCTCAAGGGCAAGGCGAAGTCCGCCATGAAGGACAAGGACGATTTCGCCGAGGTCATCCAGTCCGGCAAGTCGTTCCTCTCGCCCGAGGCCGCCGGCTGCAAGATGACGTGAGGGCTACCGCTGAACTCTCCCCCCTCCGCGGGGGGAGGGTGGTCGCGGAGCGACCGGGAGAGGGGCGGCGCCCCCTCACCCGACCCGCGGACGCGGCCGGCCCTCTCCCGCAGAGGGGAGAGGGAGCACGTCTTGCGACCCGGACGAAACCTCGCGACCCGGACGAAACCTCGCGACGCGAACGACATCCTGGCTGAACGGGAGACCCCGTGACCTACCTGTTCCAGATCCTGAACGGCCTCGGGCTCGGGATGCTCTACTTCCTCCTGGCGGTGGGCCTGAGCATCATCTTCGGGTTGCTGCAATTCGTGAACTTCGCCCACGGGGCGTTCTACCTCCTCGGCGCCTACCTCGCCTACGAGGGCGTCGAGCGCGGCCTGAGCTTCTGGGTGGCGATGCCGCTCGCCGCCCTGGTCGTCGCCGGGGTGGCGGGGCTGACCGAGCGGCTGCTCCTGCGCCGGGTCTACAAGCTGCCGCACACCTTCCACATCCTCGTCACCGTCGGCCTCGCCCTGGTGGTGCAGGAACTCGTGATCATCGTCTGGGGCCCCCTCGGCGGGAACGTCGCGCCGCCGGACGAACTCAGCGGCGTGATGATCCTCGGCGACTTCGTCTATCCGGAATACCGGCTCTTCGTGATCGGCTTCACGGCGATCCTGGCGGCAGGCCTGTGGTGGCTCCTCGACCGGACGCGGCTCGGCGCCATCGTCCGCGCGGGCTCCGAATCCCCGTCCAACATGGCGCTGCTCGGCTACGACACCCTGCGCATCAACACCGCCGTCTTCGCCCTCGGGGCCGGGCTGGCGGGCCTGGCCGGGGCGCTGGCCGCCCCCATCCGCGGCGTCGAGCCCTTCATGGGCGTCGAGGCCCTGGGCATCGCCTTCGTGGTGGTGGTGATCGGCGGGATGGGCAGCTATGCCGGGGCACTCGCCGCCGGCCTCCTCGTCGGCATCGCGCAGAGCCTGATGGCCACCCTGTGGCCCGAGGGCGCGCGCCTCGTCATCTATCTCGGCATGGCCGGCATCATCATGGCGATGCCGCGCGGCCTGTTCGGCCGGGCCTGAGGAGGAACTGGCGATGATTCCCCTTCTCGACCGGCCCCTGGTGCAGTTCGGCCTCGCGGTCGCGACCGTGCTGATCCTGCCGCTCGCCATGCGCTCCGGCACGCTGGCCAGCGAGATCCTGATCTACGGGCTGGCGGTCGCCGCCTGCAACCTGCTGCTGGGCTACACCGGCCTCCTCTCCTTCGGCCAGGGCATCTTCTTCGGCCTGGGCAGCTACGTCGCCGGTCTCGGCCTCGTCCGGGCCGGCCTGCCGGCCCCCGTCATGCTGCTGCTGTCGCTGGCGCTCGGCGCCCTGGTGGCGGCCGCGGTGGGCTGGGTCTCGATCCGGCGCCAGGGCGTCTACTTCGTGATGCTGACGCTCGCCTTCTCACAGATGTTCTACTTCCTGGCCTACACCTTCAGCGGCCTCACCGGCGGCGACAACGGCCTCCTCGACATCCCGCGCCCGCGCCTCGCCGGCACGGTCCTGTCCGATCCCTGGACCTACTACGCCTTCGTGGCCGTGCTCTTCCTCGCGCTCTTCGCCGCCCTGCAGCGGGTCGCGCTCTCGACCTTCGGGCGCACCCTGCTCGCCATCCGCGACAACGAGGGCCGGGCCGGGGCGATCGGCTATCCGGTGCGCGCCTTCAAGGTCGCGGCCTTCGCGATCTCCGGCGCGGTCACCGCCTTCGCGGGCGCGCTCCACGCCATGCTGATCGGCGTCGCGCCGCTCTCGAACATCGACTACCACACCAGCGAGACCCTGCTGATCATGACGATCATCGGCGGCAGCGCGAACCTGTTCGCCTCGCTCCTCGGAGCCGGCGCTTACCTGCTCGCCGCCGACGCCCTCTCGGCGATCTGGCCGCGCTGGCTCCTGCTGCTCGGGCTCCTCCTCATCGTCATCACGCTGTTCCTGCAGCGCGGCCTCTGGGGCCTGATCGAGCGCGCCGTCGCCCTCGTGACGCGGGCGCCGCCGCCCGACGACCCCGCGCCCGACCGCCCGGTGGTGGCGAACCCCGAGGTCGCCCCCGTGGCGGAAGGGGTTCCCGCGATCGAGGCCGGCCGCGCTCCGGAGGTCGCCCGATGAGCGCGCCGATCCTCGCCACCGACGCCTTGAGCGTCCGCTACGGCAGCTTCGTCGCCCTGCAGGACGTGACCCTGCGCATCGCCGAGAACAGCGTCCACTCGATCATCGGCCCGAACGGCGCCGGCAAGACCACCCTGTTCCATGCGCTGACCGGCCGGATCACGCCCTCGGCCGGGCGCATCACCCTGGCGGGCCGGGACATCACCCGCACCGCCGACCACGAGCGCGTGCGCCTCGGCCTCGCCCGCTCCTTCCAGGTGACCAGCCTTTTCCCGACCCTGAGCGTTCGCGAGAACCTGCGGCTGGCCGCGCAGGGAAAGACGCCCTGGCAGGCGCTGGCCCCCTGGCGCCGGGCCGAGGCGAACCGGCCGGCGCTGGCGGTTGCCGAGGCGATGCTGGAGCGCCTCGACCTCGCCCGGGTGGCCTTGCGCGCCGCCGGCGCACTCTCGCACGGCCAGCAGCGGCGCCTCGAAGTCGGCATGGCCATGGCGGCGGCCCCGAAGGTCATCCTCCTCGACGAGCCGACCTCCGGCATGGGCATCGACGACATCGGCGCGATGACGGCGCTGATCCGCGACCTCGGCCGCGACCACACCGTCCTGTTCATCGAGCACAACATGGGCATCGTCATGAACATCTCCGACACCGTGACGGTGATGCGCGCCGGCCGGGTTCTGGTGGAGGGGCCGCCGGCCCGGGTCCGCGACGACCCGGAGGTGCGCCGGGCCTATCTCGGCAACATGATCACCGGCGACCTCACGCCCGCCCGGGCGCACGTCTCGTGAGCGGCCCGGTCGCCCTCAGCCTGGACGGGGTCCAGGGCTTCTACGGCAAGAGCCACATCCTCCAGGGCGTCAGCCTGGAGGTGCGCGACGGCGAGATCGTCTGCCTGCTCGGGCGCAACGGCGCTGGCAAGACCTCGACGCTGAAGGCGATCAGCGGCCTCCTGCCCCCGCGCGGCGGCCGGGTGCGCTTCCACGGCGCCGACGTGGCGGGCTGGCCCGCCCACCGCATCGCCCGGGCCGGCCTCACCCTCGTGCCGGAGGATCGCGGCATCTTCAGCCTCCTCAGCGTCGCGGAGAACCTGGCCATCGCCGTGCGCAAGGGCTCGCCCTGGGGCCTGCGGGACATCTTCACGATGTTCCCGCGCCTGGAGGAGCGCCGCCGCAACGGGGGCGCGCAGCTCTCGGGCGGCGAGCAGCAGATGCTGTCGATCGCCCGTGCCCTGCTCTCCGGGCCGAAGCTCCTCATGCTCGACGAGCCGGTGGAGGGCCTCGCCCCCGTCATCGTCGAGGAGATCGTCGCCCAGATCCGGGCCATCCGCGACGCCGGGGTCCCGATCCTGCTGGTGGAGCAGAACCTCGCGGTCTGCACGAGCCTTGCAGACCGCCACTACATCCTCGAACTCGGCCGCGTCGCCTACGCGGCCGGCAATGCCGACTTCGTCGCCGACGAGGCGGCGCGCGACCGCTTCCTCGGCGTGAAGGCGGCGTGAGCAGAACGGAATCCGGGACACAGATGTCGAACCTCACCATCAACGCCGAGCGCCTCTGGGACAGCCTGACCGAGACCGCCGCCATCGGCGCCACCCCCGACGGCGGCATCGCCCGCCTGACGCTCAGCGACGAGGACCGCCGGGTGCGCGACTGGCTGCGGAGCCAGGTCGAGGCGCTCGGCTGCACCCTCACGGTGGATGCGGTCGGCAACATGTTCGCCCTGCGCCCCGGCCGGAACCCGGAGCTGAAGCCGATCGCCTTGGGCAGCCACCTCGACACCCAGCCCACCGGCGGCAAGTTCGACGGCGTGCTCGGCGTGCTGGCCGGGCTCGAGGTGCTGCGCACCCTCGACGGGGCCGGCTACGTCACCGAGGCGCCGCTCCTGCTGGTGAACTGGACCAACGAGGAGGGCGCGCGCTTCGCCCCCGCCATGCTGGGCTCCGGCGTCTATGCGGGCATCTATGACGGAGACTGGGCCGAGGCGCGCCAGGACAGCGCCGGCACGTGCTTCGGCGCGGCCCTCGACGCCATCGGCTATCGCGGCGAGGCCCGGCCCGGTTCGGTGCCGTTCGGCGCGATGTTCGAGCTGCACATCGAGCAGGGCCCGATCCTGGAGGCGGAGGGCGCCACCATCGGCGTTGTGCAGGGCGTGCAGGGCATGCGCTGGTACGAGGTCACCCTGGAGGGCCAGTCCGCCCATACGGGCTCGACGCCGATGCCGATGCGGCGCAACGCGCTCGTCGGCGCCGCCCGCCTGGTCGAGGCGGTGGATGCCGCCGCCCAGGCGCATGCCCCCGACGCGGTCGGCACCGTCGGCCACCTCACGGTGACGCCGAACTCCAACAACGTCATCCCGGGCCACGTCTTCCTCACCGTGGACCTGCGCCACCCGCAGGACGCGGTGCTCGACGCCATGGAGGCGGCCCTGCGCGACGCCCTCGACCGCGTCACGGCCGGCCTCTCGCTCACGGGCACGCTCCAGGTCATCGCCCGGACCGCCCCCGTCGCCTTCGATCCCGGCTGCATCGCCTCCGTCCGGCGCGCGGCCGAGAAGGGCGGCCACGTCACCCGCGACATGGTCTCGGGGGCCGGGCACGACGCCGCCCACGTCGCCGCCCTGGTGCCCACCACCATGGTGTTCGTGCCGAGCGCCGGCGGTCTCAGCCACAACCCGGCCGAATCGACCGCCCCGTCCGAGTGCGCCGCCGGCGCGCAGGTCCTGCTCGACGCGGTGCTCGACTACGATTCCCGCCTGTCCCCCGCGGCCTGATCCCGATCCCAGCAAGGCTTCGAAGCGCATGCGTATCGTCACCGCCCGGGTGAACCACGAGACCAACACCTTCTCGCCCCTGGCGACCCCGCTGGCCGCCTTCGACCCGCTCTGGGGCGAGGCGGCCCTGGCGGCGGGGCGCGACAGCACCACGGCGCTCGGCGCCTTCATCCGCTTCGGGGAGGCACGCGGCGCCACCGTCGCGGTGCCGGTCTCGGCCCATGCCAACCCGAGCGGCCCGGTGGCGGACGCGGCCTTCGAGGCGCTCGCCGCGGCGATCCTCGATGCGATCCGCCCCGGCTGCGACGCCATCCTCCTCGACCTGCACGGGGCGATGGTGACGCGGAGCCACGACGACGGCGAGGGCGAGCTCCTGGCCCGCATCCGCACCCTGGCGCCCGGCGTGCCGCTCGGCGTCGCCCTCGACCTCCACGGCAACATCACCGACCGGATGGTGGCGAACTGCGACGCGATCGCCGGCTTCAAGACCTACCCGCACGTGGACATGGCCGAGACGGGGGAGCGGGTGGCCGGCATCGTCGGGCGCATGCTCGACGAGGGCCTGGCGCCACGCCGGGCCTGGGTCCATCCGCCGATGCTCGCCCACACCCTGCGCATGGACACCCGCGTGCCCGGCCCGATGCGGGAGGCCGTGACGGCCGCCCGGGCGGCGGAGGCCCGGCCCGGCGTGCTCGCCGCGACGATCTTCGGCGGATTCTCCCTGGCCGACCTCGCCGAGGCCGGCGTCTCCGTCACGGTCACGGCGGAGACGCAAGGCGCCGCCGACGCGGCGGCCCGCGACCTCGCGGCCGGGCTCTGGGAGACGCGCGACGACTTCGTCTACGCGGAGGCGCCGCTGGCCGCGTCCATCGCGGCGGCGCAGGCGGCGCTGGCCGGTCCGGGGGTCGGTCCCGTGCTCCTCCTCGACCACGGCGACAACTGCATGTCGGGCGGCACCTGCGACGTGATGGACGTCCTCGCCGCCGCCCTGGCGGCCGGGATGGACGGCATCGTCGCCGGCCCGATCTGCGATCCGGAGGCCGTCGCGGCCCTGCACGCGGCGGGCGTCGGCGCCCGGGTCGAACGCGGCCTCGGCAACCGCGTGGCCCTGCCGGGCTTCGAACGCCAAGCCCCCCTCCCCGTCACCGGGACGGTGACGGCCCTGGGCGACGGCGAATACGTCATCACCGGCCCGACCTATACGGGCCAGCGCTGCCGCATGGGCCGGGCGGCGGTGCTCGACACGGGTGCGGCCCGCATCCTCGTCACGGAGGAGCCGCACGAGCCCTGGGACCTCGGCGTGTTCACGGGCTCGGGCCTCGACCCGGCCGCGGCCCAGGTGCTGATCCTGAAGTCGCGGATGTATTGCCGCCCGGTCTTCGAGCCCATCGCCCGGGCGGTGGTGGAATGCGCGAGCCGGGGCGTCACCAGCTCCGATTACGGGCTGTTCCCCTTCGCCAAGCTCGCCCGCCCGATCTTCCCGCTCGATGCCGGCGTGGCCTGGACGCCGCGATGAGCCGGATTCCCCGATGAGCAAGGTCCCCCGATGAGCACGCCGGAGGCGGACGGCCCGCCCGCGCCGATGCGGCGGATCAAGCTGTCGGACCAGATCGCGGAGGATCTCTGCAACCGGATCGCCCGCGAGCGGCTGGCCCCCGGCGACCGCCTGCCGAACGAGCGCGCCCTGATGCAGCATTACGGCTGCGCCAAGGGCACGATCCGCGAGGCCCTGAAGGCCCTGGAGGTCCAGGGGCTGGTGACGATGCAGTCCGGTCCCAATGGCGGCCCGGAGATCCGCCCGATCTCGGTGGACGCCGCCGCGCAGCAGCTGCGCCGGTTCCTGCATTTCCAGGAGCTCGACTTCGCCCAGGTCTACGCCCTGCGCCGCAGCCTGGAGGTGACGCTCGGCGTCAGCGTGGTCGGTCGCCTCGGCGAGGCGGAGTTCCGCCGCCTGGAGGAGAACATGGCCGCCTCGGAGGCCGCCAATGCCGGCGATGGCCGGGGTATCGGCCGGGTGGTCGAGGTCGATTTCCACGACATCCTGTGCGACGCCAGCGACAACCCGCTGCTGGCCTTCATGTGCCGGTTCCTGAACAGCCTGCTGCGCGACCTCGTGGAGTTCCGCAGCGACAGCCTCACCGAGCACGAGGCCTTCGGCGCCCACAACCTCGCCAGCCACCGCGCCCTCGTGGCCGCCTACCGCGCCGAGGACGCCGAGGCCGTCCGCCGCGAGATGCACGACCACATGTGCTGCGCCGAGCACTTCATGCAGCGCCTCGACGCCAAGTTCCGCAAGGACCTGCTGAGCCGGCGGGGGGCGAACGGCGCGGGGTCGTGAGCGGACGCGGATACGTCCGCTGACGCGGAGATCTGTGCATCGGCGAGACCGCCCCGGCCGCCGGATCCGGGCGACCATGTCCACCGGCGGCAGCGGCATCGACAGGGCTCGTCTTGAACGTTGCTCGGTCCGTCGGCGACGACGAGCATCATTCCGGGTGCGGCAAAATGCCTTTTGCGCCGCGACGTCTGTATTGAGGCGCGGAGTGATCGCCGCGTTTTGCAAAACGACTTGGGGTGCCCGCTTTGCTGCGGGTACCAATGGCTAAGCTAAGACTGATTGGCCGCTCTCGCACGTGCGAATATCTCACACCGCAGCTGCGAGCCTCCCCGGCCCCAGCCTCCACTCATATTTCCGTGCTGCTTCTCTCTCAAGGAACAGAATTCCTAATGTATTTGCTGTTCTTACACATATATTCCCCGGATTAGAGTAATCTATTCTTTATAAAAATCTGCTTGATTGTACAGTTTTTACAAATATGCTGCACATTCTGTTTGAGCACATGCGTTTCACAGCAAAACATCTTGGCTCGACAAGATGTTTTGCAAATTTGCATTTCTGTGCAGAAAGCGAGCGCGATCGCACGGAAGCACGCCAGCGAACGGACGTTATCGTGACGATCTACTACATCGACAAGTCTTCCAAGTTTGCTTCGGACCGAAATCTCGGCACATCGGCAGCGGCCCCCCTCTCCAGCCTCGAGGCGGTCAACAAGCTCAAGCTTCAGGCCGGTGACACCGTCGCCTTCAAGGCCGGCACCGCCTACAATGCCTCGGCGGCGGGCACGGGCGCGCTCACCATCACCGCCTCCGGCACCGAGAAGGCCCCGATCACCTTCACCACCTACGGCACGGGGCCGGCCGCCACGATCGCCAACAGCGCGGCGGGTTACTCCGACGCCATCAACGTGGCCAACGCCAAGTACGTCGTCATCGACGGGCTGACGATCACGGGCGCCGCGCAGGCGGGCGTCAACGTCACCAAGTCGGCCAGCCACATCACGATCCGGAACGTGGAGGCGAGCCAGGTCGGCGAGGGCGTGATGCTCAACGGCACCGACAACCTCGTCACGCGCAGCTACTTTCACGATCTGAAGATGATCAAGAACACGGCCAACGTGTACGACGACGATTACGGCGCGGTCGGCGTGATGATCGGCAACAGCAACAACGAGGTCTCGTACACCAAGATCGTCAACGCCAAGGCGCCGAGCTTCGACTACGGCCACGATGGCGGCGGCATCGAGCTGTTCGGTACGATGGACAACGTCAAGATCCACCACAACTGGATCGAGAACACCGTCGGCTTCATCGAGGCCGGCGGTTACAAGAACGCTCTGACGAACATCTCCATCACGAACAACGTCAGCCTGAACAACAACGGCTTCGTGGACATCCACAACGGCGGCGGCAACTTCGCCAGCACGTTCAAGAATGTGGACCTATCTCACAATACGATTGTCGAGCAGAAAAACACTGCCAAGAGCCTGGCAAGCGTTTTCCTGGATGCCGCCTACAAGGCAGGACAGCTTTCTTTCCATGACAGTATTATCTACCTGAATGCTGGCGACTCCTTTTTCAAGCAGTCCGGCGCTTATCATAGCAACAACGTCTTCTATAAACTTTCGAGCGCAACGCATCTCTACAATGATTGGGGCATGACGCTCGGGAGCGGCGAAAAATTCGCAACGCTCGCATCCGCCGGCACGTCCTCGATCGTCCAGGCCCTCGCGGCGCAGTCGGGCGGCGCCGGGTCGACGCTCGTCGCCGCGACGCAAACGGGGCCGGCCTCCGCCGCATCGCACGCCGTGACGGGGATGATGCCGACATCCGCCTCGACCCAGATCGCCACGCCCGCCTCGACCCTCGAGCCCGCTCTCAAACAGGCCGCGGCACCAGCGCCGATCCCGAGCGAACTGGCCCGAACGGAGCGTGCGCTCGTCGACGGGGACCGGGTCACGTCCACCTACGACGCCTCCGGCAAACTCGCCAGCAAGGTCGTGCAGCACGCCGACACGTCCTACGACGTCTATGTCGACGGCCTGGCCGGCAAGGCCTACGCCTCGGCTCACACGCGCTACGACGGGGCCGGCAAGATCGTCCTGCAGGAGCAGTTCCGTGACGATGGCAGCCTGATGATGCGCAAGATCATCGGGACGGACATCACCACTGAGACCTACGACGCCGACGGCGCGGCCATCAGGACAGTGGTTCAGCACCCGAACAAGACCTCCGATGTCTACCTGGCCGGCCTCACCGGCAAGGACCATGTCGCCGAACACGCCAGCTACGCTGCCAATGGCAAGATCGGCTTCGTCGACCGGACGAAACCGGACGGTTCGCATATCCAGACCGCCTATCAGGCCGATCAGACGCTGGTTTCCACGCCCGGCGTGAGCGACACCCTCAAGAGCGCCGGCGGCGATACGTTCGTGTTCGCGTCCGGCTTCGGACGGGACACGATCACGGGATTCCATGCGGGCTCGGGCAGCAGACACGACATCCTGCGGCTGGACAAGGCTCAGGTCTCGAGCTTCGCGGCGCTTCAGGATCACATGACGGATGCGGGAGCCGATACCCTGCTGACGCTGAGTGCCCACGACACGATCCTACTCAAGGGCGTGGAGAAGGCTCTGCTGACGGCCGAGAACGTCCATATCCAGGATCACGGCCTGCTTCACGCCTGATCCGGGGGAGACCGGCCGGCGGGGGAGCGGGTTGGCGCGGGCCCGGCAGGGCGCGGCGGAGCGTGTCCGGCCGGACGGCTTCGTCGAGGTCGCCTCGACCGTCGCGTCCCGCATCGGCGGAGCGGCCGCGCCGACGTCGCCGGAGGATGAAGCCAGTCCCGCCATGGCATCCGGCCCCCGATCCGGTACAGGTTGCGCATCGGGCCGACCGGCCCGGCCAGCATATCGGACGGCGGGGAGCGACGGGTGATTCTGCAGGGACAGCCCCCGGAGCCGGCCATCCGCTCGGGTTCGACCGTCGGCCGGCCCGCCGAGGTGTTCCGCGTGTTCTTGAAGCTCGGCCTGACGTCCTTCGGCGGCCCGATCGCGCATCTCGGTTACTTCCGGGAGGAGCTGGTGCATCGGCGGCGCTGGATCGACGAGGCGGGCTATGCCGACCTCGTGGCCCTGTGCCAGTTCCTGCCGGGGCCGGCCTCGAGCCAGGTCGGATTCTCCCTCGGGCTGCTGCGGGGCGGCGGGCTCCTCGGCGGACTCGCCGCCTGGACGGCCTTCACGCTGCCCTCCGCCCTGGTGCTCCTCGCCTTCGCCCTCGGGGCCGGTTCCCTGACGGGACCATGGGCGGAGGCCGTGCTGCACGGCCTCAAGCTCGTGGCCGTGGCGGTGGTGGCCCAGGCCGTCTGGGGCATGGCCCGGGCGCTCACCCCGGACCGTCCCCGCGCCGGCATCGCCGTCGCGGCGCTGCTGGGGGTCGTCTTCCTGCCCGGGGCCGTCGGTCAGGTGCTGGTGATCGCCCTCGGCGCCGCGGCGGGGCTGCTCCTGTGCCGGGCCGAGCCCATGGCGACCGGCGGCCACCGCCTGGCGGTGCCGGTCTCGCGCCGGGCCGGCGCGGCGGCGCTCATCCTGTTCGGGGGGCTGCTCGTCGGCCCGGCTCTCCTCGTGCCGGCCCTGGTCGCACAGAGCGGCGGCGCCGGTCCGGCGGGCCAGGGGCTCGCCCTGTTCGACGCCTTCTACCGCTCGGGCGCCCTGGTGTTCGGCGGCGGCCACGTCGTGCTGCCGCTGCTGCAGGCGGAGGTGGTCGGCACCGGCTGGATCGACCCGGCCCGGTTCCTGGCCGGCTACGGCGCCGCCCAGGCGGTGCCGGGGCCGCTCTTCACCGTGGCGGCCTATCTCGGCGCCGCGGTCGGGCCGGCGCCGCACGGCCTCCTCGGGGCGGCCATCGCCCTGGTGGCGATCTTCCTGCCGGGGCTGCTCTTGGTTTACGGCGCCCTGCCTTACTGGGACGGCCCGCGCGCCCGGCCCCTTGCCCAGGCGGCGATGCGCGGCACCAACGCCGCCGTGGTCGGCATCCTGGGAGCCGCCCTCTACGATCCCGTCTGGGTCAGCGCCGTGGGCAATGCCCGCGACTTCGCCCTCGCGGTCCTGGCCTTCGTGCTGCTCACCGTGGGGCGGGCGCCGCCCTGGATCGTCGTCCTCGTCACCGCGGCCGGCGGGCTGGTGCTGGCCCAGTTCGGCTGAGGCTCACGGGCGCACCGCCGGGGTCTCGACCGGCAGGGGCGCGGCCCGGTCCATGAGGTAGCGCTCTAGGGCGACGAAGTCCGCCGCCCCGTAGGCGAAGGGCTCGGCCCGCATCCCCGTCATGCAGTTGCGCAGCCGCCGCTGCACCGAGCCGACCCCCTGCCATTCGAGGCGGTAGAGCGGGTAGCCGGTCGGGTGTCCCTGCGGGATCAGTGCCGCGCCCAGGCGGCGCCCGTGATGGTCGTCGTGGCAGGCGGCGCAGGACAGTCCGAGCTGGCCCATGCGCTGCGTGAACAGCGCCCGGCCGGCCGCCCGGGCGGGGCCGAGGCGGGGATCGTCCAGGACCGTGATCGGCAGGCCCGCGGATTGGGCGGCGACGTAGGCGGTGAGCCCGAGGAGCTCGCGGCTCTCGTACGGGTAGGGCTCCGCGCCCTGGTGGCGCCGGCGGCAGGCGTTGATCCGGCCCTGGAGGTCGATCGGAGCCGCGGTCTCAGCGTCCCAGGCCGGGTAGCGGGCGGCGACGCCGCGCATCGTGGCCGCCGCCTCGCCGTGGCAACCCGCGCAGGCGGGCCGGTCCGGGGCCGGCGGCCTGCCCCAGAGGTCGGCGCCGTCCTCGAGCCAGAGCAGGGCCGGGTTCGCCATCCCGTCGCGCTGCATCGCCTGGATGTCCGGGCTCATGGTCTCGAAGCCCGAGCGCCGCTCGGCCGGCGGGATCTCGGCCGCCCGCGCCGGTCCCGCCGCCAGGGCCGCGAGCATCAGGAGCGCGAGCCGCCTCACGTCACCGTCAAGGTCGCGGTCTCGGTCTGCGCAAATCCGTTGTCGCCGCGCCAGGTCAGGGTGAGCGTGCCCGTCCGCGTCGCCCGCAGGGTGAAGGTCAGGTAGGGGTTGGCGGCGGTCGCGGGAAACAGCTCGGCCCGGAACACCGTCTCGCCGTCGTAGAGGCAGGTGAACTCGGTGATGATGTCCCGCGGGCGGATGCGCCCGTCGGCCCCCGGCCGGAAGCCGGTCTCCATCGGGTGGGAGATCAGGGTCTTGATCGTGACGACCTCGCCGGCCTGGGCGGTCTTCGGAACGTTGATCAGGGTGCGGGCCATGGCGGCTCAGCCCTCCAGGCAGGCGGCGAGGGTGACGATAGCGTCGGCCGTGGTCGACCAGTAGCGCCCGTCGCTGGTCTCCGCGATGGCGGTGATGCGCTGCGTGTCGGCCAGCCGGATGCGGGTCGTGATCGCGGCGCGACCTCCACGCGACCCCAGGTATACGGTGATGACATTCGGCTGCGGATTCTTGTCGTTGAACACCGCGATGCGGCGGACATGGTCCTCCGGGGTCATGGGGCTGTCCACCGTCACGGCGATCGTCACCGCGTTGCCGTTCTCGACCAGCGGCGGCAGGTCGAGCCGGATGCGTCCCGGATGGATCTCGGCGTCGCCCGCGAAGCGCCGGATGGCCTCGGCCGTGCTCTCGGTGCGGATGGCGGCCCCGGCCGCCACCGGGCGCAGGGCGAGCGTCGCGGCGAGGCCCGGCCCGAGGGCGAGGAGGCGGCGGCGGCTCGGGGCGTGGGGTGTCTGCGGGCTCACGGCGCCGGCCTCTCCGAAGGGGTGTCGCGCAGGGTCGCCAAAAAGGCGACGATGTCCTCGATCTCCTGAGGTTCCAGCACCGGCCGGCCCCGCCAGGCCGCACCGACCCGCGTGGTACCCGCGAGACTATAATAGGAGGGCATAATGGTGTCCGGGTTCAAGACCTGACCGTCCACGAGGCGCAGGCGCAGGGCGCCGGGCGCCAGCCGGTCGCCGACGCCCGCGAGATCGGGACCGAGATTGCCGGGGAAGCGCTCCTCCGGGAACGGTCCGGCATGGCAGAGCAGGCAGAGCCCCTTCGTGCGGTCGACGACGAGGGCGCGGCCCCGCGCGGGATCGCCCGGCACCCCGGTCAGGCTCGCGGGAATTTCGCGGTCGACGACAACGACGGGGCCCAGGGGCTCGGCGCCCGGTTCTGCCACTGCCTCGGCCCGAGCTGCCAGGATCGTGCAGCCGATCCAGACCCATCCGGCCACCCGCCTCACCCGAAGACCTGCCGAGTGATCGTGCGGTACCAGTCGGCGGCATAGAGCGCTTCCTGCTCGCGCAGGGCCATGGGCGCATCGACAGGGCTGATGCCGCCGGCGCCCTCCACATCGGCGAGGACACCGCCGGCCGGGTGGTAGACGCCCGCGACCGAGATCCCGTATCCGGGCGCCACCAGGCTGTAGCAGGTGTTGATCAGCTTCGGCGTCCCGGGCGGGCGCCCGGCCAGGAGGTCGATCACCGCATTGGCGCAGACCTTGGCCTGGGCGTTGGCCGAGAAGGCGGATTTCGGCATCGCCCCAGCGATGGCCGCGTCGCCGATGACGTGGATGCCGGGCACCAGTCGGGATTCGAATGTGACGGGGTCGATCGGGCACCAGCCGCTGCGGTCGGCGACTCCCGCAACAACCGCGATCCGGCCGGCCATCTGGGGCGGGATGATGCAGGCTACGTCAGCCTTGTAGTCCGAGAAGTCGGTACGGACGATCATGGCGTCCGGGTCGACGGCACTGACCTGTCCGCCCTCCGCCAGCGGCACGTATTCGAGCTGGGTCGGATAGAGCGTCTTCCAGGCCGATTGGAACAGGCGCTGCTTCGAGAAGGTGTCCTTGGCGTCGAGGAGGATCAGCTTGGCGCGGGGCTTGGTCGTCTTGAGCACATGGGCGATCAGGCTCGCCCGCTCGTAGGGGCCGGGCGGGCAGCGATAGGGATTGCCCGGCACCGACAGCACCACGGTGCCGCCCTCCGGCATCGCGGCGAGTTGCCGGGCCAGGAGCTGCGTCTGCGCGCCAGCCTTCCAGGCATGGGGCATGCGCTCGGCCGCCGCCGCGTCGTAGCCGGGAATGGCGTCGAAGCGCAGGTCGATCCCCGGCGAGAGCACGAGGCGGTCATAGGCGAGCGCGGTGCCGTCAGCGAGGGTGACTTGGCGCGTACCTGCCTCGATTCCGGTGGCGGCGGCGTGCACCACCCGAATACCCGCACGGGCGAGCCCTTCGTAGCCGAAGCGCTGCGCCGCCATGGGCTGGAGGCCGGCGATGACCTCGTTGCTGAACGGGCAGGAGACGTAGGTCGGGTTCACCTCCAGGAGCGTCACGTCCAGGCCACCACGGTGGAGTACGCGCGCCGCCGTGGCTCCGCCGAAGCCGCCGCCGATCACCACCACCTTCGCGGCGGCCTGGGCCAGGGCCGGCCGCGCCAAGGCGACGGCTGCCCCGGTGGCGAGGAGCGCACGGCGCGTCGTGGTCATGGCTGCCCCTGCCGAGCGAGATAGGCCGCGATGGCCCGGCTCTCGTCGTCCGAGAAGCCCTTGACGATGCGACTCATGACGCTCGCGGGTCGCGCGCCCGAGCGGTACTCTGCCAGCGCCGCCGCGATATCGGCCTCGGGACGGCCCTCGATCGCTCCCATCGCGGCGCCCTCGGCATGGCACCCGGCACAGGAGGTTGCCCCCGGCGGCGGGCGCTCCGCCGCGGCCGACCCGACCGGCCCGGCCAGCAGCCACACAGCGACCACGCTCAGGCGCATCACGCCCTCCGCAGGTCCGTGTTCTTCACCGGCATCTGGCGCACGCGCTTTCCGGTGGCCGCGAAGATCGCGTTCAGCACGGCGGGGGCCGCCACTGCGATGGTGGGTTCGCCGACGCCGCCCCAGAACCCACCCGACGGCATCACGATAGTCTCGACCACCGGCATCTCTTCGAGGCGCATCACCGGATAGGTGTCGAAGTTCGTCTGCTCGATGCGGCCGTCCTTGACCGTGCATTCCTGATAGAGGGCCGCCGACAGACCGTACACGAAGGAGCCCGCGATCTGGGCATCGATCTGCTGCGGATTGAGGGCATGGCCCGGATCGGTAGCTGCGACGATGCGGTGGACCTTGACCGCCCCGTCATCGCCGACCGAGACCTCGGCCACCGCCGCCACGTACGAGCCGAAGCCCATCATCTGAGCGAGGCCGCAGTGGATCCCTTGCGGAGGCTTCGAGCCCCAGCCGGCCTTGTCCGCCACAGCCTGCAGCACCGCCCGGTGCTTGGGATGCTTGTCCATCAGCTTCAGCCGGAAGGCCAGGGGATCCTGCCCCGCCGCATGGGCGAGTTCGTCCATGAAGCATTCGAGGTAGATGGCGTTCGGGTTCATGTTCACGCCGCGCCAGAACCCCGGTGGCACGTGCGGGTTGCGCATCGCGTGATCGACCAGGATGTTCGGGATGGCATAGCCGATCGCCGCCTCGGCGCCGCCGGGATTGAGGCCCTGGAACACCACCGGGTCCTTGCCGTCCACCATCCGGTTCGGCGCCACCGAAACGAGGATCGACTGGCCCGAGATGCGCATGTGCAGCCCGGTGAGGTTGCCGCCCTCGTCGAGGCCGGCGCGCATTCGGCACTGGGTGATCGGATGGTAGCGCCCGTGGGTCATGTCTTCCTCGCGGGTCCAGATCAGCTTGATCGGGGTCCCGGGCATTTCCTTCGCGATGAGGACGGCCTGGCGCAGCCAGTCGTGGGTGGCGCCGCGCCGGCCGAAGCCGCCGCCGAGCAGGAGCTTGTAGACGTCGCACTGGTTTGCCGAGAGGCCGGCGGCCTCGGCGACGGCGGCGAGTGCAGCCTCGCCGTTCTGGGTCGGTGCCCAGGCCTCGCAGCGCTCCGGCGTCCAGCGCACCGTGGCGTTCATAGGCTCCATGGTGGCGTGGTTCTGGAACGGCACGCCGTAGGTCGCCTCCACGACCCGGGCCGCTCCCTTCAGGGCGCTCGCGACGTCTCCGCCCTTGTTGCCCACATAGGCTTCCTCGGCGTCGAGCCCCTCGCGCAGGGTCGCCGCGATGGTCTCGCTCGAGACCTGACCGTTCGGGCCCTCGTCCCAGACGATCGGCAAGGCCTCCACCGCGGTCTTGGCACGCCAGAACGTGTCGGCGATCACCGCCACGCCGGAATCGCCCACTGCCACGACCCTCTTCACGCCCGGCATACCCTCGACCGCCTTGGCGTCGAAGCTCTTCACCGTACCGCCGAAGACCGGGCAGTCGCGGATCGCTGCGTTCAGGAGGCCGGGCATCGTCAGGTCGATGCCGTAGATTTGGCTGCCATCCGTCTTCTCGACGGTGTCGAGACGCTTCACCGGCTTGCCGGCGATGGTCCAGTCCTTCGGATCCTTGAGGACGATGTCCTTCGGTGGCGTGACCTTGGCCGCCTCCATCGCGACCGCGCCGAAGGTGGTGGTGCGGCCGGAATCAATATGGCTGATCACGCCCTTCTCGACGCGGCACTCGGACGGGGTGACGCCCCAGCCCTTGGCGGCGGCCTCGACCAGCATGATGCGGGCGGCCGCCCCCCCCTTGCGGACGTAGTCCTGCGATTCGCGGATGCCGCGGCTGCCGCCAGTGCCGAAATCGCCCCAGACCCGGCCGCGGGCGACGTTCTGGCCCGGCGTCGGGTACTCGGTGACCACCTTCGACCAGTCGCAACCGAGTTCCTCGGCCACGAGTTGGGCGAGGCCCGTGAGGGTGCCCTGCCCCATCTCGGAGCGGGCGATGCGGATGACCACGGTCTCGTCGGGCCTGATCACCACCCATGCGTTGACCTCCGGGGTGAGCGCGGGGGCGCCCCCCTGCGCGGCGGCTTCGGGGAAGGGGACGTGGAAGCCGAGGCTGAGGCCGGCAGCGGCCGTGCCGACCACGAAAGCGCGGCGGGAGAGATTCGTCACGGGGGCGTTCATGGCTCTCTCCTCAACCGGCCTGGCCGCCATCGGCGGCGAGCTTGATACCGGCCAGGACGCGGCTGTAGGTGCCGCAGCGGCAGATATTGGTGATCTCGGAGCGGATCTGCGCCTCGCTGGGGTGCGGGTTCTGGGCCAGCAGCGCCGCCGACGCCATGATCATCCCGGATTGGCAGAAGCCGCATTGCGGTACATCGAGTTCGGCCCAGGCCTTCTGCACCGGGTGCGAGCGATCCTTCGACAGGCCCTCGATCGTCACGATCTTCTGGTCCGGTGCCACGCTGGACACCGGCATCGAACAGGAGCGCACCGCCGTGCCGTCGATATGCACCGTGCAGGCGCCGCACTGGGCGATGCCGCAGCCGTACTTCGTGCCGGTCAGGCCGGCCTGCTCACGGATGACCCAGAGAAGCGGGGTGTCAGGTTCGGCCTCGACCTCGCGGACGGTGCCGTTCAGGTTCAACCGGATCATGCGTTTCCTGCCGTTTCGCCCAGTCGTGAGCCGTGCTCCGCCAGATCTCCGCGGAGGCGGCTCCGTCATTGGAATGGTTGTACGGTGCCGTGGTCGACCAAGTCTACAGCCATTTCTCGCGATAGGACGCTCCCGGATCGAGCCGCGGTACGGCAACGTCTCCGAACGGCATACACCTCACCTTCTCCATCATCCGGTCCATCTACATCGATGCTCGGTACCAACACGTCGGATTTGATGCGAAGATCATCGATGGATCCAGGAACGCAGCCTGCGGCTTCGGCGAAGACTGAATTCCGCCATGCACCAGCGCCCTGTCATGGCCAGGCCTCAAGAGCGGTTGAATCTCGCAGCCCCGATGCCAACATCTCGGATGACTTCGGGAGATCCCGTACTCGCGCGCGGATCTTCCATTCCCCGATCGAAGTGCCTCCTTCCCAAGGTCAGCGCTCCGATAGGGGCCGGGCGGCTCAGGTCTCAACAGCTGCAACCGCCCGGCCCTGCCCTGTTGCCGGAAGCTGGTGCGACGGCATCCGTCGGACTCCCGTGCTGCGCTCCGGATTGGGGCCAGACGGAATCAGACGGTCATACTCGGCCTCGGGCAGGCCGTCGCTGCTGGCGGCGAGGGCCTCCAGGGCCTCGCGATCCAGCGCCCTGATCCGTCCGTGCCGAGGCAGTGTCGCGTGCCCGCAGGCGGTTTGCCCGATTTGCATGATCTGAATTTGGACGAACCGAGGCAGATGGGTGCGGAGAGGGGACGCGGCATCCGCCGCAGCCATCAGGCGATCGGCGTTGATCGCCTGCATCTCCCCGGAACCGGGACAAAGGCGTAATGCAGGCGTATTCGGGCATTGACTCCCCGTAGCGCCACCGATCCGACCGCCTTACCGACGGCGATGGCCAAAGTTGGCGCCTCCACATCGGTCTTCATGCTACAAGGTGACGACGGTACAGCCTGATCGATCCATCGGGTTCCGATGCGCCATCCCTGCCCGCGTTGGACGGTCCGAGGTTTAACCTTGAACGGTCGAACTCGCCGTCATCAGACCCGCCCAAGAAAGGCATCTTCGCAATGAGCCTCACCGCTGGCGCCGATCTCAGCATGCTCATTCGGAAGTTGGAGACGATCATCACGGTCTCCGACGCGGAGCGTCGGGCGATCGAAGGCTTGCCGGTGACGCGCCGACAGCTCGGCGCGCACCAAGACATCGTGCGCGATGGTGACCATCCCAAGCAGTGCTGCCTCCTGCTGGATGGCTGGACCTTCCGCTACAAGCTCCTGGACGAGGGCAAGCGCCAGATCCTGTCGGTGCACATCCCGGGCGACATCCCCGACCTGCAGAGCCTCCATCTGCCGGTGATGGACCACAGCCTCAGCACCCTGACGGCCTGCACCCTGGCCTTCATTCCGCATGAGGCGCTGCTCGAACTCACCCGCACGCATCCCGGCATCACGGCCGCCCTCTGGCGCGATACCCTGGTGGATGCCGCGATCTTCCGGGAATGGATGACCAATATCGGCCGGCGCTCGACCCTCGGCCGGATCACGCACCTGTTCTGCGAAATCTACCTGAAGCTCCACGCCGTGGGGCTGGCGCGGGACTTCACCTGTGAGATGGCCCTGACGCAGGGCGACATCGCCGACGCGATCGGCGTCTCGAACGTCCACGTCAACCGCGTGCTGCAGGAACTGCGCGGGCAGGGCCTGCTGACGCTCCAGGGTCAGCGCCTCGTCATCCACGACTGGGACGCGCTGACGAACCGCGCGGAGTTCGACCCGGCCTATCTGCATCAGAAGAGGCCCGCCGTGCCATGACCCTGAGCCTCCAGCCCGTCCGGATCCGGACCGAGAGCAGGGACGAGGAAGGCCGGCTGGTGCTGGCCGAAGGGATCCTCGTCGCGATCCTGGTCCGGCTCTCATCGGACCATGGGGCGGAGGCCGGATGCTGGTTCCTGGAGGTGGGTTTCGGCAGGCTCGGGTCGCCGCGGCCGGCGCCCTTCGTCGATCTGGCCGAGGCGCTGACCTGGATCGCGGCGCAGGACGTACCCTCAACCGGCTAGCGGGCACGCGACGGCGTCAGCGCAGCCCGGCCGAGAGCGACGAGAATGGCGCTTCCGAGGAGCGTCGCGTCTGCTGTCCAGCCAACCGGACCGGCGGGCGCGCCGGTCCGGAGCCGGGTCTCAGGTCAGCCGCAGCCGGTGGCCATCCGGGTCGCGGATCTGGCGGGGGGCTCCACCGGCGCCGGCGAAGACCAGGACGGTGGCGGCGATGTCGTGGTCGCCGCAGGCCTGGCCGTCTCGGGGAAAATCCCCTGCATAGTCAAGGAGTTCGACGTGCGGCGTCGGTGCCCCCGGCGGGTGCAGGCCGGTCACGGTGACGTGCGGGTCGGGCACGCGATCGAGCCGGGCCTGCTCGGGACCGACATTGGTGGAGCGTGCCCCCATCGTGAAGCCGAGGGCTTCGTAGAAGGCGAGGCTCGCGGCGGTGTCCGCCACCGAGAGGGCCGAGTGGTCGATGCCGAGGCAGGGATCCGGCCCCGCCCGGCGCCAGGCCTCGGGTATGCCACCAAGAGGAAACTCAAGGAATTCAAGGGGATGCCCCTCGGGGTCGCGGAACTTGAAGGCGCTCACCCCGCCCGAGGCTGCGGGCAGGCGCTCCGGTCCGGCCGTCGAGATCGGGCGCCATCCCGGCGTCGCCGACAGGCGTGCGAACGCGGCCGCCATGTCCGAGACCACGATGGCGACGTGCTGGAACAGGGGGCTCCAGCCCGGCACGTCGTCGGGATAGGGCCGGCCCGGCCGGTCGAATCCGACGAGGTCGACGTGCTGTGCGCCGAGGCTGAGGGACACCACGGACTCGCCAAAAGTGGTTCGCCGGTCGACCAGGGGTCGTGTCGAGGTCACGCGGGAAAACCCGAGCGCCGCCGTGAAATACCGCGCCAGTATTTCAGGATCGGCGCTGACGAGGCGGATCCGGTCCAGGCACAGCGTTCCGGCTCCGATGTCCGGCCTCGCGCCATCCGTCATGGGGTCTGCGCGCCGCGCCGGTTGAGGAAGATCGCGTAGAGGGTGTGCGAGCCGCCGATGAACAGGCGGTTCTTCATCCGGCCGCCGAAGGCGAGGTTCGAGACCCGGTGGGGCACGAAGATCTTGCCCATCAGGTTGCCGGACGGGTCGATGCAGTGGACGCCGTCGGCGGCGCTGCTCCAGACGTTGCCGTCCTCGTCGACCCGCATCCCGTCGCAATAGCCCGGCGCGACGGTGTGGAAGACCCCGCCGCCCGAGAGGGCCAAGTCCGGCCCGACATCGAAGGCGCGGATGAACTGGCGCGGGTTCGGCCGGCTCTGGTCGCCGGTCTCGGCGACGTAGAGCCTTCGCTCGTCGGGGGAGAAGGCGAGACCGTTCGGCCCGTCGAAATCGGTGGCCATGGCGCGGATCGCGCCCGAGCCCGGATCCAGGCGGTAGAGCGCCGGCGGCTGCTCCGAGACCTGGCGTCCGCCCTCGTAGTCGTTGGCGATGCCGTAGACCGGATCGGTGAACCAGATCCCGCCGTCGGAGGCCACCACCACGTCGTTCGGGGCGTTGAGGCGGCGCCCCGCATGGTGGGTGACCAGGGTGGTGACGGCGCCGTCGTATTCGGTCCGATACAGGCAGCGGTTCCGGTGCGAGCAGGCGATCAGCCGGCCCTGGCGGTCGCGGGTCTGGCCGTTGGCGAAGTGCGAGGGCGCCCGGTAGACCGACAGCCCTTCGGCCTCGCTCCAGCGCATGGTGCGGTCGCGGGGCAGGTCCTGGAACAGGAGGCAATCGGCATCCCCGAACCAGACCGGCCCCTCGATCCAGCGGAAGCCGGTGGCGATCTCCTCGAGTTCGGCATTGCCGAGCAGGTACCCGGCAAAGCGCGGATCGACGATCTCGAAGCCCGCCATGACCCTAGCGGAACCGGCACGGGGTGGCGACGGTCGGCGGCGAATCGAACTGCACCACCATCAGCACGGCGGGCTCGGGCCCGACGGTGCCGGAGAGGTGCCCCTGGCGCCCGTCCCGCTCGCGGGTGTTCTGGTCCTCCCCGAAGGAGATCTCGCCAGGTCCCATCTCGACGCGGGTGCCGTCCATGGATTCGACGAACCAACGGCCCGAGAGCGGGATGATCCATTGGGGCTTCGGGTTCTCGTGCCAGGCCCCGGTCCAGCCCACCGGCTGCACCGTGACCATCACGGTGGCGCCGTCATGGGTCTTGGTGCCCTGCCATTGCGGGTCGGCCGGCGGCTGCATCGACTTCATGTCGAAGTCGGTCAGCGCGCAGCGGGTCTGGTGGCTGACGCCCTCGGAATCGGTCCAGAGGTGCCAGTAGGGCACGCGCGGTTTCTCGGGGGCGGTCTCGTCAGGCATGAAATCTCTCACGGAATCGCCCGGGCGGGCTCGGAGACGGGGGTGGTGCGGTAGGGCTGCGACGAGGCCAGCGGGTCGTCGAGGAAGAGCCGCACGGTGTCGGCCCCGGTGCCGAAGGTGATGAGCAGAAACCCGCCGGCCAGGGCGAAGTTCTTCAGGAAATCCCAGAACAGGCCCCGGCCCTCGCTGTCGCCGCCGGCCCAGAAATCGCCCGGGCGCCAGAACTGCTTCCACAGGAGGGCGGTGACGCCGCAATAGCCGGCGAGCACGAAGGCGGCGGCCCGGTCGGCGATGCCGGTGAGGATGCCGACCGACATCACCACCTCGACGAAGAGCCCGGCGAGGATGAGCCCCCGGGCGAGCCCGGCACTGGCGACCCGCTCGCGCGCCTGCCCCACGGCGCCCCGGAAGTTCAGGATCTTGTCCAGGGCGCTGAAGGGCAGGAACAGCAGCACCAGGAGGAGCCGGACCGCGAAGGCGACGACGAGGCTGAGGGTGAGCACGGAGCGGTCCAGACCTGAGACGGGCGCGAGGGGCGGCCCCGGAGACGCCGGGAGCGCCCCCGCGACGGTGACGGCGCCCGGAGCGGAGGCCGGCCCCGAGCGCCGGCTCCCCCAAGCGAACGTGATGCCATCGGCGGTTGAACGCGGCACCCGCGCGCCGGTTCAAACGTTCGAAGCGTCGGATGCCTCGCGGCGGCGCGCGCCGCCGCCGGGCGGCCGGCACGGCGCTGGCATCCGTGGCCCGCCCGGGCCGCGGCACGGACTCTCGAAGGACCCGCGAAGGACCCCCATGAGCGAAGAGCATTACGACGTGGTCATCGTGGGCTCGGGGCCGGGCGGCGGCACCATGGCCTGGCGCCTGGCGCAGACCGGCAAGCGCGTGCTGCTGCTGGAGCGCGGCGGCTACCTGCCGCGCGAGCGCGAGAACTGGGACAGCCAGGCCGTGTTCGTGGATGCGCGCTACCAGGCGCCCGAGACCTGGTACGGCGCCGACGGGCGCACGTTCCACCCGGGCCTGCACTACTACGTGGGCGGCAACAGCAAGGTCTACGGCTCGGTGCTGCTGCGCCTGCGGACACGCGACTTCGACGTGGTGCGCCACCCCGACGGCGACGCGCCGGAATGGCCGGTGAAGTACGACACCTTCGCGCCCTACTACCAGGCGGCGGAGGAACTCTACCACGTGCACGGCCTGCGCGGGGAAGACCCCACCGAGCCGCCGGCGGCCAAGCCCTACGCCTACCCGCCGGTCTCCCACGAGCCGCGCATCCAGGAGCTCTTCGACGGGCTCAAGCGCGAGGGACACCGGCCCTTCCACCTGCCGGTGGGGGTGCTGCTCGACGAGCGCGACGGAAAGGCCCTGCCGCACTCGGCCTGCATCCGCTGCGACGCCTTCGACGGCTATCCCTGCCTGACCAACGGCAAGGCCGATGCGCAGATCGTCTGCGTCGACCCGGCCCTGGCCCGGCACCCGAACCTCACCCTCTGGACCGGCGCCTACGTGGAGCGCCTCCTGACCGGCCCGAGCGGGCGCGCGATCACCGGGGTCGAGCTCGTCCGCGACGGGCAGCGCCGCACGGTGACGGGCGACATCGTCGTGGTGGCCTGCGGCGCCCTCTCCTCGGCGCTGCTGATGCTGCGCTCGGCCAACGACGCGCACCCGCAGGGTCTCGCCAACGCCTCGGGCCAGGTCGGGCGCAACTACATGCGCCACAACAACGCCACCGTGCTCGCCGTCTCGCGCACCCCGAACCCGACGAAGTTCCAGAAGACCCTCGGGCTGAACGACTTCTACTTCGGCGCGGACGACTGGGACTTTCCGCTGGGCCACATCCAGATGGTCGGCAAGTCCGACGGCACCCAGATCCACGGCGAGGGCCTGCCGGGCTTCCTGCAATGGTTTCCCGAAAAGCCCTTCGACTGGATCGCGAAGCATTCCCTCGACTTCTGGCTGACCTCTGAGGATCTGCCCCGGCCGGAGAACCGGATCTTCTACGAGGGCGGCCGGGTCCGCCTCGACCTCACCGAGAGCAACATGGAGGGGCATGCCCGCCTGAAACAGAAGCTGCGCGACCTCTGCGGCAAGCTCGACGTGCACCCGCACCTGTTCGACCGCTCGCTCTATCTGGGCAAGGACACGCCGATCGGCGGCACGGCGCACCAGGCCGGCACCCTGCGCTTCGGCGAGGACCCGGCGACCTCGGTGCTCGACCTCGATTGCCGCGCGCACGGCATCGACAACCTCTACGTCACCGATGCGAGCTTCTTCCCCTCGATCGGGGCCGTGAACCCGACGCTGACGATCATCGCCAACGCCCTGCGGGTGGGCGACCACATCGCGGCCCGGCTGTGACCAGCCTGCCCGCGCGCCTCCTCGGCCTGGCGATCCGCCTCAGCGGGCGCCGGCGCGGCCTCGCCGAGGCGGACCGCGACCCCGAGGCGGCGGTGGCCGGGCGCCCGCGCCCGGCCCGGCCGACGCCCGCCATGCGCCGGACCCTGGCGGTGACCTGGGAGATCCGCGACGGCTTCGAGGTCTACCGTCTCGCGCCGCGCACGGGCGCCCGGGCGGGCCGCGTGATCTACCTGCACGGGGGCGCCTATACGAGCCCGATCACCCGCATCCACTGGCGCTTCATCGCCCGGCTGGTCGCCGCCACCGGCCTCACCGTCACGGTACCGCTCTACCCACTGACGCCGGAGCATGCCTGCGCCGACATCTGTGCCTTCGCGCTGGCGCTCTACCGGGCCTGCGCGGAGGCCGATCCCGCGGCGCCGATCGTCCTGATGGGCGATTCCGCCGGGGGCGGCCTCGCCCTGTCCCTGGCGATGCAGCTCCGCGACGGGGCCGGACAGGCCGATCCGCCCGGCCCCGCCGGCCTCGTCCTGATCTCGCCCTGGCTCGACGTCACCACCTCCGACCCGTCCCAGGCCCGGATCGAGCCCCTGGACGTGATGCTGATGCGCCCGGGCGTGCGGACCCTCGGGCGCTGGTACGCGGGCGACCGGGACCCCACGGACGAGCGGGTGAGCCCCCTCTTCGGCACCCTGCGGGGCCTGCCGCCGATCGAACTCTTCTGCGGCACCCACGACATCCTGGTGGCCGATGCCCGCCGCCTCGCCGCCCTGGCCCGGGCCGAGGAGGCCCCCCTCGCCTACCGCGAGGAGCCCGGCCTGATGCACGTCTACCCGCTGCTGGGCCTGCCGGAATCGCGCCGGGCCGAAGATCGGATCCGGGCGTTCCTGCAGGACCGGCTGGCGCGGGGGTGACGGCTCGGGACTGCGCCGACCGGCCCTAGGACGCGTCGGCGACGAACTTGACGATGATCGGGTGATCCGTGAGCCATAGCTTCAGATGGTCGGTTTCACCCGCCGTCTCGATGGGGTCGGCCCCGAGCGTCGGGTCATAGATCCTCACCGATCTCACCTTGGAGGGCATTCTGATCTCAACATCCTCTCCGCCGGACGTGCGCTCACCCCAGACGACCAGGAAAAACGCGTTCGGCTTTCCCTGCAGGAGGAGATCATGGGTCGTACCGGATGCGTTTTCGATCCGATACCGGAACCTGCGCGGCGTCTTGATCGCTTCGTTGTCGGATAGAATGGACGTGAAATTGTGTATGTAATGCGCGGCGAGCTTTGGACTGGAATCCGAATTGTAGACCCCCTGGTTTCCTGCCCCGCCCTCCCCATCCCTGAGCATGTATAGGAAGGTGTATTTCCAGCCTCGCTTGTATTGAGCAAGATAGGTGTTCAGGAGCACCGTTCCCTGGACCTTTTCCCCTCCGAAGTCCGAATGCGAGTCCCAGCCCGTTTCGGTCGTGACCTTCGGAACGTGAGGCAATTCCGCGTCGCCGTAGCCGCGATAGCCGTGTCCCCACAACTTGCCGTGGTTCCCGAAGAGGCCATCCCAGCCTGCATTCGCCAGCGGATCGGCGGCGTTCCAGGCCTGATTGTCGACGTATCGCTTCTGGGTCCCGGCCACGTAATTGTGGACATTCAGGTAATCGGCAAATCTCGTGCCCGCGGGAAAGACCGTCTCCGCGCCTTGCGGGATCTCCAGGTACTGCAGGCCGAGATTCGGACTCTGAGCGCCGACCTCCGAAACATTGAAGACCGGATATTTCGCCAGCAGAGGGTCGCTCTTGACCGCATTGTAGAGATCCCTCTGGAAGCGCGCCACGGCCGTCCAATCCGCCGGCTTCCCGAACAGCCTTTGAAAGCCCCCGCCCGTCTCTCCCTTGTAGGTTATCGGGAAGTTGTTCGGCTCGTTCGGCCCCTCGACTGAGAGCAGCGCATCGTCGCGAGCGATGTATCGCAGGCTCTCGATCGTGACGCCCAGGTCCTTCGAACTCGCGATCAGATTGGCTTTCACGCCGGTTTGTTTATTCAGGTAGACGTAACCTTGCGGCTTGCCGAAATCGTCTCGAATGTTTCGCACGCCGAGATACTTCAAGGGCGCGACATAGGATTGCGCGTCGACGCCCTGCGCGTGATGGATGCAGATCCCGAGCGAATTCAGAAAATCATCGGCCGGGATCGCGACGATTCCCGCCTGCGCGTCGGCCGGTTCGCCCGAATTCGCGATCGGGATATTCGTGCATAAAAGACTCAGGGCCACGATCCCGATGATCGGGCTTTGTCTTCCGATGGAGCGGAACCTCGAGAAGTCACAAGCACGCATGGTGGCTCCATTCGCAGGGAAGCGCCCGACAGGACTTCTCACCGAGTCTTCGCAGGCCCCTGGTCCCTCGGGCCGGTCCGGACGGCGGTATCGAACGCGGCGCCCGCTGATAAGTGTGTCACGCCGATGCCATGAGAAGGATCGGACACTCACCGATCCTCGGAGTGCCGGAGCCGTCTCGTTGGGCGGCGTGCCGGCACGGATCGCCGTGTCCGCTCGGCGCGGGCGAGGTGGGCACCTAGGCCGCGGCGGCCCAGCCGCGGGGCGCTGCGGCCTCGATGCGGTTCCGGCCGAGGAGCTTCGCCCGGTAGAGTGCGCCGTCGGCGCTCGCGAGCAGTTCGGCGAGGTCGCGGCCGTCCGGGGCGGCGAGGCCGATGCTGACCGTGGCGGGGATTCCGGGGCCGTCCGCCCGCGCGGCCGCGGCGGCGAACCGGCTCGCGATCGCGGTGCCGCGGCTGAGCGCCTGCTGGCGGTCGCATCCGGGCAGGAGCGCGGCGAATTCCTCGCCCCCCAGCCGAACCAGGAGCGCGTCGGGTCCCGCCCCGTCGCGGGCGGTCTCGGCGAACAGCTTCAGGATCGCGTCGCCGGCCGGATGGCCGTAGCGGTCGTTGATCGCCTTGAAGTGGTCGAGGTCGAAGGCGAGGAGCGAGACGGGGCGGCCGGCGAGCATCCGGGCGCCCTGCGCGAAGAAGGCGTGACGGTTCGCGAGCCCCGTCAGCTGGTCGGTGTGCGACAGGCGCAGGAGGTGCCGCTTCTCCTCCTCGCGGACCAGGGCCAGGAAGGACATCGGCATCGCCACCGAGTAGAGGACCGCCTCGTACATCGTCGCCTTCGCGACGACGGCGAGCATGTCCGGCCCGTAGCGCTGCACCAGGAGGGGGGCGACGAAGGCCCGGCCGAGGTAGAACACGGCGTGGACGGCCGAGATCGCCGCCGCGACCGGCCGGGACCGCAGGCCCCGCACCGTGCGGCCGCGCAGGAGAATCCAGGCCGTCAGCCCGCAGGCCAGCGCGATGGGCAGGGCCGAGACGTGGTTCCAGAAGGCGGTCGGGAACTGCGTGCCGGCGACCGCCCAGACGAGGGCCAGGACGCCCAGCGCCGCGACGGATGCCCGGACATGCCGCCGGCCGTCGAAACCCGCCGCGGCGTTGAGGACCAGGAGGTAGCCCGTCACCATCAGGAGGTTGGTCGCCCCCATGCCGAGGGCAACGGGGAAGCGGCTGCGGTTCATCGCGACGAGGCAGCCGAGGACGAAGGCGAACAGCCCCGCGGCCAGGATTCCGAGGAGACCGGCGCGCGCCGGATGGGCCTGCCGTTCCCAGAGCAGCAGCGAAGCCGACACCAGCAGCGTCCCGACCGTCAAGTACCAGAGGGTTTGGAGATCGATCTGCATAGCTCTGCCTGTCTCGGATCGGAGCTTACCGGCCGGCGGTTGCAAGATCTCCTACGGTTCCATCCGAGTCGTCGACATGGTTGGCGCAACGTTAAGCGCGCCTCGGTCGCCGGTCCTCGTCCCGAAGCAGGCGTGCCGGCCGGGGTCGCGGCGGCGCGCCACGGCAACGGAGCGTCAACGCCTCTCGGGCTTCAGTGGCGGGATGGCATCCTCCGCACCCGGCCCGTCCCCGCTGCCCTCGCCCTCGCCCGCCGACGCCCTGGCCTTTCCCGGGGATGCGGCCCTGCGCGCCGAGGCCCTGGCCTGGCAGGACGAGCTCGCGCGGGAGCGGCGCCTCTCGCCCAACACCGTCGAGTCCTATGCCCGGGACCTGCGCCAGTTCCTGGCCCATCGCGCCGGGCGGCACGGCCCCCCTGGCATCGCCAATCTCGTCGCCCTCAAGCCCCGGGACGTGCGCGCCTTCATGGCCGCGCGCCGGGCGGAGGGGGTCGGCGGGCGCTCGCTGATGCGGGCCCTGGCGGGCCTGCGCTCCTTCGCCCGCCATCTCGAGCGCCAGGGCCACGGCACCGTGGCGGCGCTGGGCGCCGTGCGCTCGCCCAAGGTGGAGCGGCGCCTGCCGCGCCCGATCCCCATCGCCGCCGCCCGGGCGATGACCGGGCCGGAGCTGCGGGCCGGCGAGACCCGCGAGCCCTGGATCCTGGCCCGCGACGCGGCCGTGCTGGCCCTGCTCTACGGCTCGGGCCTGCGCATCTCGGAAGCCCTCGGGCTCACCGCCCGGGACGCACCGGTGCCGGGGGTCGATGCCGTCACGGTGCTCGGCAAGGGCGGCAAGATGCGGATGGTCCCGGTGCTGCCCGTGGTCGCCGCGGCGGTGGCCGCCTACCGCGCGGCGTGTCCCTACGACCTGGCGCCGGAGGGGCCGCTCTTCGTCGGCGCCAAGGGCGGCCCGCTCTCCCCGCGCGTCATCCAGTACGCGGTGGCGGCGATGCGGGGCGGCCTCGGCCTGCCCGAGAGCGCCACACCCCACGCCCTGCGCCACTCCTTCGCCACCCACCTGCTGGCGCGCCAGGGCGAATTGCGGGCGATCCAGGAGCTGCTCGGCCACGCCTCCCTGGCCACCACGCAGCTCTACACCAAGATCGACGCCGCCCGCCTGATGGAGGCCTTCGACGCCGCCCATCCGCGCGCCGGCACCGGCCCCGCCCGGGGGGCGGCCCTGCGCGAGAAAAGCCGTGCGCCCGGTCCCCCGCCCGCGCTAGGACCGGCGGCATGATCCGACGCTCCGCCGCCCCGCGATGACCCGAGACCTGCTGGCCGCCCTGCGCCGGGGCGACTGCGCCGGCGCCCGGGCGCTGCGCTTTCCCCCCGGCCTCGCCGAGTTCCCGCGCGAGATCCTCGGGCTCGCCGACACCCTCGAACTCCTGGACCTGAGCGGCAGCCACCTCGATGCGCTGCCCGCGGATTTCGGGCGCCTGCGGCACCTGCGCGTGCTGTTCTGCTCGGGCAGCCGCTTCACCCGCCTGCCGCCGGTGATCGGGGAGTGCCCGTCCCTGAGCCAGGTCGGCTTCCGCGGCACCGGGCTCGTGGAGGTGCCGGGCGAGGCCCTGCCCCCCGCCCTGCGCTGGCTCACGCTGACGGACAACCGCATCGCGACCCTGCCCGACGCCCTCGGGGCGCGCCCACGCCTGCAGAAGCTCATGCTCTCGGGCAATGCCCTGGCGGCCTTGCCCGAGAGCCTGGCGGGGGCGCCGAACCTCGAACTGGTGCGCCTGGCCGCCAACCGCCTGGAGGCGCTGCCGGCCTGGCTGACCGACCTGCCGGCCCTGGCCTGGACCTCCTTCGCCGGCAATCCCCTCGACGACGCGCCCGGCCCCCTCGACGTGCCGGGCGTCCCCTGGGGCGATCTCGAACCCGGCGACCTCCTCGGCGAGGGCGCCTCGGGGCGCGTGCACCGGGCGCTCTGGCGCCGCGGCGGGGCCGCGGCCGAGGCGGTCGCCCTGAAGCTGTTCAAGGGCGCCATGACCAGCGACGGCCTGCCCGAGCGCGAGATGGCCGCCTGCCTCGCGGCGGGGGCGCACCCGCACCTCACCGGCGCCCTCGGGCGCATCGTCGATCACCCGGAGGGCACGGAGGGGCTGCTGATGCCGCTGCTGCCGGCGGATTGGCGGGTGCTGGCCGGCCCGCCGAGCCTGGAGAGCTGCAGCCGGGACGTCTACGCGCCCGGCCTCGCCCTGGCGCCCGCGACGGCCCTGCGCATCGCCCGCGGCGCCGCGGAGGCCTGCGCCCATCTCCACGCCCGCGGCCTCCTGCACGGCGACCTCTACGGCCACAACATCCTGTGGGACGGCACGGACGGGCGGGCCGTCGTCAGCGATTTCGGCGCCGCCTCGATCCTGCCCGAGGGCTCGGCCGGCGCCGCCTTGCGCCGGGTCGAGGTGCGGGCCTGGGGGCTGCTGCTGGGCGAACTCCTCGACCTCGCGGGCCTCGGTTCCGGCCCCTGGCGCGACCTGGAGCGGGCCTGCACCGGGCCTCGGATCGATGCGCGTCCGGACTTTCCGGACATCCTCGCCCGCCTCCCGACGATCGAGGCGTCGCGCACGCGCGGCGCCCCCGACGACTGATGCCCGACGACTGATGCACGCAAAGCACAGCCGCTGGGTGTCGTCAGCATCCGATCCGCCGAAACCCCGCCCGGGCCGGGTGCGGCCCCGATTTCGTCACGGTGGACCGCCAGGGACCACGGCCGGAATCAAGGGGTTACGGGTACCATGAAGGCATTCACCTCCGCACTGCTGCTCATCGGCGTCCTCGCGGCGCCGCAGGCGGCGATGGCCGCGAGCAAGACCACGGTGGGCGTCGGCACCGGCGCGGTGGCGGGCGCCCTGGTCGGCGGCCCGGTGGGCGCGGTCGTGGGCGGCATCGTCGGCGGCTACATCGGCGCCACCTCCGAGAGCCCGCGCCCGCGCCGCCGCCGGGTCCGCGCCGCCCGGCGGGCCGCGGTCGCGCCGCGCAAGCTGCGGGTGGCCGAGGAGCGCGCGGCACCGGTCCGCCCGGCCGCCCCGGTCGCCACCGGCAGCCTCGCCCCGGTCACCACGGCCCCCGCCGCGACCTCCTGGCAGAACCCGCGCTAGGAAGCGGCCTGCGCCGCCGGGGTCCCCGTCGGTCACGGGACACGCTGTGCCGGAAGCCCTCGAAGGCTTTGCCCGTGTGAACGGCCGGCCCGGGGCGCCGGCCTTCCCGCTCTCGCGCCTCAGGCGCCGCCCCACTGCATGGTCAGGCCGCCATCGACCACCAGGGTGTGGCCGGTGACGTAGTCGGCATCGTCCGAGGCGAGGTAGAGGATCGCCTTGGCGATCTCGTCGGGCTGGCCGGCCCGGTGCCAGGGGATGCGCTCGAGGGACTGGGCGAGCTTGTCCGGGTTCTCGAAGCGGTCGCGGGTCATCGGCGTCTCGATCAGGCCGGGCGCCACGTTGTTGACGTTGATCCGGTCCTCGGCGAGCTCCCGCGCCAGGCTGCGGCAGAGGGAGCCGACGCCCGCCTTCGACATGCCGTAGGGGGCGCTCTCCGGGGTCGGCAGGTGCTGGGCCACCGAGGAGACGATGACGATCTTGCCGCGCCCGCCCTGGGCCCGGCGGACCTTGATGAAGGCCCGGGCGCAGAAGACCGGGGCCATCAGGTTGACGCGCAGGATCTGCTCGAGCTTGCCGTCGTCCATCTCGGCCACCGGCATGCCGCTCATGGCCTGGCCGGCATTGTTCACCAGGATGTCGAGCACGCCGAGCTCCCGGGCCACCTGCGCGAAGGTCGCCGTCACCGAGGCCGGGTCGCCGACGTCGTTCTGGATCACGAGGCAGCGGCGGCCCGCCGCCTCGACCCGGCGGGCGGTCTCGCGGGCGCCGTCCGCGTCGGTGTTGTAGGTGATGGCGACGTCGGCGCCCTGGCGGGCGAACAGCTCGGCCGTCGCCTGCCCGATCCCGGAATCCGCGCCCGTGATCAGCGCGCGCCTGCCTTGCAGCGTCATGTCGGCCCGTCTCCTCGCACCGTTTCGATCGATGCGGGGACAAGGCACCGGCGCCCGGGCCTGTTCCGGGCCGCGACGCCGGATCACGGATGCCGGATCACGGGCGCCGGTGCGCCCCCTCACGCCTCAGGTGACGACGCTCGGCTCGGAGCGGCCGGTGAGCGCGGCGATGTCGGCGAGTGCGTTGGCCACCGCCACCACCGGGGCCAGCACCTCCGCCACCGGCAATTCGAGCCGGTCGGGGGCGGATTCGTAGCGCTCGACATAGACCCGCAGAGTCGCGCCCGCCGTGCCGGTGCCGGAGAGTCGGTAGACCACCCGGGCATCCTCCGCGAAGGTGACGCGCACGCCCTGCTGCTCGGTGACGGAGCCGTCGACGGGATCGACGTAGCGGAAGTCGTCCGCCGCCGCGACGGTGAGGTCGCCGAGCCTCTGGCCCGGCAGGCCGGCGAGCTTGGCGCGCAGGCCCTCCATCAGGCGCCTGGCGGCCTCCGAATCGATCTCCTCGTAATCGTGCCGGGTGTAGTAGTCGCGCCCGAACCGGGTCCAGTGGTCCCGAACCACGGCGTCGGCCGGCTTGCCCGTGACCGCCAGGATGTTGAGCCAGATCAGCACCGCCCAGAGCCCGTCCTTCTCGCGGACGTGGTTCGAGCCGGTGCCGGCGCTCTCCTCGCCGCAGAGGGTGATCAGGCCGGCATCGAGCAGGTTGCCGAAGAACTTCCAGCCGGTGGGTGTCTCGTAGGCCGCGATGCCCAGCGACGCCGCCACCCGGTCGAGCGCCCGGCTCGTCGGCATGGAGCGGGCGACGCCCGCCAGCCCCTCGGCATAGCCGGGGGCGAGGTGGGCATGGGCGGCCAGGATCGCCAGGCTGTCGCTCGGGGTCACGAACAGGCCGGGCGCCACGATCATGTTGCGGTCGCCGTCGCCGTCCGAGGCCGCGCCGAGATTCGGCGCCTGGGGGCTCAGCATCAGCGCGTAGAGGTCGTGGGCGTGGACGGGGTTCGGGTCCGGATGGTGACCGCCGAAATCCTCCCGCGGCGTGCCGTTGAGGACGGTGCCGGGCTCGGCCCCGAACACGCGCTCCAGGATGGCGTGGGCATAGGGACCGGTGACCGCGCTCATGGCGTCGAAGCGCATGCGGAAGCCGCTCGCGAACAGGCGGGTGATCGCGTCGAAGTCGATGAGCTCGCGCATCAGAGCGAGGTAGTCGGCCACCGGGTCGATGACCGCGACGGTCATGTCGCCGAGCCGGGTCTCGCCGATCGTGTCGAGGTCGAGGTCGGGACCCTCGACGATCCGGTATTCGGTCAGGGCCCTGGTGCGCGCGTAGATCGCCGCCGTGACGGTCTCGGGGGCCGGACCGCCATTGGCGGTGTTGAACTTGATGCCGAAATCGCCCTCCGGCCCGCCCGGGTTGTGGCTCGCCGACAGGATGATGCCGCCGATGGCGCCGTGCTTGCGGATGACGCAGGAGGCGGCCGGGGTCGAGAGCAGGCCGCCCCGGCCCACCAGCACGCGGGCGAAGCCGTTGGCGGCCGCGATCTTCAGGGTGGTCTGCACCACCTGGCGGTTCAGGAAGCGCCCGTCGCCGCCGAGCACCAGGGTCGTGCCCGCCCGGTCGGGGATGCAGTCGACGATCGCCTGGACGAAGTTCTCGACGTAGCGCGCCTGCTGGAAGACCGGCACCTTCTTGCGCAGGCCGGACGTGCCCGGCTTCTGGTCGTCATAGGGCGTCGTCGGGACGGACGTTACGGACATCGGTCGAGCACTCCTGAATCGCCGCGCTCAAGAACGCGGTTTGTCCGCGCGGGTCAATCGGCGACGGCCCGCAGGGCTGGCTGGACAGGCACCGGCAGGGATCAGGCCGCCGCTGCCGGGGGCCGGGCGAAGCATCGCGCCGACGGGCATCGGGATCGTCCAGAATAGCGGCGCGGCGTGGACCGGATTGATCTTCATCCTTCGCTAACGGACTCGTCACATCCAAGATGTCGTCCGCTTGATCCATCGGAAGATCCATGCTTGTTGGTCTTCGGCCAGGTGGGTGAGTGTAGAGCCAGGATCCCCGCAAGGATTCGCACGTCCGGTTCAAATCCGGACCCCGGCCTCCACCCTGCAAGGCGGCCGATCTTCGACGCGATCGAGCGGTCGACCGGATCGTTGCAGGCCGGAGCAACGTCCGCTCGCACGAAATCTCCGGCGACGGGTGCGGACGACTTTTGGCCGGGATGAAGGCCGGTGCTGAGACGTGTTGCCCCGGGAACGATCGCAAACGGTCAAGATTTGTCCTTCACGAATTCGCGTGTGAGGACCGTGCATGGAATGCCCCCAGGATGTCAGCCTTCGCGCCGACGGATCGAGCGCGACCGAGATCCAGCAGGAGGCCGAGGACATCCTGCTGGCGCCCCTGGCCGACATCCCCCGCATCAACCTGCGCGAGGCGGGCGAGCCCTGGGACAAGCGCCGGCACGCCGGCAAGGCCCTGCGCGCGGTCGTGCCCCACGCCGCCCACGCCGCCTGGACGCCGCCCGGCAACCGGCCGGACCCGGTCTCCCTGATCGAGGCGGCGCATCGCGGACGCCAGGAGCGGCTGATTCCCCTGCGGGTCGCCCGCATGGCGAGCTCGCCCTTCGCCTTCCTGCGGGGGGCCGCGCACGTCATGGCCTGGGACCTCGCCCACACCCCGCGCAGCGGCATCGCGGTCGTGATGAACGGTGACGCGCACCTGGCCAATTTCGGCCTGTTCGGCACGCCCCAGCGCGACATCGTCCTCGACCTCAACGACTTCGACGAGGTCACGATCGGCCCCTGGGAATGGGACCTGAAGCGGCTCGTGGCCAGCGTCGAGGTGGCGGCGCGCACCGACGGCGTCGGCAAGGCCGAGCGCCGCGAGGCCACCCGCGCGGCGGTGGCGGGCTACCAGCACACCATGACCGAGCTGGCGCCGCAGGGACCCCTCGATGTCTGGCACCAGGCGGCCCGGGCCGACCAGCTCGACTTCGCCGGCCTCACCATCGACGCCCATTCCGAGGCCGTCATCGCCAAGGCGGTGGAGAAGGCGCGCAGGAAGCACAACAAGAGCCTGCTCGCCCGGGTCGGCGAGCGCCGTACCGACGGCGGCTGGCGCTTCAAGGAGGAGCCCCCGATCCTCACCGGCGTCGATGCGGAGACCCGCGAGGCGGTGATCGGCGGCCTGGAGCACTATGCCGAGACCCTGCCGCGCGAGCGCCGGTTCATGCTCAGCCGCTACCACGTGGTGGACGTCGCCCACCGGGTCGTCGGGGTCGGCAGCGTCGGCACCCGCGCCTACGTCGCCCTCCTGTGCGGGAATTCCGACCAGGACGTGCTCTTCCTCCAGGTCAAGGAGGCGGTGACGCCGGCCCACGCCCCCTACCTCGCCGGCATGCCCGACGCCTACGGCGACCACGAGGGCGAGCGGGTGATCTACGGCCAGCGCCTTCTCCAGGCGGTGGGCGACCCGCTGCTGGGCTGGACCACCATCGACGACCGCCCGTTCTACGTGCGCCAGATGAAGAACATGAAGGGCGACATCCCCGTGGCCGGGCTCACGGGGCAGCCGCTGATCACCTTCTCCTGGGCCTACGGCGCCCTGCTGGCCCGGGCGCACGCCCGCACGGGGGATGCGGCCGCCATCGCGGGCTATTGCGGCCGCGACCGGCACTGCGACCTGCGCGAGGCCCTGGCGGACTGGGCCTTCGCCTACGGCGACCAGAACGAGGCCGACTTCGCCGCCTTCCAGGCCGCCATCGCGCAGGGCCGCCTGGAGGCGGCACCCGACCCGGAGATGTGATCCACAGGCCTGCGACAAACTGGGGACGGACGGCGAAAGCGCGGAGCCGGGGGCCCGCCGGCCGCGTTTCCCGAGTCCCATCCTCGAGCCGGGCAGCGCACACCCCATATGGCAAAACGCAGGACCGCGTCGTCTCCCGCTTCGACCGCGACGGCCAAGGGGCCGGCCAAGGGGTCGGCCAAGGAGCCGGCCAAGGCAAAAGCGACGGCCAAGGCCAGGCCTTCCGCCAAGGCCAAACTGAAGGCCAAGGCCAAGCCTGCCGCCGAGGCCAAGCCGACGGCCGGGGCGGCGCCGAAGCCGGCCTCCGCGAAGGCATCGGCGAAGGCGCCCCGTCCCGTCCCGGCCGCCGCCCCCGAGACCGTCGCGCCGCTCGTGCCCACCGGCGCCCTGGCGGTCGCCCTCCTGGACCTGACCCGGACCGGCAGGCCCCTGGTCCACATGGCCCGCGAGAGCCACCGGCTCGACCGCATCGCGAAGATCCTGCGGGCGCTGTCGCCGGAGCGCAGCGTCGCGATCTACCCGGAATGGGACTGCCTGCCCTACGACCGCGCCTCGCCCTCGCGCGGGGTGATGGGCGCGCGCACCGGCGTGCTGCGCTGGCTCACCGACACGGCCGCCCTGCCCGACATCGTCCTCACCACCGCCCCGGCCCTGATCCAGCGCGTGCCCCCGGCCGAGACCTGGGCGCAGGCGCGCCTGGAGCTGCGGGTCGGCGACGCCCTCGATCCCGCCGCAATCTCCGCCTTCCTGCAGCGCCTCGGCTACATCCTCGACGACCGGGTCGACGAGCCCGGCGAGGTCGCGGTCTGGGGCCGCACCGTGGACGTCTTCCCGGCCGCCGCCGACCGTCCCTGCCGGATCGAGTACGAGGCGGGCCGGGTCACCGCGATCCGCTCCTACGACCCGGTCTCGCAGCGCTCGCTGGCCGATGCCGACGTGCTGGTGATCGACCCCGCCACCGAGATCGTCCTGCCCGAGGACTCGGAGAGCCGGCTCGTGCCCTTCACCGGCCAGGAACACGGCCTCGCCCGGTACTACCCGTCCCTCGTCACCGTCCTCGATCAGGTGCCCGACGCGCGCCTCGTCGTCGAGGACGGGGCGGAGGAGCGGGCGCAGGCCTTCTTCGAGCAGATCGCGGAAGGCCGCGAGGCCGCGGCCCGGTCCCGGCGCGGCGCGGCCGACGATGGCGGCCTCTACCTCGGCCCCGAGGACTGGGCCGCCCAGCTCGCGGCGCGCCGGGTCGCCGAGGCCCAGGAGGCCCAGGGGGCAGAGGACCTCACCATGCCGGTCTTCGTGCGCAAGGCCCGGCCGAACACGGCTCTCGCCGAGACCCTGCGCGAGCGCCTGACGGCGGGCGACCGCATCCTCCTCACGGGGCCGGCCGAGCCGCTGGCGCGCCTGGTCCGCATCGCCGAGCGGGCGCTGGGACGCAAGGCCCGGCCGGTGCGGGCCTGGGCCGAGGCCGTCGCGGCGAAGCCCGGGGCGCTCCTCACCCTGGAGGCCCCGATCGAGGCGGGCTTCCGGGTGCCCGGCGCGGGGATGGCGGTGATCGCCGCCGCCGACCTCTTCGGCGGGCACGCCGCCACCGTGACGGCCGGAGGCCCGAGCGCCATCCTGCCCATCGGCGAGGTCGAGCTGCGCATCGGCGACGTCGCCGTCGACCGCGACAACGGGCTCTGCGTGTTCGAGGGCCTGGAGGCGGTGAGCACCGGCGACGGCGGGAGCGAGGACGCCCTGCGCCTGCGCTTCGCCGGCGACGGCATCCTGATGGTGCCGGTCTCGCAGGCCGACCGGATCTGGCGCTACGGCTCCGAGGCCGAGGCCGTGACCCTCGACAAGCTGGAGGGCGGGAGCTGGGGGCGCCGCCGCCTCGAGGCGGAGGCCTGCATGGCCCGGGCCGCCCGGGTGATGCTGGCCGATGCCGAGAAGCGCCGGGCGATCCGGGCGCCGGTGCTGGTGCCGCCCGACCGCGCGATGGAGCGCTTCGCGGCCGGCTTCGGCTTCGCGCTGACCGCCGACCAGGCGAGCGCCGTCACCGGCGTGATGGCGGACCTGGCCTCGGGACGCCCGATGGACCGCCTCGTCTGCGGCGATGTCGGCTTCGGCAAGACCGAGGTGGCCCTGCGCGCCGCCGCCGCGGCCGTGTTCGCCGGAAAGCAGGTGGCGATCGTGGCCCCGACCACGGTGCTGGCGCGCCAGCACGTGCAGACCTTCACCCGGCGCTTCGCCCGCTTCGGCATCGAGGTCGCCCACCTCTCCCGCCTCGTCTCGGCCCCCGAGGCCAAGCGGGTGAAGGCGGGGCTGGCCGACGGCGCGATCCGCCTCGTGGTCGGCACCCACTGCCTCGCGGCCAAGGGCGTCGCCTTCGCCGATCTCGGCCTGATGGTCGTCGACGAGGAGCAGCGCTTCGGCGCCAGGATCAAGCAGGGCCTGCGGGAGGCGGCGGGCGACGGCCACGTGCTCACGCTGACCGCGACCCCGATTCCCCGCACCCTGCAGAGCGCGCTGGTCGGGCTCCAGAGCCTCAGCGTCATCGCCACGCCGCCCTCCGTGCGCCAGCCCATCCGCACCGTGATCGCGCCCTTCGAGGACGAGGCGATGCGCGACGCCCTCACGCGCGAGCACCGGCGCGGCGGCCAGAGCTTCGTCGTCTGCCCGCGCATCGAGGACATCGCCCCGATGGCGGCCCGCCTCGCCAAGCTGGTGCCGGACCTGCAGACCCGGGTGGCCCATGGCGACCTCAACGCCGCCGAGATGGACGACGTGATGGTGCGCTTCGCCGACGGCGAGGGCGACGTGCTGCTCGCCACCAGCATCATCGAGAGCGGGCTCGACGTGCCGCGCGCCAACACCATGCTGGTCTGGGATGCCGAGCGCTTCGGGCTGTCGCAGCTGCACCAGCTGCGCGGCCGGGTCGGGCGCGGCCAGCGCCGCGGCGTGGTCCACCTCCTCAGCCGCCCCGACCGCCCGCTGACGCCCGCCACCGAGAAGCGCCTGCGGACGCTGGAGGCGCTCGACCGCCTCGGCGCGGGCTTCGCCATCAGCGCCCGGGATCTCGATCTGCGCGGGGCGGGCGACCTCGTGGGCGAGAACCAGGCCGGCCACGTCAAGCTCATCGGCCTCGGGCTCTATCAGCACCTGCTGCACTTGGCGCTGCGCGCCGCCAAGGGCGAGCCCGCCGAGGATTGGAACCCGGAGATCCGCCTCGGCCTCTCCGGCGCGGTGCCGGCCGACTACGTGCCCGAGCCGGAGGTGCGGCTCAGCCTCTACACCCGCACCCTGCGCCTCGCGAACCCGGAAGAGGTCGAGGCCCTGCGCAGCGAGGTGGTCGACCGCTTCGGCCCGCCGCCCGCGCCCTTCGAGGACCTGATCGCGCTCGCCCGCCTCCGGGTCGGCTGCCTGGCGCTGGGCATCCACCGCCTCAGCGGCGGGCCGCAGGGTCTGGCCGCCGACCTGCGGCCGAACGCGCCGCCGCTGCAGGTGCCCGTCCACGCCCACATCGTGCGCAAGGACAACCGGGTGCTGCTGCGCCAGGGCAGCGCGGACCCGGCGACGCGCGGGCGCCTGGCGGCCGCCTTCCTGGAGCGCCTGCGGGCGCAGGGCGAGCGCCCGGCCGCTCCGGCCGAGATGGCGGCCTGACGGGCGGCCGCACGAGGCCGTGAGGCACGGATCGGCCTCGGCCGGGGGCCGATTGGCCGGAGGCGAGGGGGCCGATTGGCCGGAGGCGAGGGGGCGCCCAGCGGCGCCCCCGGATGCCATACGTGACCCGATGCCTGAGACCTGATGACCGAGACCCGATGCCCATGACGGACCTGTCTCGCCGAAGCCTCCTGGCCGCCACCGCCGCCGGGGGATCCCTCCTCACCGTCGCCGGGGCGAACGCTCAGCCCGCGGCCCAGAGCCCGATCCGGGGCAAGGACGGCGCCGCGATTCTGGGTCCGCGCAACCCGGGCCGGGAGGCCGAGGACCCCTTCACCCTCCGCCCGCCCCGGACCGACCACGGCACGATGCCGAACCTGAAATAGTCCTTCGCCGACAGCCACATGCGCCTTGAGGAGGGCGGCTGGGCCCGGCAGACGACGATCCGGGAACTGCCCGTGTCGACGGCGATGGCGGGCGTGAACATGCGGCTCGGCGCCGGCGTGGTGCGCGAAATGCATTGGCACAAGGAGGCCGAGTGGGCCTACATGCTGAAGGGCAAGGCCCGGATCACCGCGGTGGATGCGCAGGGGCGGACCTTCGCGGACGATGTCGGCGCGGGCGACCTCTGGTACTTTCCCTCGGGCATCCCGCATTCGATCCAGGGCCTGTCGGCCGACGGCGTCGACGGCTGCGAGTTCCTGCTGGTCTTCGACGATGGCGGGTTCTCGGAGGATTCCACCTTCCTCCTGACCGACTGGCTGGCGCATACGCCGAGAGACATCCTGGCCAAGAATTTCCGCCTGCCGGAGAGCGCCTTCGCGGGCGTGCCGGAGAAGGAGCTCTACATCTTCCCGGGGCCGACGCCCGGCCCCCTCGACGCGGACCGGATGGGCGGCGCCGGCCCGGTGCCCGAACCCTTCAGCCACCGGATGCTAGCCCAGGCGCCCCTCAGCCTGCCAGGCGGGACCGTGCGCATCACCGATTCCTCGGTGTTCAAGGCCTCGAAAACCATCGCGGCCGCCCTGGTGGAGCTGGAGCGCGGGGGATTGCGCGAGCTGCACTGGCACCCGAACGGCGACGAGTGGCAGTTCTACATCGCGGGCCAGGGCCGCATGACGGTGTTCGGCTCGGAATCGAAGGCCCGCACCTTCGACTACCAGGCCGGCGACGTCGGCTACGTGCCCTTCGCCATGGGCCACTACATCGAGAACACCGGCACGACGCCCCTGACCGTCCTGGAGATGTTCCGCAGCCCGACCTACGCCGACATCTCCCTGCGCCAGTGGCTCGCCCTCACCCCGCACGCCCTGGTGGCGGCGCATACCCGCCTGAGCCCGGCCGACCTCGACCGCCTGCCGGGGGTGAAGGCGCCGGTGCTGCCGGGCTGAGCCGCCTCAGCTCCCGGGCTTCCTCACCGCCGAGGCCACGTCCACGGGCTTCGGCAGCAGGCCGAGGCGGTGGAAGGTGTCGGCGACCTTCTGCTGGTCGGCGGTGGTCTCGGCATTCAGGGGCGTGACCCCGTAGGTGAGGCGGCGCAGGGCCACCGTGAGGATCGGCGCCGGGATGCCGACGGAGGGGCTGAGTTCGGCCGCCACCGCGTCGGTGTTGTCCTTGGCCCAGGCGTCGATCTCGCCGATCGCCGCGAGCGTCGCGTCGAGGGCCGGGCCGTTGGCCGCCGCGAAGGCGCGGGTCGAGAGGTAGAACTGGCGGTTGGGCACGAGGTCGGTGCCGTCGACGAGGATGCGGCCGCCGGTGCTGCGCTCGCCCGAGGCGAGGTAGGGGTCCCAGATCGCCCAGGCATCGACGGCCCCCCGCGCGAAGGCGGCGGCCCCGTCGGCCGGCGCCAGGAAGGTCGGGGTCACCGCCTCGTAGGGCACGCCCGCCTGCTCCAGGGCCCGGACCAGGAAGTAGTGGACGTTGGAGCCCTTGTTGAGGGCGATCTTCCTGCCGCGCAGGTCCGCGACCGTCCGGATCGGGCTGTCCTTGGCCACCAGGATCGCCTCGCCCTTCGGCGCGGCCGGCTCGTGGCCGACATAGAGCAGGTCCGGGTTGGCGGCCTGGGCGAAGATCGGCGGCGCCTCGCCGGCCGAGCCGAGATCGACGGCGCCGGCGTTCAGCGCCTCCATCAGGGGCGGCCCCGAGGGGAACTCGGCCCAGGTGACGCGGTAGCCCAGAGGCTTCAGGCGCTGCTCCAAGAGGCCCTTGCCCTTGAGGAGGACCAGGGTGCCGTATTTCTGGTAGCCGATCCGGATCACCCTCTCGTCCGCGCGGGCGTGCAGGGCACCGAAGGTCAGGAGCGCCAGGGCGGTGAGGAGAACCCAGGCGCGGCGGGTGCCGTCGGAGCGGAGCACGTGGGCGCGGATGGCGGCGGGCATGGAGGGACTCCTCGGCGCGTCATGACCCTCCTCCCCCTTGCGGGGAGGAGTTGGAGGTGGGGGTGGTTGGGTGAGCCTCGCGGGGCGGAAGCCGGCGGCGGCGCCCTCAGTCCCTCCCCGCAAGGGGGAGGGAAGCTGCCTTCTCCTGCGAGGAGCGTGCTCGCTCAATGCGCCGCGATGCGGCGGCTGGGCACGATGTCGTTGGCGATGACCTCGCCGAACGGGCCGTTGTTGCGGGCGCCCGTGGGCGCGACGCCGGTGGTGGCGCGCAGGGGGAGCTTGGGGAAGACCAGCTCGGCGAAGCGGTAGGCCTCCTCCAGGTGCGGATACCCTGAGAGGATGAAGCGGTCGATGCCGAGGTCGATGTACTCCTTCATCCGGTCGGCCACCTGATCGGCCGAGCCGACCAGGGCGGTGCCGGCACCGCCGCGCACCAGGCCGACGCCGGCCCAGAGGTTCGGCGAGACTTCGAGCTTGGTGCGGTCGCCCCCGTGCAGGGCCATCATGCGGCTCTGGCCGACCGAATCCTGGCGCTTCAGGGTGGCCTGGGCCTTGGCGATGGTCTCGTCGTCGAGGCGCGAGATCAGGGTCTCGGCGGCCGCCCAGGCCTCCCCTTCCGTCTCGCGCACGATGACGTGCAGGCGGATGCCGTAGGAGAACGTCTTGCCCTTGCGGTCGGCGGCCTCCCGCGCCCGGGCGATCTTCTCGGCGACGCCGGCCGGGGGCTCGCCCCAGGTCAGGTAGACCTCACAATGCTCGGCCGCGACCTCGATGCCGGCCGGCGACGAGCCGCCGAAGTACAGCGGCGGATAGGGCGCCTGCACGGGCGGGAAGATCACCCGGCCCTCCTCCACCCGGAGGTGCTTGCCCTCGTAGGACACCGTCTCGCCCGACATCAGCCCGCGCCAGATATGTAGGAACTCGTCCGTCACGACGTAGCGCTCGTCGTGGTCGAGGAAGACGCCGTCGCCGCGCAGCTCGACGGGGTCGCCGCCCGTGACGACGTTGATGAGCAGGCGCCCGTCCGAGATCCGGTCGAGGGTCGCGGCCATGCGGGCGGCCATGGACGGCTCCTGCAGGCCGGGGCGCACGGCGACGAGGAAGCGCAGGCGCTTCGTCAGGGGCGCCAGGGCCGAGGCCACCACCCAGGAATCCTCGCAGGAGCGGCCGGTGGGCAGGAGCACGCCGTAATAGCCGAGCTCGTCCGCGGCCTGGGCGATCTGGCGGAGATACGAGATCGAGACGTCGCGGGCGCCTTCCTGGGCGCCGAGGTAGCGGCCGTCGCCGTGGGTCGGGAGGAACCAGAGAACGTCGGTCTGTCCGGTCATGGGAAAACTCTCTTGGGTTTGGACGCGGCGCTCAGGACGGCGCGCGCTCGGACAACAGGTGGTCGAGGATGCGGCCTTCCAGGGCCGCGAGGTCGGCGTCACCCCGCCGGCGGGGGCGCGGCACGTCCACGGCGACGTCGAGGGCGATGCGGCCGGCCTCCACCACGAGGATGCGGTCGGCCATCGCCACGGCTTCGGCGACGTCGTGGGTGACGAGGATCGCGGTGAAGCCCTGCGCCTGCCAGATCCGCTCGATCATCGCCTGCATGTCGATCCGGGTCAGGGCGTCCAGCGCCCCGAGGGGCTCGTCGAGGGCGAGGAGCCCCGGGTGGCTGACGAGGGCGCGGGCGAGCGCCACCCGCTGGCGCTGGCCGCCCGACAGGGTCGCGGGCCAGTTGCCGGCCTTCTCGGTGAGGCCGACCTCGGCCAGCGCCGCCTCGGCCCGGGCGCGGCGCTCCGCCCTGGGGCCGCCCTCGCCGAGGCCCACCGCGACGTTGTCCACGACCCGGGCCCAGGGCAGCAGGCGCGGCTCCTGGAACATGATCCGCTTCGGCGGCGTGCGCACCGCCCGCGATTCGAGGGCGATGCGGCCGGCGCTCGGCTGCTCCAGGCCGAGGATCAGGCGCAGGAGGGTGCTCTTGCCGCAGCCCGAGCGCCCGACCACGGCCACGAACTGACCGGCCGGGATGTGCAGGTCGAGGCCCTCGATCACCGTGTGGCCGTCGAAGGCCTTGGTCAGGTCGCGGATGGTGACGCCGATGCCCGTGGCGGAGGGCGCGGGGGCGGTCCGGGCCGGCGCCCGCGGGGCGGCGACCTCGCGGGGTTTCGGGTCGCGGATCTGGGAATCCTCGGGGACGCGGAGGGCGGTGGCGAGCATGGGACGGACCGTCGAAGGGGAGAAGAGGATTTCGGGAGGGGAGCCGCCGCGTCAGGCGTTCCGGTAGGCCGGGTTCCAGGCCAGGAACCGCCGCTCCAGCAGCCGGGTCACGGCGTCGGCGGCCTTGCCGAGGCCGGCATAGATCACGATGGCCAGCACCACGACGTCCACCAGCATGAACTCGCGGGCCTGCATGGCCATGTAGCCGAGGCCCGAGGAGGCCGAGATCGTCTCGGCGACGATCAGCGTCAGCCACATGATGCCGAGCGCGTAGCGCAGGCCCACGAAGATCGACGGCAGCGCGCCGGGCAGGACCACGCGCCGGAACAGGGTCGTGGGCGACATGCCGTAGACCCGGCCCATCTCGACGAGCTGCGGGTCCACCGAGCGGATGCCGTGCAGGGTGTTGGCGTAGACGGGGAAGAACACCCCGATGGCCACGAGGAAGAGCTTGGCCTCCTCGTCGATGCCGAACCACAGGATCACCAGCGGGATCAGCGACAGGTGCGGGATGTTGCGGATCATCTGCAGCGTGGTGTCGGTGAGGCGCTCGGAGAGCCGCGACAGGCCGTTGGCGAGGCCGAGCGCGAAGCCGATGCCGCCGCCGATGAGGAAGCCGACGGCCGCCCGGGCGAAGCTGATCGAGAGGTTGGTCCAGAGCTCGCCGCTGCGGGCCGCCTGCCAACCCGCCGCGACGACGCCCGAGGGCGCCGGCATGAACCGGGTGGAGACGAGGCCGGTGGAGGCGGCGACCTGCCAGCCGAGCAGGATCGCGGCCGGCACCAGCCAGGGCGTCAGGCGCTCGAGGGTGCGGGTGCTGAGGGAGGTCGTCATCGGATGTCAGCCCTTGCTCGCCGGGGGAGCCGGCGGCGTCCACACTGCATCGCGGACGCGGATGGGATTGGCGATCAGGCCCAGGGCCTGGAAGCGGTCGGCCACGCGCTGCTGGCCGGCGATGACCGTCTCGGCGAGCGGTGCGATCACGTAGACGCTGCGATCGACGGCCCGCCGGGTCGCGTCGAGGGGCACGCCGGTGCCCTTCGAGAGCAGGGCGGCGACCTCCGGGCGATGCGCCTCGCACCAGGCCGCGACCTCGCCCAGGGCGGAGACCACCGCCTGGACCACGGGGGCGTTGGCCTGCGTGAAGTCCCGGTTGCCGAGGAAGAAGTTGGTGGGCTTCTCGATCTCGGCGGCGCTGGCCAGGATGCGGGTGCCGGGCTGGCGCTCGGCGATGGCGAAGTACGGGTCCCAGATCGCCCAGGCGTCGACGGCGCCCCGCGCGAAGGCGGCCGCCGCGTCCGCCGGCGCCAGGGTCACGGGCTCGATGTCCGTGTAGGTCAGCCCGGCCTTCTCGAGCGCGCGGACGACGAGGTAGTGGGCGCTCGACCCCTTGGCGAAGGCGACGCGCTTGCCCTTGAGGTCGGCGAGCGTCGTCAGGGGCGAGCCCTGCGGCACCAGGATGGCCTCGCCGGAGCCGCCGGCATCCTGGGCCGCCACGTAGAGCAGGGTGTTGCCCGCGGCCTGGGCGAAGACCGGGGGCGGCGCGCCGGTCTGGCCGAAATCGATGGCGCCCATGCCCAGAGCCTCGAGGACCGGAGGTCCGAACGAGAACTCGGTCCAGCGCACGGACACGCCGAGGGGCTTCAGCGCCTGCTCGATGGTGCCCTGCTGCCTGGCGACGACGAGGATGCCGTTCTTTTGGTAGCCGATCCGGAAGGTGCCGCCCTCGGCGGCCCGGAGCGCCGGCCCGGGCAGGGCGGCCGCCGCGAGGGCGCCGGCGACGAGGTTGCGTCGGGAGAGCATCGCCGGATCGCCGTCAGCCGGCGCTGGCGAAGGCGGCGACGGGGGCCGCGGCCTCCGGCGTCCCGGCGCGGGCGGCCCGCGCCTGGAGCAGGTCCGCGAGCTGGCCCGCCGCGTCGGCGATGCGGGCCTTCACGCCCGGGTCGACGAGGATTCCGTCGCGAAAATCCGCGTCGGAGCCGTAGACCGCGCTGGGGATGGTGTGGGCGCTGAAGAACCCGAAGAGCGGACGCAGGGCATGCTCGACCACGAGGGCGTGGCGCGGGCCGCCGCCGGTGGCCGACAGGATCACGGGCTTGCCCACCAGGGCGGCCGGGTCGACGAAGTCGAAGAGGTGCTTGAACAGGCCCGTATAGGCGCCCTTGTAGACCGGCGACCCCACGATGAGCGCGTCGGCGCCCTCGATGGCCTCGACGATGCGGCGGGCCGGGAGCGGCAGCAGGTCCCGCGACCAGGCGGCGCCGAGCCCGGTGCCGGCATCCAGCATGTCGTACAGGCGGATGTCGGCCCGCACCTGCGTGCCGACCGCCTCGGCCAGGGATTCGGCGAGCGCCCGGGTCTTGGAGGGGCGCTGGAGATTGGCGGTGAAGCCGACGATGCGGGGCAGCGACATGGGACGACTCTCGTAGGCGCCAAGACTTCAGGACGTGCCTGCGCCTCCGCTCAAGACGAGCGTCGGCCGGCACTGGAAATTCCGAAGATCTTCGCTCTGAAATAACAGGTTGGACCACGGGTCTTCCGTGGCGCCGATCTGTCGAAAACGTGCCCGTTGCACGCCCGAGAATCAATGAAACGTTCTTTTGAATGCGGGGCACCCGGGAGAGGATCTCTCCGGCCTGCGCCGCATCGGGAGATGATCCCGTTCGACAGGCATTATGATGCCAGGATTTTCACCGCCCGGGTCATCGGGACCCCGGACCGGGGGCGTCAGGCGACGGCGTCGTCGAGCACGCCCTGGAGCACCACCCGCCGGAACGCCCCCAGGAGGTCGGCGTCGAGCCTGGGCAGCATGCCCTGCATCAGCGCATAGGCCTCCGCGTGGGGCAGCGGATCGCGGTAGGGGCGCCGCTCGGTCAGGGCCGAGTGGATGTCGCAGATGGTGACGAGGCGCACGAGGTCGGGGATCGCCGCGCCCTTCAGGCCGTCGGGGTAGCCGCTCCCGTCGAGCATCTCGTGGTGGTAGCGCACCACCCCGAGGGTCGCCTCGTCGAATCCGCCCTGGGCGGCGAGGAGGTCGGCGCCGACGACCGGATGCGTGCGCATCACCGCCATCTCCTCGTCCGTGAGGCGGCCGGGCTTGTTCAGGATCGCCAGGGGGATCTTCGCCTTGCCGACGTCGTGCAGCAGGGCGGCGCGCGCCAAGCGCTTCTGGTCGGCGCGGGCGAGGCGCAGGCCGGCCCCGAAGGCGGCGGCATAGCCGGCGACGCTGAGGGAGTGCTGGTAGAGCTGCTGGTCGTGGCTCTGGATGACGTCGAGCCAGGTGCGGATGCCGGAATCCGAGACCGCCTCCAGGATCAGCTCCGTCCCGGTATCGATCCCCTCGGCGCTGAGGGGGCGTCCGGTTCCGGCGGCCTGGAACGCGCCCGCCACCAGGCCGACGGCGGCCCGCGCCCGCTCGGCGATGTCGCGGACCTTCCGGACCGGGGCGGCGACGGCGCTCCGGCGGGCCGCCTGCCAGGTGTCCACGAGGGCGAACAGGGTGGCGAGGACCGTCGTGCGGGGCGCGTCCGCCGGCAGGGTGCGCGTGGCCACGGCGGCCCGGCCGCGGGTGGCGGGCGCCTGGTTGGTCAGTTGCAGGCTCGCGATCCGGAAGCCGTGGAAGCGGGCGATCCAGGTGGCGGCGAGGCGCGGGTCGCCGCTGACGTCGACCACCGCGACGAGGGGCAGCGTCGCCGGCAGGGCCTCGCGCGGCTCGATGCAGCGGCAGGCAACCACGTTCTCGACGGCGCGGCAGAGCAGGGCCGCGATCTGGGGCCTGTCCGAGACGATGAGAACGGAATTGTCCTGGGTCACGAGAGGGTCCGTCAACGTGGTGCGCGGTCCGGCCCCTGAGCCCGACCCTCAACATTTGACACCAATTCATTATCGAACAATTCACGACAAATCATCAGGCAGTCGTGACGCATCATCTACGTGGTCTCTGCGGAGGGGTGAAGTGCGCAGCCCTCTCGAAACCCCATCCTGGCACAGACCAGTCCGCCGCGGCGGCGAGAAACATTGTAAACAGCATCGAATCACTCGCGCCCGGCCGGGTTCGGAGGCGAGCCCGCATCCGGGCGGGCGTGGACTTTTCCGGCGTCGTCGCGCACCCCGTGCCCGAGCGGTACGGGCGGAGGACGGCGCTGATGGGAGACGGGCGATGAACCGGCGGGACGCCGTGGCGGCGGCCCTGGCGCAGCTTGCCCCGCGCCTGCCCGACTTCGAGACGGAGGCCGTGATCGACCGCGCCCTGGCGAGTCCCGGCCTGCGCAACGCGCGTCCGGACAACGCGGCCTGGCTCGCCCTCGTGGCCTATGCCCGCCACGTCTTCACCGAGTACGACACCCTGCTGGACGAGGGCTACGACCGCGACAGCGCCCGGCACTTCGTGCTCGACGACCTCAATGCCGTCCTCGCCGAATGGGGTTCGCGCCGGCGGGTCTCGGAGGAGGAGAGCGCGCAGGAGGCGGACGAGGACCCGTGAGCCGGATCACGGTCGCGTGGGCTCCGGTGCTGGGTTGCAGCCGGACGGCTTGCACCGCGCCGGCCCGGACGGCATCGTCCCGCCGCGCCGGCCCCATCCGTCCGGGCCGGGACAAGGTAGGAAATCCGCCGTCATGAAGATCAGCGCACGCAACGTCCTCAAGGGCAAGGTCGTCTCGGTCGAGAAGGGCGCCACCACGGCCCACGTGAAGATCGAGATCGCCGGCGGCCAGCTGGTCACCGCCTCGATCACCAACGAATCCGTCGACAGCCTGAAGCTGACCGTGGGCGGCGAGGCCTACGCCGTGGTGAAGTCCTCCGACGTGCTGGTCGCGGTGGATTGAGGACGATGCGCCGTCTCGCCGCGATCGCGCTCCTCGCCCTGTCCGCCCCCGTGGCCTGGGCGCAGGAGCCGCCATCCCGCGAGCCCGGCGCCTTGCCGGCCGCGGACCCGGCGGCCTGCAGCCAGTTCGACTGGTCGCTCCTGCGCGAGCAGGCCTGGTTCTCGGCCGCGGGCCTGCCGCGGGTCGAGGCCGGCGGCACCCTGCCGGGCGCGATGCCGGCCGCGATCCTGGTCCTGAAGCCGCAGGGCGAGGTCGCCCCGCCCTTCGCGCCCTCGCGGGAGCCGAAGCCCGGCTCCTACGGCGGCGTGCTGCACCTCGAGGCGCCACTCGCCCCCGGCGCCTACCAGGTCACCCTGTCCGACCGGGCCTGGATCGATGTCAGCCAGGACGGCCGGACCACGCGCCCCCCGACCGCCAGCACGATGCACCCCGGCTGCCCGATGCTCGCCAAGAGCGTGCGGTTCCAGCTCGGCACCGCGCCGATCACCCTCCTGATCAGCGGCGCGCCCGCCGACACGATCCGGATCGCCGTGGCGCCGGTGGAATAGGGCGGCGCCGCGGACCCTCGACGGAGCGATCCCCGATGGACTAGCGTGGGCGCAAGGCTTCGACCCCCACAAGACTTCGACTCCTCGCAAGACTTCGACCCCCACAAGACCTCGACCGCTCACAAGACCTCGACCCCTCGCCCGTCACAGATCCTCGGCGCCCCGCCCGGCGGGGACGCGATCCCGGGAGCCCTCCGCTGACCCTTCGCCTTCGCCTCGCGACGTTCCTGCTGCTCGGCCTCTGCCTGCCCGCCCAGGCCCAGGACCGGGGCAGCGTCAACCCGAAGCCCCTGCCGCCGCTCGCCAACCCGGACGCGCCGGACACGCCGGCCAAGGCCCTGTTCGGCCGCGCCACCACCCCGGCGCCGGGCCCCGCCCACGCCTACGGCTCCTACGCCAAGGGCTGCTTCTCGGGCGGCGAGGCGCTGGCCGTCGACGGGCCGAACTGGCAGGTGATGCGCCTGTCGCGCAACCGGATGTGGGGCACCCCGCCCCTCGTGGACTTCCTCGAACGCCTGGCCGCCAAGGCGCCCCGCATCGGCTGGAACGGCCTCCTCGTCGGCGACATGTCGCAGCCCCGCGGCGGCCCGATGCTCACCGGCCACGCCTCGCACCAGCTCGGCCTCGACGCCGACATCTGGCTCACCCCGATGCCCGACCACCGCATGAGCCGGACCGAGCGCGAGGAGACCTCCGCCACCAACGTGGTCCGCGCCGACCGCCTCGACATCGACCCGCAGGTCTGGACCCCCGAGCACCTCAAGCTGATCCGGATGACGGCGCAGGAGCGCGAGGTGGCGCGCATCTTCGTCAACCCGGCGATCAAGAAGGCCCTGTGCCGCGAGGCCGGCGGCGACCGCGCCTGGCTCTCGAAGGTGCGGCCGATGTACGGGCACAACTACCATTACCACATCCGCCTCGCCTGCCCGGCGGGCCAGGACCAGTGCGGCGACCAGGCGCCGCCGCCCTCCGGCGACGGCTGCGGCGAGGAGCTGGCCTACTGGTTCAGCGACGCGATCATGAACCCGAAGCCCGCGACGAAGCCGCCGCGTCCGAGGCCGCCGATGACGATGGCGGCGCTTCCCGCCGCCTGCCGGGCGGTGCTGAAGGCGCGCTGAGGATCTCTCCCGCCGCCCTCGCGCTGGGGGCGGCCAGCCGGACGACAGGACGCAGATGGGCGAACGGATCACGATCACGGCCGGCGACGGCACGCAGGCGGTCATCGACGCCGACGGGGCCGAGCCCGTCTCCTGGCAGGTCGGAGGCCGCGAGTATCTCTGGAGCGGCGACCCCGCGCACTGGAACCGGCACGCGCCCTGGCTCTTCCCGGTGGTCGGCGCCTCCACCGACGCCACGGTCCATGTGGGCGAGGCGGCCTACCCGATGCCCCAGCACGGTTTCGCCCGCGACCTGCCCTTCACGGTGATCGAGCGGTCCGAGGATGGCGTGAGCCTGCGCCTCACCGACAGCGAAGAGACCCGGGTGCACTACCCCTACGCCTTCCGCCTCGACATCACCGCGCGGGTCGGCCCCGGGCTCCTCGATTTCGAGATCTGGATCGAGAACACCGACACGGTGCCCCTGCCCTACGGGCTCGGATTCCACCCGGCCTTCCCCTGGCCCTTCGCCGGCGGCACCCGCGCGGCCGGAGGCGGCTACGCGGTCCGCTTCGAGCACCCGGAGCGCCCCTTCGCGCCGGAGGTCGGGCCGGGCGGCCTGCTCCTGCGCGACGAGCGGCCGATTCCCCTGGCGGGCGACACCCTGCCCCTCGATCCGGCCCTCTTCACCGAGGCCCTGGTCTTCCGGGATGCGGCGAGTGCCTGGATGCGCTTCACCGGACCCGACGGCACGGCGATCCGCCTCGCGGTGTCGGACTTCCCGCATCTGGCGGTCTGGACCAAGCCGACGGCCCCGTTCCTCTCGCTGGAATGCTGGACCGGGCACGCCGACTGGGCGGGCTTCGCCGGCGACCTCAAGGATCGGGATTCGCAGCGCCTGCTGGCGCCGGGAGCCCGCGCCCGCCACGGCGTCACCCTGTCCTTCGAGCGGGAGAGCCGGGCATGACGGACGTCCTCTCACCGGACGCTTTCTCACGGGACGCTTTCTCACCGGACGCTTGGACCCGCAACGCGGCGGCCTACGAGGCGATCCGCACCATGCCCTTCAACGCCGAGCTCGCCGCCGGTACCCTGACCCGGGCGCGCTTCATCCACTACATCGTGCAGGACGCGCACTACCTCGTGGGCTTCGGCCGTGCCCTGGCGCTGGCCGCCGCCAAGGCGCCGAACCCGGACCGGATGGTGCAGTTCGCCCGGGCGGCCGAGACCGCCATCGTGGTGGAGCGCTCGCTCCACGGCGGCTTCTTCCGCGATTACGGCATCGACGCCGAGACCTTCGCCAAGACCCCGCTCTCGCCACCCTGCGACCACTACGTCTCCTACCTCGTCGCCACCGCCTATGCGGAGCCCTACGAAGTCGTGCTCGGCGCGTTGCTGCCGTGCTTCTGGATCTACGCCGAGATCGGCCGGGACATCTTCTCCCGGGCGCGGGCCGACAACCCGTACCGCGCCTGGATCGACACCTATGCGGGCGAGGACTTCGCCCAGGCGGTGGCCGCCATGATCGCCGCCACGGACGCGGCGGCCCGGGGCGCCTCGCCGGAGGTCCGGGCGCGCATGCACCACGCCTACGCCCAGGCCACCCGCCTCGAATACCTGTTCTGGGACGGGGCCTACCGCGACGCGGCCTGGCCGGTCTGAGGCGGGCGGCCCGGTCCCGTCAGACGGCCTGGAGCCGGGGCGCCCGCGCGCCGGCGGCCGGACGGGTCCGGCTGCGGAACCGGTCCCGGGCGGCGCGGGCCGCCTGCTCGACGCTGCGGAAGACCGTGCCGTCGAGGGGGGCGAAGTCGCGGCTCGACGAGAAGAAGCGCACGCCGCCGGGTTCCGGGACGGCGATCCCGGCGGTGACCTCGCCGATCTCGATGATCCGGGCCGGGGCGGGCTCGGCATGGAGGCGGTTGCGGGCGCGCTCCGCCCGGTGATCCACGAAGCTGGGGACCGCGTGCAGGCGATTCAGCGCCCGCTCGGCCTCGATCTGAAGATGGGGCATGACAAGGACTCCGGTAGCCGGCGCGGAGCCGGCGAAAGACGAATGGTGGGACGCGACGGGGCGGTCAGCGTCGACAGCATCCGCGTTGGGACCGGAGATCCGAGATTGGGGGGAGCGAGGCATCGCCCCGCAGCCAGCGTGCGTTGCAGACAGTCACGGCAAGTCATCCTTTCCAAGAAGGACCACGAGGCGCGAGCGCATCGCGGTGCTTTAGCGTTTGATGACGCGGCGCAAGCTACACACTTCAAATCACCGCGGCCCGGCGACACGAAGTGGCGTCGCCGAACGTCTCAAAGATGCTCATCCCGCTGCGTTTCGTCAACGGATCGATCTTCCGAATGCAGCACAGTCCGTGGCAGAAACGGCCCCGCCCGGTCCCCGGCACACGTGCTTCCTTCGCGACCCCCCTCAGGCGGCCGCGATGACGGCGGCGAGGTCCCGATAATCGCGAAAGATCCGGGCCGCGCCGGCCCGGGTCAGGTCCGCGGCGGCCGGGTCGTGGGTCCAGTGACCGCCGCCGCTGAAGCCGACGACGCGCATGCCGGCGGCCCGGGCTGCCGTGACCCCGGGCACGCTGTCCTCGATGACGAGGCAGGCCTCGGGCGCCACGCCCATCGTGGCGGCGGCGTGCAGGAACAGGTCCGGTGCCGGCTTGCCCCGCGCCACCATGGTCGAGGAGAAGATCCGTCCCTCGAACAGCGGCAGCAGCCCGGTGAGCCCGAGGGAATGGCGCAGCCGCACGGGGTCGCTGCTGGAGGCGACGCAGGTGGGCAGGCCGAGGGCGGACACCGCCGCGGCGACGCCCGCCACCGCGCGCAGCTCCGTGTCGAAGGCCCGCAGGGTGTCCGCCTTCACCGCCTCGACGAAGCCCTCCGGCGCCGCGATCCCGTAATCCTGCGCGATGTGGCCCATGATCGAGGCCATCGAGGTGCCGGCGAAGCGCGCCCGCACGGTCTCGACGTCGATGGGGACGCCGATGCGGTTGAGGCCGGCCGTGAGGCGCGCCAGGCTGATCGGCTCGCTGTCGACCAGCACCCCGTCGCAATCGAAGATCACCAGACCGAGGGGCGGTGCGGTCTCGCCGGGTGCGGGCAAGGGGTCGGCGGGATCGAGGAGCGTGGAGGCGTCGCGCATGGGCTCGGGTCGGGTCTTGGGTTGCGGCCGGACCCCGCCTGCCGCGCGGCCCCGTGCCCGCATATGGCGCGAACGCGAGCCGGCGCAAACCGCGCGGCCGGCGGGCCGGGACCTCGGTGGCTTGCGCCCGTCGGCGCGCCCTCCTACTCAGCCCTTCGGCCGGCGCGGATGCCGGCGGGTGCGATCGGGTGCGATGGTCCGTTTCCTCAGCCGCTTCCTCGGCCTCGTCTTCCTCGCGGCGGGCTTCGTCTGCCTCGTCTATGACGGGGCCCGCTCCATCGCGAACAACGGCCTGCGGGTCACCAGCGTCAGCGACCTCGCCTTCACCCTGTTCAAGGACCGGGCGAACGCCCTCCAGGGCACGGTGGAGAGCGTCGCCCCCTGGCTCTGGAAGATCCTGGTCCTGCCCCTGACCCTGGCGCCGGCCGCCCTGATCGCCCTCGTGATCGGCGCCGTCCTGCTCTGGCTCGGCCAGCCGGCGCGGGAGCGGATCGGCTTCCTCAGCGGACCCTGAGCACGGTCCGATCCGATGGCGCCCGACGCGGGTGCCATTTCGCACGCGCTGCCCGGCCCGTCCTTCGCGCCGTGCGGCCGAGATGCCATAATCCTGAACGGTCCCCGTCGTAGATGCACGGGATCAGCGGGTCGCGGGACTTGTCACGTTCGGTCGTCCCGGCACCGCGTCACCTGTCAGGGATTCCCCGCCATCATGTCCCGCATCGTCGCCGCCTCCGTCCTGGCCCTCGTCCTCGGCGCCGCACCGGTCCTGGCGCAGCCGTCCTCGGGCACGCCCCAGCGCAACGTCGCCCCGACCGGCGTGACCAAGCCGCCGGGCCGCGCCGAGGCGGGCAAGACCCCCTATACCCGCGCCTCCACCGAGGGCGACATGGCCAAGGCGCAGCGCGCCTCCGCCGCCCGCGACAAGGCCTGGGACACCAAGATGCGCACCACCATGGGCTCGATCTGCAAGGGCTGCTGAATGCAAGGGCCGCAGAGTGCAAGGGTTGCTGAGTGCATGAGCCGCTGAGGCCCCGGCCGCCGGGCCGCGCGCCGGCCCCGTGATCCGCCTGGAGGGCGTCAGCAAGCGGTTTGCCGGAGCCGAGCGCCCCGCAGTCGACGCCCTCGACCTCGCCGTCGCCGAGGGCAGCGTCTGCGCCCTGATCGGCCCGTCCGGCTGCGGCAAGTCCACCACGCTTCGCATGGTCAACCGGCTGGTCGAGCCGGATGCCGGCCGCGTCCTGGTCGCCGGCCGGGACGTGATGCGGGGCGATCCCGTCGCCCTGCGCCGGCGCATCGGCTACGTGCTCCAGGGCGTCGGCCTGTTTCCCCACCGCAGCGTCGCCGACAACATCGGCACCGTGCCGGGCCTGCTCGGCTGGCCCCGGGCGCGGATCGCCGCGCGGGTCGACGCGATGCTCGACCTCGTCGGCCTCGATCCGGCGCAGTACCGGGCGCGCCGCCCGCACGAACTGTCCGGCGGCCAGCGCCAGCGCGTCGGCGTCGCCCGGGCGCTCGCCGCCGACCCGCCGGTCCTGCTCATGGACGAGCCCTTCGGTGCGGTCGACCCCGTCGCCCGCGACCGCCTGCAGGCCGAGATCGGCGCCATCCTGCGGCGCCTGGGCAAGACCGTGCTGATCGTCACCCACGACATCGACGAGGCGATGCGGATGGGCGACCGCGTCGTGCTCATGCGCGCGGGGCGCATCGTCCAGGCCGACCGCCCCGAGCGCCTCCTGGCCGCGCCGGCCGATGCCTTCGTCGCCGGCTTCGTCGGGCAGGACCGGGCGCTGCGCCGTCTCGCCCTCATCCCCGCCGGGAGCCTGGCGAGCCCCGGCTCCCTGCCGGACGCCCCCGCGATCGCGTCCGGGGCCTCGCTGCGGGAGGCGCTGTCGCTCCTCCTCGCCACCGGGGCCGACGGGCTGAACCTCGCCGGCGACGGCCCGCCGGCCCACCTCACCCTCGCGGCGATCCGGGCCGAGGCGGCCCGGGCGGTGACGTAGGCCCTCCTACTTGCACTCCTCGCGGGCGCGCTTCATCGCGTCGCCGAACCCCGCCAGGGCGTACTCGTCGCTGGTGGGATTGCCGCGCAGCGACGTGGTCTTGATCTGGAGCTTCGGCGTGCGCGTCATCTCGGTCACCACGCGGGTCTCCTCCGCCGGGTTCTGGAGCCAGGCGTTGTTGTCCTTGGTGACGAGGCCGTAGCGGGTGGCGCCGAGGTTCAGGGTCGGATCCGTGGGCGCCGCGCCCGCATTGGCCTTGGCCTGGCTGCCGGCGGGCTTGGCCGGGAAGCCCAGCATCACCGCGACCTCGTTGGCGACGTTCTCGGCCTTGCGCACGGTGACGAAGAGGTAGGCCGTGTCGCGCTTCAGGGTCTTGGGCGAGCGCGTCTGCGGCTGGGCGATGGCGTAGCAGACGCGGGCCTTGCCCTGGCCGTTGGCGAAGACGTTCCAGTCGCCGAAGATCGCCACCGGCGTCGCCTGCTGCATGCCGGGCGCCGTCACGGCAGCCTTCGACGCCCGCTCGCGCCCCCGGCGCGATGTCTTGCGTCCGGGAGCCTGCGCCTCCTCGGGGGCGGCCTCCTGGGCCTGAGCCCGGCCGACCGCGAGGGGATGGGGGGCGCCGACGAGGGCGGCGGGACCGGACAGGACGAGGAGGGCGGCCCCGAGCCGGAGGCCGTGTCGCAGAACAGGAACCATGGAAGACCCTTCGGGACATCGCCGGGCCGGGAGACCCGGCCGACCGTCCGGATGTGCGGCGCCGCGGGGCGCCGGTTTCAGGATTGCGCGACCCGCAACCCTCAGGCGGCGTGGGGCTCGGCGGAGAAGACGCCCGGCAGCGCCGCCATCACGCTCGCGAGGGCGGGGGCGGCCAGCGTCGCCAGGGAGGGGCCGTCCGCGGGGGCGGGACCCGCCGCCTCGGACGCGTCGGACACCCGCAGGCGCGGCAGCGCGCGGGGCTTCGGGTCGTTGTAGGGCGTGTTGTAGCACTTGCGCACCGAGGCCCAGAACGCGGCCCGGTCGGCTTCGGGCAGGCGGCTCAGGGTCGCGTCGATCAGGGCCGTGGCCTCGGCCGCGAGGGCGGGGACGTCATCCGGCGCAATCCAGCTTTCAGAGGGCATGGGGAGATCTCCGAGGGGCTCGGGTCAGGGTCCTACACAGCATCACATAGCTGAGCCGTGAACGCACCTGCCCCGAGTCCGGTTCTTTTCGCCTCAGGCCTGCCCGAGCGCCGCGAGCCAGCGCTCCGCCTGCGACCGCACGTTGTCCGGCGCGGTGCCGCCGTAGCTGGTGCGGCTCGAGACCGAGTTCTCGACGCCGAGCACGGCGTAGACCGCCTGCGTGATCCGCGGCTCGGCCGCCTGCATCTCCGGCAGCGAGAGCTCCTCCAGCCCGACATTGCGGGCGGAGGCCGCGCCGACGAGGCGGCCGGTGACGTGGTGCGCCTCGCGGAACGGAAGGCCGAGCTCGCGCACCAGCCAGTCGGCCAGATCGGTCGCCGTGGCGTAGCCGGAGCCGGCGGCGCGGGCGAGCACCGGCGCGTTGGGCGCGAGGTCGCGCACCATGCCGGTCATGGCGGCCAGGCACAGGGAGAGCGCCTGGAGGGCGTCGAAGGTGCCCTCCTTGTCCTCCTGCATGTCCTTCGAATAGGCGAGCGGCAGGCCCTTCATCACGATGAGGAGCCCGGTGAGCGCGCCGATGACGCGGCCGGCCTTGGCGCGCACCAGCTCCGCCGCGTCCGGGTTGCGCTTCTGGGGCATGATCGACGAGCCGGTGGTGTAGCCGTCGGACAGCTTCACGAAGTTGAACTGGGCCGAGGTCCAGACCACGAGCTCCTCGGCGAAGCGCGAGAGATGGACGGCGCAGATCGAGGCGGCGGCGAGCGACTCGAGGGCGAAGTCGCGGTCCGCCACGGAATCGAGGGAGTTCGCGGTCGGCCGGTCGAAGCCCAGGGCCGCGGCCGTGGCGTGCCGGTCGATGGGGAAGGAGGTGCCGGCGAGCGCCGCCGCGCCGAGCGGACACTCGTTGAGCCGCGCGCGGGCATCGCGAAAACGTCCGCGGTCGCGGGCCAGCATCTCCACGTAGGCGAGACAATGGTGCCCGAAGGTGACGGGCTGGGCCGATTGCAGGTGGGTGAAGCCAGGCATCACCGTGCCGGCATGGGCCAGGGCCTTCTCGGCCAAGGCCCGCTGCAGGTCGGCCGCCTGCGCGTCAAGGCTGTCCAGGGTGTCGCGCACCCACAGCTTCATGTCGGTGGCGACCTGGTCGTTGCGCGAGCGCGCCGTGTGCAGACGCCCGGCCGCCGGGCCGACGATCTCGGTGAGGCGGCTCTCGACGGACATGTGGATGTCCTCGAGTTCGCGGCGGAACACGAAGCCGCCCGACTCGATTTCCGCGCGCACGGCCTTGAGACCGTCCTGAATCGCGGCCACATCGGCGGATGGCAGGATGCCGGCCTCGCCCAGCATCGCCACATGCGCCAGCGAGCCGCGGATGTCCTGGGGCGCGAGGCGCTTGTCGAACCCGATGGAGGCGTTGATCTCCTCCATGATCTCGGCGGGACCGCTCGCGAAGCGCCCGCCCCACATCCGGTTGCTCATGTTCTCAAACGTCCTTCCAGCCGCCCTGCCCGCCCGTCCCCGGACGCAACGATGATGCCCGGCCGCCGATCCGCGCTGATCGCCGGGGCCGTCCTCGTCGCCGCATCCGCTGCGGGGCTTGCCGTATACGGGACGGGCTCGACCGGCGGCAACTCCGCCGGTCCCTGCGCGGACTCGGCCGCCGCGGCGGCCCGGATCGCGCCCCTGGCCCGGGGGGAGGTCGCCGCCCTGCAGGTCGCGGCCCCGCCGGTGCCCGCGCCCGCCCTCGCCTTCCGGGGACCGGAGGGCGCCGAGGCCACCCTGGCGGGCGTGACGGGCCTGCGCCTCTTGAACCTGTGGGCGACCTGGTGCGCGCCCTGCAAGGCCGAGATGCCGGCCCTCGACCGGCTCCAGGGCCGCCTCGGCGGACCGGACTTCACGGTGGTGGCGATCAACGTCGACACCCGCAACCTCGAGGCGCCGCCCGCCTGGCTCAAGCAGAACGGCATCGCCCGGCTGGCCTACTATGCCGATCCGGGCGGGCGCGTCCTGCCGGCGGTCCAGAAGGCCACGGGGTCGCTCGGCCTGCCCACGACCCTGCTGGTCGACGGGCGGGGCTGCACCCTCGGGGTGATGAAGGGACCGGCCGAGTGGGACAGCGCCGACGGCGTCCGGCTGATCGAGGCCGCCCTCGGCCGATCCTGACCCACGGAACGGCTCGGTCGAATCCCGCAAAGATTGCCACTAGGACAGAACACCCGCTGCGCGCTCATCGACAGTCGCGAAAAGGGAGATAAACCTGTTTTCGAGTACAGGATTCAAAATTTTCAGTTGTCATGTATTCCTGTCGCGATCATGATTGCTCGACATCGAATCGATGCGAGTGTCTTTACGCCTGTTCTCAGACGGAGGCTTGATCATCATGTCACGACATTGGGTCTTCCTGTCCGCAGCCGTGCTGGCCGCGCCCTTCGCGCACGCCGCCGAATTGCCACGCAGTGGCACCGACAGCTACTCCACCACCTACGTCACCTCCTCCTTCGTCACGATGAAGCTCGGGGAGCGCACGGTGACGACCTACGACAGCTCCGGGATCACCCGGAACGACGCCGGCGGCCCGATGTTCAACAACATGGGCACCCGCTGCATCGGGATGCGCGAGGTCGTCGGCAGCGAGGCGCTGAACCGCGGCTCCTGCATCGACAGCGACGCCGACGGCGATCAGATCTTCTCCACCTACGAGGCCAAAGGCACCAAAGGCGCGCATGTCTTCATCGGCGGAACGGGCAAGTACGCCGGGATTTCGGGCACGGCGGATTATACGAGCCAGTCGGTGAAGAGCCCGGACGGACGTGGAATGACGCTGGTCATTCATCAGTCGAACTGGAAACTATCACCTTGACTATTCAATCTAAGACGCCCGTGCAGGATGGTCACTCACGGTGAACTTCGCCCTCGCCAGGTGAATCCGGGGAAATTTTTAACGCCTCTGAAGAATGATGCGAGGCCTTCCTCCAGACGGGCTCCTCGCCGCATGTCCCTCCGCGCGCTCTCCATCCGCACCAAGCTGTTCCTCAGCTTCGGCCTCGTCTTCGGTCTCGTGGCGGTGATCGGCGGATCGGCGCTGATGCAGCTGCGGGCCGTGAACGCGGTGGCGCGGGAGATGCGCGACGAACGTCTCCCGAACGTGCAGCTGCTGGGCAAGATCCAGGTGCTGGTGCTGCGCACCCGGACCAACGGCGCGCGGCTGATCACCGCCGATACGCCGGAGCTGCGCAACGAGGTCTCGGCGACCCTGGCCAAGCGCGAAGCCGAGATGAACGGCCACCTGCAGGCCTTCGCCGCGCGGCCGAAATCGCCGGAAGCGGCCGCCCTCTATGACAGCTTCCAGACGAACTGGGCCGCCTACAAGGCGTTGCAGGAATCCGTGATCGCGCTGGTGAAGGCCGGCAACGGCGCGGCGGGCCAGCGCATCTACAACACCGAGATGTCGACGGGGGTGAACGCGGTGCTCGGCCCGCTCCAGAAGCTCGTCGAGTACGAGGAACGCAGCGCCGCCGCCAGCGGCGCGCAGGCTCAGGACACCTACGACACCGCCCTCCTCACCACCGCGATCCTGGTCGGCGTCGCCCTGCTGATCGCGGCCGGCGCCGCCATCGGCCTCGCCCTCGGCGTCAGCCGCCCCCTGCGCCGCATGACCGACGCCATGGGCCGCCTCGCCGACGGCGACGCGACGATCGTCGTGCCGGGCACCGGGAGCCGCGATGAGATCGGCGCGATGGCGGGGGCCGTCCAGGTCTTCAAGGACAACATCATCCGCACCCGCGCGCTCGAAGCCGAGACCGAGGCGGCCCGGGCCGGGGCCGAGGCCCTGCGCCGGCAGACCATGCGCGACCTCGCCGACCAGTTCGAGGCGGTGGTGGGCGGTGTCGTGGCCCAGGTGGGCACGGCGGCGACGCAGCTGCAGACCACCGCCGGCAGCATGTCGGCCAATGCCGGCGAGACCGCTCACCGCTCGGTCACGGTGGCGGCCGCCGCCGAGGAAGCCTCCTCCAACGTCACCACGGTGGCGGCGGCGGCCGAGGAGCTCGGCTCCTCGGTGGACGAGATCGGCCGCCAGGTCCAGGGCTCGGCCACCCTCGCCCGCGAGGCGGTGTCCGAGGCCGGCCAGACCGCGACCTTCGTGCGCGACCTCAGCGAGGCGGCCCAGCGCATCGGCGACGTCGTGGCGATGATCAGCACGATCGCGGGCCAGACCAACCTGCTGGCCTTGAACGCCACCATCGAGGCCGCGCGGGCCGGCGAGGCGGGCCGGGGCTTCGCCGTGGTGGCGGCGGAGGTGAAGGAACTCGCCAACCAGACGGCCCGGGCCACCGACGAGATCACCGGCCAGATCGCCCGCATCCAGGCCTCCACGGGCCAGGCGGTGGAGGCGATCGGTGGCATCACCGGACGCATCCGCGAGATCAGCGAGGTGGCGACCTCGATCGCGACGGCGGTGGAGGAGCAGGGCGCGGCGACCCAGGAAATCGTGCGCAACGTCGCCCAGGCCTCGGTCGGGACCGGAGAGGTCACCCAGAACGTCGCGGGCGTCGCCGGGGCCGCCGAGGAGACGGGGGTCGCCGCCGCCCAGGTGCTGGCCTCGGCCTCCGCCCTCGCGCGCCAGTCCGACGCCCTCGGCGGGCAGGTCGCGCAGTTCCTCGCGACCATCCGGGCGGCCTGAACGCCGCAACCGGGCGGCCTGAACGCCGCAACCGGGCGGCCTGAACGCCGCAACCGGGCGGCCTGAACGCCGCAATCGGGCGGCCCGGACGCCGCCCGGGGCACATCCTCAGAGCAGGGCCTCGAGGTTTCCGATCACCCGATCCGGCGGATGGTCCGGGTACTCGTCGGGCACGCCCTTGCGGTCGACCCAGACCGGCCGGAGGCCGAAGGCGGCCGCGCCGGCCACGTCCCAGCGGTTCGAGGAGCAGAACAGCACGGCGCCGGGCTCGACCCCGAACCGGTCCGTGGCGATGCGGTAGGCGGCCGGAGCGGTCTTGAAGGTCCGGGCAGTCTCCACCGAGAGCACCGCGTCGAGCGCGTCCGCCAGCCCGGCGGAGGCCACCGCCCGCTCCAGCATCGATGCGTCGCCGTTGGAGAGGATCGCGGTCTGCCAGCCCGCCGCGCGCAGGGCCCGGAGCGTGCCGGGCACCTCCGGATAGGCGTCGAGATCGCGATAGGCGTCGAGGAGCCGGGGCCGCAGCGCCCGGTCGACCGCCGGATGGCGCGCCAGGGCATAGTCCAGGGCCTGCTCGGTCAGGCCCCAGAACGGGACATGCCGCCCCATCAGGCCGAGCACCCAGGAATATTCGAGCTGCTTGGCGCGCCAGGTCTCGGACAGGGCCGCGGCGTCCGGCCCGATCGCGTCCGCGTGGCGCGCCACCGCCGCATGGACGTCGAACAGGGTGCCGTAGGCGTCGAAGACGGCGATGCGGGGGGATTCGGCCATGCGGGCTCCTCAAGCGCGCCGCAGGCGGACCCCGAACAGGCGCAGCGTCGCCAACAACAATCCCGCGTAGACCAGCGTTCCGGCGAGCCCGAGCAGGCCCAGCACCGCGATCTCGCGCAGGTGCGGCAGGGCCGGCACCAGGGCCTCGGCCACGGGCAGGCCGTAGCGGGCGGTGGCGGCGAGGGCGAGGCAGGCCACCACCACGCCGAGGGCGGTGACCCCGAGGGTGCGGCCCGGCGCCATCCAGCCCCGTCGCCAGGCCAGGGCCACGAGGAGGCCGAGATTGACCCACTGGCCGATGGCGGTGGCCATCGCGAGGCCGGTGACGCCGTAGGGTCCGGTCAGCACCACCTTGAGGGCGACGTTGATAGCGATGGCGGTGAGGGAGGCGATGAGCGGGGTCATCGTGTCCTGCCGGGCATAGAAGCTCGGGAGCGCGCTGCGCAGGAGCACCACGGCCGGCAGCGCCAGGCCGTAGGCGGCGAGGACCGAGGCGGCCCGGGCCGCGTCCTCCGCCCCGAAGGCGCCGCGCTGGAACAGGGCCGTCATGACCAGGGCCGGCAGGGTGAGGAAGGCCACCGTGAAGGGCGCCGAGAGGGCGAGGGAGAAGCCCGCCGCCCGGTTCTGGGCCGCGTGCGCCCCGGCGACGTCGCCCCCGGCGATGCGCCGGCTCATCTCCGGCAGGAGCACCGTGCCGGCCGCGATGGCGATGACGCCGAAGGGCAGCTGGTAGAGCCGGTCGGCGTAGTACAGGGCCGAGACCGCGCCGGTGGGCAGGAAGCTCGCGATGATGGTGTCGGCGAAGGAGGCGATCTGGAAGCCGGCCGAGCCGATCACCGCCGGCCCGAGCACCGTGAAGAAGCGCCGCATCGCCGGGTCGCGCAGGGTCGGGGACGTCAGGGTCGGGGCGATGCCCGCCCGCCGGCAATCCCACCAGACCAGGGCGAACTGCAGCACGCCCGAGACGGTGACGCCCCAGGCGGCGGCGTAGGCGGCGTTGGGGAAGAGCGCGGCGAGCCCCAGGGCGGCCAGCATCGACAGGTTCAGCAGCACCGGCGCGCCGGCCGCCACGGCGAAGCGCCGATGGGCGTTGAGGATGCCGGAGAACAGGGTCACCAGCGTCATGAACAGGAGGTAGGGGAAGGTGATCCGGGTCAGCGACACGGCGAGCGCGAAGCGCTCCGGGTCCTCGGAGAAGCCCGGCGCCAGGGCCCGCACCACCCAGGGCATCGCCGGCATGGCGAGCGCCAGGAAGGCGATCTGGACGAGGAGCATCAGGGTGAAGATGCGGTCCGCGAAGCGCCGGGCCGCACCGGCCTCGGGGTCGGCCGCCTCCCGCTCCGAGAGGCTCGCATAGCTCGGCACGAAGGCGGTGTTGAAGGCGCCCTCGCCGAAGATCGCCCGGAAGTGGTTCGGCAGGCGGAACGCCACCACGAAGGCGTCGGCGAGCGGCCCCGCCCCCAGGATCGCGGCCATGACCACGTCGCGGGCAAAGCCGGTGACGCGGGAGACCAGCGTCCAGCCGCCGACGGAGAGGATGCTGCGGATCATGGATCGGGACTGCCGGGACGCGGGGCTTGGGAGTGTCGGGCGAGGCCTAGACCATGCCGCCGCGCGTGGCGCAAACGCGGAACCGTTCGATGGACGGGCGCCTGGCGCCTCGCACCGACGGACGGCCCGCCATCGGCGATCGCCGGACCGGGAGAATCCGCCCCTGCGAAGCGGGTCCGCCTCGCCTTCGACGGGGCAATCGCCCAGGACACCGCGCCGTCATTCCGGGTCGCCGCAGGCGAGCCCGGAATCCGGAGCCGCCGGACCGTGCGAACGCTCGCACCACCTGCGTTTGCGGATCCCGGACTCCGCTGCGCGGCTCCCGGGTGACGGCGTGCCGCCGGCGAAGTCCGGTCAACCGGCCTCCGTCGGCGACGGCCCTGTCCTCCGAGAGGACGAGCCTGTCCCGAGCCTCGCGGCGAGGCCGTGAGATCGCTGGGTCTTACGCGGTGGCTTCGCCGTACATCTTCTCGACGTGCTCCCAGTTCACTAGGTTCTCGATGAACGCCTTGAGGTAGTCGGGCCGGCGGTTGCGGTAGTCGATGTAGTAGGAGTGCTCCCAGACGTCGACGCCGAGGATCGGCTTGGCGCCGTGCACGAGGGGATTCTCGCCGTTCGGGGTCTTCATGATGGCGAGCTTGCCGTCCTTGACGGCGAGCCAGGCCCAGCCCGAGCCGAACTGGCCGATACCGGCCTGGATGAAGTCGGCCTTGAACTTCTCGAAGCCGCCGAGATCCTCGTCGATCTTCTTGGCCAGGGCACCCGGGGCGGCGCCGCCGCCATTGGGCTTCATCCACTGCCAGAAGTGGATGTGGTTGTAGTGCTGGCCGGCATTGTTGAAGAGCGGCTGGTTGTTGCCGTAGGCCGAGGTCAGGACCTCCTCGACGCTCTTGCCCTCGAGCCCCGTGCCCTCGAGCAGCTTGTTGCCGGTGTCGACATAGGCCTTGTGGTGCTTGTCGTGGTGAAACTCGAGGGTTTCCTTCGACATGTAGGGGCCGAGCGCGTCGTAGGCGTAGGGCAGTTCGGGCAGGGTGAAGGTCATGGGCAACTCTCCGGCTCGTGAGACATTGGACGGGGGACGTCGCGCGAGCTGCGCGCGACCCTCGCACCAACGCGCCGTTACGTAAGTCGATGCCGGGGCGAAGTCGACCACCATCGATGGGACGGCGGCCCGCGCGGCCGCGCCGGGCGGCCGGCCGCGCATTTTGCAAATGCCTCCCAGGCCTTTAGTGTGCGCCCCGCACCTGAAGGTGCAGGCGTTTGTCGAGAAGTCCATGAGCATCGCGCTGTTCGCGCTGGCCGCCGTCATGATCGTCGGCGGCATCGTATCGGTCATCCAGGGTTTCCCCTTCGTCCGGCTGGAGAGCGGCCTCGCCATGACCATCGCGGGCGCCACGACGGCCTCGGCCGGCGCCGTGGTGCTGGGCCTGGCGGTGGTCGCGGCCCGCCTGCGCAGCCTGGCGCAGTCCCTCGCCGACGCGCCAGCCGCGTCGCCCCGGCTCGCTCCGTTCGAGCCGGGGGCCACCGGCTCGGCGACGGACGGCTCGGGCGTCCCCCACCGCGCCCGGCCGAGCCTGGCCGCCACCGCCGCGAGCCTGGGCGCCGGTGCAGGCCTGGGTGCGAACCTGGGCGTCGCCTCCACCCGCCCCGGCCTGGAGCCGACCTTCCTCGATCCGGCCCCGAAGCCACCCGAGCCGTCCGCCGCCGAGCCTTTGCTGCCGAACCTGCTGCCCGCGGAGGAGCCGCTGGATCGTCCGCACGCTGCCGAGTCCGCACCGGAACCGGAGCTGCGCGCGACCGAGGACGACCTGTTCGAGCGCCCGGCGCCCGAGCCGGCGGCCCCGCCGGCGAGCGCGCCCCTGTTCGTGGAACCCGAGCCGGAGCCCGTGCACGAGCCTGCACCCCGTCCTGCGCCCGAACCCGTCGCCCTGCGCCCGTCCCTCGTCGAGACCGGCGAGCTGGTGGAGGGGCCGGCCGACAAGCCGGAACCGGCCCCGGAGCCGCTGCCCGTGGAGGCTGCGCCCGCCGTCGAGGAGGAGCCGCAGGTCGTGGGCACCTACGCCTCGGGCGGCAACACCTACGTGATGTATTCCACCGGCGTGATCGAGGCGGACACGCCGCGCGGCCGATTCACCTTCGGCTCCCTCGACGAGCTGAAGGCGTTCGTCGAGGCGGGCGGGGAGAGCGACAGCCGCGGCGCGGCCTGAACCGCAGGGGCCGGGCGCCTCGGCGCCCTCACGCGAGCGGATTGAGCGCCGCGTTGCGGATCGGCAGGGGCGCCCGCATCGTCAGGGCAAAGCCTTCCGGCGGGTAGTCCATCGAGACCTCGGCCCGCACCTGCGCCGTCAGCACGCGTTGGAGCAGCCGCGAGCCGAAGCCCTGGCGCGTGGGCGGGCTGACCGCCGGGCCGCCACTCTCGACCCAGGTGAAGTGCAGGGTGCCGGCCGGACCGCCGGCCTCCAGGGCCCAGGTGATCGCGACCCGGCCGTCGCGGGTCGACAGCGCCCCGTACTTGGCGGCGTTCGTGGTCAGCTCGTGGATCGCCATGCCGATCGGCACCGCGATCTCGGACGACATGTCGACGGGCGGCCCCGACAGCTGGATCCGGGCGTCCCGCTCCGCCGTGTTGTCCAGGGCGCCCTCCGCGTAGGGCTTGAGCTCGTTGGCGAGCAGGGTCCGCAGGGATGCCGTCTGCCAGGTGTCCTCGGTGAGGACCGAGTGGGTGTGGGCCAGCGACATGATCCGGCCGACGAAGGCCTCGTAGAAGCTCTCGATGCTGGACGCGGTGCGGGCCGTCGATCCGACGATGGCCTGCACCGTGGCCAGGGTGTTCTTCACCCGGTGGTGCAGCTCGCGGATCAGCAGGGTCTGCCGCTCCTCCGCGAGCCGGCGCTCCGTGACGTCGGCCACGACCCCGATCAGGCGGCGCGGCAGGCGGTCGGGGGCGTCGCGCTCGAAGCGTCCGGCGAAATCCAGGGTCCGCCAGGCGCCGTCACTGCGGCGGATGCGGCCCGAGACGGACAGGATGCTGTCTTCGCGCAGGGCCCGCGTGATGGCGGCGCGGAAGCCGGGACGGTCCTCCGGGTGGAGCAGGGTCTCTAGGAATTCGCGCTTTCCCACGGCGCCGTCGGCGGGACTGCGCCCGAAGATCGCGAACATGCGTTCGTTCTCCCAGACGGCGTGGTCGTCCAGCATGTGCCACTCGAAGATCCCGAGGGCGGCGAGCGAGGTGGCGATGCGCAGGCGCTGCTCGCCGGCGCGCAGGGCCTCGCGGGCCTCGACGCGGGTGGTGACGTCCTCCACCACGCCGACCAGCGTCGCCGGCCGCGCGGCCCCCTCGCTCGCCGGGACGGCCTGCCCCCGGACCTCGACATCGATCGCGGCGCCGTCGCGGGCGCGGCGCAGGCGGCACTCGAAGGCGAAGGGCCGGGCTTCGCGCAGGGCGGCGCGGACCTGGGCGCGGATGCGGGCGACTTCGCCGCCCTCCATGGCGGCCTGGAGGAGGCCCCAGGTGACGGGGCCGTCGGCGGCATGGCCGAGGAGGTGGGCGGCCCGGCGCGACAGGACGACCCGGCCGTCGGCGAAATCGTAGCGCCACTCGCCGAGCCCCGCCGCCGTCAGGGCGGCGCGGTTCTCCTCGGCCCGCACGACCTCGTCGGGATCGACCGCCTCGACGACGAGGACCTGCAGGTCGTCGCGCCTTGCCGAGGGACGGATGCGCATGTCGAGGCCGGTGCCGTCCGCGCGCAGCCAGCGCCGGATGCAGACGCGCTGGGCCACCGCGCCGAGGACCGAGAGGGCGCGCCCGTCGAGCGCGCCGGGCGCGTAGCCGAGGAGTTCGCAGAGGTGGGGGTTGGCCTCGCGGATGAGCCCGGCCCCATCGACGACGAGGATGCCGATCGGGGCCTGCGCGAAGGCGGTGCCGTGCAGATCCCGACCCGGCCCGGCATCCGGTCCCGGATCGGGCTCCGAGGCCGGGTCCGCTCCGACGCCCGCGGTGGAAGATTGGTCCGAAGCGTCGTGCACGCCACATCCTCGCTCAGCGGGTCCGACGTCGTGTCATGGACTCGCGGCCGCGCTCCGCCGACAGGCTCGGACGCGATCGGCGTCCATCTGACAACCGAAGACCGAGCGGGACAAGGCCGGGCTGAGATGGGGAATGCGTGTTTCCCGAACAACCCCATCAAAAGGATGACGGCGGCCCGGGATCCGCGGCGCTAGGGCTCGACGCGGCGGAACTCGAGGTAGCTCGGCGGACGCCCCGCCGCCAGGGCCTTGGCCTCGTAGCGGGTGCCGGGCCAGTCGGACCAGGGCCGCATCCAGTCGGGAGCCGCCTCGGCGGTCCAGGCGAGGCCAGGGCAGCGCGCGGCGCGCACGAGGGTCCAGCCCGCGTAGTCGTCGATGTCGCTGGCGAAGCGGAACACGCCGCCGGGCCGGAGCACGCGGGCGATCTCGGCCAGGGCGGTGTCGGAGACGAAGCGGCGCTTGCGCTGCCGGCGCTTCGGCCAGGGGTCGGGATAGAGGAGGTAGACCCGGGCGAGGCTGGCGTCCGGCAAGGCGGCGAGTAGGGCCGTGGCGTCCTCGTCCCAGACCCGGACGTTGCGCAGGCTGGCCTCGTCCACCGCGCGCAGGAGCTTGACCACGCCGTTCACGAAGGGCTCGGCGCCGATGATGCCGGTGCGGGGATGGGCGGTCGCCTGGGCGGCGAGGTGCTCGCCGCCGCCGAACCCGATCTCGAGCCAGACCTCGTCGACCGGCACCGGAAACAGGCTCGGCGGATCGAGGTGCCGGCCGGCCGGCGGCAGGCTCAGGCGAAGCCTCGGCAGCAGCTCGGCCAGGCGATGCTCCTGGCCGGCGCGCAGGCGCTTGCCTTTGCGGCGGCCGTAGAAGGCACGATCGGCGCCTTCCCCATTGTGGCCTTCCGGGCCGTGTCCGCCCGGTTGGGGCGGGAGATGGTCCCGCCCCAGGCTCATGGGGTCAGGCCAGGGCCGACTTGAGGCTGTCGGCGAGGTCGGTGCGCTCCCACGAGAAGCCGCCATCGGCCTCCGGCGCGCGGCCGAAATGGCCGTAGGCGGAGGTGCGGGCGTAGATCGGCTTGTTGAGGCCGAGCTTCGTGCGGATGCCGCGGGGCGACAGGTCGAGGGCGTTCATCAGCACGTCCTCGAGCCGGGCCTCGTCGACCTGACCGGTGCCGTGCAGGTCGACGTAGATCGACAGCGGCTTGGCGACGCCGATGGCGTAGGCGAGCTGGATCGTCGCGCGGGTGGCGAGGCCGGCCGCCACCACGTTCTTGGCGAGGTAGCGGGCCGCGTAGGCCGCCGAGCGGTCGACCTTCGTCGGATCCTTGCCCGAGAAGGCGCCGCCGCCGTGGGGCGCCGCGCCGCCGTAGGTGTCGACGATGATCTTGCGGCCGGTGAGGCCGGCATCGCCGTCGGGACCGCCGATGACGAACTTGCCCGTGGGGTTCACGTGCCAGACGGTCTCCTCGGAGACCCAGTTCTGCGGCAGGGCGGCCAGGATGTAGGGCTCGACGATGGCGCGCACGTCGGCCGAGTCGAGGGACTCGTCGAGGTGCTGGGTCGAGAGCACGATCTGGGTCACGCCGACCGGGCGGCCGTTCTCGTAGCGGACGGTGACCTGGCTCTTGGCGTCGGGGCCGAGCTTGGCGGCGTCGCCCCGCTTCGCCTTGCGGGCGTCGGCGAGGTCCTTGAGGATCTTGTGGGCGTAGTAGATCGGCGCCGGCATCAGCTCGGGCGTCTCGTCGGAGGCGTAGCCGAACATGATGCCCTGGTCGCCCGCGCCCTCGTCCTTGTTGCCGGCCGAGTCCACGCCCTGCGCGATGTCGGCGGACTGGGCGTGCAGGTGGATCGCGATGTCGTTGTTCTTCCAGTGGAAGCCCGACTGCTCGTAGCCGATGTCCTTCACCGCCGCGCGGGTCAGCTCGGTGAGATGGTCGAAGGTCACCGAATCCGGGCCGCGCACCTCGCCCGCGATGACGATGCGGTTGGTGGTGGCCAGGGTCTCGACGCCGAGGCGTGCCTCGGGCATCGCCGCGAGGTAGGCGTCCACGACGGTGTCGGAGATCCGGTCGCAGACCTTGTCGGGATGGCCCTCGGAGACCGACTCACTCGTGAACAGGTAGTTCGAACGCGGCATTGAAGGCCCCCGACGCTGTGAGCGCCCAAGCTGTCGCGGCGCCGTTCCTGGTTGATCTAGCGCGAGTGTCTGGCAGGCAGGCCGCGCAGGGTCAAGCCGGAAGACCGGATAAATCCGTCAAAGCGAACGAACCGACCGATAAATCAGCCGCGGAGCTGGCCGCCGATCGCGTGCAGGATCGCGGCGAACCGATGCCGGTCCTGTTCGGGGAAATGGCTGTTCACGTGCTTGACCACGACGTCGGCCAGCCCGAGCCATGGATTGTCGGCGGCATAGACCTGCTGCCTCGATTCGGAGAATCCCGGCGTTGTTGCCTCGGCGGGAATCGGCTCGTCGCCGTGATCCATGCCGTCGAAGAAGTAGGCGATCGGCACCCCAGTCAACCGGCTGAAGGTGTCGAGATGGATCGCGCTGATTCGATTGGTCCCCTTCTCGTATTTCTGCAGCTGCGCGGCCGACATCCCGAAGCTCTGGGCGACGCGCTTCTGGGTGAGGGACGCCTTCTTGCGCTGCTCGGCGAGCCGCTGTCCCACGTGCACGTCCCGTGCGTCGGTTTTCTGCCCAGCCATCTCGCCCGTCCCACAACTCTGCTTCGCGCCCTTGCAGCGCCCGGGCATGACGAGGGCTCGACCATTCGTCCCCGGCGAAGGCTTCGCTGCGGAGACGAGACCCCTTCCGTTCGCCCGGCGGGACGGTATGGCCCCCTCCCGCAGGCGTCAAACCGGAGCCGGCAGCGGCGGAGCCGGACGCGGCCGATCGTGTGGACAATCGGGTCGGGCCTCAGGCGGTCCGCAGGGACCCTCCCGACGTTGGACCTTGCCCGGCGGCGCCCCTGCCGGAACCGGCACGGCGTGGAGCCGATCAGGCCAGGAAACGATCATGCTCGCTTTCGCGCCTGGAACGGTCAGACCTATTGACCGATCCTGAAAGAATATGCGGCACGCCTATATTTCTCGCATCCTGATGATTTCACGAGCCCTTCGTGATGCAAAATGTATCGATCGTGCCTATACTCATCGTCGAGGGCGCTGCGAAGGCAGTGCACGAAAGGACCCTAAGATCCATGACTATGGGACATCATCAGCACACCGCCACCATCCTGCCCTTCCGCGCGCGACAAGGATCCTCGACCCTCGGATCGAGCCTGGTCGACAAGTCGAATGCCGAGACGAAGGCGCAGACCCGGCCTCAAATGGACTACCAGGACAGCTGGTACCATCAGGCCGCCATCGAGGAAGCGTCCCGCACCCGCAAGCCGTAAGGCGCCTCGCCCCCTCGACAGCCGCTGGCTGCACGGGCAGGGCGCTTGAGACCGGGACGGCCACCGCCCTGTTCCGCCCTGCGGATACGGGCATCGCCGATCACGGCGGAACAGCGTGTCGGTGCAGGCCGACGGCAGGAAGTTCGACGACGGGGCTGTCGATCAGGACGGGCCGGGCGGCGCAGCGTGCGCCTCCGGGTCTCGCGAGAGGTGCCACGCGGTCCGGTTGTTCAGACCCCGGCCCGCCGCTCGTGCCGCCAGAGTGCCACGGCGTGTCGGCGCGCCTCGTAGGCCCGGCGCATCGGCGAGCCCTCTTCGCCGCGTCCCTCGGGGCCGTAGCCGAAGTGCAGGACACCATCGGGACCGTGCAGACGGGTCACCTCGAACCGCCAGGCCTGGTCGGCGCGCGCCAGGCCCGCTTCGGTCTCGGCGAGTCGGTTCGTGTGCATGGTCGCGGCCTCGCAGGGGAGAGGACGGATAACGTAAGCCGGCGTCGTTTGCTCCCGCCTCCCGACCGGCCGCGCATCGCCGGAGGTCGCCCGCGCCGGGCCGCTCAGCCCCGTTCGATCAACGGGATGGGCAGCGCGTTCGCGCGCTTGACCTGGCCCAGGGCGAAGCTCGACTCGATCGCCGCGACGCCGTCGAGGCGGGTCAGCTTCTCCTTGAGGAAGCGCTCGTAGGCCTCGAGGTCCTCGACCACGATCCGGAGCAGGTAGTCGCGCTGCCCGGTCATCAGGTAGCAATCGACCACCTCGGGCCAGCGGGCGACCGCCACCGCGAAGCGGTCGAGTTCCTCCTCGCGCTGGCGCTCGAGCCGAACCGAGGCGAAGACGCTGACCGGCAGGCCGACCGCGACCTGATCGACGACGGCGACGTAGCCCTTGATCACGCCCGCCGCTTCCAGCAGGCGCACCCGCCGGGCGCAGGGCGAGGCGGAGAGGCCGACCCGGTCGCCGATCTGCTGCACCGTCAGGCGGGCATCCTCCTGGAGGCAGGCGAGAATGCGGCGATCGATGGCGTCGAGAACCGGTTTTGGCATGAACGGCGCCTCTGGAAGGCTTGGGCAACCTATCTGAGCCAGGGAGCAGCGTTTCGACAAGCTGATTTGGCCAGTTTCACCGCGCGAAGGCGCCTAGGATCCTGTCATGAGCGATCCGCGACTGCCCTACCTCGCCGCCCTGGCCCGCAAGAGTCTCTGGCTCTCGACCTGGACCATCCACAACGCCAACCACCTGCGCGCCTCCGCCGACGGGCTGAAGGTGGGCGGGCACCAGGCCTCCTCGGCCTCCCTCTGCGCGATCATGACGGCGCTCTACGGAGCCGTGCTGCGTCCCGAGGACCGGGTCGCGGTCAAGCCGCATGCGAGCCCGATCTTCCACGCCCTGCAATACCTGTTCGGCCACCAGACCCGGGAGAAGCTGGAGACCTTTCGCGGCTTCGGCGGCGCCCAGTCCTATCCCTCGCGCACGAAGGACGTGGACGACGTCGACTTCTCCACCGGCTCGGTCGGCCTCGGCGTGGCGCAGACGCTCTTCGCGTCGCTGACCCAGGACTACGTGCGGGCCAAGGGCTGGGGTGGCGGCCGGCCCGAGGGCAAGATGGTGGCGCTGATCGGCGACGCCGAGATGGACGAGGGCAACATCTTCGAGGCCCTCCTGGAGGGCTGGAAGCACGGCCTGCGCAACACCTGGTGGATCGTCGACTACAACCGCCAGAGCCTCGACGCGGTGGTGCGCGAGGGGCTGTGGGCGAAGTTCGAGGCGATGTTCGCCAATTTCGGCTGGGACGTGGTGGTGCTGCGCCACGGCTCGCTCCAGCAGGCGGCCTTCGCGGAGCCGGGCGGGGCGCGCCTGAAGGCCTGGATCGAAGCCTGCCCGAACCCGATCTACTCGGCCCTGGCCTTCCAGGGCGGCGCGGCCTGGCGCCGGCGCCTGACGGAGGAGCTCGGCGACCAGGGCGAGGTCTCGGCCCTGATCGACCGGCGCTCGGACGCCGAGCTCGCCGCCCTGATGGGCAATCTCGGCGGCCACGACCTCGCCATGCTGCTGGAGGCCTTCGAGGCGGCCCGCACCCATGACCGCCCGGTCTGCTTCATCGCCTACACCATCAAGGGCCACGGCCTGCCGCTGGCCGGCCACAAGGACAACCATGCGGGCCTGCTGACGCCGACCCAGATCGAAGCGTTCCGGGCCGAGATGGCGATCCGGCCGGGCCACGAATGGGAGCCCTTCGAGGGCCTCGCCGTCGCCCCCGACGCCATGCGCCGCTTCCTCGCCGAAGTGCCCTTCGTGCAGCAGGGCCGCCGCCGCTACGCGGCGCCGGCAATCCCCGTCCCCGAGCGCCTCGCGGCTCCGAAGCAGGCCGCGCTCTCGACGCAAGCAGGGTTCGGCCTGATCCTGCACGAGATCGCCAAGTCCGACTCGGCCTTCGCCGCCCGCATCGTCACCACCGCCCCCGACGTCACGGTCTCGACCAATCTCGGCGCCTGGGTGAACCGGCGCGGCCTCTTCGCCAAGGAGGCGATGGCCGACACCTTCCGCAAGGAGCGCATTCCCTCGACCTTCAACTGGACCTTCGCGCCCTCCGGCCAGCACTTGGAACTCGGCATCGCCGAATCGAACCTGTTCACCGCCCTCTCGGCGCTGGGCCTGTCGCATTCGATCTTCGGCGAGCGCCTGCTGCCGGTGGGCACGCTCTACGATCCCTTCATCGAGCGCGGCCTCGATGCCCTGAACTACGCCTGCTACCAGGATGCGCGCTTCCTCCTGGTGGCGACGCCGGCGGGCGTCACCCTCGCGCCCGAGGGCGGGGCGCACCAGTCGATCAAGACGCCGCTGATCGGGATGGGGCAGGACGGCCTCTCGGCCTTCGAGCCCGCCTTCGTGGACGAGCTCGCGGTGCTGCTGCGCTTCGCCTTCGCGCACATGCAGCGCTCCGGCCCCGCCGAGCCGGACCCGGTGACCTGCCTGCCCGACGCGGCCGGCGGGTCGGCCTATTTCCGGCTCTCGACGCGGAGCCTGGAGCAGCCCGCCCGGGAGATCGGCCCGGAGTTGGCCGCCGACATGGTGGCGGGCGCCTACTGGCTGCGCCGGCCCGGCCCGAACGCGGAAGTGGTCGTCGCCTATCAGGGGGCCATCGCCCCCGAGGCGATCGCCGCCACCGGCCTGATGGCCGAGGACCGGCGCGACGTCGGCCTCCTCGCCGTCACCTCCGCCGACCGGCTGCAGGCCGGCTGGACGGCGGCCCAGGGCCTGCGCGAGCAGGGCCGGCCCGAGGCGTCGAGCCACATCGAGCGCCTGCTCGCTGAGGTGCCCGCCCATTGCGGCCTCGTCACCGTCCTCGACGGGCACCCGGCGACCCTCGGCTGGCTCGGCTCGGTGCAGGGCCATCGCACCCGGGCGCTCGGCGTCTCGCAATTCGGCCAGACCGGCACGATCGCCGACCTCTACCGCCACTTCGGCATCGACGCGCGCGGCATCGCCACGGCGGCCCAGGCGATCGCCCCCGGCCGGCGGATCCGGCACCTGCGCCTGGCCTGAAGCGACCTCCGCCGACGCCGCACGCCCGCTCCGGATCCGGGCGTCGCGGCGGCGTGACGCGCGCCGCCCGCTCAGGGCGTCGGCATGCGCGCGGTAGCCCTCGACCTCCGCGACGAGGCCGGACCGGCGCTGGTCGAGATGCGCGAAATCGGCATGGGTGCGAGGCGGAACGTCCGGTCGGCCCGTGAATTCGATCACATCCGGCGGCCTGCGCCGGTTCGGGGCGGGCATGCGGCCGGTGCGGGAGGCGTGCCGCCGGCCGGCCGACGGCGCCGCCGGGCGAGCGACGGGGATTCCTCGTCCGGCCCCGTGGACGGGCTCCAGTGCCGGTCGCGAGGCGAAGGCGCGGACGGAGGGCAGGGCGTGATCGCGATCGGAACGGCCGGGTGGAGCGTGCCGAAGGGCTGTGCGGAGGCGTTTCCCGCCGACGGCAGCCATCTGGAACGGTACGCCCGACGGCTCGACGTGGTGGAGATCAACACCTCGTTCCATCGCCCTCACCGGGTCGAGACCTACGCGCGGTGGGCCGGCGCCACACCGGAGCATTTCCGCTTCGCCGTCAAACTCCCGCGCACGATCACCCACGAGCAACGCCTTCAGCACGTGGAGATGCCCCTGCGGCGCGTCCTGAGCGAGGTCGCCGGGCTCGGCCCGAAGCTCGGCCCGCTCCTGCTGCAGATGCCGCCGAGCCTTCGCTTCGACCCCCAGGCGAGCGCCGGGTTCCTGCGGCGCTTTCGGGACGCCCATGCCGGCAGCATCGTCTGCGAGCCGCGGCATGCCAGCTGGTTCGCGCCGCAGGTCGATGCGCTGCTGTCAGAGCTGCGGATCGCGCGCGTGGCGGCCGATCCGGCGCCGGTGCCCGGCGCGGGGGAGCCCAGCGGCTGGCCCGGACTGCGCTACCATCGCCTCCACGGTTCGCCGAAGATCTACGTCTCCGCCTATACGACGCGGACCCTCGACGCGCTGGCCGGCCGCCTGGCGGCGGAGGCCGCGCAGGGATGCGAGAGCTGGTGCATCTTCGACAACACCGCCGCCTTCGCGGCGACCGGCGACGCGCTCGCCCTCCGCCAGCGCGCCTGCCCCCCGGATGACCGGACGGATCGCACCCGCCATCGTGACGCCCCCTGACGCGCCAGCCCGGGCGGCCTTCGAACCGTCGCCGGCGCGGCCGGATCCCCGCGCGGGTCCCGGTGCCGGCTCGAACCCGCGCACGCGGCACGCTCCGACCGAAGGCGCCGCGCCCGCGAAGCGCCTCCGCCACGCCCCCTCGCGTCCCGAGGCCCGCCACAGACCCGTTGCGCGGAGCCCCTGCATGGGCTACCAGAGCGACACGGTCAGCACCCGTAGCTCAGCTGGATAGAGCGTTGCCCTCCGAAGGCAAAGGTCACACGTTCGAATCGTGTCGGGTGCGCCAACAAAATCAGGCACTTAGCTAGCTCTCCTCACTCTGTCCCACATTCTCGGCCCACACAGCGGCCTGGAGGTGATGCCCGGGGCAAGAGCGCAGTTAGCACCGATCAATTCGTAGCGCCGATAACCATCGCTGCCACAGCGGGATGGCGAAGCTCTGCCATCATATCAAGGAACACCTCCTGTCCGATCAACTAAGCAAAGAGCGGCAGCGCGCAGAAGCAGCTTTCGCGAAAGAGCAGGGCCGACCGATCCGGATGCCCGACGAGGAAGCGCCGGTTAGCGCTTTGGAGGAGAACTTGGCTCGACAAAAGGCTGCGCGCTTGGCCAGGGACGCCGATCAAGCTGACGCGAGCAAGCGCTAGCAGAAGCATCTTGGGTCAATCCAGGAAAACATCGGAACACATCCCTCCGCTTTGGGTTGGCCCTCCAACGCAACAGCGAAGGAGACATCGATGCGTAAGCTCGCTCTCATTTCCGCCGTTACGCTCTCACTTGGGGCTATTGGCGCAACCGGTGCTCAGGCACAGGGATACGGCTATGGCGGCCACCGTGATGGTGGCTACAGCCGTGACTACGATCGGGGCTATGCTCGAGATCGTGGCTACGAGCGCCGTGGTGATCGCCGCGATCGTCGTGGACTTTCGACAGGCGCGGCCGTCGGGCTGGGCATTGCGGGCGTAGCAGCAGGCGCTGCAGCCGCTGGCGCCTACGATCGGGGCGGGCCGGGCTACTACGGGCGCGGCTACTAAACCCCCTTCCCACAATGAGTTAGAGGCCCTGCCGCGCATGTCGCGGTGGGGCCTCTCGCATTAGGCGGCCTGCAAGCGCGCCGTAGATGTGCTCATGCAGCCACACATCTGGCTGATGCTCGCTTACAAGGACAAGCTGCCACACTCCGCTCCAAAGCCTCATGCATGCCTCCGCAATTGAGGAGAGCGCGGAGGATAGCCATATGAGCAACCAGGGCCAGCCAACTGGAGCCGATGTCATCCGGTTTCCGCCTCGCGTGGCGTCTACAAATCCGGATGCAGACATCGCCTCGATGATCGAGGTGCTTCAGGACCAACTCGCTCTAGCGCGGGAGGGCAAGCTGCGTTCAGTGGCCGTCGTGTCCGTTTCTGCGGATGGCGAGGCGATTGGCACCCAGTGGTCTTGCAAGGGCACTGATGTCAGCGGCCTGATCGGCAAGCTGACAGTGCTGACGCATGACCTGATGGCAGCGCGACGATAGATATCGCAGAGGACACCAGTGAAACTCACCGTCCTATCGCTGGCAGGCGTCAGTTTGCTCACGGTGGCGCGCGGATGCGCGGAGCATTTAGCCCTCCGATGACCCGGCTACGAGAGAAGCTCCTCGGACGAAGCGTAAGCGGGCTCTCGGCCTAGAAGGGAAACCGCGCGGTCAAAGAGAGCTGTCGGCGCCAGCTAGGCTGAAGATCTGAGATGCCGGATCCTTCCCACCACCGCCTAACCCACGACAAGACCGCTCACGAGCGGCGCCGTATGGTTGACTGCGTGCGCAGTGACGCGGTCCGAAAGCGCCGTCAGACTTTCACGCCACCGGCGCGCTCAAGCGTGCTATCCGGCGGCATGCCTCGCTGGTTCTTCCTCCTGTTCGCCATCGCGCTCGGCCTGTCGGTTGTCGGCGGCGTGCTGATCTTCCTGCGGTCGCCCGCGCCGGTCGAGCAGCCGACGAACTGAGGCTTCGAGCGCGAGCTTTCCGATTCCGTCAGGCGTGGGCCGTCGGGAGCTCCTTCACCTGCGTGGTATAGCGCGGGCTGCGCATCTCGAACTTCGTCAACCAGGTCCGCTTCTCGGTGAGCCCGGCCCGGGCCGGCACGACGGCGCCTCGGCCGAAGCGCGCGTTACAGGCGTCCATGGCCGCCATCAGCGGCGCGCTGCGCTCGCGGTCGAGCTGCCCGATCAGTGCCCGCGGCGCGTCCTCCAGCAGCTTCAGGTCAGTGGTAACCACGCCGGCCTTGCTGTAGCGCCAAGGCCGGTCGCCCAGCGCCTCGCGTGCTCAGGGTCGCCTTCGCTTCCGGCCGTTGGCTCTCGATCTCGACGGACGTGCCCGTTCACGATTTGTGAGAGCGGTACGAGCGCTTCAGATAGGAGCTGGAGGCATGGGAGGCGCAGAGACAGGTGCCGCGCTAGTGCCAAGGTCCTCCAGCGCATAGTAACCGATGCGCTTCTCAATTTCGGCGATGTGCTGTCGTGGCTCCTGCAAGGCATCATCCTCCAGAAGCTTGGCGCGCCAATCCCCGCCCTCTCTCCGTAAAACCGCCGGCCTAACCGGCGGGCCGACGCCGCCCGGAGTGTACTGGATGGCGTGCTCAATAGCCCAGCAAAGGCCGACGGTCGCTTCCGCAACCGTGGGCTCCCGCCCTCCCCACAGGACGCGACTTATGAACGCCAAGAAGGGGTCGGCTAGAGTTTGTCCAGCACCCATCGCGACCCAGTGACGTTTTGGGGTCTTACGCTCGGGCTGCAGGTCAAACGTGTTGAACTCAACCAGTTCGTGCATTCCGCCGACCGGCGCCGCGACCATGGCGCCGAAATCCAGACCGGCCGCGGCGGATTGATGTGCTCCACTCTGGTGGAATTCATGCCGGGCTAGCGTTGCGATCGAGACAGCGCAATTCAGACAGTCGCGCTCGAAAACCTGTTGTTGCCATGACTGCTCGACGATGGCCTCGAACCGCTGTGCCAGGCCGATGCTGCCTGTTCCTACGACAATGACCTTATCATCGATAACCCGTATCTTTTCGTCGGAGCAAAATTGGATCAGCGGGTTCCTCCCATTTGCGGAGGTCGAGATACTATCGGCACCGACAACGATGCCATCTGAACAGCGGGCGCCCACGATGACGGTCAATGGCTACGGTCCTGAAAGACGCTGTTAGCCCGCATCTCCGGGTAGGCTTGGTAGATTGACCGGACAAGCGCACCGAACGTTTGCCCGCGGACCCATCGGGCAACGTCGCCGAGATAGCGCGCTGCCTCAGGTGTCATGCCAGCCAGGATGCGGCGCCCTTCCGCCAGTCCATCCTCGCTTGCCGCATATGTCTTCCACCGGCCTCCGGCCGAAGGTCGAACAACCGCTAAGCCGTGGCGTTCGAGGTGCTCAGCCTCAGCATAGACCTCACGATCGAATGGGCCATAATCGTAAGGCTCGAATGCGAACGAGGCGCCATCGTCAATAAGGGCAGGTAGGTTCGTCAGAGCGAGGAACGTGGCCTTTTGCACCTGAACCGGCTCGTATGGCTGCCCATCAGAGGCTGCCAATATAGCGAGAAGGAGATCGCGCCTGGTCATGGAACCCTCGCTACGTCGGCAGGCGGGGGCGTGGCCGTGGGGGCCGGCACGCTCCGTTAGGCTAACCTACGGAACCGCGATGAACAAAAAGGTAGTGAGCCGCAGGAGTGTCGACACTTGGCTCATGCACAGACATGTGCGTTGAGTGGCCCGAATACCCCCCGCATCAACGCCCGGACGTCGTCTTTGTCGTTCTTGCTGAGCTTCGTAACGCCAGCGGCTAGAACGACCGTGATGTGGCCGTGCCACTCTCCTTCTGCTGGTTCATGCGTGACGGAGAAGCAATGGCCGTTCTTGGTCGTCTGTGCACGGATTGCTGCGACATTCGCGTCTATATAACCGCGATAAGTCGACGTAGCGCGACCATTTGATCGGTCGCGTGCCTGCTTCTCGCAGCCAAGCCTGTGGACCTCACTGGATGTCAATACGACTGATCGCAGAACGACCGACTCAGCCATCCCTTCTGAACTCGCGAACTGAAACACCTCCTGCCACACGAAGGCATCGGCCTCGCCGAGCATTCGCGGAGAGAAGATGTGTCGCGACACCTGCTCAGTGTCCCCGACAGTCCGAACCGGCTGTTCCGCCGGCGGAGGTTCATCAGGTGCGAGTGGGGATGTGGGGGAGGAGCACGGGAGGGATGTGTCCGCCATTGTAGATGGTGGGCTCGACATGCTCAGAATTGGCGCCAGGGTTGACGGTCATGTGCAAGACCTTCCCCTCAATGGTCAAGGCGAATCCGCCTGCCAAGCCATGCCAGCTCATCAGGATGTCGCCCTCGTCGTCGACCGCCACCTTCGGCAAAGCGCGGTTGAGAGGAAGGCTCAGCACAAAGTCTACAGCCAACCGGAGGGTGGAGGGAGATACGGCAGGATAGCCCATGCCCGCAGCATAAGACGGCAACTGCTTAATTGCTTCGATGAGATGCGCACGCCTCTGACGCTCCCCAGCACCGGAGACCGTTGGGTCCAGGTCAGAATAGAACTCGAACGGCGTACCGGCGAAAGGCTTCTCGACCGGCATCGCTTCGGCGAAGCTTGCGCGAGCGAAAATCATCCTTGCCTCCCCCAGACCCTATTTTGCACGTCCCGGCTCGTGATGTCGGCAAACGTCGTCACGATCGAGTCATGCGCCAGATCGAACCAGTCCCATATAGCACGAGTTTCAAACACCGCCGAAAATTTCCGCGCGAGCAGATCAAGCCGCACCAAGCCCTGCCCGTCGCTACGCCTTTGTGTGGTGTTCAACGAGATATGGATGTTGCCCTCGTTGTTTGGAAGGTCGAGCTGAGCGTTCCAGCCCAGGCCGGACAGCGGCAGCGATGCCGCGCCCCCTGAAGCAGCCTGCCAAGCGAGGACAGGGACGACCGAAGCAATGTCGTGAGGCCCGTTGAGTTCACGGCCGAATAGCAGAGTGTTCACGTAGGCAAGTTCGAGACCGATAAGCTCAAGCTTTCCGAGATTGTGATCTCGCAGGAACGACGCAAGCACCTCAACAAGGCCGCGCAGCCTAGCTACGATGACATTATAGCTGGGGTAAGGGGCGTCAGGCACCTGTTGCCGCCAGTTGATGATGAGCCTGTCACGCTGCAGTTGAACCAGGGTTGCGTCGTCAGCACTCACGAACCAGACCCGCGGAAAGGGGCTAGCTTCGACAGGGTTGATCTGCAGTTGGATCATGAAGTCCGAGGGGCCGCTCGAAACTACCGTGGGCGGTAGTGGCTGGAGCGTCTCAGTACGAGGAAAATCAGCCTTCAGGCGCTCCCATAAGGCGCCGACATGCGCGACCTGTAAGGCGTCGAGGTCTTGGAAATAGATGCCGCAAACCACCTCCGTGACGGGCGGCTTCCCGTATTTTGGGAGCGGGACGGAAGACATGGGAAGGGCGGGTTCCAGTATGACAGATGCAGGGCGACTAAGGTGCACTCACCCATAGCTGTCAAGCGTTGGGACAGAAGTTGGAGGGCACGAACGCGGGCGACAGGATAGCCAACCTTGCGGTGGTCGCCGACAAATCGGCGTCCTGGCAGATGTCGGATTCCCTCGCCCCAAGCCGCAGCAGCGCGGCGTCGAAGGTTAGGTCGGGACGCTCATTCTCTCGGCAGAATCTCAACGTTGCCGTGGCCGCAAGCCAGCAAGTTAACGCCGGTTGGAAAGAACTCTGCCTGTCTCCCCTCCATCTCCGTCTCCGTCTCCGTTTCCGGCTGCTTCGCAGTTTGTCGGGCCTTCACGATATGGGAGCGCCGCCCAGCCAGGTCGTCACCGCCTGCAGCGAGCCGAAGGTGTGGTCGATCTTGCTGAACGGGGGCGGGCGCTTCTCGATGGGCGGGTCGTCTAACAATTTGGTGTGCCGCGTGTAGGCGCCGGCGTCGTGAGTCGAGGTCCAACGGGCCACACTGCCCACGATCTCGCCGGCAAGGACTACCGCTGCGGACAGACGGCGGCGCTGGCCCTATCCGACCACATCGGTAAGCGCCTCGTGAGCTGCGATCCGCGCGACACCGACCGCTATGGCCGGGTCGTTGCCGTGTGCCGGGCCGAAGCCGAGGATTTGAACGCCTGGATGGTCCGCCAGGGCCACGCCATCGCCTACCGGCGCTATGCCGAGGACTACGCCGACACCGAGCTCACAGCGAAGGCGCTGCGCCAGGGCATCTGGGCTGGGACGTTCCAGGAGCCGTCCGAATGGCGCCGGGAGAAGCGGGCCGGCGGCGAGCACGCGCGGCCCGAGACCGTTACGCCGCCGAGCAAGGCGAGCGGCTGCAACATCAAGGGCAACATCTCGGCCGGCGGCGAGCGGATCTACCACCTGCCCGGCTCGCGCGACTACGAGCGCACCCGCGTCAACGATCGGGCTGGCGAACGCATGTTCTGCTCGGAGGACGACGCGAAGGCGGCCGGTTGGCGAGCGGCTCGGGGCTGAACGAGGTCTGCAGTACGCCTCCTCCGCAGGGGTTCGGCAGTTAAGTCAGCAACAGCGGACCCTTGCGCTTTAACATCCACATGCCATCTCTAGACCATCCAACAGGATGGTTTGGGGAGGTTCTAAGATGGCGGACAATATTCGAGCGCTGCGCCCGAAATCGCCTGACAGCGAGAAGCTGACCCTCAATCTCGGCTTCGTCGATCTCGGACAGATCGACCTGCTGGTCAGGGATGGCTTCTACGCAAATCGTGCTGATTTCATCCGGACAGCGGTCCGCAATCAGCTCGACCGTCAGGGCGATGAGGTGAAGCAGTCAGTCACCCGTAAGAAGCTCACCTTGGGCCTCTCGCACTTCACCGCTCGCGACTTGGAGGCGGCCAGAGACGCTGGAGAGCCGCTCCACATCCAAGTTCTCGGTCTCGCCACCATCGCCCCAGACGTAACCCCTGAATTGGCCCGCCAGGGCATCGCTTCGGTGCAGGTTCTTGGCGCCTTCCAAGCCAGTCCAGAGGTCAAGGCCGCCTTGGCCGACCGCACTAGCTGACAACCAACCTTGCTCGGGGCGGAACGCCCTCGTGCCCGTCCACCTCCTCATCCAGGATCATAATCATGACTGCTTTCTCGAAGATCGACGTGGGTGAGGTGACACGTCTCACCCGTAGCGGCCAGCTTGCTGAAGCCATGGCGCTGCTTCAGGGCAGACCAGTCGCATGGGCCTCCGCAGCAGGTGCGGATCAAGACACCGGCGGCAAAGCGAAAGCTACAGCCCCCCGCTTCGGAGCAATCATCGACATGGTGGCTCCTACAATCCCAGGCGGAGCCTGGACCGAGGCGGGTCTTGGCCAGGCTGCGCCCGACGAGGCAGCAACGGCGCCGAAAAGTGCCCCCGTGCGCCCGAGCCTCTCGGAGACGCTCCGCGACCTGCATGAGCGCTTCCCAAAGATGAGCGCCATGCCCGGACTGGCGGAAGGTCTCGGGTCATCAGGTGGGGTGAGCATTGTCGTGCCAGAGGGTGCACGGTTCGAGGAGCGGATATTTTCCAACGCCGCGGGCAGCCGGAAGTACAAGGTCTATGTGCCGAGCGGGTACACGGGAAAGGCGCTTCCCCTCGTCGTCATGCTGCACGGCTGCACCCAGAACCCGGACGACTTCGCCGCGGGGACACGGATGAACGCATTGGCCGAGGAGCAGACGTTCCTGGTGGCGTATCCGGGCCAGCCGCAGTCGGCCAACATACAGAAGTGCTGGAACTGGTTCAATGCTGGCGACCAGCAACGCGACCGCGGCGAGCCCTCGATCATTGCCGGCATCGCCATGGCGGTTGTGGAGGAGTTCTCGGCCGATCAATCCCGCATTTATGCGGCAGGCCTCTCTGCGGGCGGTGCGGCGGCAGCGATCATGGCGGACACCTATCCAGATGTCTTTGCGGCTGTCGGTGTCCACTCCGGGTTAGCCAGCGGCGCCGCTCGGGACATGCCGTCCGCATTCGCAGCCATGAATGGTGGTGGCACCCCGAAGGCCCGGAAGGTGGGCGCCGGCGTTCCGACCATTGTCTTTCACGGCGACGCTGACCGGACCGTGAGCCTCATCAACGGCGACCAGGTCATTGCTCAAGCCGCGCCGAAGGAGATGCTCTCACGCGTTGTGACCCAGGGGAAGTCCCACCACGGGATGGCCTTCACCCGCGCCGTGCAGACCAACGCATCGGGACGCGCCATCCTGGAGCAGTGGACCTTGCATGGTGCCGGGCACGCTTGGTCCGGCGGGAGCACGGACGGGAGTTACACCGACCCCAAAGGCCCGGATGCCAGCCGAGAGATGATGCGCTTCTTCATGGGTCATTCGATCTCGACGACGAAGCCTCAGAACTAAACGCGGGTGGATACCATGAGGCGGGTTGCAAACGCTCGCATCTTCACGATCAGGAAATGAAAAAGCCCCGCGCCAGCAAAGGCTGCGGGGCTTTGATATCAAAAATATAGCAGCTCTTACGCAGCCTTCTTGCGGCCCCGTCCCGACGACTTCTCGTCCTCTCCCCGATCGGCGATCCGGCCAAGACCAATTGCCTTTGCCATTTCGGAGCGGCGCGCCGCGTACGCCGGCGCCACCATCGGGTAGTCGGCCGGGAGGCCAAACCGCTGCCGGTACGCCTGCGCATCGAGGCCATGCACACCGAGGTGGCGCTTCAGGGTCTTGTAGGTCTTGCCGTCGAGGAAGCTGACGATGCCGTCCGGCTGCACCGACTTGCGGATCTGAGCTGCGCTCAGCTTCTCGACCTTCGACTCCGAAGCAGTTGTTGCAGCGCTGCTGGCAAGGTTACCAAGAGCAGCGTGGATAGTGCGGATCAGCTCCGGCAGATCGGTGGGCCGAACCGAGTTGTTCGACACGTAAGCGGCAGCGATATCGACAGCCAGCTCCGCGAAGCTGAAGACTTGAGTTTCAGCGATTTCAGACATCGAGAATTCCATTCTTAGGCTTACAGAACCTCGAATACCACATGACATCACATATCCGAAATAACGGAACCGTCATCTTAACCGCGTATGCATTATATATACAATATAGAACTACGCGAAGATTTTATAGGCACATTAGTGCTCGCGTCCAGCTGCGTGTGAGGTCGATGATTTGGGCATCGCCGAGCCACGCTGACACAGCCTGCAGTGAGCCGAAGGTGTGATCGATCCTGCTGAATGGAGGCGGCTGCCTCTCACGCTGTGGATCATCCAGCAACTCGGCATGCTAGGTAGGGGCATCGCTGCCGGCGATGATCTCTCCCGGACCACGCCACTGACGATGACCCCGTCCAGAGCCAAGTAGTGCTAGGTGGTGCAGCGTGTATGTCATCGACTGCTCTCCGCTTTCATCAACGCACACTACGCCGGACTGCCGCCGCTTCCAGCCGCTCTTGCTCGTCGTGGGCCTCGTCGAACAACCGGATAGCCGTGGTGGCACGGGCGCCAAAGGCAGTCTGCAACTCCCGACGCTTGGCCGAGTAGGTCGCCGGATTGTAGTCCTCCAGGAGCCAAGCCGAAGAGCGCATGTTCTGCTCGAAGCACGAGGCGAAGGCGGCGGGTTAACGCGCCGCCCGGATGCGAATGCGAACATAAATGCCGACATCAATGGGGGCAGCGCTTTGTGGAATGTCTAAGTTCGGCGCTGGAGCGGACCAGCAGGTGACGACTCAGGAGCGCCGTTCAGGCCATCTCAACTATCGATCTGTGAGCCCACACGTCGCGAATTGGGCGCTCGAGCCGACACGCGTCCTGTAGCAGCAGCATCGAACGGAGCGCGGCCCGCACCGACCGTTCACCGGTTGTATCGCATGAGGATAGCCCGCACGCGGCGGTCCTGCCGCGTTGTACGGGTCCCTGACTCGACGGGTCCATGGACCCTAAATCGCCAGCCCGTCGCCGCACCGCCTCTGCTGATGAGCTGCGGTAATTTTCTTCATAAGCCGGATCAGGGTCTGCCGCTCGTCGTCCGAAAGTGGTTCGAGGGTCGCGTCGTGGGCTTGGCGTGCGCTCGCCTCCATTCCGTTAAGTAAATCGCGCCCAGCCTGGGTCGGGCGACAGCACTGGGCACGCCGGTCGGTCGGAGACGCCGTGCGTTCAATGAAGCCGCGGGCTTCGAGGCGTTTCAGAGCCCCGGTCGTCGTCGTCCGGTCCAAGGCGACCGAATTGGCCAAGGTCGTCTGATCGGCTTCGCCCCGTTCTGCCAGCAGAGAGAGCAGACTATACTGCAGCGGAGTGACGCGGAATGCGCCACAACGCTCGGAAAAGAGGCTGACGTGGATCTGATGCAGCCGTCGCATCAGGAAACCCGGTCGCTCCGGCAGGGGCCAGGGTGGCCCGAACTCTTGACCGCGCTCCGGCGATAGCGCCGTCCCGACTTCGACCAGCCCGATATCGTCCATCCGCGTCCTATGCCTCCCGGCGCGATCCGCATCCCGGACGGCTCCTGGCACATACCATGCTTAGGGCAGATGCGAAGCATACTTCGCATCTGCCCGTCCCGGCGATGCGCAGGCCGATGCGAGACGCTGGAGGACGCCGAATGGACGATGGACGCTACGACATGCTGCTGCGCGGCGGCCGAGTGATCTGCCCGGCCTCGGGCATCGACGGCCTCAAGGACGTCGCCATCCGCGACGGGCGGATCGCCGCGGTGGCGGACAGCATTATCCCCTCCGCCGCCACCGAGGTGGTCAACGTTGCGGGCAAGCTGGTCCTGCCGGGCCTGATCGACACGCATGGGCACGTCTACCAGTACGTGACCGGCCGGTTCGGCTTGCCGCCGGACATGGTCGGCGTGCGCTCGGGCGTGACCACGGTGATCGACCAAGGCGGCGCGTCCTGCATGACCCTGCCGGGGTTCCGCCACTTCATCGCCGAGCGGGCCGAGACCCGGATCTACGCCTTCCTCTCGGCCTATCTGGTCGGCGGTCTCGAAGGGCATTTCTATCCGAACCTCTACAGCCCGGACGGCGTCGACATTGACGCTACGGTGAAGTCGGCGGTAGAGAACCGCGACCTCGTGCGCGGCATCAAGGGGCACGCTGAGATCGGTGGGTTCGCTCGCTGGGGCATCAAGGTCATGGAGATGGCGGCCGAGATCAGCCGCAGCGCCGACCTACCGCTTTACGTGCATTTCGGCCAGCTTTGGGGACTGCCCGAGAGCGGCGCCAACGGCGAGGACGCCAACACGATCATGGAGCGGGTGATCCCGCTGCTGCGCCCCGGGGACTACCTCGCGCACCCGTTCACCCGCCATCCCGGCGGCTTCATCAACGAAGAGGGCGTGGTCCACCCGATCATCCGGGCGGCGATGGAGGCCGGCCTGCGGGTCGATGTCGGGCATGGCAGCCACTTCTCCTACCGGGTCGCCCGCGCCTCCCTGCCGGCAGGCGTCGTGCCCTACACCCTCGGGGCCGACATGCACGGCTACAACACCGAGGTGCCACGGCCGGCGGGGACGCCCGATGAGCACCACGACGACGAGAACCACCCCTTCCTTGGCCAGGCCCGCTTCAGCCTGACCCAGGCCATGAGCTCGATGATGGCGCTCGGGCTCAGCCTCGAGCAGGTCGTGCCGATGGTGACGAAGCATCCGGCCGAGATGCTGGGCCTCTCCGACCGCATTGGCGCCCTAACCCCAGGCTTCGCCGCCGACGTCTCGGTGCTGCACGATCATCGCGGCCGCTTCCTCCTGCGCGACAACGAGGACACGCAGGTGATCGCTCAGCGCCTGCTGCAGCCGGCCTTCTGCTTGCGCGGCGGCAAGCGCTTTGACGCCGACTCGCCGATCCTGCCCCAGGCCATCGCAGCCTGACCCCGGGGATGCAGGCACACGACCGCAGGGACACCGACAGCATGGGCGACCACCAGACGCCGGAGACCCCGCTGCCGCCCGACCCCCGGCGCGCCTGGGCGCGCCTCGACCGGGCCGCCCGCGACGCCGCCTACGACAACAACGGCGCGGTGCCCGATGCCGCCGCCCAGGCGGCCGCGCGCAACGCGGCCTCCGAGGCCTACCGGGCGGCGCATCCCGCGGCGCTCGACATTTCCTATGCGCCCGCGCCGCGCACGGCCTTCGACCTCTACCCGGCCGCCGACCCGGCCGCACCCTGCTTCGTCTTCATCCATGGCGGCTACTGGCAGCGCAATTCCCGCGATCTCTTCGCCTGCCTCGCCGAGGGGCCCGCCGCGGCAGGCTGGTCCGTGGCGATGCCGGGCCATACCCTCGCACCCGAGGCGAGCCTTACCCGGATCGTCGCGGAGATCGGCCTCGCCCTCGACTGGCTGGCCGAGCACGGACCAGCGCACGGCATCGCCGGCCCCCTGGTGCTCGCCGGGTGGTCGGCCGGCGCCCATCTCGCCGCCTCGCAACTCCATCACCCCGCCGTGGTGGCGGGGTTCGCGATCTCGGGCGTCTACGAACTCGGGCCGATCCGCGACACCGGGCTGAACGGCGCGCTCTCCCTCACGGATGCGGAGGTCGCGACCCTCTCGCCCCTGCGCCTGCCGGTCGTGAAGAAGCCCTTGGCCATCGCGTACGGCACGGCGGAGCGTCCCGCCCTCGTCCACGACGCCCGCGACTTCCACACCCTGCGCAGCGCCCACCATGCGCCGGGACCGCTGCTCCCCGTGGCTGGGGCCGAGCACTTCTCGATCCTGAACGAACTGCGCCGGCCCGGTGGCGCCTTGGTCCGTGCCGCCCTCGACCTCGTCGCGGGCTTGTCCGACGGAGGTCCGTCCGCATGAAAGATGCGAGCCCGCTCACCGAGGGCGTCGGCGCCCGCCTGCCCCGCAAGGAGGACGACCGCCTGATGCGAGGGCGCGGACAGTATGTCGGCGATCTGCGCCTACCCGGCCTGCAGGACGTCGCCTTCGTGCGCAGTCCGCTGGCGCATGCCCGCATCCGGGCGATCCACGTGCCCGAGGCCTATCGGGATCAGGTGTTCACCGCCGCCGACCTGACCGATGTGCAGCCGATCCGGGCGGTCTCGGGGCTCGCCGGCTTCAAGGCGTCCGAGCAGCCGGTTCTCGCCAAGGACAAGGTGCGCCAGGTCGGCGAACTGCTGGCGATCTGCCTCGCGCCGACCCGCGCCGAGGCGGAGGACATCGCCGCCGCCATCGTCCTCGATCTCGAGGAGCTGCCCGCGATCCACGACATGCTCGCCGCCCGCGCACCGGGCTCGGCCCTGGTCCATGAGCACTGGGGCGACAACGTCTTCCTGGAGACGCTGGTCGACGTGAACTTCGCCTCGGCGCTCGATGCGCCGATCCAGGTCTCGCGCACCATCTCGACGGGCCGGCAATGCATGGCGCCCATCGAGGGCAGGGGCACGGTGGTGCATCTCGACCACCGCCTCGACCAGCTCGTGGTCCACACGGCGAGCCAGATGCCGCACATCGTTCGCAACGGCCTCTCGGAGTGTCTCGGGATCGAACAGGGGCGCCTGCGCATCGTCTCGCCCGATGTCGGCGGCGGCTTCGGCTACAAGGCGATCCTGCTCGCCGAGGATGTCTGCCTCGCCTGGCTGGCGCTGCGCGTCGGCCACCCGGTGCGCTGGCTCGAGGACCGGCGCGAGCATCTCACCGCCAACGCCAATTGCCGCGAGCACCACTACCGCATCACGGCCTATGCGGAGCGCGACGGCCGCCTGCGGGGCATCGATTGCGAGGCCACCGTCGATTCCGGCGCCTACTCGGCCTATCCCTTCTCTGCCTGCCTGGAGGCTGCGCAGGTTGCGAGCATCCTGCCCGGCCCCTACGACTTCCCGGCCTATCGCTGCCGGACCTGGTCGGTCGCCACCAACAAGTGCCCGATCCTGCCCTATCGCGGGGTCGCCCGCACCGGCGTCTGCTTCGCCATGGAGCTGATCCTCGACGCCGTGGCGGCCGAGGCCGGCCTCGAGCCCTGGGTGGTGCGCGAGAAGAACCTCGTGCGCGCCGACCAGATGCCCTTCGACAACATCACCGCCAAGCACTTCGACAGCGGCGACTACCCGCAGGCGCTCGCCCGCGCCCTCGCGGCCATCGATATTGATGCCGTGCGGGAGCGCCAGCGGACCCCCGAGCCCGACGGGCGCCGCATCGGCCTCGGGCTCTCGATCTATTGCGAGCAGGCGGCGCACGGCACCTCGGTTTATTCCGGCTGGGGCATCCCCATGGTGCCGGGCCACGAGCAGGCGGGCGCCCGCCTCACCCCGGACGGGGGCCTCGAACTCCGGATCGGCGCGCATTCCCACGGCCAGGGCCTGGAGACCACCCTGGCGCAGGTGGCGCACGAGATCCTCGGCGTGCCGGTGGCGCGCACGCGGGTCGTCCACGGCGACACCGCGATGACGCCCTACTCCACCGGCTCCTGGGGCTCGCGCGTGATGGTGATGGCGGGCGGCGCCGTGGCGGCGGCCTGCCGGGAACTCGCCGACCGGGCGCTTCGCATTGGTGCACATCTGCTCCAGGCCGACCCGTCCGCCTGCCGTTTCGAGGCGGGCCGCGTCGTCGGCCCCTCGGGCGATGTCGGCCTCGCCCAGATCGCCCACACCTGGTACCGGCGCCCGCAGGACCTGAGCCTCGACGTCGATCCCGGCGGCCTCGAAGTCACCGCCGGATACAAGCCTCAGCGCGATTCCGGCACCTTCTCGTATGCGGCCCACGCGGCTCTCGTAGCGGTCGACCCCGATCTCGGGGCGGTTGAGATCCTCGACTACGTCATCGTCGAGGATGGCGGCACGCTGGTGAACCCGCTGGTGGTGGACGGCCAGATCTATGGTGGCCTCGCCCAGGGGATCGGCACCGCGCTCTACGAGGAGATGCGCTTCGACTCCCGAGGGCAGCCCCTGGCCTCCACCTTCGCCGACTACCTCCTGCCGGGCCCCGCCGAGGTGCCCGAACCGCGCATCGACCACATGGCGACGCCCTCGCCCTACACGCAGTTCGGCGTCAAAGGCATCGGCGAAGGTGGCGCGATCGCGCCCCCGGCAGCCCTGGCCAATGCCATCAACGACGCCCTGCGCCCCCTCGGCGCGACGATGCTGCATACGCCGGTCAGCCAGCACCGCATCGTCGAGGCCGTGCTGGAGGCCCGAGCAGCCGCCCTCGCATGCCCCCGGGAGGCCGCATGAAATCCGCCCGCTTCGCCTACGAACGCCCTGGAGACCTTCCCACCCTGCTGGCGCGGCTGGCCGAGACGGCGGACGGCGTGAAGCTGATGGCCGGGGGCCAATCCCTCGGCCCGATGCTCAATCTGCGCCTGGCTGAACCCGACCGCGTCCTTGACATCACGGGCGTCCCCGAGCTGCGCTGCGCGACGATCGAGGGCGACACCCTGGTGCTCGGCGCTTGCGTCACCCACGCGGACATCGAGGACGGGCGCGTACCGGACCTCACCGGCGGAGCCCTGGCCCGCGTGGCGACGGCCATCGCCTACCGGCCGGTGCGCAATCGGGGCACGATTGGCGGCTCTCTGGTCCATGCTGACCCCGCCGCCGACTGGGTCAGCGCGCTGATCGCCCTCGGCGCCGAGGTCGAGCTGGCCACCGCCTCCGGACGGCGGCGCTTGGCCCTGGAACGCTTCGTCACCGGCGCCCTCGACGTGGCCCTGGCGCCCGGCGAGATGCTGGTGGCGGTGCGGATCCCCTCCCTGAGTCCCGGCGGCGCCTGGGGCTACGCCAAGCACTGCTCCAAGATCGGCGAGTTCGCCCACGCCATCGGCGCCGTGCGGATCGAGCCCGACGCGGGGCGCGCCCGGGTGGTGGTTGGCGCCATCGAACGCGCGCCCCTGCTGGTCCCGGACCCGCGCGACCTGTTCGGCGGCCGGGTCGACCGAGATTTTGGCGAGCGCTTCGACGCCCGCGCCGCTGAGGACGTCCTGCGGCAGGCCGGCATGACGGACGTGGTGGCACGCCACGTCCACGTCACCGTGCTGGGCCGCGCCGTCGCCCAGGCTGCCGCCCCGCTCCCTTCCACCGCCCTGCCAACGTCCCCCACCCGTACCGTCAGCGAGGCTGCATGAGCACCGCATCGGCCGCCCTCCGCGACGACCGCCTGCACCTTGACCTCACCGTGAACGGCCGGGCCCGGAGCCTGCGCGCCGAGCCGCGCACGCATCTCGGCGACGTCCTGCGCGACGCCCTCGATCTCACCGGCACGCATCTCGGCTGCGAGCACGGGGTCTGCGGCGCCTGCACGGTGCTCCTCGACGGCGAGCCGGCTCGCGCCTGCCTCACCTTCTCAGGAGCCTGTGCCGGCGCTGAGATCGTCACCATTGAGGGGCTCGACAACGATCCGGTCGCTGGCGAGCTGCGCGCGGCCTTCAACCGCGAACACGCCCTGCAGTGCGGCTACTGCACGCCCGGCATGCTCATCGCCGCCCGCGATCTCGTCTTGCGCCTGCCGGAGGCCGACGAGCGCCGGATCCGTGCCGGCCTCTCCGGCAACCTCTGCCGCTGCACCGGCTATGTCGGCATCGTCCGGGCCGTGCGCAGCGTCATCGCCGAGCGTCGGGCCCGTGGCATCGCGCCGGAGACCGGTGCGCACCGCGCCCTCGGACCCGTCGGAGGCCGCCCGGGCACGTCCGTCGCGGCGGCCCGAACCCCTCTTCCCCGCGCCGCGGCGAGCCCTCCGGCAATGGCTGCGCTGCCGACTGCGGATCTCGGGGCGGATTTCGTGCCCGCCCACCGGTTCGAACAGTCGTTCCAGGTGGCGCATCCGCCCGAAACCGTCTTCGCCGCTTTCGGCGACGTGGAGGCTGTGGCCGCCTGCCTGCCGGGGGCGATGCTGACGGGCCAACCGAGCCCGGAGGCCGTTGAGGGCGCCCTCCAGGTGCGGATCGGACCTATCGCGGCGCAATTCCGCGGCCGGGCCCGCATCAGCCGGGACGAACAGGCCCGGTCAGGGCGCATCGTCGGCGCGGGCAGCGATGCCGGCGGCCGATCCGCCACCCAGGGCGAGATCCGCTACCGGGTCATGGCGGGCGAGGAACCCGGCACGGCCCGAGTCGATCTCGCCATCGGCTACACCCTCAAGGGGCCGCTGGCGCAGTTCGGCCGCCCCGGCCTCGTGCGCGATCTCGCCGGACGGCTCGGTGCGGACTTCGCCCGAAACCTTGAGGCTCAGCTCTCGGGCGCCCCGGCTCCGAAGGCGGCTGGCCTAAACCCGCTGCACCTCCTGCTCGGCACCCGCCTGGCGCCGCTGTGGCGGCGCCTCGCCGCCCTCCTGGCGCCGCTGCGGCGCCCCTGAGCGCCCATCCGACACAGCACACGCCTTTCGCCTTCCCATCCGCCCACCGAGACCGGAGCCCACCATGACGCGCAGCCTCACGAGACTCCCCGCCCTCACGCTCGCGCTCAGCCTCTCGGCCGGGACTGTCCAGGCGCAGACGATCCGGATCGGAGTCAACGAGCCCCTGACTGGCCCGTTCGCGGCCTCCGGCACCTACGTGGTCAACGGCGCCAAGATCGCCGCTGACGAGATCAACGCCAAGGGCGGCGTGCTGGGCCAGAAGCTCGAACTCGTCATCGAGGACAACAAGAGCAATCCCACCGAAGCCGCGGCGGTGGCCGAGAAGCTGATCACCAGCGACAAGACGCCGGTACTGATGGGCGCCTGGGGCTCCAGCCTCACCCTGGCAGTGATGCCCAAGCTCGCCGATTACGAGACCGCGATGCTGGTGGAGACCTCGTCCTCGGGAAAGATCACCACCTCAGGCAATCCGTTCGTCTTCCGCATCTCGCCGCCCTCGGCGCTGGAGGCCGAGGCCTTCGCGCCCCTGGTGGAGAAGATCGGCCTGAAGAAGGTCGACTTCCTCGCGATCAACAACGACTGGGGCCGGGGAGCGGCCGCCGATTTCACCAAGATGCTCAAGGGCAAGGGCGTCAGTGTTGGCCTCGTGGAGACCATGGATCAGGGCGCGCAGGACATGAGCGCCCAGCTTTCCAAGCTAAAGGGGTCGGACGCCGATACCATCATGATCACCGCCGCTGTCGATCAGCTCACGTTGCTGTTCAAGCAGATGGCGGCCCTCGGCCTCAGAAAGCGGATCATCACCACCGGTGGCTCGCAGAACCCCGACCAAATCATAGCCCAGGCTGGGGCTGCGGCTGACGGAACGATGCACCTGACCACCTTCCTGCCCTGGTATCCTGAGAAGACCCCGAACCCGGCGGCGACGGCCTACTTCATCGGCGAGTGGAAGAAGCGCGGCTTCGAGTTCGCCGGCGTCACCGAGAGCTTCCGCGGCTACGACGGCATCCGCGCCATCGCCGCCGCCATTGAGAAGGGCGGTGCCACCGACGCCGCTGCCATCCGGAAGGGGTTCTGGTCGGTGGACTTCACTGGGCTCAACGGTCCGATCCGCTTCGCCAAGGCCGGGCCGGCTGGGTCCGAGAGCGGCCAGAGCAAGCCGGACGTCTACCTCGTGAAGATCGACGCCGGCAAAGTCGTCGTGCCGGAGCTTTAAGGCCGGTCGCCCCCATGCCCGGCCGCCCGCCTCTGGGTAGGCCGGGCTCCCGTCCGCTCCGGCGAGGGCCCTCATGAACGAATTCCTGCAGCACCTCCTCAACACCCTGATCCTGGGCGGCACCTATGCCCTCCTAGGCATCGGCCTGACCCTGATCTTCGGCATCATGAACGTGGTGAACTTCACCCACGGGGCGCTCTACACGGTGGGCGCCTACGTCATGTACCTGGCGGTGACGGCCCTGGGGCTTGGCTTCTTCGCGGCCCTGCCGACGGCGATCCTGGGCGGCCTCCTCCTCGGGGCGGTCCTCGACCTGGCCTTGCTGCGCCCGCTGCGCGGCGCGGACATGGACACCACCATGCTGGTCATGATCGGGGCCGGCATCGTCCTGCAATCGGGCACGCTCTGGCTCTTCGGCGGCGTCGCCAAGTCGATCCCGACGCCGTTCCCCGACGCGCCGCTTCAGCTCGGCCCGGTCTCGGTCTCGGTCTCGTGGCTGCGCCTGTTTGTGCTCGGCGCGGCCCTGGTGCTGATCGGCCTGACCTACTGGCTAATCAACCGCACCCGGCTCGGGCTCGCCATGCGGGCCACCTTCCAGGACCACGACACCGCCGCCCTGATGGGCGTCAACGTGCGGCTGATCTACACCGCGACCTTCGCCATGGGTTCGAGCCTCGCAGCGGCGGCCGGGGCCCTGCTCGGCCCGGTCTACGTCGTGTTCCCGCAGATGGGCGGCATGGCCGAGTTGAAGGCGTTCGCCATCGTCATCCTGGGCGGCCTCGGCAACGTCACCGGCGCCGCCATCGGCGGCTTCATCCTCGCGCTCGCCGAGGAACTGGGCGCCGGCTACATTTCCTCGGGCTACCGCGACGCCATGGGCTTCCTGATCATAATCGCGGTACTGATCTTCAAGCCGACCGGCCTGTTCGCCAAGGCGGAGCGCATCGGATGACCCGGCATCCCATGACGCGCCACCTGCCCGCCTTCGCCCTCCTGGTAGCCCTCTTCGCACTGCCCTTCGTACTGAGCCACAACCCCTACCTGCTCAACGCGCTGATCACGACGGGCATCGTCACCATCGCGGCAATGAGCCTGAACCTGCTGCTGGGCTTCACCGGGCAGCTCAGCCTCGGGCACATCGCCTTCTTCGGCATCGGCGCCTATGTCAGCGCCCTCACCAGCCTCGGCTTCGACGTGGAGGTCTTCGGCGGCCTGCGCGTCGTGCACGAGCCCTGGCCGCCAGCCGTCGGGTTCGGTCTCGCCGTGCTGGCGACCGCCGCCTGCGGCTACCTCGTCGGACGCCTCTCCTTCCGGGTGCGCGGCGCCTACTTCGTGATCGTGACGATCTCCTTCGCCGAGGTGGTGCGCCTCGTCGCCCTCAACTGGGTAGAGCTGACGCAGGGTCCCCTGGCCCTCACGGGGATCCCGCCTCTCGGCCTCTGGCTTCCCGGCCTCGGCACGACGGTCCTGCGCACGAAGCTGCAGAACTACTACCTCGTCCTCGCGGTCGGCACGCTCTGCTACGTTCTCATCGGGCGCCTCGTGGCCTCGCGCTTCGGCCGGGCCATGCGGGGTCTGAAGGAGAACGAGTCCCTCGCCCTCTCGGTCGGCATCAACGCCACCCGCACGCTGACCCTCGCGGCGGTGATCTCGGCAGCAATGGCTGGGGCGGCGGGCAGCCTCTACGCCCACTACCTGCGCATCATCGACCCCGACGTGTTCCTGTTCTCCACCACTGTGACGATGGTCATCATGGTGGTGGGCGGCGGCAAGGGCACGCTGCTCGGCCCCGTCGTCGGCGGCCTGATCTTCGGCCTGCTCCCCGTCGCCGTGCGCCCGGTCATGGTGCCGGAGGCGCAGTGGATGGTGTTCGGCCTCGTGCTGATCGGGATCCAGTTCGTCATGCCGCGGGGCATCGTTCCGGGCCTCGTGCGCCTCGTCGCACGCCGTCGTCCCGCAGCGGCGTCCTCCAGCCCTGTCCCCGCGGAGGTCCGGCCTTGAGCGAGCGCGAAGCCCCCATCCTCTCCGTGGACCATGTCGGCGTGCGCTTCGGCGGCCTCGTCGCCATCGCGGACCTGCATTTCGACGTCCATCCCGGCGAGATCGTCAGCCTGATCGGCCCGAACGGGGCCGGCAAGACCACCGCCTTCAACGTGATGACCGGCTTCCTGAAGCCCAGCCAGGGGCAGGTCCGCTTTCGCGGCACCAGCCTGCAGGGCCTGCAGCCGCACGAGATCGTCCGGCTCGGCCTGAGCCGGACCTTCCAGCGCACCAGCGTGTTTCCCGACGACACAGTGTTCGACAACGTGATGATCGGCCTCCATCGCCGGGGCCGCGCGCGCCTCGTCGACACGCTGCTCGGGCGGGACCACGCCGGCGAGGCGGCCTTGCGGGACCGCGCTCGCGAACTCCTCGACTGGGTCGGCCTCTCCGGCCGGGCCCGGGAGAAGGCCGGGGCCCTGGCCTACGGTGAGCAGCGCCTCGTCGGGGTTGCGCTGGCGCTCGCGACCGAGCCCGCCATGCTCCTGCTCGACGAGCCGGTCTCAGGCATGAACGCCTCCGAGACGCAGGTCTTCGTCCGCTTGATCCGCGCGATCCGCGACCGGGGCGTCACCCTCCTCCTGGTGGAGCACGACATGCCGATGGTGATGGAAGTCTCCGACCGCATCGTGGTGCTGAATTACGGCCGGCTCATCGCGGAAGGGTCGCCGGCGGTGATCCGGTCCGATCCTGCAGTGATCGAGGCCTATCTCGGCCAGGGCAGCGCCGCCCGCGCGGCCGCGCAATCCGTCCGGGAGGCGGCCGATGCTTGAGATCCGCGACCTCGTCTGCGGCTACGGAACGGTGACCGCTCTGAAAGGCCTCTCGCTCACGGTCGAGGAGGGCCAACTCGTGGCCCTGGTTGGGGCCAACGGCGCCGGCAAGTCGACGACGCTGCGGGCCGTCTCGGGCCTGATCCCGGCACGCGCGGGCAGCATCCACTTCGCCGGCCGGGACATCACCGGCACCGATCCGCGCAAGGTGCTGGCCCAGGGCATCGCTCATTGTCCGGAAGGACGTCGCGTCTTTCCGCAGATGAGCGTCGCCGAGAACCTCGCCATGGGCGCTTACCTGCGGCGCGACCGGGGCGGGGTCTCTGCCGATCTCGCGCGCGTCTACGGCGAGTTCCCACGCCTTGCCGAGCGCCGGCACCAGGCCGCCGGCACCCTCTCGGGCGGCGAGCAGCAGATGCTGGCGATCGGGCGCGCACTGATGTCCCGCCCGCGGCTCGTCCTGTTCGACGAACCCTCCCTCGGCCTGGCCCCCAACATCGTCGAGCGCATGTTCGCGGTCATCCGGGCGATCTGCGACACCGGCACCACGGTCCTCCTCGTGGAGCAGAACGCGTTCGCCGCCCTCGAACTGTGCGATTACGCCTACCTGCTGGAGACCGGTCGCATCGTTCTTTCGGGGCCGGGCGCGACGCTGATCGCGGATCCGCATGTGCGCCAAGCCTATCTCGGAGGCTGAGGCGGGGACCTGGGTCCAGGCCTGCCGGATCGAGGCGCTCGCCGATCGTGCGATCCTCCCCATTCGCGTGGCGGGCCTCGATCTCGTGCTCGTTCAGGACGGCGACCGGATCTTCGCCGCCGAACGGGCCTGTCCGCACGAAGGAGCGGACCTAGCCCTGGGGCGTTGCGCCGCCGGACGCCTGTACTGCCCCCGGCACCTGGCCTGGTTCACCCTGCCGGGCGGTGCCGTCTCTCCGGGGTGGCGCTTCCGGGATCTGCGCACCTATCCGGTCCGCATCGAAGGCTCCACGATTGCCGTCCGCATCGATGGAGCCAGGTAGACCTGGACCGTTCCCGTCGTTCGGGTGTCAGGTCGCGGTCCTGAGACAGGCATAGCGACCGACCGAGGCATGGCCACCCCTGAAGCCGGTCGACGGAACCGCTGATCCGAGCATCGAGGTCGCGCGGGGCGGGGGGCCGCGGTCCCCCCCGGCTGCCGATGCGAGGAGCGCCTGCCGTAGAACCATGACTTCGCTCCGCAGACGTGCGTTCTCGCGCTCGACGTCGCCGAGACGCGTGACACCGGCCGGCGACAGGCCACCGAAGCGTCGGCGCCAGCGGTAGAACGTGCCGATGGAGACATGCGCGGCCGCGCAGATCGCGGCAATGGCGGTTCCGCTCGCGGCCTCCTGCAGGAGGAAAGCGATCTCTTGGTCGGTATGTCGGGATCGACGCATGCGCATCAGCCAATCGGGTCGGTATCCGTGGCCGATCTCCAGCAAGAAACGCACCGTTGGCGCAGGGGCGCGGAAAGACGTGCCATTGGGTGCAGAGTGCAATTTTTGACGTTTGACAGGCAGGAGCGCTTGCGTCGTGGGCGGAACGCTACGGTTTTACGCAGGTCGCAGCCGCTCTGCAGCCTATTTGGCCTTCCTCCCAGCGCTCTCAACTCTGACAATCCGGTCCGTCACGGAACGAGGCGAGAGCGATGGTCGAATTCACGAGACGCAGCTTTATGGGGACCGCGGCAGCCTTGTCCGCCCCCGCCATCATCCGGCCGGCCTGGGCCGCGGAGACCGTCAAGCTCGGCTGCCTGTTCTCGTCGTCTGGCACCATGGCCAATCTCGAGGGCCGCCTGAACCACGTGGTGCGCATGGCGGCGGACGGAATCAATGCCAGGGGCGGCGTCAACGGCCGGCGCATCGAGGTCGTGACCTCGGACCCAGCCTCGGACTGGCCGCTCTACGCGCAGGTCGGCCGGCAGATGCTGCAGCAGGAGAAGGTCGCGGCCCTGTTCGGCTGCTGGACCTCCGTCTCGCGGAAATCCGTGCTCCCGGTTGTCGAGCAGAATGACGGGCTGCTGTTCTATCCGCTGCACTTCGAGGGCGACGAGAACTCGAAGAACATCGTCTACGTGAACTCGCCCCCGGCGAGCTCGGTGCTGCCGGCGGTCGATTACCTGATGGGTGCCGAGGGCGTCGGCGCGAAGCGCTTCTTCATGATTGGCTCGGACTACGTCTGGCCGCGGACCATCAACAAGCAGCTCAAGGCCTATTGGGCATCGAAGGGTATCGTCGAGACGGCATGGCGCGAGGAATACGTGCCCCTCGGCTTCTCCAACTTCCAGACCCTGGTGAACCAGATCCGTAGCTTCGCCTCCCAACCCGGCGGCCAGCCAATCGTGGTGCTCACCGTGGTTGGCTCCTCGATCCCGGATTTCCTGCGCGAGTTCGCCAACCAGGGCATCCGCGCCACAGACGTGCCGATCCTCGGCCTCGACATGGTGGAGGCCGATCTTGAGGGCCTCGACACCGCGCCGCTGGTCGGCCATCTGAACTGCTGGGCCTATCTCCAGGCTGCCAAGGCCGAGGCCAACACCCGGTTCCTGTCGGAATGGGCGGCCTACGTGAAGGCCAAGTCCGTGCCCTTCAGCGCCGATACGGTCATCGACCCCATGGTCTCGGCCTACGACAGCGTCCAGCTCTGGGCGCTGGCCGCCGCCAAGGCCGGCAGCTTCGACGTGCCGGAGGTGCGCAAGGCGTTCGCCGGCTTAAGCTTCGCCGATCCGTCTGGCTACACCCTGACCATGACGGGCGAGAACAATTACGTCGCCCGCGGCGTGTTCATCGGCTCCGTCAACGAGAAGCAGGGCTTCGACATCCTGTGGCAGTCGCCCGATGCCCCCAAGCCCGTGCCGTTCAGCCCGTATGGTTGAGGGTGTGGGACGGGTCTGGCTCGCCGGTCTCCTGGTCTGGGCCGCGAGCCTGATGGTCCCGCCGGCCCTCGCGGCCGGGCCGGGCCTTGATCGAGCCGCTTTCGCCGTCGCCCTGTGTGGGGACGGCGCGGCGCAGACGAGCGCCGTCGAGACGTTCCTGCGCCGCTCCGCGGAGACGGAGGCAAACGACGTCGCCTGGGCTGGCACGACCCTGCGCGCGCTCCTGGACCGGCGCCTCGCCTGTCTCGGCGAGACGGCCGTGATCCTCGACCGCGCAGGCGCCTCCGACGGCCTCGATGCAGCCACCGGGACGGCGCGGCCGGCCACGGGCGGACGCTCACCCGTGCTCGGCCTGCGCCAGCGCACCCTCGTCGAGACGGCTTCGGGGGTCTCAACGCTGCTGACCGGCTCGAGCGCAGACGCACGCAAGGGCGCCCTGGCCACCGTGGAGCGCCGCATCGCCTCGGTGCCGGAGCCCGTCCTCCGGCGCGCGGCCGCCGCCGAGGCCGATGCCGGGCTAAAGGCGAGCCTCGCGGCCGTCGTCGAATCCGCCGCCCTGTCCTCGCCCGATCCGGCGCGCCGTCTCGGGGCGATCCGGGCGGTCGCCGAGGCCCCTTCGGGCGCGGCGTTCTCGCGCCTCTCGGCGCTCAAGACCGATCCGGCCTACGGCGCCGATTCGGCCTTCCGCACGGTCCTCGATGCCGCGCTCGCCAGAGTGGAGCGCTCGATTTCCCTCGGGAACGCCCTCGCCGTGCTCTACAACGGCCTGAGCTTCGCCAGCATCCTGTTCATGGCGGCGGCCGGCCTGGCGATCATTTTCGGGCTGATGGGCGTGATCAACCTTGCCCAGGGCGAGTTCATCATGATCGGCGCCTACGCCACCTATGGGGTGCAGGAGGCTTTCAGGCGGCTCGCACCGGCTTGGCTCGACGCCTACCTGCTGGCCGCGATCCCGGTGGCGTTTCTGGCCGCCGCCGGAGTGGGCATCGCCATTGAGGCCCTGATCCTGCGTCATCTCTACCGGCGCCCTCTGATGAGTCTGCTGGCGACCTGGGCGGTGAGCTTGTTTCTCATCAACGGGGTCCGCGTCGCGATCGGGTCGCAGAACCTGCAATTCGCGATGCCGTCCTACGTCAGCGGCGGCGTGCCGCTCTATGCGGACTTCGTGGTCACCTGGAATCGCCTCTTCGCCATCGCCTTCGCGGCCGTCACCCTCGCGCTGACGCTCGTGATCCTGAAGCGGACGCCGCTGGGCCTCGACATCCGCGCGGTGACGCAGAACCGCGACATGGCCGCCTGCCTCGGCATCCGCACCCGGCGGGTAGACCGTCTCGCCTTCGGCTTCGGCTCGGGACTCGCCGGCCTCGCGGGCGTCGCCCTGTGCCCGATCTACAGCGTGAACCCCGGCATGGGTGCCAACTTCATCGTCGACAGCTTCATGGTGGTGGTGCTCGGCGGCGTCGGCACCGTGGTCGGAACCCTAGTTTCGGCACTCGGCATCGGCGGGGCCAACGTGCTGATCGAACCGCTCTACGGCGCCGTCGCCGCCAAGGTGATCGTGCTCGTGGGGATCATCCTGTTCCTGCAGCGCCGGCCCGAGGGCTTGTTCGCCGTGAGACGCCGGCGATGAGCGGCGCCGTGGACACGCTCCCGCGGAAGTCGGCCCGGCGGGTCGGACCGAACCTTGGAAGCGACCCGCTGCTGGTGGGCCTCGTCGCCACGATCGTGGCGGCTGCCGTCATCCTCCCGGTGCTCCAGCCCGCCCCCTACCTCGTCAACATGGTCGGGCAGCTCGCCGCCTTCGCGATCCTGGCCGTCTCCCTCGACCTCGTCTGGGGCTATCTCGGCATTCTCAGCCTCGGGCACGGGCTGTTCTTCGCCATCGGCGGCTACGTCTGTGCCATGCACCTGCTTGCCCATGCCTACGCGGTCACGGGCACGGCACCGGACCTGATGCAGTTCATGGGCTGGAAGAGCCTCCCGTTCTACTGGACCGGGTTGACCAGCGCGCCCTACGCCCTTGCTTTGGCGCTGGGTCTGGCGGCGGCCGTTGCCTTCGTGTTCGGCTTCGCGTCGTTCCGCTCTCGGGTGAACGGGGTCTACTTCTCGATCATCAGCCAGGCACTGGTCTACGTCGCCATGCTGCTGATGTTTCGCAACGATACCGGGCTCGGCGGCAATAACGGCATGACGGGGTTCTCCGTGCTGTTCGGCTGGCCGATGGGGACACCCGGTGTGGTGACCGGCCTCGCGGTTGCGACCCTCCTGACCCTGGCCGGCGCGCTCGTCGGCGCGCGGACCCTGGTGGCGAGCCCGTTCGGGCGACGCATGCTTGCCTGCCGGGACGACGAAGCGCGTCTGCGCACACTCGGTTACAGCACCACGCGCCTCAAGCTCGGGATCTGGTGCCTCTCGGCCGTCATCGCCGCGCTCGCCGGCATCCTCTATGTGCCGCAGGTCGGCATCATCAATCCACGCGTGCTCAGCCCCGATCTCTCCATCGAGATCGCGGTCTGGGTCGCCATCGGCGGGCTGGGCCGGCTCAGCGGGGCGGTGATCGGAGCCGTGGCGGTGAACGCCTTGAAGTTCTTGCTGAGCGCCGCGATGCCGGAGGCTTGGCCCTTCATCCTCTCGGGCCTCGTTCTGGCGGTGGTGCTGGGCCTGCCCAACGGCCTCCTCGACCTCGCCGCCCTTCGACTCAAACCCACCTGGCTTCGGCGTGGACGAACGCGGCCATGAGCGCCCTCGTCATCGACAGCCTCTCCGTCATGTTCGGGGCCTTCCGGGCCCTCGACGCCCTGTCGCTCGCGGTAGATGCGGGCGAGGTCCGCGCGGTGATCGGTCCCAACGGCGCCGGCAAGACGACCCTCCTCGACGCCATCACGGGAATCAGCCGGCCGAAATCCGGACGCATCCTGCTCGGCGACAGCCTCGACCTGACGAAGCGATCCGAGGCCGAGATCGCCCGGGCCGGGGTGCGCCGCAAATTCCAGAAGCCGAGCGTCTTCCCGGCCCTGACCGTGCGCGAAAACCTCGTCATCGGCTGCGGTCCCGAATGCCCCGCGCGGGAACGGGCGGCTCGCCTCGCATCCGCCCTGTCCGAGACCGGCTTGGAAACGCGCGCCGAGATCCTCGCCGGCGCGCTGGCTCATGGCGAGAAGCAGTGGCTCGAGATCGGCATGGTGCTGGCCTCCGCACCCCGCATCATCCTCCTCGACGAGCCGGTGGCCGGCCTGTCTGATGCGGAGACCGCGCGCACGGCCGAGTTGATCGGGGCGCTGCGCCGGCCCGACCGGGCAATCCTGGTGATCGAGCACGACATGGCCTTCGTCGAGGCCGTGGCTGACCGGGTCACGGTGCTGCACGAGGGCCGGACCCTCTTCGAGGGCGGCATGGCCGCCGCCCGGGCCGATGCCCGCGTGATTGAGGTCTTTCTCGGCCGATGAGCCACGCTCCGGACCCGACGCTTCCTCCCCCGGCCGGCCTCGCGGTCACCGGTCTCGACCAGCATTACGGCAGTGCCCAGGTGCTTCGGAACGTCGGCTTCACCGTCGCGCCGGGGACCTGCCTCGCGGTGCTGGGTCGGAACGGCGCCGGCAAGACCACGCTGCTGCGGTGCCTGACCGGGCTGATCCCGGTGAGCCGGGGCACCATCCGGCTCGACGGCGGCGACATAACCCGGCTGCCCCCGGACCGACGCGCGCGCGCGGGGCTCGCGATCGTACCTCAGGGACGGGAGATCTTCGCCGACCTCAGCGTCGCCGAGAACCTGCGCGTCGCCGCCCGTGCCCATGGGCTGGAGCGCGGCAGCGCCGTCGAGGAGGCCGCAGCGCTTTTTCCGGCACTGCGCGACCTCTGGCACCGGCCGGGCGGCAACCTCTCGGGCGGCCAGCAGCAGCAGCTCGCCATCGCGCGGGCTCTCGCCACCCGGCCGCGCATCCTGCTTCTCGATGAGCCGACGGAGGGCATCCAGCCGTCCATCGTCTCGGCGATCGAGGGGGTGATCGAAGGGCTCAAGGGCCGGATCACCGTGGTCCTCGTGGAGCAATACCTCGACTTCGCGATCCGTCTCGCCGACGCCTTCGTGGTGCTCTCGCGCGGCAGCGTGGTCGAGCAGGGCTCCCGCGAAGACCTGAGCCACGACGCCGTTTCGCGTCACATCACCGTCTGACACGCCCGACCCAGGAGCCCGCATGGCCCAGCATCACGAGATCCCCGCGACCCCCGACACCATGGTGCTGGGCTACTTCGACGCCGCCCTCCCGCCTGTGCTTGAAGTGGCCTCCGGCGATACCGTCACGCTGCACTCGTTCCCGGCGGGGGGACGTGAATCGCTCCATCCCGATCCCACGCGGGTGCCGGAAGATTATCGCCTCGCTCTCGATACGCTGGCGCAGGGGGCCGGTCCCCACTTCGTCACCGGCCCCATCCATGTGCGCGGCGCCGAACCTGGCGACGTGCTCCAGGTCGACATCCTCGACCTGAAGTTCCGCATGGACTGGGGCTTCGTGGCGATCCTGCCGCTCCTTGGCACCCTGCCGGACGAGTTCACCGAGTACGAGACCGTCCACCCCGACATCGACGTGGCCCGCGGCGTCGCCGTGCTGCCCTGGGGGACGGAGCTGCCTCTCGATCCATTTTTCGGCATCATGGGCACGGCCCCACCCGCCGCCTGGGGCCGGGTCGGAACCCCGGTCCCGCGCGGCTTCGGCGGCAACATGGACAACAAGGAACTCAAGGTCGGCACCACCCTCTACCTGCCGGTCTACAATACCGGTGCGGGCTTCTACGCGGGCGACGGCCACGGCGTGCAGGGTGACGGCGAGGTCTGCATCACCGCCCTGGAGACCGGGCTGACCGGTACGTTCCGCCTCACCGTGCGTAAGGATCTCGGTTACGCATGGCCCTTCGCCGAGACGCCCACGGACCTGATGTCGATCGGCCTGCACGAAAGCTTGGACGAGGCGATGCGCCAGGCCGTGCGCGAGATGGTGCGCCACGTCTGTGAACGCACGAGCCTCACCCGCAACCAGGCCTACATGCTGTGCTCGCTCGCCGGGAACCTGCGCATCACCCAGACGGTGGACGGCAACAAGGGCGTGCACATGCTGATGCCGAAGAGCGCTCTCGCATCGCGCGGCGCCCACGCTCCACCATCAGAGATCATGCCTGGCCGTTGAGTGGCCGTGGCCCGAGCCGCCGGGGCCGGGCGGACAGGGAGCACGCAACCGGACTCATGGGCGGCACCGAGTGCCGACCTCATCGTACAAGGCGGTTCAGCGATATGATCGCCGTTGGACGGATTTGGTGCGTGCAACGGCCGAGCTCGAATTCTAAGCTTCCTCGAGTGCTTCCGAGATCGGCGCACCACCGAACCACCTCGTCAATGCCTGCAGTGAGCCGAAAGTGTGGTCGATCCTGCTGAAGGGATGTGGTCGTCTATCCGGTGGCGGATCGTCCAGCAGTTCGGCATGCCAAATAGGGCCGTCGGCCCAGGGCCCGAACTCGCGCACAACGCTACCGACGACCTCGCCATCGCGGAGAAGATCGTAGCTGCCGGGTGCAAGGCGATGCAGCGGGTACGTCATCGGGCGGCCCCCTCTTTGAGTGCCGGCGACTCGAACGCAGCCGCGATCGACGGCGTCTGCAGGGCCTGCCGGCGCGCGGCGTTCGCCAGCACCGGCTCTGGCCCCGCGCCACAATGTCGGCGATCTGTGCGGCGCTGTCGGGCGCCGTGAACAGGTTGGCGAGCACGTCCATGCGCTGCCCCAAGGCGACCCGGCGCGCGCCCTCGGTGGCATTCTGCACCAGGGACACGCCGGCCGTCCGGGCCGCGGCGACACCCTGGCCGAACAGTCCCGGGTCCGACAGGGCCTTCTGCGTCTCCCGGTCGGCGGCCGTGTTCGAGCTGGGCGGCTGGCGCTCGCCGGTGCCGCGCATGTGCGGCACTTTAGTAAACGCATTACCGATTTTGATCCCAGCCTCAATAATTAGCTGGCGCTATAGATATGGATGGCGTCGGAACCCTTTCAAAACGCCACTTTGCAGATCGAACGCCTCCCTCTCCTGCATCGACCACGACTAGGCCCACGAAAATTTTCACAAACTCTTTCGGAATGAGCGCCGAAACCCAAACGAATTGCCAGACATCTCGGATCGACAGGTCGGCGTACCGCCAGGACAGCCGGAGATGTCCGATAGCAGGCCGGATCTCGCTTCCTTTGAAACCGGTCGGGATCCATACCCACGCTGAAAGAACATAGACCTCCTCTCGATCGAAGGTGCCGACCGCGTGCTGGTAGCCGAAGACCTCGAGGCCATCCTGTGAATTCCCGGGCACCGAAGCACCGCTGCCGCCCCGGTGAACTTTCGCACGACGATGCCTCCAAGGCAGCAAGTTTGGCGGCTTCGGAAGTGCGCGCACCGGCTCCAGACCGCGGATGAGCCGATCGGCATTCGTGCAGATCAGCAGCCAGGATCGGAGATCCAAGTCCGCGGCTCGCTCATAGGGGGCAAAGCGCCGAACCACGCCATGCAGAAGCCCGTCACCTTCCCATTCCACGTGCCCGGGGGTGACCTCTGCTTCGGAGGCCGTCACGTGCAGGAGCGTGGTCCGGCCATGGCGGCGGAGCGCCCGGATGAGGCGTTCCCTAGTCTGGCCAGTGTTTTCTGGATCGCCTTTTCGCACGACGATCTTGTCGCCGCTGGCGAGATCCTCCAGCAAGCGTCTTTTAAGATAAGCTACCTTCTTGTATTCTCTCCGAATGATCTTATCCGGGCCTTCGTCCGAGCCCGTTCTGTGAACGATATAGGGAAAGCCGAAGTGGCGGCTTCGGCAATAGGTCACGTCGTCGGAGCCGGTATGGAGTTCGAGATCGCCACTCTGGCCGTAATCCTGGAAGTCCGTATCAAGCCCATGGATGAGCTTGTCCAAATCCGAAAAAACAAATCGCAGTAGGCCAAGGGGCTCCGCGCCGCAGTAGCGTTGAACAAGCCCGAATTCGCAGTTGTCGCCGAAGCTCTCAAATTGTTTGAGAAGATCCGAGGGGCGTGGATCGTGCCGCTGGTTGCCGAAGCGTAGAGCGTTCAGTCGATCCGAAGACATCGCTCTCAAGCGCCTGAGGTATTGCGACATTCACGTGGTCTCATACGGCACTAGCTTTGGGATTGGGATGCGTCGGACGGACGGTTTGGATAATTGGACTATCTATCCTCTGGCGATCTCAATCGGGCCACCCTCCGGGACATAGCTGTCTAGGTTGAGACAATACCGCGATCCGTCCGGGGCTTCGGCGATCTCCGTAAAGCCGAGATTCTCGTAATGCTTTGCAACGATGCCGTTCTTCGCGCTTGGGCGATAACAGCCGATCAGGTGTCGGATGCCCTGCTTGATCGCCACCTGCACCAGGACCTCGAGCATCGCCGCCTCGACCCGGCGTCCGAGCACTCGGCAGCTCATGAGCCAGTTCTCAATCGTAAGGGTGTCTGACCCACTCCGACGCGCCACGATGACCCCGATCATTCCATTGTCCCCGAAGCGGTCCACCAGACGAAACTGCAACCCCATGACTTCCGAGTCCTCCATCAGCATGCGGGCTTCGGCGTCTGTCGTACGCCGGGTCGTCAGATTGAACTGATTGGTCTTATTGATCAGCTGTACGATCCGGTTGAGCCCGACATCATCGAACGGTCGCCAGGACAATGTCATGGCGAGGCTGGCGAGATAGGCGGGTAGATCGGCCGCCTGCGCCACGTCGGCGCTCCGTTCGGCATTGCTCCTGTAGTAGGACGCCCTGGCGCGGTCTTCAGCCGTTACCGACAGGGCTTCGAAATATCCCGCCGATGCGATCAGTGGCGCGTAGAGGGCGGGGTCTTCCGGCAGTTCGGGGACGGCAACCATCGGCAATTCCGCACGGACCAGTTCGCGCTCGAAAGGATTGTCGTCGACGAAGACCAGCGCATCGAGACCGATACCGAGCGCTGAGGCGACGCGGCGGAGATTTTGGGCCTTGTCGTCCCAGTTGGCGAGAAACACCGCGATATCCTCCCGCCGGAGGACCATCTCGGGGTGATCCTGGAAGACCGCAAGGGCATTCGCCTCGTCGTTCTTCGACACGATGGCGAGTATGATCCCGCGCATGGATAGATCCCGCGCATAGGTCTGGACGCTCACATAGGCTTCGCCTTCGGCGCTTCCCTGTCCGAGGACGATCCCGCCCAGGCCGTCATCTCCAACAACCCCGCCCCACAAAGTGTTGTCCAGATCGAGCACAAGGCACTTTTTAGAAAGTCCCTGATCCGCGGCCATCAAGCGGGCGACGAGGTCGCCGTATAAGGGGGCTGCTTGAGGCGCGATTTCCTGCTTGGCACGCAACCACCAAACCGGATCGTACCAAGTGTAGAGCCCGTGTCGGACGACCTGATCGTCCACCGCAACGAGAGCGACGCGCGCGGCACGCGCCGTGTCGCGGAGCACAACGTTCAGTCGGGCGATCGCGTGGTGGGCTGACCCCGCGAGGTGATGCTCGTTACCGCCGACTAAGGGCAGAGCGACGGGCATGATGGTCTGCTGAAGGACGAGTCCTGAGAAACGATCCTGCACCAGTGCCCAGAGGGCACGCAGTCGTTCCAGCGTTTGCGCGTGCAAGGCGTCCGCGGTCTCCCAGGATGCGCTCACCGGAAGTGCGCCAACCAAGTGCTGGGCGTCGAAGCTGAAGAGCACGACGTCCGGGGCAAAAGCGTACAAGGCGGACGCCGGGTCGAGAAGCTCCTGATGGTAGGCGCCGAATGCGGCCTCGTAGGTTTCGACCCAGATCCCCCGGCGAAGGGCGCCTACGCAGATCGCCGGCAGGAGGTGGGATACCGTCGACGATGAGAGGACGGCGAGACGCAGCGGCCGCGTCGTGACAGAGGCGGCCCGAACGTGCGGAAAGACCTTGGCGCGGATCCGGTCGAGCTGGTTTGTCTGCGAAGCACTGAGTCGAGTGTTTGCGAGGGCAACGAGCCTGCTCCAGGGATCCGCATCGGACTCGATCCGAGCGACCGCCTCTTTCCAACCCTCGCAGGGCGGAAGCCAGTCGAGCGAACTGGACGTCACGGAGCGCTTCCGGTCTTATGTGCGATGAGCCTTACAAAATCGGCGACCCTTGCCATACCGTCGACGTCACGAGTGGTGAAGCGGATGCCGAACTCAGTCTCGGCCGCGACGATCAGTTCGATCATGCGCCCAGAGTCCCAACCACTGATGTCGCTAGATTTGGTGTCGGGCGTGATGACTAGGGAAGGGTCGGCGAATACCTCGCGGAAGATTTCGCCGAGCTGGGGATAGATCGCATCCGGTTGCATGTCATTCCACGAGGATCGATTGCATCTCTCGCTCTCATATCACCTTCTCTGGTAAAACCCAGCCACTGGCTGCCGATCCGTCACGTCGGATACGCCGGCAAAGATACCGCTTTAAAATTCCCTTGTATCGGATACGAAAATCCTGGACTATTCAGCGGGGATCCAAAACGAGAATGCCAAGCTTGCTGGTTTGAGACCAATTTTTTGAGCAGAGTGCTGTTGATTAAGCTAGAGAGGCGCGGTCGACTATTTCTGCTCCACCGAGCCACATTGCGGCGGCGTCTAGCGTGCCAAAGGTGTGATCAATCTTGCTGAATGGGTGTGGACGCCTCTCCTGCGGCGGATCATCAAGCAACTCGGCATGCCAGACAGGGAAGGCTCTGTCCGCAGGATCCTCACGCACCACACTGCCAACGATGACGTCATCAAGGACGAGATCGTAGCTTCCTGGAGCGAGGCGAAGGAGCCGGTAGGTCATCCTTAAGCCCTCAGGCCGTGGTCTTAACTGCACCCACCGTCGAGCCGAACAGGCCGGCGTTCGCCAGGGGCTTGCCCGACAGGAGGGACTGCGCTCGGTTATTCTGCGCGTTGACGGCAAAGCCGTTCAGGACGGCACCGAAGTCGTCGCCGATCGGGCTGTAGCCCTGCGGGGCCGACAGAGCGCCCGCCCGGGCCGCGGCCGACTGCGCCGCCTGCGTGGCGTCGCCCGTGGCGTTGAGCGTCGAGATCAGGTTGCCGCGGGCGTCCTCGACGCTGGAACGGGCCTGGTTGGCGAAGTTCTGGCCTTGGTCGGCGATGCCGAGGCGCTGCGTGTCGTAGGTCTTCTGCAACTCGGCGTTCTGGTAGGCCTGCACCGACGAGTTCAGGTTGCCGTCCCGCGCGAGGGCGTAGGTCAGGGTCTTCTGAGCCTTGCCGTACTGGTCGTCGAGCTGCGGCAGGGCGTAGCCGAGGTAGTTGTCCCGCTGCTTGGTGAAGTAGTCGTCGTTGAACTGGCTGAAGGTGTCGTTCACCTGCTGCGTGCCTGCGCGCACCGTCGCCTGGCGCGCCGCCTCGTCGGCCTTCGCTGCTGCCGCCGCCTTGCCGGCGCCGCCGTCCTTCTTGCTCATGTCCGTCGCCCCTCAGTTCAACAGGGTTGTGGCCGACCGCTGAGCCGCCAGGGGCACGGGCGGCCGTGTGGGGCTGCCGCGCATAAGCTCGATACTGGCGCCGGCGCTTTCGAGGTCGTTCGCCACAATGCGCACGCTCAGACGAGTGAGCTCGACTTCGGCACTCTCTCGCATGACCCCGCCAACGGGCTCAGCCCAAGTGGCCTGCCTCCTGAAAAGTGGTCCTCCCTGAGGTATGGCTTCGAGCCATGTGGAGGATGTTGTCATGGGACGGAAGAAGCATACGGCTGAAGAGATTGTCACCAAGCTGCGCCAAGTTGATGTTCTGGTTTCGCAAGGTCGCAAGGTTGCCGAAGCAATCCGCTCCATTGAGGTGACTGAGGTCACGTATTACCGCTGGCGCTCCGAATACGGCGGCCTGAAGGGCGATCAGGTGAAGCGGCTGAAGTCCCTGGAGACGGAGAACCAACGGCTTCGTCGGGCGATCTCGGATCTGACCTTGGAGAAGCTAATCCTCAAGGAGGCAGCCGCGGGAAACTTCTTCTCTATTCGGGGTTCATCGGTCAACTCCCTTTCGTGCGCATCCTGGTTCGGCGCGTGAACGGTCCTGTGGAGCTCTTTGCACTAACTTCGAACCTGGGCCGCCGAATGGGGGCAGGCCAATGGCGTGGGGTTCACGCAGAGGCGACGACCAAAATCACTGATCGTTCTGGGGGGAGTGAGAGAAGGGATGACCCGGCACCCGGAATCTGCATGAGCGGGTGGTGGCGCCCGTGGCAACGACCTGGCGCCGGCGGGCGTTCGCGCGGTTTGAGGTCAGTGTCGCCCTCTCGATCCACTGAATGGCCGCACGCACGACGACCGGGACGGTGACCTATCAGGCCGAGTTGCTTCTCTACCTCGCCGATTACGCGGACGAACTCGGTGTCGGTGACACGCACGCTCTCAGTCATGTATCTTGATGGCGGTTGAGGGTCAGGCTGAAGGATCTGACCGACGAACCAGTAAGGTTGTCACTCAAAAATATTGCGTGCCAACGATTCCGCGTCGCAAAGCGACTTCCCAAGCGTGGCCGTTCAGGTAGGTTGTGGCGGTAGCTCAGGGTTGTGGATGCGGAGATCCAGTAGCCGAATGCCTCTTGGCACTAGCGCAGTAGGCCGCTCGTTAGACTCTGAGCTTTCCTTCGATCGGGATGCTTTCGGTGAACGCTTCAAAATATGTTCTCAGCGCCGTCGCGGCGGCTCTCATCAGTTGCACCGCATCGGTGCCGCGCGCGTCGGCGGGCCCGTTGGACGGGCTCGCCGGCGGAGCCATCGGCTTTGCTCTGGGCGCCATGGCGGCTGCACCGCGACACGCATACCAAGCTCCGCGGACGCAACGCGTCATCGTCTATCGGAACCGTCCGTCCCGCCGGCACGTCGCTACCGCCCCGGTTCGTCGGAAAGCCGCGCCACTGCAAGGCGGCGCAGCCATCAGCACCGTGTCCGATCCGTTCGCAGGATCGAGCACCGCTCGACCGATTCCCGTCAGCGGTCGCTGAGACCACCGGGAAGGTTCCTACCGTCATGAGCCTCGTCTTGCGTCCGTTCCTGATCGGCGTGGTGGCCCTCGCGGCTGCGTTCCCTGCAACGCGCGCGGCCACCGCCGCTCCTGTCCTCAGCGTGGACAAGACGATTGGCAAGGTGTCGGGCTGGTCGATCGGGATAAGCCGATCGACCGACGGTTGCTTGGCCGCCGCGACCTACGAGGACCAGACGACGGTCTGGATGGGATTCAACGGAGAAAAGGACGAGGCATTCCTGGCCTTTACCAATCCCAAGTGGCGTTCAATCGAACCTGATCGCATCTATCAACTCATGATGCTTACCGGACGGGGACGCTGGAAGGGACAGTTCTCCGGTATCGAACGCAATGCGGATCGCGGACTCATGGCATCCGGGCTGAAGAAGAGCTTCGTGCTCGATATCGCCCGTGCCGGTGGGATCGAGGTGCTGTTCGAGCGTAAGTCGATCGCGCAACTCTCGCTGTCAGGTTCCTCGGATGCGATCAGCGCGATGATCGACTGCCAGAAAGCCATCGTCGAAGCGAAAGCGGAGACGGTGCCACCCAGGAACAAGGCAAACCCCGACGGGGGCGTGACGCCGAGGCGGGATAGCGGTTCTTCCGGCACCGGCTTCTTCGTGTCGGAGGCCGGACACGTGCTGACCAACAACCACGTCATCAGTGGCTGTACGGAGATCAACATTGCCAAGTTCGGTCTGCCGTCCCTGCGGGCTCGGCTCGTCGCCACCGACGTCCAGAACGATCTCGCTGTGCTGAGCACCGGCTTCGAGCATCCGATGGTTCCGGCCTTGTCGCTCAAACCGAGGGTGGGCGAGAGCGTCTATGCCTATGGCTTTCCGCTTCCCGACCTCCTGGCAGCCTCCGGCAATTTCACGGTCGGCAACATCACCGCCGCCGCGGGCCTCGGCGATGACACCCGCATGCTGCAGATCTCGACCCCTGTTCAGCCCGGCAACAGTGGCGGTCCACTCATCGATCAGTACGGCGCCGTGGTCGGCGTCATCGCCTCCAAGCTCAACGCGATGACGGTCGCGAAGGTCAACAACGACATTCCGCAAAACGTGAATTTCGCCATCAAGTCGACGATCGCGCTGAATTTCCTGGACTCGAACGGGATCGTCACAGGGAGCGGTACCAAGAATCCGACTCCGCTAGATCCGGCTACCGTCGCCGAGCAGGCCAAAGCCTATACCGTTCACGTGACCTGCCGATAAGCTGTGCCGTTCGCTAACCGGTCTCGGGATGCCCCCGGGTCGGACAGCGATGCGCCGTCGCGCGCGAACGCCCGATGTGCAGGTCCGCCACTCAGGCGATAGGCCGGCAAATCGACCGACACGGGCGTTCAGTTGCAGCCGACGCTCCCGCACAGGGTGTTGGCACCTGTCGGCGACGCCCCGGCGATGGCGGGCGCGAAGAGCGCCGCTTTTGCAAGCTTCGCCTCCTCATTGTCGGGCTTCAAGCGAAGGACTTCGTCGTAGTCTCGCGACGCGAGGGGGAGGTTACCGAGTTGCGTCTGCGACTTGGCACGGTTCAACAGCGGATAGATGAAGGTCGGACGCATGGTGTGGGCCTGCGTGAAGTCGACGATGGCTGCCGCATGGTTGTTCAGGCCAGCCTGCGCGATGCCACGGTTGGCGAAACTGTAAGGGTAATCGTCATCGGCCCGGATCGCGCTGGTGCAATCGGTGAGCGCCGCCGCGAAGGCGAGACGATCGTTGTGGGCTTTGCAGCGCCCATCGAGGGCGATTGCGCGCTGCCGAGGCGTGCGGGCTTCCGCCAGCAGGGCCGAACAGCCGGTCACCCGAGCTTCCGCCGCTCCGGCTCGGCAATCCTGCGCAGGATCGGCCCGAGCGCCTGATCCCGACACCAGGCATGCCGCCAGCAGGAGGAGCGCAGAGAGGTGATGAGCGGATCCGGGAAACAGGCTCCGCCGACACTGCCTTGCGTTCACGCAATTGCCTGAAACGGTCGGAGGGCGTGACATCGTTCGATTTCCCGGCATGATCAAATGTCCTCGACCCGTTGTATTCACCGGCACCGGTTCGTGAACATGTCACTGTTCGGCAATTGCATGGAGTTCATCATCTTCAGCACCTCGGCGCGATACGTCTCGCTGTGCTCGGAGGGAAAACGGCCACCGATATGGGTGATCGTGCTGCGGTCATCGCGACGGATCGAGACGAAGTCGAGATAGCTGCGATCGTCGAAAGCGCCTTGCCCACGCGCCGTGCCCCGCCCCTCGAGGATGTAACCAGACCGCCCAGGCGCCGTCGTGATCTCCTGCGAGCGAGAGACCTGCGTCCGGCGCGGAGCGATCTGTTCGCTCATGTACTGGCGCGCGTCGCCGCAGCGCTCGTTCGGGCTGACCTGCACATAGATGGCGACCTGCTCGCCATGCAGTCGGGATTGCCAGACCGTGCTGTACGACTGCTTCTGAGCGTCGAAATGATCATCGGCCAGCGCTTTGATCTCAAGCAGATTTGTCGCGTAGTTCAGCGTCCAGCCGGACGCGCTCCGGGCCGTCGACCGCTGCCGTTGCGCCTCCTCTCGCAGCCGCTGGGCTTCCGCCTCCCGCTGTCGCTGCGCCTCCGCCTCGCGCTGCCGGAGGGCTTCGCGCTCGCGCTGGCTCTCCTGTTCGAGGCGAAAGCGGTCCGCTCGTTCACGCTCCAGTCGCGCCTGCTCCTCCCAGCGCCGCCGCTCATCGGCCTCACGCTGGCGCTGAGCGTCGGCGTCCCGTTGGCGTTGGGCCTCGCTTAGCTGCCGGTCCCGCAGGCGGTCGCATTCCACGACATGGTTCTCGACGATGCCGCGGAAGCGTCCGGCCGGATAGGCGCTGCCGTAGCTCGACGCGCTGAGGCGGTCTTCGCAGGATGCCACAGCCTTCTGAAACGCGCGCTGCTCGCGGCCGGCCTGGAGCCTGTCGGCGAAAGCGCGCGCATAGGGATAGGCGGCGGTGACCGCCTCGCATTCGCGGATCAGCGGATCGAGGGCGATGGAGCGCAGCGCTGCGGGCTCGGCGTTCGGGTCGACCTTGTTGCAGGGTGTGGTCATGCCTGCGAAGAAGCCCTGGGGCAAGAAAGAGAAGGTGGTGGTGAGTGCGCCGCTCGCTCTCGGCTCGAGATCGCTGCCGCTGAGGCCGCGTTGCAGGAATTCGTAGGATTGCAGGAAGTTCTGTCCCTCCTGCGCCATCGCGCCAAGCAGAATGTCTCGCAGGGACGCGCGTCCCGCCAAGGGCACAGCGCCCGGCGCCCGGCGCCCGAGACGCTGACCGCCGATGACGCTGGCGCCCGAGGACCCTGCGGCAGCGTCGAAGTCGCAGCGGCCTCCCGCAACCGGCTGACACTCGTCGACGACGGCGACGAGGTCGCGCGGCTGACGGCGTGACAGGCGTCGGAGTAGATCGCCGAGGCGTACGCCCTCGCTCTCGATGAAGGCCGGTCGCTGCGTGAGGTCGCCTGCAGCCCCTTGTGGCATAAGGAACACGTCGTCTTCGCCACCGACACTCGGGCCGAGCGCGATCACCGCGACCTGGGCCCCCTCCGGGAGCCGCGCTGCGGCTTCGCGCAATCCGCGCTCGAGTTCCGGCCGGTCCGCGGGTCCGAAGGTCCAGACGTCGAACCCGATTTCGCGCAGACGCTTGCGATAGGCTTCCTCGTCGGCATGTGCCGTCGCCGCCCGACTCCTGGCATTCGTCGCCTGGGGCACGATCAGGAGCGCGATGCGCTGACCGGATAGAACGCTGCTCCTGCCCGTCGCCGCCTGAACGGCGAGCCCTGGCGCGGCCGCGTGAGCGGACGGGGTGTGCACGAAGGCATTCAGGGCGAGAGACAGGCCCGTGAGCAGCGCAGCCGCGCGCGCCGTGGCCTGGAGCCGGACCGATCGTGAAGCAGAGAGGGCCATGGGAAGACTCTTGGAAAGCGTCATGGACGGCAGATCGCGCGCAGTCGCTCGTCGCGGCCGACGAGATCCGTGTTGGCGTCGCACAGGCTTCGCAGCGCGTCGGTGTGCCGGGGCGAGCGGTTGCGCCAGAGCGCGTAGTAATAGGCGGCGCGGGAGACGTCGGGCTGAGCGGCGTCGCGATACGTGGTGTCGGTGGTCCGGGGATCGTAGAAGCGCGCCATCTGCCAGGCAGCATCCGCGCTGGCGGCGGGATCGGCCTCCTCGAAGGCCCTGAAGGCGGCCCCTCCCTGCTGAGCCTCGATCGCTGTGCCGCCGAGCGCCAGAAACGCGCTGCCTGTCGCGCGTTCATCCAGGAGGCGTCCGTGCCGTTGGCGCAGTTCGGCAGCACTCAGACGTGGCGCCTCCGGAGCGGGCGGCGTCCGTGCTTCAGGCTGAGCCGGTGTGTCCGCCGGCGCAGTTGGGTGGCCGGCCAGGACAGCCTTGAGCAGGTCCTGGTACAGGTACGCGCCGATCCCGACCCCGGCGAACAGAACCAGGAATACGAGCGCCGGCCAGAGCTGGCGCGGCGCCGCTCGAGGCACTTCGGGCAGGACGAGCCCATCGCGCACGCTGGCCCGGCGGGGCGGCTCAGGCTCGGCCGGGGACGTTTCCGAATCCTGGACCGGGGCGAGACCGTCACCGGGTTCACCGGCGAGCGTCTCCTGAGAGGGCGCGGTCTGGGTCAGGCTGGGGGCGGGGATCGGGGAAGCGGCGAGCATGCTGGAGCCGGCTGGTGCCGGCGTGATGAACGGCCAGGACACGACCCCGAACGAGGTGCCGTCCTGGCCCACGATCTCGATCGGAACGAGTTCCTCGATGCGATCGACCACCGAGGGGCCGAAGCGGGCTACGGTGCGGCCGTCATGCTCAGTCATGGAGAGCGGGGCGAGCCACGCGATTTCCGGCTGCCATCCCTCGGTGCCGAGATGCCTCGGCTCGGTGTCCTGGCGCCGGAACGACAGCAGCGGCGAAGAGGCGCGCTGCCCGAGATCGATGAGGGCGTGGCCGCCGATCTCGTCCTCGTCCTCTGTGATGCGAAGGGTCATGGATGTGTCCAGGCAAGTCGTCTGAGGCGTCTGTGAGCAGCGGGGCTGGGTCTGAGCTAGGCGGCCGAACGCGCTTGCAGGCCCGTCAGGATTGCGCCCAGCCTGCCGTTCTGCTCGAGGTCGATGGTGACCCCGGCCGCACTCTTCGCGTTGTCCTCCACGACCCGGTAGAAGCCGTGGAACCAGTCGGTTGCGTAGGTGTGGCCGAAGGCTGCCGGAGTGGGGCCGATCGACTTGGCATCGAAGGTGACCGGCCGAGCCTCGAAGGCGATGCGGTCGCCAGCCTCATCCTGGATCGAGGGCCGTTCGCCGGCCGGGGGGACCAGACCGAAGCCGAGATCGCCGCTCAACCGGTTCAGGCGCGTGGCCGCGATCAGTGCGAGCTTCGCCGTCGACTGCTCGGCTCGCTCCACGGTCGCGAGGGCCCGCAGATCGGCTGCGATGGCGGCCTCTACATCCGCACGGCGAGCCAGGGTGATCATCTCGCCGACGATGATCTCCATCACGTCGACCGGAACCTGGAAGCGGCGTGTGAACCCGTCGGCCTCGATCCGGCGGCGCATGGAGCCGATCCAAGCGGTAACCGCGGCCCGGGCCAGGCCACGCTCACGATCGGACGCGCCGGGTCCCACCGGTGATCGGGCGCCCCGGACTCCACCCCCAGGGCTCGGCGCACCGGGGCGGGCGATCGCACCGGGACGCGCGATGCGAGCAGGTGCCGCCGGCGAAGCGCTCTCGGCCGGTGCCCCGGATATCGACTGACTCGCCCCATGGAGGGCTTCGGTCAGGGTGCCCACATCGATCAGGAGTTCGCGCAGCAGCGAACCGAAACCGCCGGCCGCTACGGTCGCGTCGAGGGCGTCGAAGACATGGCCGGCAGCCTCGCGGCGCTCGGCCAGGCGGGTCTCGATGTCGAGGGCCACGTGGAAACGCCCGAGCCGCTCCCGCAGTTCGGCCCGCAGTCCATCGAGCCGCGAGGCAATCTGGGCGGCCTTCAGCTCCGGCCGGCAGACGCGAGCCAGATTCTCGACGAGGTAGCTGACGCCTCCGTCGTTGAGGCGCAACGCCTCGTCGAAGGCGCGAGCAGGATCCTGAAAATGCGCGGCGGCCTCGGGCAGGGCCACGAAGCCGCGGCGCAATTCGGCGATCCGCTCCTGCTTCTCCGGCAGGAACCCGATCTCGCGCCGCCCCTCGTATCGGATCACGGATTCGGCGGGGTAATTCGGGTTCCGGAACCAGAACGCGTTGCGGAAAGGCGCCCCCGGCGTCCACTGCCGGGGCCAGGTATGGGCCTTGCCGAAGAACCCCAGAAGCGATGCCTCGATCCGGTTGCGGAACCGCAATCCGGCATCCTGTCCGGCATCCCCCGCCTTGTCGACGAAGTGACTGTCGAACCAGGTCATCACCAGGAAGAGCAGGTTCGGCAGGGCGACCCGCGCCTCGGGGCTGGAGCCGTGAGTCTGGGTGATCCAGCGCTCCACCAGATCCGGCAGCGTCACGACCTCCTGGTTCGACGGCCTGATGCAGAGCAACATCGTCGTCAGTTCCTGCTCGGCCACGTAGCGATCGAACAGGTAGGCGACCTTGCCGCGCAGGAAGGTCTCCTTGAGGGAGTCGGGGTGCTCCGCCAGGAAATGGGCCAGATCGACCTTCTGACGGCTGCGCGCGCCGGGGAAGTCGAGGAGGTCCGCCTCACGAAGGAAGGATCGCGGTGCATCCGCGATGTCGATCCGCAACTCCGCCGTGATGGCCGCTACGGTGGCGCGCGGCAGGGAGACCGGCGTTCCGGAAGCGCCGTAGACGAGCAGCGTGTCGGCGCCCCCGGAGGCCCCGAGGCCCGCCAGCGTGGCGACATCGAGGATACTGCCTTCCCGCGGCACCAGGGAGCCGATCGGCGCAAAGATCTCGTCGGGATGCCCGAGGCGTTCGAGGGCCTCCGTGAAGTTCCGGTAGAGCCGGGTGAACGCCGCATGGCCGCCCCAGAGCGGCGCGAACAGGCGCGCGCGTCCCTCCAGGTCGAGCCCCGGGGCGAGTGTGCGTGCCTCGTCCCAGTAGCGTGCCAACGCCTCCAGGGCGCGGCTGCCGCGAGCTTGGTCGAGAAGATAGTCCCTCAGGTCGTCGACTTCGGCGCCGGTGAAGCGCGCGCCGCCGGTGCGGGTCCGGGTCCGCAACTCGGCAAGGAGCGCATCGATCTCCTCGGCCTGCGGCGGATGTTCCTTCGTGGCATCGCCGTCGTGCAGGAAGCTGTTGCAGAGGACCTTGATCAGATCGCTCTCCGTCAGCACCCGAAGGCGTACCGGAGCGCCGGGCGGAGTCGGTGTCCCGCCCTCCTGGGCGCTGAAGCGCGTGACGAGCCCGGTCGCTTCCTTCTCGCCGATCGGATTGATCTCGGCGAGGAAGTCGACCGGCGCGATTCCGTCGAAACGGGCCCGCAGAGAACCGTTTTCGGGGCGGGCCAGAACCTCCACGAGATAGGATTTCCCAGCCTGGCTCGGGCCGAACACGCCGACGCACATCGGTCGCTGCGCTGCCCGGCCGAGGCGTTCGGCCCGATGGGCGATCTTGCGCGTAGAGCGGACGAGGTCGTCCCGCTCACGGCCGACTGTGGCTGCGTTGGCGGCGTCGCCGAGCCAGCGCTCGGCATCCTGCGCGAGACGGTTGGTGTCGTGGCAGGCCTTGGCAAGGAGGTCAGTCGACATGGCGGAGATTGTGGTTAATCCTGGAGGAGTTCGGGGTAGACAATGCCTTCAATCGACGGAGAGAACTCCAGTATCGAGCCAGTAGCCTTGCTCAGAAACCAGAGTGTCGAGCACAAGCTCGATCTTTCTTTTGACGTCGAGGCCGTCCGCATCGTAGGCATCGGTGATTTGGAATTCTTCCTTCATAGATTCCGAACGGATCAGTGCATCCGGGCTGTCATCGTCAGCACGCCCATCGCCGATGCGTTCGAGCATGATGTCGAGGGGAAGGCGCAACGGCGTCGCCTCCTGTCCGGTTCGGAGACGCAGGCGATACAGGGGCGTTGCGATCCAGCGCTCAACCGGCAATTGCCGGTAGCCGAGGCGCATCGGCGCATAGTAGCGGAGCTTCGCAGTCATCGCGGGTCCGCTCGCCCGCGCTGCTGCGGGCGCGTCGAGGTCCACGTCGCGGAAGCAAAGACCGGCATCCCGTAACTGCCCACTCAATTCCATCTCGCCGATGTACCGGGCGGTCGAGTGCAGGCCCAAGCGGTGGGTGAACAGGGTGAAGTTCGTCAGCTGGCTCTCGGCCAGCGCGCAGAGCATTCCACCCACCGCCGTCGTCGTCTTCGGATCTCCGATGCGGCGGTTGTCGCGATCCCGGAACGGATACCAGTTGCCGGCCTGGTACTGGTGCAGCGGCACGATCCGATCGGGAGAGACCGCCAGCTTGTTCACGAGCAGGTCGACAAAGGCCGAGAGACGCGAGGGCCGTCCCGACAGCAGCACCACGTCCACATCGAGGGCATGGATCGCCTCGCAGAGGTTGTCGAGCACGAGGTCGAGAACCGACACCACGCAGGCGCCGACAACCTCGGCGCGCGCCTCGAACACGCAATCCACCAGGGCGAAGCCGGTGGCGCCGTCGCGCCGCGCCGGACCTTCGAGGAAATCGAGCAGGCGTGGCTGCGGCAGGGCACGGCGCACCACGCGGCCGCCGCGCTCAGGGAAGAATTCCGAGAACGGACGGGTGGTCAACTCGCCCTCGGCCTCGACATCGGCCAGAAGACGCAATCCGATCGGTTCCAACACGCGGGATACAAATTGCCGGCGCAGGTGCTTTTCCTGCTCGGCCATGTTGGCGCGGTCGCCACCGAAGCGCTCGAGTAGGAGCGCGTGCGGGTCAGGATGCCCCGCATGGCGCAGGACCTCCTCAATGGTCGGCAGGACGAGCCTCTCGATGACGCTCTTGAGGATGTCGTCGCCCGCGATCCTGAATCCCTCTCGGAAATTCTGCACCGGTTTGATCGCCCGGTTCCCCTCCGCGTAGTAGGTCGTCACCATCAGGTCGGTGGTGCCGCCGCCGACGTCGATGCTGGCGATACGCACCGAGGGTTCGGCGGGCGTGCCGGGAGCGGGTCTCGTGTCCGGTTCGGCGAAGGGTCGCGGGCGGCCGATGAGTTTGAGGAAGCCGTCGACGGCCCCGCCCAGTTTCTGCGTGATCTCTCCGTAGAGATAGACGAACTGGACGCAGCTCGCCTCATCCCAGGACACGTGGACCTCCGGCTGCGTGACGCCCGGGGGTGAGGTGTCGGCCCATCCCATCAATTGCCAGATCAGCTTGACGGCGCCTTCCGCCCGGGAGCGCAGCAGACGCTGTTCCTGCACAGGCATCGCCGGTGGCAGGGTGAGGATGATCCGTCGCAGCTTGCGGGGCGCGTCCTTCGTCCGTCGACGCTCACGCACGCCGGCGTTGTTGATCATCGACAGCGCGTGGCAGACGACCTCGGCGACCATGAACGTGAAGAAGGACGACCGCGAGAACGTCAGCCGCGATGCACCGATCCGATCGTCGGCCTGAACCCGGATGCCGTAGCGCTTCCTGTCGGCGTCGAGCTGGGAGATCACGTCGCCGCGGCTGTTGACGAACTGGCGGATCGTCCGGTCGATGAGCGGGCTCGTTCCATCGGCGCCGTAGTCGCGATCCGGAAAGCGCCATTCCTGGTTCACCGGTCTCACGTCGCAGAGATAGCGCTTCGGGCTCGACAGACCGCCGACCGCCTCGGTGCCCTGCGCCAGCTCTCGGAAACGGCTCGCCTCCGGCCCGACCCGAACAGGGCTCGGCCAGAAGAACGCGCGCGGCCGTGCCGAGAGCCGCGAGAGATGATCGCGTCCGAAGCGGGCGTGGGATAGCTCGACGTGGCTCTCGAACGGCTCGACATAGGCCTGTTCTGGCTCGGACAGGTCGCGAAGCTGCAGCACGAAGGAATTGTTGAGGTCGACGCGATCCTCGTTGGGGTGCGACTCGATCAGGATTCCGCAGGTGCGGCTGTTTCCGATGTCCAGGATCAGGTCGACGGTCACCGGCTTGATGGCCGGGAGGGCCGAGACCGTATCGGTAAGACGCATGACGCGGGGCTGGATCGCCCGCTGCAGATATTCGAGCAGCACGAGATAGCGGGCATAGTGCTCGAGGGTGTTCGGGAAATCGCTGTCCCGCAGAGGCCGGTCGGGCCGCTGGGCCGCCTTGAACTCGCGGAATTGCTCGGAGAGCCAGGACGGCACCCATTCCTGAAAGCCGGCGCGCTGGCGCGCCTCCTCGCTGTCGGAGGCCGCGCCGAGAAACCAGCCGATGTCGCGGAAGCGGAAGGCGAACCGGAACTCGTGCTCGTTGGCGGCATCGTCGAGGCTCGGCGCCGTGTACGGCCGGTTCGGGCGCCGCTCCAGAAGTTCCGTGTCGAAGGCGAAGATCACCCGATGGCTGATCGGACTATCTGGGGCGCGGTCGGAGACCTCTGCGACCCGCACCCGCGCCCAGTTGGTCGGGCCCACGTCGAGTTCATCGCCTCCCTCGATTCCCGCCTTCACCCGCAGCATCGGGATCGGCGTCCACTTCTCCAGGAAGATTTCGAGCGCGCCCCGCTCGCTGATGGCGTATTCGCGATCAGCACCGCGGGTGGTCTCGATTTCCTCTCCACCCGGGTCGGTCTCGTCCCAGGTCGGGAGCAGCCGATAGGTCTGCCGACCCGCCGGCTGGGACACGCCTTCGACCTCGCGCTCGATGAAGCGGCGCGACAGGCGACCGACGGCATCGATGTTGAACGCGTACTCGACGAACTGCACGCCGCTATGGGGCACGAGTCGGATCGTGGGACCGAAGGTGACGGGATCGACGAACATCGGGACGGATACAATCCTGATACGAGACGGCCTTGCCGGGATTCAGGGGACGCGTGGAGGGGGCATACTCACGGCTGAAATTCACGGCATGGCAGGGGCTCCGGAAGCGGGGACGATCGGAACCGGGAAGGTGAAGACGCTCTGCGACACACGTGGAGCCGAGACCCGCCCTTCCTCCTCCCGCATCACCCGACCGTTCTGGGATAGGACGATGCGGAACGGGATGCTCGGGCGCGCGTCGCCGTGCCGGTCGTAAAGGGCGACGGCGATGCCGAAGACCCCGGCCGGCGTCGGCGCCTCGTCCCAGATGATGTGCTCGACCGGGCGGCTGGCGCTGGTCCCTCCGCCTTCGTTCTGGTCGGCCACGAGGCGGCCGCCGCAGGCGTTGCGGTTGTTGAAGCTGATCCGGGCCTGATCGGGGCAAGCGACCTGCAGATCGAGATCGGCAGCCCCGTCCCAGGCGAGGGTCAGCTCCAGGTATCGCCCGCGCTCGATCCGCTCCAAACGCCGTTCAACATCGGCGGCGATGGCGCGCGGCGGAGTGACCGGCGTGGACGGAACCGGGATCGCGGCACGCGATGGAAGGGGACAGCTCGAATCGCAGGACAGGGCACGGCGCGTCAGCGCAAGCTCGGCAGCGCGCACCTCGCCCTCGATGGCTTGGATCGCTGCGCGCTGTGACAGGTCGGCCGGGTCGATGCCGAGGGAAGCCGCGGGACAGTGATTGGGCAGGACGCCCTTCAGCCAGTCTGGCCAATTGGCGCTGCCGATCGCACAGGCCTGCAGCAGGCGGTCGCCGAGGGCCAGCGAGAGAAGGGCGAACACCAGCCACAGCACGGGCACGAGAGCCGATCTCGCCCGCACCACGCCGACATCGTTCACCGCTTCAGGCCGCGGAGACGGCGGCGCACTCGAATGCGGGGCGGTTTGCGATGTCCGCGGTGTGACCATCGCGGCTGCGGCGCTGCCGGTGATCGCACCGTTCCGCTCGGCAACGACGCCCATCCCCTGAGCGTGACGATAGCCCCATGCCACCAGGACCGGTTGGCCGCCGAGAGACCAGAGATGGTCGTCGTCAGGGGTGACGAGCGCATCGCGGATGAGGCGAGCAAGGTCACGCGAAGCTTCGCCTTCGCTCTCGAGTGTGTCGGCGAAGGCAGCCACCTCGGATCTCAGGCGCCGCGCCAGACGGCGGAGGGCCTGAGCCTCGCCGGCTTCGAGCCCCACGACGGACGCGGCCTCGCCGTCTCCGTCGGCAAACCAGGCGAGACCCGGGAGGCCTGTCCTCGCCATGGTGATCGGCACCGGCTCGGCGAAAAGCTTCGCGTGAGCGCGACCGACCCGCTGGGCCACTAGGTCAACGAACTGATCGTACTGCTGATTCAGCTTCGGATTGACCGCGTCCAAACCCTGGCGCGGCGTCTCGGTCAGCTTGACGGTGCTCGACATCTGGCGGCCGATCTCAACGCGCTTGCGGCCCGCCCTCACGCCCCGGACGGGGGCGCGACGGGACGGGAGCGGTGGGGCGGGGCGGTGGGGCGATGGCACCGTCTCCCGGCGCTGGCCTCGGTGCTGCGTTCAGCGCGGGCTCCGCGGCGGGCGCAGCTCCCGTCCCGGATTCCCGCGGGGCGGCGGACGCAGGCTCCACGGGCGGGGTTTCCCGCGCCGTCGCCTGCAGGTCGCACGGCTCGGCATCGAGCGGTGCCGCGACCCCACTGGCTTCCAGGAATGCCGAGAGACCATCCGTCCCCAAAGCGTAGCGGGCAGTGACGGGCATGCGCCCGTCACTGCGGCCGAAGCTGTTCACGCCGACGACGCGCGCGCAGTAATCCACCAGCGGTCCGCCGCTGTTGCCGGGAGCGATCTCGGCGCTGTGAAGAACCAGCGTCACGGCCGCGTCGTCGTAGCGCTGAAGGTGGTTGACGACGCCGGTCTGTAGGACCGGTTCCAGGTCGCGGCTCGCGGAAGCGTCCCCCTCGCCGAGCCTTGCGAACGTCGGGTCGGTGCCGAGGTGAAGGCCGGGGAAACCGGCAGCGACGACAGGTGTCAGTGGTCGTCCGGGTACAGCCAGAGCGAGGGGTCGCACGTCGGCCTGACGCGGAACCCGCAACAGGGCGAAATCCGTGAGATGGCCATCGCCTCCGGTTCGGACGAGCGTGGCCGGAATGATCCCGACGTGGCGGCCCGCGATCCTCAGGGTCTCGGCGTTCTCGACCACGTGGCGGTTGGTGACCACGAACTCATCGCTGACGAAGAAGCCGGAGCCAGTGGAACTGCCCGCCAGGACCAGGACGCTGCCCCGCTCCAGTCGGGCAACGAGACTGGCCGGGTCAGGCGCGGCCGGTCCTTGGATCGCGGGCCCGATCGCGGCCCGGGCCTGAGGACGCGACGTGGCATCGGGTGGCAGGCGAACTCCGGCTGGGCTCTGGGGAACCAGGGACGGCAGTTCGGCTCGCAGGCGCGGACAGGCGAATGCGGCGGCGGACGCCAGGGCTTCGCGGCGTCGCTGCAGGTTGTCGAGCCATGCGGCCTGCAGCGCCTTCGCCTCCGCCGACACCGTCCGCGGAGCGGTGGGAAACGTCAGCGCGCCCGGTAGAAAGGACAGTCCGAGAAGAACGGCTGCGCAGGCGACTGCGACAGGTGCCGGGCTCGACCAAGCCGGCAGGGGACGGGCCCTTGGCGGACGTAAGGCTGCCCTCGCTGTCGGTGCAGTCTCGGAGGATGGCGCTTCGTCGGATTGGAAGCGGGACGACCACTCTGCGCGTCCGACCGGCGGCATCGGCACGCCCGGGGGCAGGAGGCCCCCGAGGGCCATTGCGTGATGGCGCAGCCGGCTCGCCTCGTCCGCAACCAGTCCGGCCGGGAGGAGGCCCCAATCGATCAGGACCGGCTGATCGCCGATGGCCAGGACGGCGCGCGGCCCGGCGAGATTCAGACAGGCCCCCAGGAACGGACCCTCGACGGGGTCGCGCAGGAGGGGCGTCAGGTCGGAGAGGACCGCGCGGAAACGGTCGCGCAGCTCCGAGGCCTCGCCGGGGTCGAGGTCCGCGAGACTGCGAACAGGTCCGTCGAGGGACGTGTACCAGTCAACACGCGCCGCAGCGGATCCGTTGCTGTGCGACAAGACCGGCTCGGCGAAGAGCCGGGCCGCAGCCGCACCACCGCGCTGTCGCAGCAGACGGACCAGACGTTCGTAACCTTCGATGACGAGCCCGTCATCGATCCGAACGAGGTCGAGGTCGGCCAGCGTGCGACTGCCGACGAAACGCGACCCCTCCGTCACGGCCGTTCTCCGCAGCACTGGCCCAGGCAGCCGGGGTTAATCACAGCGGGCACCCGTGCCAGGCCCGTCGATATCCAGGCGTACGAGAACATCGCGTGCCTTCGCCGTCCCACGTTGCGCCGCTCGCTCGTACCAGGATCGTGCGGCAGGTCCGTCAACGGGACCGCCAAGGCCGTTGTCGAGGGCCGTCGCGTAGCAATACATGCCCTCCGCGAGCCCCATTTCCGCCGCCTCGCGAAACCACGCGCGGGCCTTGGTATCGTTCTTTTCGAAGCGGCGTCCCTGCCGGTAGAGAATACCGATGTTCACCTTGGCGGCGGCGCTGCCGAGGTCGGCAGCGACTTTGTAGGCGCGATACGCATCCTGGTTTGCGCCCTGACGATCATAGGCGCGGCCAAGTTGAAAGCTCAGGCGACGAAGGTCAGAATTCTGCGCGAAGGCTCGCTGGCAAAATGGGATGGCACGTTCGGGTTGCAACTGGCGGAATTCAAGGCGTGTGCGCCGATGCGCCGAATCCGAGTCCCAAGGTGCAGCGGCTGCCTGATCGCACAATTCGACAAAGTTCTCTTGTTGTGCAAATGTCTGCTCCATCCCCAAACACAGCGTGATTTGGAGATTAGTGAAAAGACAGATTTGAACTAAGCGCAGCATTGCAAATGTCTTCGCATTGCTCAATGTTAATGGCATTGGATTAATAGAGGGATGGGCCGCTCCGGTCGCGGAAGTACCAGCGACAACCTATGCGGTGTACGATGGGTGGCCTTTCGAAAATACCAAAGACTCTGACGGTTTTGAGGATTTTGGAAAACAACGGCTGCGTGTCCCACTTCCGCAACACGTTGGCATTCTCAACCTTTCACGTGGGCGTCAGGGGGGCACTTGGCTACGCATCCTCGTAGTGATGCGAACACCTTGACGACCAGGCCCACGACGTCGGCAATGCCAAATACCAGGAGTGCCGCTCACACTTACCGGCGCTTGGAAGGGCGAAGCCAGCTTTGTGATGGCGTCTGCGATGGTATATCCGTCCAACGTGCCTAAATTCTCCCCTACTTCGGATCCGACGCCGCAAACTACCTTAAGATTTCAATCACATAGGTGTTCGCAGTTTTATTCTGATTGGCGCGCCAATTTTCCTAATCACGCAGCTGATTTTCCACCGCGGCCGGCGAGGGCCTGCGGAAGCGCGCGGCAAGAAGTCGGCGTGTGGCCATGCGCTCGATCTCATCCCGTTGGAAGGCGCAACCGATTCGGCGCGGCCTCCCTGCCAGGGTCCGGCAGGAGCTGCGATCACTGCGGCGTGGCAGACCCGGACCCGCGGAGCGCGCCCTGTCCGAGCCTCCGAGCGAGGAGCGGAAGTCAGCCGAGGTAGCCGTTGCGAAGGTGCAGCGCCAGCCCATCCGGATGCCCGACGCCGAGGTGCCCGTCAGCGGCGCGGACGCGTGGTCAAGCCGAGCGGGGCGGTGTGGCGCACGGCCGGGCTTTCGGTGCAGAATGGCGCCGATCCCAATCGGCTTGCCATGCATGCAAAGGCAAAAGGTTACCTGGAATGAAGCCTTCTGTTCTCGCGCGGACGAGCGTTGCCTATGTGGCGGCGGCACTTGCTCTTTGCGCACCGACCGCCGCTCAGGTTCAGCCTGAGCCCCTCAGCTACCCTGTCGGTCTCGATCCTTACGGCGACAACTTTCTGGCCTTGCGCAGCCTCCCGAGCGGTACCGAAGGCGTGCGCATCGCCAGACTCGGACCCGACACGCTGTTCACCGAGGTTGGCCGCCGAGACGGATGGGTCAACATCCGGCTTCCGTCCGGGCAGACAGGATGGGTCAGCGCCCGCCACGTCGGCTGCTGCCGTACCGTCGCGATGAGCCCGAGCGCGCCAAGCGGAGCGGCCGCCCCGTCGTGCGAGGCGCTATGGACCGAGCGGAACGCGATCTTCAAAGCGGGCGGCTACTGCTTTCGCACCCCGCAGGCCATTCGAGCGTTCGGCAATGCCGGTTGCCAGTACGACGATGAGGCCGAGGTGCCTCTCTCGGCGCGCCAGCGTGAGCAGGTCGCTCGGATCCGCACCTCGGAGCGGAGCCTGGGCTGCGCCCCATAGGCGCCGGCGTTCCGTTCGTCGAACCAAGGACGCGGTCGCCTCGCCGTCGCCCCTCGATCGGATCGGCGACGTCGCGGATGACGAGGCCGGCCGGCTGGCCTGGCCGTTCCGGGAAACGAAGAGGTGAGATCGCCATGGGGCAGCACCCGGTCGTCGCGATGTTCGCGCTCTGCGCTTCGGTGGCACTCGCCGCGCCGTCCCGTGCCCAGTCGCCGCAGCCCGCGACCGGTGTCAACGACTGGGCCGCGTTCCGGGCGGCACTGGCATCCTGCTGGATCGTACCGACGGAGACGAAGGGCTCCTCGATCGCCCTTCGTTTCGGCCTGGACAAGACGGGTCGCCTGCGTGGCCGCCCGCTCGTCACGGCCCGACAGTTGACGGGCGATCGGGAGACCCGGAAGCGCTTCGAGGCCGCCGCCTTCGACGCGCTCTCTCGATGTCTGCCGATGGCGGTGACACCCGCCTTCGGCGCCATCCTCGGCGAGAGCCCGGTGAGGCTGCGCCTGGCCAACACGCCCCCCGAGCCCGCCTACCAGATCAACAGCAACATCACGCTCTTCGCCCCCCAATAGGGCCGGGCGCGACCTCGGACACACGCGGCGCGTTCCGTGGGCTCGCGACGCAGGCCTCGCCGCAAGCCACGGATCGGGCCGCCGGTCAGGCGGTCAGCAGGCCGTCGGCCGGGATGTGCACGGTGAAGGCCTTGCCCTCGTCGATCCAGCCGGGCCCTTGCTGACCCTGATGTATGCTCGCGGCTTCCTCGGCATTTCCGGCGAAGTGATGCAAGCCCGTCTGCGTGTTGTAGAAGCGCTCCAGCGTGATGTGTCCGGCGCCGTTCGCATCGTTGTAGGCCTCGAACGCCACCCCTTCGTAGCTGTAGTTCGGCAGGCTCGCCCGGATGACGTCGCGCTCGTTCACGCTGTCGGTGAAGAAATGGGTGCCCGTCTTCGTGTCGAGGAACCGGAAGACGTCGTGGGTAGCGGCGCTCTCGTCCGGCGTCGACCAGGGCGAACCTTCGTAGGCGAAGTTCGGGATCGTGGCCTGGATCTGCGCTTTCTCCGCCGCGCTGGTCGTATAGAAGTGATCGCCGGTCTTGGTGTCGAAGAAGCGAAACACGGGGTCCGGCTGGTTCGCCCCGGCGCCGGAACTCCGGATCACCGGATCGGTCACCGCGGAACCGGCGCTGCGCGCGGCATAGACGGACACGTCGTGCTCGGCGCCGTAGCGCACGAAGGTGTCGATGAACCGGCCGCCGTCGAGGAATTGCGACGGCGTGAGGGTCGTTTCCGTGCCATCGATCCCGGGAAGGTAGTCGAGGGCACCGCGGTTGACGTAGTTGGCCGTCAGGCTCGGGATGGAGGCGGCGACATCCTGGGGCGTGACGCCGTCTCCGATGGCCGTGGACAGCCCCACCGACACCGTACCGGCATAGATCGGATCGGAGCTGGCGGTCTGCCCGATCTGCGCCCTGTAGAGCCCGAGGTAAGGCACCGGATCATCGGCGATCTCGTAGTTGACGATCCGGTCGTCGGGCACTGCGGAGATCAGGGCTCCCGGCGAGCCGAAGGTGGCGCCCTGATAGAGGACGTCTCCGGTGTCCGGATGGTTCGCCATGAAGACCTGCGTGAGCGCGCCGCCTAGGCTGTGCCCGGTGACGATCACCGTCGCGTCGTGCTGTGCGGCGTAGCCGTCGACGGCCGAGATCAGGGGGGCGAACTTCTCGTAGTCGGCATTGATGTTGCGCAGGTCATTGAGCCAATCCTGGCGATCGTCACTGCCGCGAAAGCTCAGGACGACGACGGACTGATTGCCGAAGGTTCCCGTCACGGCGGCGCCGTAGGCGTTCTGGTTGGCGTAGGTGCCGTTGGTGAGCCCGGTGGCCGAGAGCGGCACAAACCCGGCGGGCAGGCCGGCGAGCGTGTCGGAATAGGTGGATGCGGCGATCGTCGCCAGCGTTGCCGCTACCGTTCCCATCTTCGGACTCTCCTCGCAGGTGCTGGCATCGGCGGCGCTGCGTGGGCGCGGCCTCGGCCCTCTCGACCAACGGTAACGCAAGCTCGGCCGAAAGCGATCCGGAGGCTCGGTCCGGGCAGCCCCGATCGATCGTGCGGGCGGCGGGCGGTCGCGGGCGCGCGCGGAGTGCCACGGCGATCCCGGTCATCCGCCGGATCGGGTCCGCTTCGGACCGCAGCCTCGGACGAGACCCGCGGCAAGCCGACAATCGGTTGGTCATCATTGCGCGGCTAGGCTTGCCGACCTGAGCGAGACCACGATGCCTCAAACGGCGGCCCGAGCGCAGCTCCAACGGTTCGACACGCTCGATGCATTGCGCGGGGTCGCCGCCCTGTGCGTCCTGATCCTGCATTGCAGCAGCTGGACCGGAAAGCAGAGCCAATTCGGCTATCTCGCAGTGGATTTTTTCTTCTGCTTGTCCGGTTTCATCCTCGCCCACACCTACGAGAGCCGCCTCGGACAAGGAATGACGCCGGCCACGTTCCTGCGCGGCAGGATACGGCGCCTGTACCCCCTGTACCTGGTGGGCGCCTTCCTGGGTCTTCTCGTGCGCTTCGGAGAATCCGGGGCAGGCCTCCTCCACAGTCCCGCCGCGCTCCTCGGGCTCACCATCCTCGTGACCCTGGCTTGCCTCATGATGCCGTTCCCGTTCGGCGATCCGGAGCGCGCAGCCTGGCCGTTGAACAGCCCCTCTTGGTCCTTGTCGTTCGAATGGCTCGTCAACGTCGTGTACAGCCTCTGGCTCTGGCGCCTGAACCGGACATCCCTCCTCGCGGCGATCGTCGCCGGCTGGATCTGTCTCGTTTGGACGACCGTCGCGCTCGGCAGCATGGAAGGGGGCGACACCACCGCAACGCTGCCGATGGGATTCGCGCGCGTCGCCTTCTCCTTCCCGCTCGGGGTACTCATCGCGCGCCTCTACGGCGCCGGGCGACTCGCCGCCATCCCTGCGATGCATCCCTCCATACCGACCATGGGTCTCCTGCTGATCCTGTTCTGCCCACCTTTTTGCGATCGCAGGATCATCGAGATCGGCTCGGTGACGTTCGCTCTGCCCTTGATCCTGGCGCTCGGAATACGCTCGCGTGGCAGGATCTCATGGCAGGCGGGCAGCCGTTTACTGGGGCGCCTCTCCTATCCACTCTACATTTTACACTATCCGATCTTTCTCGCCGTCAAGGCCTTCGGCCCCATGCCGGTCGACGGTCAAATCGAATCCTTCGCCGTCGCGGGCGCGGCATCCGTCCTCGCCGTGCTCGTCGCCATCCTGGCCACACGGCCGGGAATGGAGATGCCTTCCCCCAGATCCCGTCTCTAGCCGAGGTCATTCGCCGAGGTCATTCGGGGCCGGCGGCGCGGCTTCGCTCCGGGCATTCGGACGTTGTCCGAGTGCGCAGCGACCGGATCACCCGTGCAGGGCCAGGGCGCTGCCCGCACCACCTTGGGACCGCCTCCGAGCACGCTCGGGATTCCGCGCGCCGCCCCGGAAGACCTGTCGATACAAGGAGACGTCTCGACGCTCGGGATAGGGAACGCTTGAATTCCAATTACGTAATCTTGATCTTCTTGAGAATGATGCCGCTTTGATTTCTGATATTCAGATCCCAAGCAGCCCCCGCCTCCGTCAAGCTGCCATCCGCATGCATTTCGTCGATCACGATGAGGGCCTGTTCTACGGCTGTATCCACGTCTTCGACCTCGATTCCCAAGTCGTCACGCAACAACGACTGCCCGTCTGTGAGATCGAAGAAGAAGTGCGGTAACAACGTAAGCCTCCCAGGATGGTTCATGTGCGACGGTCAAACTCTGGGACTTAAGTAATTTCAAGTCTGCAGGGATTAAAAAATCACTTGATCGCCCAGCTTGGGCGCATCAAATAAGGAAATCGGCAGCGGGTGATATCGTTGAATATTGTCCCATTGACTGATAATTGATGCAACTGTGTTGGCCGACCAGGGACGAGGGCATAATCGTGCACGCCGTGACAGATCCCGAAAAACCCTCACCACCTCAGAACGAAGATCAGCACGCGGAGGTGATCCGCGCGCACATTCGAAACATTGTTAAAAAGATTATTGCGCACAATCCGAGCCGGATAGATTAAAAATCAGGCAAATGGTTGCAAAATAGTGGTATGCTTCGCCAACGCCTAGCCTACAGGACATAGAGCGAAGCGATCCTGCATACTTCCTTGCTCTGCCTGTTCCAGAACTTGGTCCATCGGGACCATGGAGAGCGCGAGACGTTGCAGGTGTCGGATCGGAACCTTGCCGCAGCGCCACGGGCTCGCCGGGAGAGACCGTTGCCGCGCCCGGCAGGCGCTAGGCCCGGACGAGGTCGAATGCCGTCCGGTGATCGGCAGGCGTCCACGATCACGGACGGTGCCGCATCACGCAGCTTTCCGAACGTGCCACCGTTCCGCTTGAGTTCGTCTTCTTCCGCACGACCGTCTTCGGCCGTGGTCGCCGCAACGATCCGTGGCGATGCCGTGGACGAGCTTGCCGTCCGCGAAGTCTCGGCCACCTTGCGCCCTTCGATGTTCTCCCCTCAGGTACCCGAGCGGTCATCGGAACGTGAACCGAATGACCAGCACCCACGACGTTGCGGAACGTCGGCATCCGAGCTCGTTGCTGCCCCATGCCTGAGAACGCCTCCGACGGGTTCCCACTTTTCCTCGCAGGCGGCGGTCGGATGGGCGCGCTCATGCGCATTCACGACTGGTCCGGCTCGCCGCTCGGATCCCCCGATACCTGGCCGCCCTGCCTCCGGTCGACCGTGAGCCTTCTGCTGGGATCACGATTTCCGATGTTCGTGGCCTTCGGGCCCGAACTCGGCTTTCTCTACAACGATGCCTACGTGGAGATCCTCGGCGACAAGCATCCGGCCGCGCTCGGAGGGCACTTCCAGGACATCTGGTCGGAGATCTGGCCCGACATCATCCCCCTGGTCGAGCGGGCGATGTCGGGCGAGGCGACGTGGTCCGAGAACATGCCGCTCACCATGAATCGACACGGCTACGACGAGCCGACCTGGTTCACCTTCTCCTATTCCCCGGTGCGCGACGAGCAGGACAGGGTCGCAGGCATGTTTTGCGCCTGCACCGAGACGACCGGGCGCGTCCTGGCCGAGGCGGCCCTCCGGGAGAACGAGGCGCGCCTGAGGTTCCTCGACCGTCTCGGACGAGAAGCGGCCAACAGCACCGATGCCGACGACATTCTCGCGACGACCACCCGCATGGTGGCCGAGCATCTCGGATTGTCCAATTGCGCCTACGCGGACATGGACCCCGACGAGGACGGCTTCACCATCCGCGGGGATTGGGCGGCCGAAGGATCCCCGAGCATCGTGGGGCATTACAGCCTCGCGGATTTCGGCCGGCGGGCCGTCGAGGATCTCGGCGCCGGCAGGCCGCTCGTCATCAACGACAACCTGGCGGAGCTGGCGCCCGAGGAGGCAGCCACGTTCCAGGCCATCGGCATCGCGGCCACGATCTGCATGCCCCTCGTCAAGGACGGCCGGCTGACCGCGCTGATGGCCATCCATGATCGCGTGCCCCGCACGTGGACGGATCACGAGCTGGCCCTCATCGGCGAGGTGACGGAGCGCTCCTGGGCGCATATCGAGCGCGTCCGGGCGGTGACGGCCCTTCGCGAGGCGGTCGGCGACCTCGAAGCCTTGAATGCGACGCTCGAGCAGCGGGTGGAGGAACGGACCTCGCAGCTCCTCGAGACGGAGGAGGTGCTGAGGCAGTCGCAGAAGCTCGAAGCCGTCGGACAGCTCACCGGAGGCGTGGCGCATGACTTCAACAATCTGCTGACCATCATCCGCTCGTCCGTGGATTTCCTGCTGCGCCCCGACCTGCCCGAGGCGCGTCGAAGCCGCTACCTGAACGCGGTCTCCGACACCGTCGAGCGCGCCTCCCGGCTGACCGGCCAGCTTCTCGCGTTCGCCCGTCGCCAGACCCTTCAACCCGTGACCATCGACGTCGGCGCGCGGCTGCAGGCCCTGGCCGATCTGCTGGATACGATCACGGGCGCCCGCATCAAGGTCGTGGCCGAGCTGCCGGAGCGGCCCTGTTTCATCGAGGTGGATGTCAGCCAGTTCGAGACCGCCCTGGTGAACATGGCCGTGAACGCGCGGGACGCGATGGACGGCGAGGGAACCCTGACGCTCCGGCTCGCGTGCGGCGCGTCCCTGCCCCCCATACGGGGCCATGCGGGCTCCCCCGGTCCGTTCGCGGCGATCTCGCTGCGGGATACCGGCTGCGGCATTGCTCCGGACGTGCAGGCGCGGGTGTTCGAGCCGTTCTTCACGACCAAGGACGTCGGCAAGGGGACGGGCCTCGGCCTGTCCCAGGTCTTCGGCTTCGCCAAGCAGTCCGGCGGGGACGTCACCTTCGAGAGCAAACCGTCCCGCGGGACGACCTTCACCCTCTATCTGCCGCAGGTCGCCGAGATGGGATCGTCCGAGGCGCAGGACGTCGAACCCGCCCTCGTCGAGCCGGGTGGCGCCGGCCACCGGGTCCTGGTGGTCGAGGACAACATCGAGGTCGGACGCTTCGCGACTCAGATCCTGCATGACCTCGGCTACGAGACGACCTGGGCGACCAGTGCCGAGGAGGCCCTGGACAAGCTCGGACCCCACGGCGGCGACTTCGATGTCGTCTTCTCGGACGTCGTGATGCCGGGGATGGGCGGCATCAAGCTGGCCACGCTTCTGCGGAGCACCCTGCCCGACCTGCCCGTGGTCCTGGCCTCGGGCTATAGCCACGTCCTGGCCCGCGATGGGACCCACGGCTTCGAGGTCCTGAGTAAGCCCTATTCCGCGGATCAGGTCTCACGCGTCCTGCGCCGTGCCGTTCACGGCAGGCGGCGGAGTCCGAGCGAGCGAACCTGAGCGGCGGCGACGTCCCGGGATCGGGGCACAGCGGCGTCACCGTCCGTGGTGGCTGCCGCACCGGCCTCGCGGGACGATTTTTGTGCGGTCGTACCGATGAGCCACCGCGTTCCAGGTCGGCTCGAACACCGGCGGGCAGGTCGCGCTCCGCATCGCCGCTCGGCGCCGGGCCGGACGGCACCGACGTATCCACACGCGATCGACGCGTCCCCTCGCGCGGCGGCGTCCACGGATCACGGCCCGCTTGCGCCAGGCCCGGGGCGTTTCGCGGCCGTCTCCGGCGCTCCGGGAGCCAGATCCACAGTGAAGTGCCACGCCAAGACCTGATCGGATGAAGCAGAAACCGGATGAGCGACAGTTGATCTGCCCCGGAACGACATTACCATGCGGTCTCGGGCGCTGGGCAGCCTCCGCAGGAGCATGCAATCAATGTACGATTTTGATTGGCATCGAATGCACCGTGAGAAGACAGAACGATCCGCGAAACTCACGCTATCGATCATTCGAGACATCTTCGACGTCGACAGCATTCTGGACATCGGGTGTGGTGACGGCCTCTGGCTGAAGACGAGCAGAAACCTGGGCTTCAGTGTCTGCAAGGGTATCGACGGCCCTTGGACGAAGATGGAAGATCTACAGATTCCGAAAGACGATATAAAGATCGGCAACCTGGAAAACAGATTTGAAATGGGCCGACGGTTCGATCTCGCGATCAGCCTCGAAGTTGCGGAGCATATCAAGAACGAATCGTCGAACATCATGGTCGACAATCTTACGCAGCACAGCGATTTATTGCTGTTTGGCGCGGCCATCCCCTATCAAGGCGGTTTCCGTCATATCAACGAGATGTGGCAATCCTGGTGGGCCGACAAGTTCGCGGAGCGCGGGTATCGGCATTTCGACGTCGTCAGACCTCAGATCTGGCACAGAGACGACGTCCATTACTGGTACAAGCAAAATACACTGCTCTACGTCAACACAAAGAGAACAGATCACATAGAAACGGTCGAGAACTATATCAGGGAAAACTCCTTGAGCACCTACCCCCTGAATCTGGTGCATCCCGAAAAATACGAAGACATCGCGTCCTACAGCCAGATCGCTTTCAAGCCTCTCCTGCGCAAGCTGCCGTCCCGTCTCACGACGAAGATGAAGGACGTTCTCCTGAGACGAATATAGGTCCTGTCCCCGAGGACGGAGGCCGGAAGGCCCGGTCCGAGCGCGGCTCCGACCCGTCACCGGTCGGGCAGGTCGAAGGCTGCGGCAGGCTCGGACGGGGCATCGAACGGAGGCCTGTCGCGGATCGCACGGGGCGGACGACGTACGATGCCGCCCCACATGCCCGTCCCACATGGCCGTCCCACTTGGCCACTCCACCGGGCCGGAGTGTCACCGACCCGGCATGCGCCGGATCTGGCTGATGTTTTCCGTCGAGAGATCGGCGTAGAGGCTGCGCCCCGGCGCCTGAGCGGTTGGCGGCTCGGGAGCCTGCCGCGCGCTCTTTGCCGGCGCAGTCTTGGACGGCGCAGTCTTGGACTTGAGATCCGCGAGCCTCTTCCGATTGGCGAAGTCGTCGTCGATCGTCTTCCTGTAGGATGGCGTGGCTCCGCATCCCTCGCAGATCGACACGGTCCAGGACTGCCACAGGCCGTTCGTCTTCTCCTCGATCGAGGCGGCTCGCTCGCGCTGGGCCGCTGCCAGCTGCAAGGGATCCAGGTCTTTCGCCTGGCTCGGCACGGGCGCAGCGCGAAGCTCGCCCAGTTCGGCGTCGATCTTGCCCCCGCCGCCCGGCGCGGGCGCTGAGGATTGCGCAAATGCAGGTGCACCAAAACCGATGACGGCCAGAAGAGCGATCCGGAAGCGCATGAGCAACTCCTTTTCGCGATCCAACTCGGCAGGAAGACATCGGTTCGGGCCGATCGGCTCAGAAATCGATGGAGATTGGTTCAGATCTCCGAATCCGGACGATCTCTTGAGTAGAGAAAGGATCGGCGAACAACTCGCCCGTCCACGATCGCCCGCTGGACTTGAGCGAACGGAACGGTGTCTTCTCCGTCGCGGATCTGATGGCTTCCTCGTCCTGCGAGATCCGCGATGCATGGCCCGAACGACGGTCCAACGGTCCCGATAGGCTGAGCCTCCGCCGGTCCGCGACCCCGATGCTAGGTCGAGCGGCCTTCCGTCCAACGAAGGGCGTCGATCAGCGCGCGCAGGGCCGGCGTCACCTGTCGACCGGGGTAGTAGAGGTGGCAACCCGGGAAGGGCGGGCACCAATCCTCCAGCACCTGCACCAGCCGACCGGCGGCGAGGTCGGCCGCGACCTCGCTCTCCAGCATGTAGCCGAGCCCCACCCCGGCCCTCACCGCGGCGGCGATGAGGCCGCCATCGGTCACCACCAGTTGCCCGGCGGCACGCAGCCGAACCTCGCGCCCCTCGCGGGCGAACTCCCAGGGGAGGAGGCCGCCCCCGCCGACCAGGCGGTAGTTGACGCAATTGTGGCTCTCCAGGTCGCCCGGCGCCTTCGGCTCGGGATGTCGCGTGAAGTACGCCGGCGTTCCCACCACGACGGTGCGCAGGTCGGGGCCGACGCGCACCGCCACCATGTCACGCTCCACCGTCTCGCCGAAGCGGATCCCGGCGTCGAAGCCCGCCGTGACGATGTCGGTCAGGCGGTCGTCGACGACGACCTCGACCGAGACCGCAGGATGGTCGAGGAGAAACCGGGGTAGGGACGGCTCGAGGATGGCGCGGGCCGCGTAGGAGAACGTCGTCAAGCGGAGGGTCCCCGAGGGTGCGCCCCGCCACTCCGCGAGGGAGGCGAGCCCGCGCGCGACCTCCGCGAGCGCGGGGTCGAGGGAGCGCAGCAGGCGCTCACCGGCCGGCGTCGGGGCGACGCTGCGCGTCGTGCGTGCGAGGAGGCGCACGCCGAGGCGCGTCTCCAGCCCGCGCATCGCGTGGCTGAGGGCGGAGGGCGACAGGCCGAGATCGGCCGCCGCCCGCGTGAAGCTGCGGGTGCGTGCCACCGCCGCGAAGGCGGAGAGATCGTCGAGGTCGCCGCGCCGCATTGCTGCATCCCGCTCACAGGCCCTTGCAGTTCGGCCCGGCTATTCGTTCCGGCGACAGCGCCCCATCCTTGGTCCAGTCATCGATGGGGCGCAACAATGGATCTGACGCAGTACCGCACGCTGGGCCGCTCGGGGCTCGCGGTGAGCCCGCTCGCACTGGGCACCATGACCTTCGGCACGGCGCGCTGGGGGCTCGACGAGGCCGGCAGCCGGGCCGTGTTCGACGCCTATGTCGAGCGCGGCGGCAACTTCGTCGACACGGCCGACGTCTATGCCAACGGAGCCAGCGAGACCATAATTGGCCGCTTCCTCGCCGAGCGCGGCCTGCGGGACCGGATCGTCCTCGCCACCAAGGCGGGCTTCGCCACGGGCAACGGTCCGCATGCGGGCGGGTGCGGGGCCAAGCACGTCCACGCGGCGATCGCGGGCTCGCTGCGCCGCCTCGGGACGGATTGCATCGACCTGTACTGGCTGCACGTCTGGGACGGGGTGACGCCGGCGGAGGAACTGCTCGACACGATGGCGGGCCTCGTCCGGGCCGGGAAGACCCGCTACTGGGGCCTGTCGAACATGCCGGCCTGGTACGCGGCCAAGCTCGCGACGCTGGCTTGCGTGCGCGGGCTGCCCGGCCCGATCGGGTTGCAGTACTTCTACTCCCTCGTGAATCGGGAGGTGGAGGACGAGCACGTCCCGCTCGCGGCCGAGTTCGGCCTCGGCCTGGTGCCCTGGTCGCCGCTCGCCTCCGGGCTGCTCACCGGGAAGTACGCGCGCGCGGCCGTGGAGGCGTCTCCTGCGCGCGGGGCCGGCCTGCCGCGGGAGACCGCGGAGCCGGGCGCCGAGCGGCCGGCCGCGGACCGACGCCTCGACGGCGCCAATCCGTTCGGTGACAGCCTGTTCACGCCGCGCAACTGGGACATCGTGGAGGCGGTGCGGCGGGTGGCGGATGCGGTCGGGGAGCCGGCGGCGCGCATCGCCCTGGCATGGGTCGTGGGCCGCCCCGGTGTGGCCTCGACCCTGATGGGTGTCAGCCGGCCCGCACAGGTTGACGACAACCTGGCCGCCCTCGGGCTCGCGCTGTCGCCCGAGCACCGCGCGGCCCTGGACGCGGCGAGTGCGCATGCCGAGCCGCGGCTGATCTACGGCCTCTCGCGACCGCCGCTGCGCCGGCAGGTGGTCTTCGGCGGCAGCGAGGTGCGGGGTTCGATGGACGCCTTGCCTCACGACGGCCTCCGCGAGGATCGCTAGCCCGCCGGCCGCGATCAGGCGAACGAGCCGAAGCCTTCGAAGTCGGACGCCGGGGAAATGCCCTGGATAGGCAGCCCGGACCGATCTTCGGCGACCGCGAAGCGGCGCTCGTCCTGGCCCCGGTCCGGGCATCCGTTGCGGTCGGCGGCGCCGGATACATGGCGCGCCGCCGCGGATGCGGTCACCGGGGGACGAGGGGCGGGCGTGATGGCGTTGCGCATGCGGGAAACCCTACTGGTATGCCACGGCTGTCGGGATGCGAGCAGGCAATGCCCCGCGGCGATCGACGTTCCTCCCGGGTGCGAAGCAAGGAGTCGCAGGGCGATCCCGAGGCGCGGACCTCGAACCTGGCATCCCGAGGGCACCGAGGCGGATCCTCGGGGACGCAGGCCGGGGCCGCCTCGCGACGCGCAGGCGCGGCCCATCCCGTCATCGGCCATCAAGGCGCCACGAACTTGGCCGATGAACCCGGACCGCCGTCTCAAGGATGAACCATGCAATCCGCCCTCGGCCGACTCGCGACGGTTCTGAAAGCCACGCTGGCGATCGGTCTTCTGGCTGCGCTGTCCCTGTACTCGGCCGATATCGCCGACCGGAAGGGCCTGAACCCCTTCGCCGCGGCCCTGGCGGAACCGGTCTCGACCGGATCGGTGCGGGCGATCCCGAACCGGTGAGGCGCCGGCTCCTCGGCCGCTGATCTACAGGGTCTCGCCGGCATCCGGACTGGCGACGAGCTGCTCGGCCTCCAGGGTCGTGTAACCCTCCAGCCAATCCGCACTCTCCTGCGATCCTGCAGGATAGGGATTGGCGGAGACGGGCTGCCCCTCCGTCCGCGCGGTACTGCCCTCGAGCCAGATCTTGTTCGAAGCGACGACGGTCATGGACATACCTCCTGTCCTTGGAAAATCGTCCATGGGGCGGATGGTTCGCCGGCCCCGCCCGGTCGTCGCAGGGCGCCCGTGACGCGAGATTCGGGGCCACGGGCCGCATCGACGACCCGGACCGGACCGCTGCCCCCGACCACGTCCGTCCCAGACCGTTGGACCGGTGGTTTGCCCGGGCGCCGGGAGGGTGAAGTCGGACCCATCCGCTTCGGGACGGGCGATCGCGGGAGGCGCGCCGCCGGCTCGCGGCGCCGGCCTCTCAGACCGCCGGACCACTCCCCGCCAGGGTTCCGATCCGCTCGGCCGCGAAGCGCTCGCGCAGCCAGGCCGAGGCGGGGCCGCAGGGCCGCTGCTTGTGCCAGACCAGCTCCAGGGCGATGGGCCAGTCGCCCTGGTCGAACTGGAGGTCCGGCGTCACGAGGTGCGGCGCGGTCTGGGACGCGGCGATGACGTGGTCGGTGACGAAGGCCCAGCCGATCCCGTGCTTCACCATCTCGAGGATCACCCAGTGGCTCTCCACCCACCACACCTCGGCGGCCACCCGCAGGCGGCTCTTCTCCGGCCCGTCGCTGCGCGCGGCGACCAGGATCTGGCGGTGGCGCTTCAGCTCCTCCCATTCCACCCGCGCCTTGGCCAGCGGATGGTCACGCCCGCACACGAGCTTGAGGGGCACCCAGCCGATGGTCTGGAAGCCGAGTTCCGTGGGCAGCACCTCCTGGCGCCACATCACGCCGAGGTCGGCCGCTCCGGACTGCACCATGCGGCTCACATCCTCCATCAGCGGGAACAGCAATTCCAGCTCGACGAAGGGGAAGCGCCGGGCGAAGTCGGCGAACAGGGCGCCGAGGGCGTGCTCGGGATAGAGTTCGTCGATGGCGACCACCAGCCGGTTCTCCACCCGCTGCTCCAGGCTGCGCGCCACGCCGACGAGGTGCTCCCGCCGATCGAGCACCACCCGCGCCTCCAGCAGCAGCCGGGCCCCCGCCGGGGTGAGCACGGGGTTCCGGCCCGCCCGGCTGAACAGGGCCACCCCGAGATCCGCCTCGAGGTTCGACACCTGCGTGCTGACCGCCGACTGCGCCTTGCGCAGCAGGCGGGCGGCGCCGGAGAAGGACCCGGCCTCGGCGGCTGCGACGAAGGCCTCGAGTTGATCGAGCGAGACGGCCATCTATCTGTTTTCGAGATACGTTCCAACTTGCTGGTCCTGGTATCGCAGATAGAAGGCGGCGGACCAACGCGATTTTCCGCGATCCGATCACACCGAGACCGACCATGAGAAGCACGCGCGACCGTATCCGCCACGCCATCCTGTTCGAGATGTTCGGGCTCGCGCTCATCATTCCGCTCGGGACGGTGCTGTTCGGCCTGCACGCCAGCGCCATGGGCGTCATCGGCGTCGGCAGCGCCCTGATCGCGATGGCGTGGAACTACGTCTACAATCTCGGTTTCGACCGTGCGATGCAGCGGCTGACCGGGCATACGCGCAAGAGCCTCCTGCTGCGGGCGGCGCATGCGGTGCTGTTCGAGGCCGGCCTGCTCGTGATCCTGCTGCCGCCGATCGCCTGGTACCTCGGCATCGGCCTCGTCGAGGCCTTCTTCATGGATCTTGCGATCGCGGCCTTCTACGTGGCCTACGCCTTCGTCTTCAACCTGGCCTACGACCGGGCCTTCCCGCTGCCGGGCTGGGGCACGGTCGCGGCGGAGCCGTGCCGCTGAGCGGGGGATGGCCGAGGCTGCCGCTTGGTTGAAGTGAAGAGAGAGCCCGCAAGCCTCCGCCAGAACCGTCGGCGCCCGGCGACACGCCTCAGGTGCCGCGCTCCGGGTCGAGTCCGCCGGCGCCGGACGTCTCACGCGCCGCCGGGCTCCGTGGCCGGCAGCGCCGCGATGAGTTGGCGCAGGAACGCCTGCACGGCGTGCGGCAGCTTGCGGTCGCGCATGACCTGGACCTGGATGCCCCGCATCAGGCTGGCCCGGGAGCGCACCGGGATGCACACGAGTTCGCCCAGGCGCACCGGCGTCTGCACGGACAGGGCGGACATCAGCGCCAATCCCCGGGTGCGGCGGACGAAGGGCAGCAGGGCCGAGAGGATGTTGGCCGTGAGCGTCGGCTCGATGATGATCCCCTCCGCCAGGCAGGCCGCGTCGAAGACCCTGCGGGCCGTGGTGTCGCGGGTCGGCACCGCGATCGGATAGGCCGTCAGGTCCGCCAGTTGGATCGAGGCCTGGCGCGCCAGGGGATGGTCGGGAGCGCTGAGCGCGACCATCTCCACCAGGTTGTCGTAGGCCACCGCCACGAGGCTCGACGGCGCCATGGCGAAGGTGATGCCGATATCGGCATCGCCCGCCGCCACCACGTGCGTGACCTGGGCCGGCGGCAGCATCTGCACCTCGAAACGGATGCCGGGATGCGCCGCGTGAAACTCCGCAATGGCGTTCGGCAGCAGGTCGAGGGCGAAGCCCTCCGAGGTGGCGACGCGGATGAACCCCCGGGCGAGGCCCTGCAACTCCTGAATCTCGGCCGCCACCTGCTCGGCCCGCATCAGCGTCTGGTGTGCGTGTGCGGCCAGCAGCTCGCCCGCCGGGCTCGGCACCATCCCGCGCGGGCGCCGCTCGAACAGGACGCAGTCGAGCTCGGCCTCGAGATTGGCGATCTGCCGGCTGATCGCCGAGGCGGCGACGTTCAACTGCGTGGAGGCCGCCGCGATCGAGCCGGTACGGGCGACCGCCAGGAAGTAACGCAGGCTCGCGATCTGCACATCCATTCTCCGTTGCCGGATCGGCACGGCAGCAATCGCGAAATTCTACTTGTTGCGATGTGAAATGCACAACACCATGGCAGGGTGAAAAAAGCGGCACAGCGAGGCGTGGGACGCTTTGCCGGCTGGCCCAGCGGCGAGAGGATCCGGGATCATGGCGAGACACAGCTCCGCGGCACGCGCCGCGCTCACCCTGCTGATGCTGGCGACCAGCGTCCCGGCGCTGGCCGGAAAGGCCAACGACACCCTGGTCTACGCCTCCGACACCGAGCCGGAGAACGTCAGCCCGTATCACAACAGCGCCCGCGAGGGCGTCATCCTGGCCCGCAACGTCTGGGACACCCTCATCTACCGCGACCCGAAGACCGGCACCTACCAGCCGATGCTGGCCACCGCCTGGAAATGGGTCGACCCCGTCACCCTCGAACTGACCCTGCGCGAGGGCGTGAGCTTCCACAACGGCGACGCGTTCGGGCCCGAGGACGTGGCCTTCACCTTCAACTACGTGCTGACGCCGGAGGCCCGCACGGTGACGAAGCAGAACGTCGACTGGATGAAGTCGACCGAGGTCGTCGATGCCCGCACGGTTCGCATCCACCTTAAGACCGCCTTCCCGGCGGCACTCGAATACCTTGCCGGCCCGACCCCGATCTTCCCGGCCGCCTATTTCAAAAAGGTGGGCCTCGACGGCTTCGCCAAGGCGCCCGTCGGCACCGGACCCTACCGCATCACCGCGGTGGAGAACGGACGCGGCGTGAAGATGGAGCGCTTCGCCAAGTACTGGCCCGGCAGCCCGATCGGTTCCCCGAAGATCGGCAAGCTCGAGTTCCGCGTCATTCCCGACGCCGACAGCCGCATGGCCGAACTCGTCACCGGTGGCATCGACTGGATCTGGCGCGTGCCGAGCGACCAGGCCGACCAGTTGAAGGCCGCCCCGAACGTCACCGTGCTCAGCGCCGAGACCATGCGGGTCGGCTTCCTGCAATTCGACACCCTGGGACGCGCCACCGCCAATTCGCCGCTCAAGGACGTGCGCGTCCGCCAGGCGATCTCCTACGCCATCGACCGCAAGGCCATGGTCGACAACCTCGTGCGCGGCGGCAGCCGGGTGATGAACGCGACCTGCTTCATCGACCAGTTCGGCTGCACCGACGAGGGTGTGCCACGCTATGCCTACGACCCGGCCAAGGCCAAGGCGCTCCTGAAGGAGGCGGGTTATCCGGACGGCTTCGAGATCGATCTGGGCGCCTACCGTGAGCGCGACTACGCGGAGGCGGTGATCGGCTACCTGCGCGCGGTCGGCATCAAGGTGCGCCTGAACTACCTGCGCTACGCGGCCCTGCGCGACCTGATCCGCGGCGGCAAGGTCTCGATCGCCTTCCAGACCTGGGGCTCGTTCTCGGTGCTCGACGTCTCGGCCTTCACGGGCGTCTACTTCCGCGGTGGCGACGAGGACCTGACCAAGGACCCGGAGACCATCGCGGCGCTGCAGGCCGGGGACGGCGCCACCGACCCGGCCGTGCGCAAGGTCAAGTACGCCGAAGCCCTCAAGCGCATCGCCGGCCAGGCCTATGCCCTGCCGATGTTCTCCTACTCCACGAACTACGCCTTCACCTCGGACCTCGCCTTCACGGCGCAGCCCGACGAGCTGCCGCGCTTCTACGCGGCGTCTTGGAAGTAAGGGGTCGAGGTTCGGATATACAAATCCAACCGAGCAAGCAGAACGGGTCCCTCTCTCCCTTGCGGAGAGAGGTTAGGAGTGGGGGTGCCGGGGCGATCCTCAGTCCGTCGAGGGTGTCCCAACCACCCCATCTCCAACTCCTTCCCGCAAGGGGGAGGAGGGCCACGCCGAGACTGACACGGTCGATCAGAACACCTGAAATCCGTGCACGTCGACCGACAACACCGAACGAGGGAACCCGGCCGTGCTCAGGTTCATGATCCAACGAAGTCTCGTGGCCCTCGCGGTCGCCGTGACGGTGTCGGTGGCGAGTTTCATGCTGCTGCACCTGTCGGGCGACCTCGCCACCGCCATCGCCGGGCCGGAGGCGACCTCCGTGCAGGTGGAGGCGATCCGGGTCCAGTACGGGCTCGACCAGCCGCTCCTGGCGCAGTTCGTCGCCTGGGCGGCCAAGGCGATCCGGCTCGATTTCGGCAACTCGTTCTACTTCCGCGAGAGCGTGATCGACCTCCTGGCCGCCCGCCTGCCGATCACCCTGTTCCTCGGCGTGGTGGCGCTCGCCGTCGCGCTGTTCGTGGCGATCCCCCTCGGGGTGCTCGCCGCGGTCAAGCGCGACACCTGGATCGACCGGGCCGCGCTCTCGGTCTCGGTGCTGGGGCAGGCGATGCCGAGCTTCTGGTTCGGCCTGACCCTGATCATGGTCTTCTCGGTGAACCTGCGCTGGCTGCCGGTCTCCGGCAACACGACCTGGAAGCACTTCGTGCTGCCGGCCGTCGCGCTGGGCTACTACGCCATGCCGGCGGTGATGCGCCTCACCCGCAACGGCATGCTCGAAGTGCTGGCCTCCGACTACGTCCGCACCGCCCGCGCCAAGGGCCTGCCCCCGCGCAAGATCCTGATCCGGCACGCGCTGCGCAACGCCGTCATCCCGGTGATCGCGCTCGCCGCCGTCCAGTTCGGCTTCATGCTCGGCGGCTCCATCGTCATCGAGGCGGTGTTCTCGCTCCAGGGGCTCGGCCAGCTCGCCTGGGAATCCATCGCCCGCAACGACTTCCCCGTGGTGCAGGCGATCGTGCTGGTCCTGGCGATGATCTACATCGCCCTGACGCTGGCCGCCGACCTCCTCAACGCCCTCCTCGATCCCCGGCTGCGCCAATGACCCTCCAGCCATCCGCCTCCCCCCTCGCAGCCGGTCTGCCCGAGACGCCAGCGACCCTTCCGGTCGACGGCCCGGCCCCGCCCTCCGCCGCCCGCTCACCCACCGTGCTGGCGCTTCGGCGCGGGCTGCATCACGGCGGCTTCCTGATCGGCGCCGGCATCCTCGGGACCATCCTGCTCTGCGCCCTCGCCGCGCCGCTGATCGCGCCCCACGATCCCTACGCCCAGGACGTCTCCCGGCGCCTGATCCCGCCGATCTGGCAACAGAAGGGCACCTGGGACCACGTGCTCGGCACCGACAAGCTCGGGCGCGATTATCTCAGCCGGCTGATCTACGGCAGCCAGATCTCGCTCCTCATCGGGATCGCGGCCGCCGCCATCTCGGGGGTGATCGGAACGACGCTCGGCCTCTGCGCCGGCTATTTCGGCGGCAAGGTCGACGCGGTGGTGAGCTACGTCGTGACCACGCGGCTCGCCATGCCGGTGGTGCTGGTGGCGCTCGCCATGGCCTCCCTGGTCGGCGGCTCGCTGAAGGTGGTGGTGCTGGTGCTCGGCTTCCTGCTCTGGGACCGCTTCGCCGTGGTCACCCGCGCGGCGACCCGGCAGATCCGCGACCAGGACTTCATCGCGGCGGCGCGCGCCACGGGGTTCTCCCCGGCCCGCATCCTGTTCCAGGAGGTGCTGCCGAACATCCTCAACGCGCTCATCGTGGTGGCGACCCTGGAGATGGCGCACGCCATCCTGCTCGAGGCCGCCCTGTCCTTCCTCGGCCTCGGCGTCCAGCCGCCCCTGCCGTCCTGGGGCCTGATGATCGCGGAGGGCAAGCCGTACATGTTCTTCCAGCCCTGGGTCATCACCATCCCGGGCGTCGCGCTCCTGGTCCTCGTCCTGGCGATCAACCTGCTGGGCGACGGCATCCGCGACGTCACCGCCCCCGAGGGGCGGCGCTGAGCCCCCGCACCGACCCGTCACCGAGACCGAGTGAGTCCATGTCCCGACACGATGCCATCGCGCGCGCCGCGCGCCACTACGACGAGGGCGCTTTCCTCGAGGTCCTTCAGGATGCCGTCGCCCGTCCCACCGAGAGCCAGACCGCCGGCCAATTGCCGAAGCTGCGCGCCTACCTCGACGACTTCCTCGTTCCGCTGATCGCGCCGCTCGGCTTCACCAGCCGCATCCGCGACAATCCGGACGGCACCCACGGCCCCTTCCTCATCGCCGAGCGCCACGAGGGCGATGCGCTTCCCACCGTGTTGATCTACGGCCACGGCGACACCGTGCGGGGCTACCCCGAGCAGTGGCGCGACGGCCTCGCCCCCTGGACCATCACCATCGAGGGCGAGCGCTGGTACGGGCGCGGCACCGCCGACAACAAGGGCCAGCACATCCTCAACCTCGGCGCGCTGGCGGCGGTGATGGCGGCGCGGGACGGACGCCTGGGCTTCAACACCAAGCTGCTGATCGAGATGGGCGAGGAAGCCGGCTCGCCGGGCCTGCGCGAAATCTGCCGGGCCGAGGCCGAGGCCCTGAAGGCCGACGTCCTCATCGCTTCGGACGGACCGCGGGTCAGCGCCGAGCGCCCGACCGTCTTCCTCGGCTCGCGGGGCGGCTACACCTTCGAGATGCTGCTGGATCTGCGCGCGGGCGCCCACCATTCCGGCAATTGGGGCGGCCTGCTGCGCAACCCCGGCACGGTGCTGGCCAACGCCATCGCCACCCTGGTCGACGGGCGCGGCAAGATCCTCCTCGACGCCCTGCGCCCGCCCGCGATCCCCGACGGCGTCCGCGCGGCGCTGGCCGACATCGCCGTCGGCACCGACCCGACCGCGCCGAAGATCGACGCGGATTGGGGCGAGCCCGGGTTGAGCGCGGCCGAGCGCGTCTTCGCCTGGAACACCCTCGAGGTGCTGGCCTTCAAGACCGGCGACCCGGATGGCCCCCTCAACGCCGTGCCGCCCAACGCCAAGGCGACCCTGCAGCTGCGCTTCGTCGTCGGCACCGACTGGGAGGCGATCCTGCCGGCGCTGCGCACCCACCTCGATGCGCACGGCTTTCCGATGGTCGAGGTCCGCGCCGCCCGCACGGAGGTGTTCCGCGCCACCCGGCTCCCCGTCGAGGACCCCTGGGTCGACTGGGCGCTGGCCTCGATCGCCGAGAGCACGGGCAAGCGCCCCGCCCTGCTGCCGAACCTCGGCGGCTCCCTGCCCAACGACGCCTTCTCGGAGATCCTCGGCCTGCCCACCCTGTGGGTGCCCCATTCCTACCCGGCCTGCCTCCAGCACGGCCCGGACGAGCACCTGCTCGGACCGCCCTCGCGCGAGGCCCTGATGCTGATGGCGGGCCTGTACTGGGATCTGGCCGAGACCGGGCCGGCGGTGCTCGCCCGGCGCGAAGCCCTCAAGGGAGCCTGAGCATGAGCGAGCCCGTCGTCCGCATCCGGAACCTCACCCTGGCGCTGCCGAAGGGCTCGGACCGGCCCCACGCCGTCGAGGACCTCTCCCTCGACCTGATGCCGGGCAAGATCCTCTGCGTCGTCGGCGAATCGGGCTCGGGCAAGTCGATGAGCGCCTACGCGCTCACCGGCCTCCTGCCCCGCGCGCTGAAGCCGGTCGGCGGGGAGATCCTGTTCGAGGGCCAGAACCTCCTAACCCTGGACGAGCGCGGCTGGCGCGCCCTGCGCGGGCGCCGCATCGCCATGGTGTTCCAGGAGCCGATGACGGCCCTCAACCCGGTCATGCGCATCGGCGACCAGATCGCCGAGATGTTCGAGGCGCACGACCTCCTCACCCCGGCCGAGCGCAGGGCGCGGGCGGTGGCGCTCGCCACGGAGGTCGGCCTGCCCGACCCGGTGCAGATCGTGCGGGCCTACCCGCACCAGCTCTCCGGCGGCCAGCGCCAGCGCGCCATGATCGCCATGGCGCTGGCCCTCGAACCCTCGATCCTCGTCGCCGACGAGCCGACCACGGCGCTGGACGTCACCACCCAGGCCCAGATCCTCAAGCTCGTCCGCGACCTGCAGCGGCGGCGCGGCATGAGCGTCCTGTTCATCACCCACGATTTCGGCGTGGTGGCCGACATCGCCGACCACGTCGCCGTGCTCCAGCGCGGCCGGCTGGTGGAGCAGGGCAGCGCCGAGGCGGTCCTGCAGGACCCGCAGCATCCCTACACCCAGGCCCTGCTCGCGGCCGTGCCGAGCCTCGTGCCCCCGGCGCGCGCCTCCCGCGAGGCCGAGCCCGTCGCCCTCTCGGCCATCGGCCTGACCAAGACCTACACCACGCGAGCCGGCCTGTTCGGCAAGCCGCGCGTGGTCGCGGCGGTCAAGGCGGTGGCCTTCGACGTCCGGCGCGGGGAGACCCTCGGCCTCGTCGGCGAATCCGGCTCGGGCAAGTCCACCACCGCCCGCCTCGCGATCCGGCTGATCGAGCCCGACCAAGGCACGGTGCGCCTCGGCAGCCTCGACTACACGGCGCTGCCCCCCCGCGCCCTGCGCGAGGAGCGCAAGCGCATCCAGATGATCTTCCAGGACCCCTTCGCCTCCCTGAACCCGCGCCGCACGGTCGAGCAGATCATCACCGCCGGTCCGATCGCCCACGGCACGCCGGCCCGCGAGGCCCGCGCCCGCGCCCGCGAACTCCTCGACCTCGTCGGCCTCTCGGCGAGCGCGGCCGAGCGCTACCCCAACGCCTTCTCCGGCGGCCAGCGCCAGCGCATCGGCATCGCCCGGGCGCTGGCCATGGAACCCGACGTGCTCGTGGCCGACGAGGCGGTCTCGGCCCTCGACGTCTCGGTCCAGGCGCAGGTGCTCGACCTTCTGGAAGACCTCAAGCGGCGCCTGAACCTCGCGATGCTGTTCATCACCCACGACCTGCGCGTCGCCGCCAAGATCTGCGACCGCATCGCCGTGATGCATCGCGGCGCCATCGTGGAGATGCGTCCCACCGCCGACCTCTTCCGCGCGCCCGAGCACGCCTATACGCGCGATCTTCTCGGCGCCGTGCCGGGGCTGCAGGCCATGCGCGCCGGATGAGGGGGGCAGCGGCCCGGGCGTGAGCCCGGGGCCGGCGCGTCCCGTTCGACGCGAGACGGCTCAGGACAATTGACGCGTCGTCCGCAGCAGTCTGTAAAGGTATTCGCGCGCGCAGCCGGAGACTTCGGCCGGCCATACGCCTCGGATCCGTTGGACGTCTCCATGCACCTCGACGACGATGCTGTGCGCAGGATCGAAGACAGCATCATCTCGGCGGCGATTCAGCCGGAGCGGTGGACGGATGCCGTTTCCCTGCTGGTCGCCGCGACGGGGGCACGCGGCGCGGGCGCGCTTCCGCTCAGGGGGCGCGTTCCCGGCATACCGATGAGCGACAGCCTGGAGGCGGTCGCCGACGGTTACTTCCGCGGCGGCTGGTCCGAGCGGGACTACCGCACCAACGGCTTGCCCAAGCTGATCAGGACCGGGCTCTTCGTCGACCAGGATTACGCGACGCCGGACATCATGCGGACGGAGCCGTTCTACGCGCGCTATCTTCGGCCGCACGGCTTCCAATGGTCCGCCGGCATGCTGGTCGAGGTCGGTGGCGACGCCTGGGTGATGATGCTGCAGCGGACCGGCGACCAAGGTCCGTACACGCCGGAGGAACAGCTGGCCTTGAAGAGGCTGATCGCCCCCCCTGAACCGCGCGGCCCAGCTCGCTCACAGCATGGGCGAGGCCCGCCTGAACGGGATCGCGGACGCCTTCGGGGCCATCCGCAATCCGAGCCTGCTGCTGGATCGGACCGGGCGGGTCCTGCGGGTCAGTGCCGCCGCGGAACGCCTGCTGGGCCGCGATCTGAACATCCGGGCGGGCGAGTTGGTCGTTCCGGCCGATGCCCGTGCCACGGCGGCCATCCGCCGGCACATCGCGGCCGCGGTCTGGACCGACCTGAAGCCCGACAATCCGGCCCTGGCGCCGGTCGTCGTCGAGCGTGAGGGTTGCAGGCCTCTGATCCTGCGGGCGCAGCCGCTGCGGAAGACCGGGCTGGAATACTTCGACGGGTGCCGGGCCATCCTGACCATCGTCGATCTCGATGCGCGCTCACCGGCCGATCACGGCCTTCTCAAGCAACTCTACGGCTTGACGCCGAAGGAGTCGGAGCTCTGCAACGCCCTTCTCGCGGGACACGGCCCCCAGGATTGTACGGACCTTCTCCAGATGTCGATGGCCACCGTGCGGAGCCATCTGAAACGGATCTTCGCGAAGACCGGAACCTCCGGCCAGAGCGAGCTGCTGCTGCTGCTCAGCCAGCAGGCGCGCCTCTGACGCGACGGCTTCCCGGACGAGCCGGCCGCCCCCACGCCCGTCGCCGCCTGATGGTCTCTCGTGGTGGAATCGCTGCAGGTCGCGTCTCGCGGCGCGCCCGAACATTTCCGAACCGTGTCGGCGAGAACTCTGATACGCTCCGCCTTTCGGCTCATGAGACAGGGACGGACCCGGATCCCTGCGGTGACCTCGTCATGGGAAGAGAGACACCGATGACCGATGAGAAGCCGAACATGGAATTCTCCGACCTGACCGGGCGGGCGACCCAGGACGGCGTCACCGTGACCGTGAACGTCTATCGCTTCGCGGGCACGCAGGATCCGTGGACGCTGGAGGTCATCGACCAGGCGGGGTGGTCGACGGTCTGGAGCGACACCTTCGAATCCGACGAGGATGCACTCGACGCCTTCACCGACGCCGTCGAGGAGGGCGGGGGCATGCGCGCGTTCCTGGAGCCGCCGCCGACCCTGCACTGATCCGCCTCCGAGGCCGGCTCGGGGACCCGCCCCGTCCCCCGCGACGGCGCCGAAGGACCCGCCCCGGGGCGTCGCTCGCCTCGTCGGAAGCGAGCCGGACGTCGATGCGGGCGAGCCCGGCCCCGGCGGTCGGCTCGGAGGCCGCTACTGGGTCCGGCTGGTGGCGCTCACCCGCCAGATCGTCTTGCCGACATCGTCCGAGACCAGCAGCGCGCCGGTCTTGTCGAGGATGACGCCCACCGGGCGCCCCTGGGCCTTCTCGTCGGCGTTGAGGAAGCCCGTCAGCGCGTCGACCGGCTGTCCGGTGGGCTTGCCGTCCTTGAAGGGCACGTAGATCACCTTGTAGCCGCTCTTCGGCCGGCGGTTCCACGAGCCGTGCTGGGCGACGAAGAGGCCGCTCTTCCAGGCCTCCGGGAGGCTGCTCGCCTGCGAGAACGCGATGCCGAGGGAGGCGGTGTGGGTGCCGACCGCGTAGTCCGGCGCGATCGCCTTGGCGACGAGGTCTGGCTTCTGCGGCTGCACGCGCTCGTCCACGTGGTTGCCCCAGTAGCTGTAGGGCCAGCCGTAGAAGCCGCCCTCCTGCACGGAGGTGATGTAGTCGGGCACGAGGTCGCTGCCGATCTCGTCGCGCTCGTTCACCGCGGTCCAGAGCTTGCCCGTCACCGGCTCGAACCCGAGGCCGTTCGGGTTGCGCAGGCCGGTGGCGTATTCGCGCATCTGCTTGGTGGCGATGGTGTATTCCCAGATCGCCGCGCGGCCGGTCTCCTTGTCGAGGCCGTTCTCGCCGACATTGCTGTTCGAGCCGACGGTCACGTAGAGCTTCTGACCGTCGGGGCTGGCGATGACGTTCTTGGTCCAGTGGTGATTGATGCCGGACGGCAGGTCGACGACCTTCTCCGGCGTCGCCGTGATCTCGGTCTGGCCCGCCTGATAGGGCACCTTCACCAGCGAATCCGCATTGGCGACGTAGAGGTCCGAGCCGACCAGCGCCATGCCGAAGGGCGAGTGCAGGTCCTTGAGCAGCACGTGGCGCTCCTCGGCGACGCCGTCGCCGTTCGCGTCGCGCAGGAGAACGATGCGGTCGGGGCTCTTCACCCCGGCGCCGGCCAGGCTCTTGACCTTGTCGGCGACCCAGTCGGCGACGCCGGTCGAGGGATCGTCGGTCTGCGGCTTGTTGGCCTCGGCCACGAGCACGTCGCCGTTGGGCAGGAGGGACATCCAGCGCGGATGCTCGAAGTTCTCCGCGTAGGCCGCGACCTGCAGCCCGGCGGCGGCCTGGGGCTTGGCGCCGTTCTCCCAGCGGGCGACGCGGGCGATGTTCACGGTGGGCATCAGGGTCGGGTTCGGAGCCGGCAGGGTCGGGCTGGCGCCCTGCCCGGCCGAGGCCTCGAGGGTGGCCTTCTCCGGATAGACGATGAAGCGCACGAAGGCTGCGCCGCCGAGGAGGATGACGGCCAGGGCGCCGAGGCCGAGTTTCGATCGAGTCCGCATGACGACCACTTCAGCTTGCACGTTGCGCGCGGCCCGCGCGGCCACGTCTCAGCGGGTCAAGCCTCCGAGACCGGTTTTGGCTCCCTCGCGACGTGCCGCAGCCCCTTGCGCGAGCCCGGCCGCTTCCGCTTGAATGCCGTCCGCGACCCTGCGGGCCGGGGCGGCGGTGCCGCGGCCCCTGATAGACCGGGTGGACCCATGCTCAGGCGCTCATTCCTCGTCGGGGCCACGGCGGCGACGCTGTTCGTGCCCGGGCGGGCGCGATCGGCCGGCGCGCCGGGTGGCCTCGTGCTGGCGACGGCGACGCCGGGCGGCTCGTTCCCGGCCTTCGGTCAGGCGCTGGTGGAGGCGCTGGGCGCGACCGATCCGACCCTGTCCATCACCCTGCGGCCGTCCAAGGGCTCGGCCGAGAATGTGGGCCTCCTGAAGAGCGGCACCGTCGATCTCGCCCTGGTCCAGGGCGATTACGCCACCGACGCCCTCGGGGCCGAGCCCGAGGCGGGTCCGCGCCTCACCGTGGTGGCGCCGGTGAACGCCTCGCCCGGCCTCTTCGTCGTCCTGGCTGCCAGCGAGATCCGCGGCGTCCCGGACCTCCGGGGCCGGCGCGTCGTCCTCGGCACCCACGCCTCCGGCCTCACCGTCATGGGCCGGACCGTCCTGGCCGGCTCGGGGATCGATCCCGACCGCGACATCGAGCCGATCCTCCTCGACCGGGCCGGCGACGGGGCGGTCATGGTGCAGGACGGGCGCGCCGCGGCGCTCTGGGGGGCGGGCCTCGGCTGGCCCGGCTTCCGGACGTTGGCGGAGGCGCCAGGCGGCGCCCGCTTCTTCGGACCCGCCCCGGACGCGATCGACCGCATCCTGGCGCTGGGGACCTCGCTGCGCCGCCGCACCGTGCCGGCGAACGCCCTCAAGGGCCAGCAGGCGCCCATCGACACGGTGGGCTCGTGGAGCTTCGTCCTCGCCCGGCCGGACATCGACGGGGCGCTGGTGGCCCGCTTCGTCGCGGCTCTGGCCGGGAGCCAGGCGCGCCTCGCGCAGAGCTATCCGCAGGGCGGCGACAGCGACCCGCGCAACCTCGTCGACGCCGTGCCCCACGGCTGGCTGCACCCGGCGAGCGCCGCCTACCTGCGCGGCATCGGCGCCCTCCCCTGAGGAAAGGCGCAACCTTCGCTCCCGCCGCCCGGTTGCGCTGAGCGGAAGCGGGGAGAACGACCATGCGGCAGGCCATCTCAGGGATCGTCCTCGCGGTCCTGGCCGGCCCGGCCGGCGCGATCGAGGTCTCCCGCAGCCGCGACATCCCGGCTCCGCCCGCCGCCGTGTGGGCGCTCATCGGCGGCTTCTGCTCCATCGCCCTGTGGCATCCGCAGGTCGCCGCCTGCGAATCCTCCGGAACCCGGGAGGATCTGGACCGGGAGGACAACGAGCCGATGCGCCGGCTCGTCGTCGCCGGGGGCCTCGGCACCCTCGTCGAGGCCGAGACCCGGCGCGACGAGGCCGGGATGAGCTACAGCTACGCCTTCGTCGAGGGTCCCCTGCCCGTGGCGGCCTACAACGCCACCCTTCAGGTCCGCCCGAACGGCACCGGCGCGACGGTGGTCTGGAGCGCGACCTTCGACCCGGCCGGCCTGAGCGAGGTCGCGGCCCGGGCCGATATCGAGGGCGTCTACGACCAGGGCCTCGACGGCATCGCCCGGGAGTTCGGCGCCCCGGCGGCCCGGCCGAAATAGGCCGCCTGCGACCGCCCGCTGCGGGATCAGCCCGCCGCCAAGCGAAGGCCGGCCCTGTCCGGGCGCCGGACCTGCACCTGATTGCGCCCGTTCGCCTTGGCCACGTAGAGCGCCTGGTCCGCCGCCTCGACGAAGGCGGCGGGGTCGACCGCCCTGATCTCGGGAATCTGCGCCAGGCCGATGCTGACCGTGAGCATTCCGAGGGGGCTGCCGGCATGGGGCAGCGCCCAGCCCGCCACGGCCTCGCGGATGCGCTGGGCGACGGTCTCCGCCCCCGCCGCATCGGTCTCGGGCAGGATCACGGCGAATTCCTCGCCGCCGATGCGGCAGGCCGTGTCGGAGACGCTGGCGATGCTGACCTCGATGGAGCGTGCGATCAGCCGCAGGGCCTCGTCGCCCCGTTGATGCCCGTAGCGATCGTTGAAGCCCTTGAAGTAGTCCGCGTCGAGAACGAGGAGCGAGAGCGGCAGCTGGTTGCGGACAGCCCGGCGCCATTCGCGGCCGAGGACGTCGTCGAACCGCCGCCGGTTGGCGAGGCCCGTCAGGGCATCGGTGGTCGCCAGCTTCTCCAGCTGGACGTTGAGGTCGAGGGCAGCCTGCTCCGCCGCCTTGCGCTGGTGGAGCTCACGCCGGAACAGCCCGGTCAGGACGATGGTGGTGGCGCACAGGCTGAGCACCACCGCGCCGAGAACGAGGGCGCGGTGCCACCACTCGGCGTAGATCTCCGCGGGCGCCACGGCGATGCTGAGGTGGAGCGGAAGGTCCCCGACCTTGGTGAACACGAAGTCGCGGCTGCCCTCGCCCACCAGCGCGGGGCCGCTGAAGCGGCCCTCCGGCGCATCGAGGAACCGCCGGTAGCTGTCCGTGGCCGAGACGCTGCGGCCGATCACGCCCTCGTCGTAGGGCTCGCGCATGATGATCGCACCGCCCGGACCGTGGAGGGTGACGGTGCCGGCATGATCGGCGCCGACGGCGGCGAAGAGCTGGCGGAAATAGTCGAGATAGATCGATCCCACCACCACTCCGGCGAAGCTGCCGTCCGGGTCCGACAGGCGCCGGCTGATGATCAGCACCCGCCTGCCGGTGAGGCGCGAGATCAGCGGCTGGCTGATGTGCAGCGCGTTTCCCGGATGGGTGACGTGATACTGGAAGTATTCGCGGTCGGCGTAGTTCAGCGGCTCCGGCGCGAGCGATTTCGAGCTGATGATGAGCTTGCCGGTCCTGTCGAACACGAGGGTGTGGCCGAAATTCTCGGCGGTGGCGGCGCGGTCGAACAGGATCATCTGCCGGAGCTCGGGATCGGCCTCGGCGAGCTCGGGAAGCTTCAGGCCGTCGACCACGGACCGCAGGGAGAGGTCGTAGATCTCGATGTTGCGGGCGATGTCCCGCCCGAGGACCTGCACGAGGCTGCGCGACGTCATCTCCGAGCGCCGGGCCGCATCGAGGCGCATCTGCCAGAGCATGAAGGCCGAGACGGCGCAGAGACCGACCACCGAGAGCAGGTTGATGGCGCTCAGCCACCGGGCCGAGTGCGTCCACTGAAAGTGCCGCATCCGGAGGGGTCGCGTCGGCATCGTCAGGATCCTGGCATCCATCGGTGATCCGGCGGCCGACGGGTTGGCGGGAGGATGACGAGAGCCGGCAGGACCGAGTCATCGCCCGGGAGCGGTTAATTCTTCCTCTGTCGGGCGCGTCCCGTGCGATGGCGGACCGTCCGGGACGACCCGGCGGGCGGATCAAGCGGCCGGCCGGCGGCGTTGCCCGTCGAAGCGGACCGAACCGGACGGAAGGACACGCCATGGCATCCCGGCACAGCCCCATCCTGCTCCTCGCCCTCGGACTGGCGACGCCGGCCGCGGCTCAGACGCCGCCGGCTTCCAGTGGGGACGCGCGCGGCGCGGCGGTGTGCACGGCGCAGGCCGACAGGAACGGCCTCACGGGGCCCGGCCGCGACACCTTCCTGCGGGAATGCCTGGCCGGCGAGACCCTGGATCGGCCGAAGGCGGATCCGTCGAAGCCGTGACCGGTTCGGCGGCCGTCGCTCAGAGCACGGCCGTCAGCTTGTCCGCCATGGATTGCTCCTTGTCGCGCCGGGACGAGAACGCCATCGTGAAGAAGACGCGCTGCACGCCGATCTCGCTGAGCTTGGCCTCGCAGGCCTCGATGAGCGCGCAGATCTCGCCGAGCTCGCCCTCGATGTTCGTCCCGTTGGCGTGCATCTCGGCATTGAGGGGACTCGCGTCGATGATCGCCTTGATCGCCTTCACGTAGGGCGAGACCGATGGGCCGACGCCCATCGGGACGATGCACAGATCCGCCACGACCTTCATGATTCTTCTCCCTGCGCTTCACGGTCCTGCCAGAGGTGGCAGGTGTCCTGTCCTGTCAATCACCTCCGGGGACCGCCCGCTCGCGCCAAACCGAAATCGACGGCGAGTTCTTCGCCGGAGGCAATCTTCGTCGAAGCAGGGACAGGGATCGCGGGGTGCGGCCCTCCGGTTACCAGTCGTCGGTGTCCGTGATCTCCCCCTCGGCCAGGCCGGAGGCCGGATCATCCCGTGCGGAACGGAATCGCCGCCTTCGCCGTATCTGCTGATCACTGGCGACCCCTCCCCGGCCCGCGGCCCTGACCCATCCGGGACCGGATGCATCCTGGCTCCGAGCCCGTTCGGGGAGCGGTCGGTTGGACGGGAGACGACAGCCTTGACCGACAGGTTTCGCGCCTTTGCCGCTGCGATCGCCGCGCTACTCCTGCTGACGGCGGGGGCGGTTCAGGCCCAGACCGCCACCGAGGCGCCGGCCGTCCCGGTGGAGGACGAAGCGCGGCCGGGTCCGCCGCCTCCGCTGCCGGATCTGGCCGATTCCAACGGGCGGGCGGGCGAGCCCCTGAACCAGCCCGGCCCGGCCTCCGGCATCCCCAGGGCGCTTCGCGGCTCGGCCGACCGAGCCGGCGGCCCGGCCAACGACCTGACGCAGGTCGACCGGCCCGACGAGCCGCCGCTGCCCAAGGCCGATCTCGCACAGGTGCTGGAGGGCAAGGCCCTGTTTCACGGCAATTATTGCGGCGCCGGCCAGCGCGGCGAGGGCCTGCCGCCCACCGACGACCTCGACGCGGCCTGCATGCGCCACGACGCCTGCTTCGACGCCGCCGGGCATCGTTCCTGCGCCTGCAACGTCACCCTCGAACGGGAGGCGGCCGCCGTCTCGGAGCGGCCCGGCCTCTCGCGCCAGGTCCGCGAGCGGGCGCTCAGCGTGGCCCAGGCGGCCGACGTGATGGCCTGCCAGGCGCCCTGATCGGGTCTCCGGGACCGGCGAGCCCCGATGGTCCCGCGCCCGCATGAAAACGGCCGCCGCTCGGGGGAGCGACGGCCGCCTGGACGCGAGAGCGTGCGGGGATCAGATGTGGATCGCGCGCTTGCCGACCGCGAGGGCCGCTTCCTTGACCGCCTCCGTGAGGGTCGGGTGGGCGTGGCAGGTGCGGGCGACGTCCTCGGCCGAGGCGCCGAACTCCATCGCCACCGCGACCTCCGCGATCAGGTTGCCGGCATCGGCCCCCACGATGTGGACGCCGAGGACGCGGTCGGTGGTCGCGTCGGCCAGGATCTTCACGAAGCCGTCCGTGGTGTGGTTCACCTTGGCGCGGCCGTTGGCGGTGAAGGGGAATTTCCCGCTGTTGTAGGCGATGCCGTCCTTCTTCAGCTCTTCCTCCGTCTTCCCGACGGAGGCGACCTCCGGATAGGTGTAGACCACGTTCGGGATCACGCCGTAGTTCACGTGGCCCGACTGGCCGGCCAGCAGCTCGGCCACGGCCACCCCCTCGTCCTCGGCCTTGTGGGCCAGCATCGGCCCGGCGATGACGTCGCCGATCGCGTAGATGCCGGTGACGTTGGTGGCGTAGTGGCTGTCCGTCTGGATGCGGCCCTTGTTGTCGAGGCCGACGCCCACCGTCTCCAGGCCGAGGCCCTCGGTGTAGGGCACCCGGCCGATGGCCACGAGCACCACGTCGGCCTGCAGCTTCTCGGCCTCGCCGCCGGCGGCGGGCTCCACCGTGACGGTGGCGGCGCCGTCGCCGACCTCGACGCCCGTGACCTTGGACGAGAGCTTGAACTGCACGCCCTGCTTGCCGAGGATGCGCTGGAACTGCTTGCCGACCTCGCCGTCCATGCCCGGGAGGATCCGGTCGAGATACTCGACCACGGTCACCTCGGACCCGAGGCGACGCCAGACCGAGCCGAGCTCGAGGCCGATGACGCCGGCACCGATGATGAGGAGCTTGCCCGGAACCTTCTCCAGGGCGAGGGCACCGGTGGAGGAGACGACGATCTTCTCGTCGATGCTGACGCCGGGGAGCTTCGTGACGTCCGAGCCCGTGGCGATGACGACGTTCTTCGTCTCCAGGAGCTGGTTGCCGCCGTCCTCGGACAGCACCTCGACGCGGCCCGCGCCGGCCAGCCGCGCGGTGCCCCGATAGGCGTCGATGCCGTTCTTCTTGAGCAGGAACTCGACGCCCTTGGTGTTGCCGTCGACGCCGTCCTGCTTGAAGGTCATCATCTTGGCGAGGTCGAGCTCGGGCGCGTTCACGATGACGCCCATGTCGGCGAAGTGCTTGCCCGCCTCCTCGAAGGCCTCGGAGGCGTGCAGCAGCGCCTTCGAGGGAATGCAGCCGACGTTGAGGCAGGTGCCGCCATGGCTGGCCCGCTTCTCCACCACGGCCGTCTTGAGGCCGAGCTGGGCGGCCCGGATGGCGCAGACGTAACCGCCGGGGCCGGTGCCGATGACGACGAGATCGTAGGACATAGGAATCTGACTCGCTGGATTGGGCGGCGGGTCATGCCCCACCATCGATGGACGAAGCGCGCGGAAGCGTCCGGCCACGCGGGAGCGCGGCCGGCGGACGGCAGCTGCCGGGCCTTAGAGGTCGAGCACGAGGCGTGCCGGATCCTCCAGCGCCTCCTTGACGCGCACGAGGAAGGTCACGGCCTCCTTCCCGTCGACGATGCGGTGATCGTAGGACAGGGCGAGGTACATCATCGGCCGCGCCTCGATCTTGCCGGCGCGCACGACGGGGCGCTCCTCGATGCGGTGCATGCCGAGGATGCCGGATTGCGGCGCGTTGAGGATCGGGGTCGACATCAGCGAGCCGTAGATGCCGCCGTTGGTGATCGTGAAGGTGCCGCCCTGCATCTCGTCGATGGAGAGCTTGCCGTCGCGGGCCTTCTTGCCGAAGCCGGCGATCTTCTTCTCGATGCCGGCGATCGACAGGTCGTCGGCGTCGCGCACCACCGGCACCACGAGGCCCTTGTCGGTGCCGACGGCGATGCCGATGTGGTAGTAGTTCTTGTAGACGAGGTCCTGCCCGTCGATCTCGGCGTTCACCGCCGGCACGTCCTTGAGGGCGCCGATCACCGCCTTGGTGAAGAAGCCCATGAAGCCGAGCTTGGTGCCGTGCTTCTTCTCGAAGATGTCCTTGTACTGACTCCGCATCGCCATCACGGCCGACATGTCGACGTCGTTGAACGTCGTCAGCATCGCGGCTGTGTCCTGCGCGTCCTTGAGACGGCGGGCGATGGTCTGGCGCAGCTTGGTCATGCGCACGCGCTCCTCGCGCGCCGCATCGTCGGGTTTCGAGGGTGCGCGCGGGGCGGCGGGCTTCGCCTCCCGGGCGGGCGCGGGCGCCGGGGCGGACGGCCCCTTGGCGGTCGCCTCCAGCATGTCGCCCTTGGTCACGCGGCCGTCCTTGCCGCTGCCGTTCAGGGTCGCGGGGTCGATGCCGGACTCGCGCGCCATCTTGGCGACCGCGGGGCCGTGGTCGCCGGACTCGCGGGCGGCCGGGGGGGCGGCGTCGCCGTGGTTGCCGTAGGCGGCCGAGGAATCCTGGGCCGGAGCCTCCGCGGGCTTGCCCTCGGTCCTGGTCTCGGCCTTGGCTTCGGCCTTCTTCGGCGCCGCGGCCTTGCCGCCGCCGGCCCCGGCCTCGACGATCGAGCCGAGGAGCGCGCCGGGCTCCACCGTCTCGCCGTCCTTGGCCAGGATCTCGCCGAGCTGGCCCGCCGCCGGCGCGTTCACCTCCAGGGTGACCTTGTCGGTCTCGAGCTCCACCAGGGGCTCGTCGGCCGCCACGGTGTCGCCCGGCTTCTTGAACCAGCGGCCGATGGTGGCCTCGCTCACGGATTCGCCCAGGGTCGGGACGACGATATCGGTTGCCATGGTTCAGTGTCCGTCCGGAGGGTTCGGGACGCCGCTCCGCGGCGCCCTCGGATCGAGAAATGTGGGGGAAGGGCGGGCGGTCAGACCGCCAGCGCCTCGTTGAGGAAGGCCTGGAGCTGGGCCTGGTGCTTCGAGAGCATGCCCACCGCCGTGGAGGCGGAGGCCGGGCGGCCGACGTAGCGCGCGCGCTTCACCGGCGACTGGGCCTGGCCGAGCACCCATTCGAGGTAGGGCTCGACGAAGGCCCAGGAGCCCATGTTCTTCGGCTCCTCCTGGCACCACACCACCTCGGCGTTGCGGAACCGGCTCATCTCGTTGGCGAGCGCCTTCAAGGGGAACGGGTAGAGCTGCTCGACGCGCATCAGGTAGACGTCGGTGACGCCGCGCTTCTCGCGCTCCTCGTAGAGGTCGTAATAGACCTTGCCCGAGCACAGCACGACGCGCCGGACCTTGTCGTCCTTGACGAGCTTGATGCCGTCCTCGTCGCGCTCGGCATCGTCCCAGAGCACGCGGTGGAAGCTCGAGCCCTCCGCCATCGCCTCGATCGGCGAGACCGCCTTCTTGTGACGCAGGAGTGACTTCGGCGTCATCAGGATCAGCGGCTTGCGGAACTCGCGGTGCAGCTGGCGGCGCAGGATGTGGAAGTAGTTCGACGGCGTCGTGCAGTTGGCGACCTGCATGTTGTCCTCGGCGCACATCTGCAGGAAGCGCTCCAGGCGGGCGGAGGAGTGCTCCGGCCCCTGGCCCTCGTAGCCGTGCGGCAGCAGCAGGGTCAGGCCCGACATGCGCAGCCACTTGCGCTCGCCGCTGGAGATGAACTGGTCGATGACCACCTGGGCACCGTTGGCGAAGTCGCCGAACTGCGCCTCCCACAGCACCAGGGCGTTGGGCTCGGCCGCCGAGTAGCCGTACTCGAAGCCGAGCACCGCCTCCTCGGAGAGCATCGAGTTGATGACCTCCAGGCTGGCCTGGCCCTCGCGGATCGAGTTCAGCGAGGTGTAGCGCTGCTCGTTCTCCTGGTCGATCACCACGGCGTGGCGCTGGGAGAAGGTGCCGCGCTCGACATCCTGGCCCGAGAGGCGGACGCGATTGCCCTCGATGAGGAGCGAGCCGAAGGCCAGGGCCTCGGCGGTCGCCCAGTCGATGCCCTTGCCCGATTCCACCGCCTTGGCGCGGTTGTCGAAGAAGCGCTGGATCGTGCGGTGCAGGTGAAAGCCGGGCGGCGGCGTGGTGATGCGCTGGGCGATCTCCCGCAGGGTCTCGGCGGGCACGCCGGTCTTGCCGCGGCGGGGATCGTCCACGTCCTCGCGCACCGCCTTGAACCCGGCCCAGCGCCCGTCGAGCCAGTCGGCCTTGTTGGCCTTGTAGTTCGTGGCGACCTCCAGCTCGGCGTCGAGAATGGCGCGGAACTCGGCCTTGCGGGTGTCGAGCTGCTCCTGGCTCAGCACGCCCTCGGCGACGAGCTTCTTGCCGTAGGTCTCCAGCGCGGTCGGGTGCTTGCGGATGCGCTGGTACATCTTCGGCTGGGTGAAGGCCGGCTCGTCGCCCTCGTTGTGGCCGAAGCGGCGGTAGCACAGCATGTCGATGACGACGGGCTTGCCGAACTTCTGGCGGTACTCGATGGCGATCTTGGCCGCGAAGGTCACGACCTCCGGGTCGTCGCCGTTGCAGTGGAAGATCGGGGCCTCCACCATCTTGGCCACGTCGGACGGGTAGGGCGAGGAGCGCGAGAAGCGCGGATCGGTGGTGAAGCCGATCTGGTTGTTGATGATGAAGTGGATCGAGCCGCCGGTGCGGTGGCCCTTCAAGCCGGACAGGCCGAGGCACTCGGCCACCACGCCCTGGCCCGCGAAGGCGGCGTCGCCGTGGATGAGCAGCGGCACCACGCGGGTGCGCTCCACCGTGGGCTTGGCCCGCTGGTCCTGCTTGGCGCGCACCTTGCCGAGCACGACGGGATCGACGATCTCGAGATGCGACGGGTTGGCGGTGAGCGAGAGGTGGACGTTGTTGCCGTCGAAGGCGCGGTCCGACGAGGCACCGAGATGGTACTTCACGTCGCCGGAGCCCTCGACCTCGGCCGGGTTGGCCGAGCCGCCCTTGAACTCGTTGAACACCGCCCGGAAGGGCTTGGCCATCACGTTGGTGAGCACGTTGAGGCGGCCGCGATGGGCCATGCCCACGACGATCTCCTCCGCACCCAGCGCGCCGCCGCGCTTGATGATCTGCTCGAGCGCCGGGATCATCGCCTCGGAGCCGTCGAGGCCGAAGCGCTTGGTGCCGGTGTACTTGAGGTCGAGGAACTTCTCGAAGCCCTCGGCCTCGATCAGCTTGTTGAGGATCGCGCGGCGGCCCTCGGGCGTGAAGGTGATCTCCTTGCCCTTGCCCTCGATGCGCTCCTGGATCCAGGCCTTCTCCTCAGGATTGGAGATGTGCATGAACTCGACGCCGAGCGTCTGGCAGTAGGTGCGCTCCAGGATCTCGACGATCTCGCGGATGGTCGAGAATTCGAGGCCGAGCACGTTGTCGAGGAAGATCGGGCGGTCCCAATCCTTCTCCTCGAAGCCGTAATGCTGCGGGTGCAGTTCCTCGTGGTCGCCGCGGGGGGCGAGGCCGAGGGGATCGAGCTTGGCGTGCAGGTGGCCGCGCATGCGGTAGGCGCGGATCAGCATGATCGCGCGGACCGAATCCTTGGTCGCCTGCTCCACCGAGATGCCGGGGGCGGAGGCGATGACGACGCCCTTGGCCGGGGCCGAGGCGGTGTCGGACTTGGCGCGGATCTTGTCGCCCATCGCCTTCTCGACGGTGGCCCAGTTGCCGTCGAGGGCCGAGACGATCTCGCCGTTGGCGTGGATCGGCCAGTTCGGCCGCTCCCAGGAGGCGCCGGCCGCGTTCTTCTCGGCGAGCCCCTTGTCCTCGTTCAGGGACCGGAAGAACGTCTGCCACTCGGGGTCGACCGAGTTCGGATCACGGGCGTAAGCCGCCTGCAGCTCCTCGATATAGGCGGCGTTGCCGCCGTAGAGGAACGAGGTTTCGAGCGCGTCCTGGCGTGCCATCGTTCGGGTCATCCTGCCGCTGTGCGGGGTCCTCCGCCGGGGAGGCTCCCTGCCCGACCCACCTCGGCGCGGATCGCGGAGGGGATCGGATGTATCGGGAAAGACGCGGGCACCGTCGGGCTCGCGTCGCTCGTTCGTAGATGGGGTCGCGGACCTGAACGCCGGAGCAATGCAGGCCTGCGATCCCCGCGCGTCAGCCGCGCGGATTCAGCCGCGCGAGCCTCAGCCGCGCAGGACTTCGACGAGGGTGCTGCCGAGCCGCGCCGGCGAGGGCGAGACCCGGATGCCGGCCGCTTCCATGGCGGCGATCTTGTCCTCGGCGCCGCCCTTGCCGCCGGAGATGATGGCGCCCGCATGGCCCATGCGGCGGCCCGGAGGCGCCGTGCGGCCGGCGATGAATCCGACCATGGGCTTCTTGCGGCCGCGCTTGGCCTCGTCGGCCAGGAACTGCGCCGCCTCCTCCTCGGCCGAGCCGCCGATCTCGCCGATCATCACGATCGACTCGGTCTTGTCGTCGGCCAGGAACAGCTCGAGCATGGAGATGAATTCGGTGCCCTTCACCGGGTCGCCGCCGATGCCCACCGCCGTGGTCTGGCCGAGGCCGGCATTGGTGGTCTGGAACACGGCCTCGTAGGTCAGCGTGCCGGAGCGGGAGACGATGCCCACCGAGCCCGGCTTGAAGATGTTGGCCGGCATGATGCCGATCTTGCACTGGCCGGCGGTGACGATGCCGGGGCAGTTCGGTCCCACGAGGCGGGACTTCGAGCCTTCGAGCGCGCGCTTGACCCGCACCATGTCGAGGACCGGGATGCCCTCGGTGATGCAGACGATGAGCGGAACCTCCGCCTGGATCGCCTCGCAGATCGCGTCGGCGGCGCCCGGCGGCGGCACGTAGACGACCGAGGCCGTCGCGCCCGTGGCCTCGCGCGCCTCGGCCACCGTGTCGAAGACCGGCAGGTTGAGGTGCTTGGAACCGCCCTTACCAGGGCTGGTGCCGCCGACCATCTTGGTGCCGTAGGCGATGGCCTGCTCGGAGTGGAAGGTCCCGTTCTTGCCGGTGAAGCCCTGGCAGATGACCTTGGTGTTCGCGTCGATCAGGATGGACATGGGGTACTCTCAGCCCTTCTTCACGGCGGCGACGATCTTCTGCGCGGCATCGTCGAGGTCGTCGGCGGGGATCACGTTCAGGCCGGAATTCCGGATGATCTCCTTGCCCTTCTCGACGTTGGTGCCCTCGAGGCGCACCACCAGGGGCACCTGCAGGCCGACGGCCTTCACCGCCGCGATCACGCCGTTGGCGATCACGTCGCACTTCATGATGCCGCCGAAGATGTTGACCAGGATGCCCTTCACCTGCGGGTCGGCGGTGATGATCTTGAAGGCCGCCGTGACCTTCTCCTCCGACGCGCCGCCGCCGACATCGAGGAAGTTCGCCGGCTCCTCGCCGTAGAGCTTGATGATGTCGAGGGTCGCCATCGCGAGGCCGGCGCCGTTGACCATGCAGCCGATGGTGCCGTCCAGCGCGATGTAGGCCAGGTCGTACTTCGAGGCCTCGATCTCCTTGGCGTCCTCCTCGGTCTCGTCGCGCAGGGCCACGATGTCGGGGTGCCGGTAGAGGGCGTTCGAGTCGAAGGAGATCTTGGCGTCGAGGCACTTGAGGTGGCCGTCGCCGGTGAGCACCAGCGGGTTGATCTCCAGCATGCTCATGTCCTTGGCGGTGAACGCCTCGTAGAGCCGCGTGGTGAGATCGCCGGCTTCCTTGGCCTGCGCGCCGGTGAGGCCGAGCGTCTTGGCGACGAGGCGGCCGTGATGGGGCATCACGCCGGTGGCGGGATCGACCGAGAAGGTGACGATCTTCTCCGGCGTGTCGTGCGCCACCGTCTCGATGTCCATGCCGCCTTCCGTCGAGACGACGTAGGCGACCTTGCCGGTCTCGCGGTCCACCAGCATCGAGAGGTAGAATTCCGCCTCGATCTGGGCGCCCTCCTCGATGTAGAGGCGGTTGACCTGCTTGCCGGCCTCGCCGGTCTGGATCGTGACCAGGGTCTGGCCCAGCATCTCGCCGGCGAACTGCTTGACCTCGTCGAGGGACTTGGTGACGCGCACGCCGCCCTTGGCGCCGGCGGGCGCGCCCTTGAAGGTGCCCTTGCCGCGGCCGCCCGCGTGGATCTGTGACTTCACCACCCAGACCGGGCCGCCGAGTTCCTTGGCGGCCGCCTCGGCCTCCTCCGGCTTGAAGATCGCCACGCCCTTGGAAACGGGCAGGCCGAATTCCTTCAGCACCGCCTTGGCCTGGTATTCGTGAATGTTCATGAACGTTTCTCCGCCTCGTCCCGGCGCCGGGCGCGGGAGTTCAGGACACGACACCGGCATCGTCGCGCCAGCCGCGCAGGCGGCCGGCGCGCGATGCTTCTCACTGTGGTCAGGCGAGCGCGGGGTTCACGCCCTTGCAGGCCTCGATCAGGGCCTTCACGGCGCCGACCGACTTGTCGAACATCGCCTTCTCGTCGCCGTTGAATTCCACTTCGAGGACGCGCTCGACGCCGTTCGCGCCGATCACGATCGGCACGCCCACATACATGTCGGAGACGCCGTACTCGCCGTTGAGGTAGGCGGCGCAGGGCAGCACGCGGCGCTTGTCGCGCAGGTAGCTCTCGGCCATGGCGATGGCGGAGGCGGCGGGGGCGTAGAAGGCCGAGCCGGTCTTGAGCAGGTTGACGATCTCGCCGCCGCCCTTGCGGGTGCGCTCGACCATGGCGTCGAGCTTCTCCTGGGTGGTCCAGCCGAGCTTGACCAGGTCGGGGAGCGGCACGCCGGCCACCGTGGAGTAGCGCACCAGCGGGACCATGTCGTCGCCGTGGCCGCCGAGCACGAAGGCGGTCACGTCCTCCACCGAGACCTTGAACTCGTCGGCGAGGAAGTGGCGGAAACGGGCGGAATCGAGGACGCCGGCCATGCCGACCACCTTGTGGGTGGGAAGCCCCGAGAACTTCTGCAGGGCCCAGACCATCGCGTCGAGGGGATTGGTGATGCAGATGACGAAGGCGTCCGGCGCGTGCTGCTTGATGCCGGTGCCGACGGCCTCCATGACCTTCAGGTTGATCCCGATCAGGTCGTCGCGGCTCATGCCGGGCTTGCGCGGCACGCCCGCGGTGACGATCACCACGTCGGCGCCGGCGATCGCGGCGTAGTCGCTGGCCCCCGTGTAGGTGGCGTCGAAGCCGTCGACCGGTGCGGATTCCGCGATGTCGAGGCCCTTGCCCTGCGGGACGCCGTCGGCGATGTCGAACAGCACGACGTCGCCGAGTTCCTTCAGGCCCGCCAGGTGCGCGAGGGTTCCACCGATCTGTCCAGCGCCGATGAGCGCGATCTTGCTGCGTGCCATGGGGGAAACGAACCTCCGGTCCTTGCGTAGCGGTCGCGGCGCTGGGAGGCTTCGAAAAACCACCGGCGCGTTGCTGCGCGGTGTGTGGCCGAAAAGGCCCAGAGCTTCAACCGAGACACGAAGGCCAAAGCAGGGTTCGGGCCAGGCCGGCCCGCGACCGCTTCCGTTACCCGCCATGAAAAGCCGAGGTATTGCCGTGCCTTAGGCGCGCGCGCTCAAATTCGGCGCCGCAGCCAAGGCCAAGTGACAGAGGCAAAATTCTGTCACGGAGGCTCAGAGCGTGCCTGTCCGCAGCACCTTCTGGATGGCCAGAATCACCGCGCCGAGGCGGGCCTCCACGAGGTCGCGCGGCAGGTCGGCATCGTGCTGGATCGCCAGCGGATGGGTGAAGCGGTAGCTGGCATCGAAGATGTGCGCGATGGCCCGCTCGCGGTCCCGGGCGACGAAGGCGCCGGCGCCGATGCCCTCCTCGACCACGCGCTCGACGAGGCTGCGCAGGCGCACCCGGTGGCGCCGGGCGATCGGGCGCGCCCCCACCGTGGCGTCGAGGTGGACGGCGAAGAGGTTCGGCTCGTGGACCAGGGTCTCGCGCTGGACGCTCGCCAGGGCGGTGAGCAGGCGCTCGATCTTGTCGTCGGCGGGGTCCGGCGCGTCGGCGATGCGGGCGAGTTCCGCCTCGACGTCGCGGAGCCAGCGCCCCGCCACCGCGTCGAGCAGGGCGTCCTTGGACGGGAAGTAGCGGTAGACGTTGGCGTGCGTCATGCCCGCCTCGGCGGCGACGGCCACCACGGTGACCCGCTTCGGCCCGAGGCGGCGGAGGTGTTCGGTGGCGACGGCGAGCAGGCGCGCATCGACCGCCAGGGGTGCCGTGGTCCGCGGCGCCGGACGGGCGACGCGGGGCACCGTGATGCGGACGGCGCTCTCCGGGGCCGTCTGATCCTCGGACGGTTCGCTTCCCCGGCTCTCGCTGAGGTCGATCTCGTGCCCGAAGGCGAAGGGCGGGCCGGGCGGCTGCATCAAATCGGACACCAGGGCTCGTGGAGGGACGGGACGACACCTCCCGGACATGTCCACTTCGGGAGAAGTGGGTTTCTCGTCCGAAAGTCCAACGTGGCCAATATCAATGACAGCACCAGCCTCGCTGTAACGCCCCTTTAGCGAGTCAGAACCGGTTCTTCCAGGCCCTCAATGCAGCAAAGACAACCGAGGGCTGGGTGCCGGGCGCCAGATCCACTCCCTGAGCGAGGCTCGGCTCGCCGGCGCGCAGGAACGGATTGGTCGCGCGCTCCGCGCCCAGGGTGCTGGGAATCAGGAAGCGGCCCTCCGCCGCGGCGCGCTCGGCCTCGGCCGCCCGGGCGGCGAGGGCCGCGTTGCCGGGCTCGGCCGCCAGCGCGAAGCGGGCATTGGAGAGCACGTAGTCGTGCCCGCTATAGACCGCGGTCGCGTCGGGCAGCGGCAGGAAGCGCTCCAGGGAACGCCACAGGGTCGCGGGCTCGGCCTCCATCACCCGGCCGCAGCCGAGGGTGAACAGGGTGTCGCCGGCGAACACCACGCCGGCCCCCTCGAACCAGTAGGTGACGTGGTCGGCGCAGTGCCCCGGCGTCTCCCAGACCTGCGCCGCGAGGTCGCCGACCCGGACCACGTCCCCTTCCGAGACCGTGACGTCGACCTCCGGCACGGCCTCCCCCGCCTTCAGGGGCGCCGTCACCCGCGCGCCGGTGCGGCGCTTCACCTCCGGGATGCCCTCGACATGGTCGCCGTGCCGGTGCGTGACGAGGATGTCGGTGAGGGTCCAGCCGGCCGCGTCGAGGGCCACCAGCACGGGGCCGGCCTCGGGCACGTCGATGGCGGCGCAGGCGCCGGTGGCGGGGTCGCGGATCAGGACGCCGATATTGTCGCTGCGGCACAGGAAGGTGCGGATCTCGGGTCTCTGGGCGGTCATGGGGCTTCCTTCCGGATCGGGGACGCGGGGGCCGCGACGTGCGGCGGCCCCTCGGCGCGGACAATTTCGGTACGAGGCGAAATGGGTGCGGGACCGGGCAGGTCCAGGGGCCGTTTCCCCCTGTCCTTCGCGGGCCCCCGCCGATCCGGGCTTGTCGTGCCGGGTCGCGGCCCCCATTGATGCGGGCGGGCCTTTCTCGCAACGCGGGCCTCCCGGCCGGCCCCCGCGCCGAGCGACCGTACCGAAACCCGATCCATGCGCCTCGACGTCACCGACCTGCGCGCCTTCTACGCGAGCCCCCTCGGGGGCGTGACGCACCGCATCGTGGCGCGCGCGATCCACGGCTTCCTCGGCTCGGTCTCCGGCCTGCGCGTGCTCGGGCTCGGCTACGCCACGCCCTATCTCGGCCCCGTCCACGTCATCGCCGAGCGCACCCTGGCCTTCATGCCGGCGACGCAGGGGGTGGTGAACTGGCCCGGCAGCGGCCGCTCCTGCTCGGCGCTGGCCGACCCGACCATGATGCCCCTGCCCGAGGCGGCGGTGGACCGGGTGATCCTCGTCCACGCCCTCGAATCCGTCGAGAGCCCGACGGAACTCCTGCAGGACGTCTGGCGGGTGCTGACCCCGGGCGGGCGCATGATCCTGGTGGTGCCGAACCGGCGCGGCGTCTGGGCGCGGCGCGACGCGACGCCGTTCGGCCACGGCCAGCCCTACAGCCGCTCGCAGCTCGCCCGGCTGATGCGCACCACCCAGTTCTCCCCCGAGGGCTGGGCCGAGACCCTCTACATGCCGCCGGTGGAGAACCGGCTGCTGCTGCGCACGGCGAGCGCCTGGGAGCGGATGGGCACCAGCCTGTCGCTGCCCTTCGCCGGCCTGCACGTGGTCGATGCCACCAAGCAGCTCTACCGCCCCGTCGCCGTGCGCCGGGTGCGCCGGGCGACCCGCCTCGCACCGGCCCGCGTGCTGGTGCCCGCCCCCTCCCCGGGCTGAACGGATGCTGGACCTCATCGCGCCGGAGGCGGCGCTCCAGAGCTTCGTGCTCGCCTTCTCCTCGCTGTTCTCCATCGTGAACCCGGTGGGCTCGTCGCTGATCTTCGCGCAGGTGACGGCCCTGAACTCCCATGCCGAGCGCCTGGAACTCGCCAAGCGCATCGGCTTCTACGCCGCCCTGATCATGCTCTCGACCCTCTGGGCGGGCGCGCCGATCCTCAACTTCTTCGGCGTCTCCCTGGCGGCCCTGCGCATCGCCGGGGGCCTCGTGGTGGCGGCCTCGGCCTGGACGCTGCTCACGGCGCCCGAGGCGCGCGAGGCGCGCAAGCAGGCGGAGGCGACCCGGGAACCCGCCGGCAACCTCGCGGAGATCGCGTTCTTCCCGCTGACGCTGCCCTTCACCACCGGTCCCGGCACCATCGCGGTGGCGATCGCGCTCGGCTCCAACCGGCCCGCGCCGGGACCGGACCGGATCGGCTTCTACATCGGCATGTCGCTGGCGGCGCTGGCCATCGCCGTGCTGGTGCGCTTCACCTACGGCTCCGCCGACCGGGTGGTGACTTGGATCGGCCCCGTGGGCGCGCGGGTGCTCGGGCGCCTCTTCGCCTTCCTGCTGCTCTGCGTCGGCACCCAGATCACCGTGAACGGCGTCACCGACGTGCTCGGCCCCCTGCTGGCGCGGGCGGGACGCTGATCCTTGTCCGGTGCGGCCGGAGGCTGTACCGCAACGCGGACGCGGACGTCGGCAACAATCTCCGGAGACTGAGGACGATGCGGCTCGTGGTGGTCGGCGCCGACGGGCGCATGGGGCGGATGCTGATCCGCGCGGTGGCGGAGACAGAGGGCTGCACCCTGTCGGGCGCCATCGAGCGCGCGGGCTCCCCCGCGCTGGGGCAGGATGCCGGCACGCTGGCGGGCCTCGGTCCCCTCGGCGTCGCGGTCACGGACGATCCCCTGCCGATCTTCGCGGCGGCCGAGGGGGTCCTCGACTTCACGGCGCCCGCCGCCACCACCTTCTTCGCCGAGCTCGCCGCGCAGGCCCGCATCGTCCACGTGGTCGGCACCACGGGCCTGCAGGAGGCCGATCTCGCCAAGCTCGGCGCGGCCGCCCACCACGCCCGCATCGTGCGCTCGGGCAACATGTCCCTCGGGGTCAACCTCGTCGCGGGCCTCGTGCGCCGGATGGCGGCGGCCCTCGGGGAGGATTTCGACATCGAGATCGTCGAGATGCACCACCGGATGAAGGTCGACGCGCCCTCCGGCACCGCCCTCCTCCTCGGCGAGGCGGCGGCGGAGGGACGCGGCGTCTCGCTCGCCGACACCCGGGTCTCCACCCGCGACGGGCATACCGGGGCGCGCCGGCCCGGCGACATCGGCTTCGCCACCCTGCGGGGCGGCACGGTGGTGGGCGACCACAGCGTGGTCTTCGCCGGCCCGGGCGAGCGGATCACCGTCGGCCACCATGCCGAGGACCGCGCGATCTTCGCCCGCGGCGCCGTGCGGGCGGCGCTCTGGGCCTTCGCCCAGCCGCCCGGCCTCTACGGGATGGACGACGTCCTCGGGCTTTGATGACGTCTTCGGGCTTTGATGACGTCTTCGGGCTTTAATACGGAGCCCACGTTCGGCGGGTAGGTTTCGTCATCTGCCGTTCAGATTGACGCGCGCATGAGCCGGCGCATGCGCGTTCGCTGCGCTGCAACATCGTCCGCCGCCCGGGCCTTCGCCGAGGCCGTGCCGTCTCAATGACCAAGAGGATCATCCCCCGATGGATCGCCTTCTCGTCCTCGCTCGCCATGGCCAGAGCGACTGGAACCTCAAGAAGCTGTTCACGGGCTGGCGTGATCCCGAGCTGACGGATCTCGGCGTCGAGGAGGCCCGCAATGCCGGGCGCTGGCTCAAGGAGCAGGGCTACGGCTTCGACGTGGCCTTCACCTCCAACCTGAAGCGCGCCCAGCGCACCTGCGCGCTGATCCTGGAGGAGATGGACCTCGGCGGGATCGAGACGATCCGCAACGAGGCCCTGAACGAGCGCGACTACGGCGACCTCTCCGGCCTCAACAAGGACGATGCCCGCGAGCGCTGGGGCGACGCCCAGGTGCATCAATGGCGCCGCTCCTACGACGTGCCGCCCCCCGGCGGCGAGAGCCTGAAGGACACCGCCGCCCGGGTGCTGCCCTACTACATCCAGTTCATCCTGCCCCGCGTGATGGCGGGCGAGCGCGTCCTGGTGGCCGCCCACGGCAACTCCCTGCGCGCCCTCGTGATGGTGCTCGACGGCATGACCACGAAGACCATCGCCAGCCTCGAGATCGCCACCGGCATCCCGCTCGTCTACCAGCTCAAGGCCGACACCACGGTGGAGAGCAAGACGGTGCTCGAGCACGACATCGACCACAAGGTCTGACCGCTGGCATCCGTGGCCGCCCGCGTGCCGGCCGGGATCGCCCTGGTTCCCGGCCTGGTCCACGTCCCCGGCTACCTGGACGGCGCGGCGCAGGCGCGCCTCGCCGCCGAACTCGCGGTCGCGCTCGCGCTCGCGCCCCCCTACACGCCGAGGATGCCCCGCACCGACCGGCCCTTCTCGGTGCGGATGTCGAATTGCGGGCCGCTCGGCTGGGTCTCCGACCGGGCGGGCTACCGGTACCAGCCGCATCACCCCGTGACGGAGGCGCCCTGGCCGGCCATCCCGCCCGTGGCCCTCGCCGCCTGGGAGGCCCTGTCGGGCTATCGCGCCCCGCCCGAGGCCTGCCTCGTCAACCTGTACGAGCCCGGCGCCCGCATGGGCCTGCACCAGGATCGGGACGAGGACGCCCGCGACGCGCCCGTCGTCTCGCTGTCCCTCGGCGCCACCGCCCTCTTCCGCTACGGCGGCCCGCAGCGCTCGGACCCGACCCGCTCGCTGCGCCTGCGGGCCGGTGACGCGCTCGTGATCGGCGGCCCGGCCCGGCTGATCCATCACGGGGTCGACCGCCTCGTCGCGGAGGTGCCGGACCTGCTCCAGGACGCCGCCCCCGGGCCGCCGCCGGATTTCCTTCCGCCGGGCGGGCGCTGCAACCTGACCCTGCGACGCGTGACGCGGCCTCCGGACGCTTGACAGCGGCGGGGCGTGGGTCGACCCATCGTCAGCCTCACCGGCGGCCCACCCCGCGCGGGGTGGCCCGGCGGACCTGCCCGGCGCCAGACCGGGGCCTTGCGGAGAACCGATTCGATGCGTCTGCGTAACCTCGTCCGTCCGGTTTCCATCCTGGTCCTCGCCCTGGGACTGGTGGGGCCTGCGCTGGCGGCCGACCCGGTCTTCCCGCCGAGCTCGCGCTTCGGCTTCGATCCGCCCTCCGACATGGTCTCCTCGAAGCGCTTCTCCGGCCTGGAGCGGCTGGAAGGCGGCGCGACCGTCTCGGTGGTGGAACTGCCGGCCAACGCCTTCGCCGACCTCGAGACCAACTTCACCGACGAGAACCTGAAGGCCCAGGGCTTCGTCGTCACCACCCGGCAGGCCATCAAGGTGGCGGGCGACGTCGACGCGGTGCTGTTCACGGGCGAGCAGCCCGCGGTGGAATCGGCCGGCACCCCGGCGATCAAGAAGTGGATGCTCCTCGTCGGCGATCCGACCGTGACCGGCATCATCATCGCGCAGGCGACGCCCGATGCCGAGACCGAGGAGACGATGAAGCGGCTGCTGACCGGCATCCACATCCGCCCGGCCCTCACCCTGGAGCAGCAGGTCGCCGCCCTGCCCTTCCGCATCGGCAACGAGGCGGGCTTCCGCCCGGTGCGGGTCCTGGCCGGCAATTCGGTGCTGCTGACGCAGGGGGCGAAGGACGAGATGCTCGGCCTCGAGCAGCCGATCCTGGTCCTGGCCCAGGCGGTGCAGCCGCCGCCGGCCACGGAGCAGCGCGACGCCTTCGCGCGCGCCGCGCTCTATTCCAACCAGACGATGAAGGACTTCGTGATCGAGCGGGCCCAGAGCTACCGCCAGAACGGCGTCGACTGGCACGAGATCGTGGCCCGCGCGGTGGACTCGGCCTCGGGCACGCCGGTGGTCATCTCGCAGACGATCCGCTTCGCCCCCGACGGCTACCTGCGCGCCGTCGGCGTCGTGAAGGCCGAGAATCGCGAGGGCGTGCTGGCGAAGTTCCGCGAGGTCGTCGACAGCGTGCAGCTGCGGTAGGGGCACGCGTCCCCTCCCGCGGGCGGGGACGGTCGCATCGTCCGTCACGGCAGGGAGGCAGGTGAACCCGCCTCCACCCGCGGTCCCTCACGCGGGCGCGGCCGATTGCGGATGATGCCGCGCCGTCATTCCGGGGCGCCGCGGGCGAGCCCGGAGCCGCAGGGGCGCGCCGGAGGCGTGCGATCCAGAGCCGCCGACGGTGTAGAGTCCTGCACCGCCTGCGTTTCCGGATCCCGGGCTCCGCTGCGCGGCCCCGGGATGACGCAGTGCTGGCGGCGGGCTTCCGGCAAGGCGCCGTTCGACCGCGAACGTCCGACGGGAAGGTCGGGCGCAGACGCGCCCTCAGGCCGCGTCGGCCGGGCCGGGGGTCGGCTTCGGTCCGCCCTTGGCCACGCCGACGAGGGCGGGGCGCAGGACCCGATCGCCGATGATGTAGCCGGCCTGCATCACCTGCACGACGGTGCCGGTGGGGACCTCGGAATCGGGCACCTCGAACATCGCCTGGTGGCGGTTGGGGTCGAAGCGCTGGCCCTTCGGCTCGATCGGCTTGACGCCGTGCCGCTCCAGGGTCTTGGCGAGGTCGCGCTCGGTGAGCTCGATGCCGTCGATCAGGGCCTTGAAGGCGCCGTCGGCGCTGGCCCGGTCCGCTTCGGGGATGCTCTCCAGGGCGCGCCGGATGTTGTCGGCGGAATTCAGGAGGTCGCGGGCGAAGTTCGTCACCGCGTAGGCCCGGGCATCGGCGACCTCGCGCTCGGTGCGCCGGCGCAGGTTCTCCATCTCGGCCAGGGTGCGCAGCGTGCGGTCCTTCAGCTCGTCGCGCTCGGCCAGGAGGGGCGCCAGGGCGTCGGCCTGCGGCGCCTCGCCGGAGACCGGACCTTCGGCCTGCGCGGCCCCAGCTTGCGCGGCTCCTTGGGTCTCCTCGACCGTCTGGGCCGGGTCGCGCCGCTCGTCGTGCATGTCGTTCGCCATCATGTGGGTTCGTCAGGGAGTGTCGGGGTTCGCGCTGATATCAGGCCGTGCCGCCGTGAAATCAAGCGCGGGGCGCCCGGGCGCGGAGAACCGCGCGGCCCCCGCGCCGGCTCAGGCCTCGCGCGGGGGCGGCGAGTCGATCAGCGCGTCGAGCCCCTCGGCGCGCAGGGCCGCCACGTCGCCGGCGAAGACCTCCATCACGGCGGTCCGGATCGCCACCTGGCGGTCGGGCTGGGTGACCCGGGTGCCGGTGAGGTCGGTCACGTAGAACACGTCCACCGCCCGCTCGCCGAAGGTGGCCACGTGGGCCGAGGTGATGTTGAGGCTGAGCCGGCTGAGCGCCGTGGTCAGCTCGTAGAGAAGGCCGGGCCGGTCGAGGCCGGTGATCTCGATCACGGTCTCGCGGCTCGACAGGGCGTTGTCGATCGCCATGTCGGGCGGCACCAGGAAGGTCCGCGCCCGCTCGCTCGGGGGGTGCTTGTCGGCCACGAGGTCGGCGATGCGGATCTCGCCGCGCAGGGCCTTCTCGATGGCGGTGGTGATGCGGCTCGCCCGGCGCAGCTCGTCCTCGTCGCGCTCGAAGGCGCGCGAGATGAAGATCGAGTCGAGGGCGAAGCCGTCCGTGGTCGTGAAGATCTGCGCGTCCACGATGTTGCCGCCGGACGCCGCGCAGGCCCCCGTGACGATGGCGAGCAGGCGCGGATGGTCGGGCGAGTAGATCGTCAGCTCGGTGACGCCGCGAACCGGATCGGTCTCGGCGACGGTCGCCACGGTGCGTCCCTCCGCCGTCAGCGCCTTGACGAAGCCGGCGTGCTTGAACTGGCGCGTGGTGTCGACCTTGAGCCAGTAGGCCTGGTTGTGCCGCGCCGCGTAGGCGTCGAACGCCTCCGACTGCCAGTCGCTGAGCTGCTCGCGCAGGGCCATCTGGATCAGGCGCACCCGGTCGGTGCGGGCGATCTCGGAATGGCCGCCGGACAGCACCACCTCGGTCTCGTCGTAGAGGGTGCGGATCAGGGTCCCCTTCCAGGCGGTCCAGACGCCGGGACCCACGGCCTTGATGTCGGCCACCGTCAGGATGGTGAGGAGCTTCAGGCGCTCCAGGGTCTGCACGACGCCGGCGAACTTCTCGATGGTCTTGGGGTCCGAGAGGTCGCGGCTCTGGGCGGTCATCGACATCAGCAGGTGGTGCTCCACCAGCCAGGCCACCATCTCGGTCTCGGCCGCCGTGAGGCCGAAGCGGGGTCCGAGCTTCTCGGAGATGGCCGCCCCCGCGATGGAATGGTCCTCCGGCCGGCCCTTGGCGATGTCGTGCAGGAGCACCGTGACGTAGAGCGCCCGGCGGTGGCTGATCGTGTCGATGAGCCGGCTCGCGAGCGGATGCTCCTCCTCGGCGCGGCCCGATTCGATCGCCGAGAGCACGCCGATGGCGCGCAGCAGGTGCTCGTCCACCGTGAAGTGGTGGTACATGTTGAACTGCATCATCGCGACGATGCGGCCGAAATCCGGAATGAAGCGGCCGAGCACGCCGGCCTCGTTCATCAGCCGCAGGATGGTCTCGGGCGAGTTCTTCGAGGTCAGGATGTCGAGGAAGAGCCGGTTGGCCTCCTCGTCCGCCCGCAGGGAATGGCCGATGAGGCGCAGGGAGCGGTTGGCCGCCCGCGTCGCGTCGGGGTGGATCGGCAGGTTGTGGCGGTCGGCGAGCCAGAACAGCCGGATCAGGTTCACGGGGTCGCGGCTGAAGGCGTCGGCGTCGCGCAGGTTGATGCGGCCGTGGTCGTCGACGAAGTCCTCCGCCTCGATGGCGGTGGCGCGGAAGCGGTCCCGGAACCGGCCGATCCAGCGGTCCAGCACCGGCGTGCGCTTGGCGTGGCGCGCCTCCAGCGCCGCGCAGACGATGGCGGTGAGGTCGCCGACTTCCTTGGCGATCAGGAAATACGCCTTCATGAAGCGCTCGACGCCGGAGAGGCCGCCGCGCGGCTCGTAGCCGAAGCGCTCGGCGATCCGCGGCTGCAGGCCGAAGGACAGGCGCTCCTCGGCCCGGCCGGTGACGAAGTGCATGTGGCAGCGCACCCGCCACAGGAGCTCGTCGCAGCGCTCGAACACCCGGTACTCCTCGGGCGTGAACAGGCCGGCGGCCACGAGCTCGCTCTGGTCGCGGACCCGGTAGGTGTACTTGGCGATCCAGAACAGGGTGTTGAGGTCGCGCAGGCCCCCCTTGCCGTCCTTCACGTTGGGCTCGACGAGGTAGCGCGACGCGCCCGCCTTCGAGACCCGGGCGTCGCGCTCGCGCAGCTTGGCCTCGACGAATTCGGGCGCGGTCCACATCACCAGCTCGGTGTCGAACCGGGTGACCAGCTCCTCGAACAGGGCGCGGGTGCCGAACAGGTAGCGGGCCTCGAGGAGCGAGGTCCGGATGGTCATGTCGGCCCGGCCCTCGCGCAGGCACTCCTCCACCGAGCGGGTGGCGTGGCCGACCTTGAGCTTGAGGTCCCACAGCACGTAGAGCATCGCCTCGACGACGCTCTCGGACCAGGCGGTCTGCTTGTAGGGCAGCAGGAACAGGAGATCGATGTCCGAGCCCGGCGCCATGGTGCCCCGGCCATAGCCGCCCGTGGCCACCACGGCGAGCTGCTCGCCGGTGGAGGGGTTGTCGTTCGGATAGAGCCGCCAGACCACGGCGTCGTGGATGGTGCGGATCACCGCGTCGGTGAGCCGGCTCAGGCGCCGGGCGCAGGCGATGCCGTCGCGCTCCTCCAAGAGGCGTTCCTCGGCATCGGCGCGGCCGAGCTCGATCACCCGCCTGAGCTCGGGCACCAGCACCGCCCGCAGGCGCGTCGCCTCGCGGGCGTCGCGGTCGAGGTTCTGGAGGATGTCGTTGAGGGCGGCGACGGCGTCGAACATGGCCAACCCCGTTAGCATGTTGGCGGAATGACGCCAGCGGGTTCACCGCGCGGGCACCGCACGGGTGCGGGATCGAACCGCGTTTTCACCGGCTTCCCCGCCGCGGAGGCGATCCCGCCGCGGAGGCGATCCCGCCGCGGAGGCGATCCCGCCGCGGAGGCGATCCGCGTTCGCGCGCGCGGCGATCCGGCGGGCCACGGTTGCGCCGCAAGGCCGCGCTAGCGCAGCACCGTCTTTCGTCCGAAACCCGCCGCCCCGCGCACCCCAGCATTCACGAAGGCCCCCGATGCGTTCGATTCCCATGCGTTCGTTCCTGCGTCCGCCGTCCTCCCGCCCGGCCCGGGTCCTCGCCCTGACGGCCGGCCTGCTCCCGGTGCTCGCCGCACCGGCCTGGCCCGCCTCCTTCGAGTTCGTGCCGGCGCCCCAGATCGACCTCAACCGCGTCTACCGGGTCGACAAGGTCACGGGAGAGGTGACCTCCTGCCAGTACGGCCTGCGCGAGGGCGCGGTGGGCAGCGTCGGCGTCACCGTCTGCTACGGCGCCGGCGAGGGGGCGAGCGCGCAGGCGCCCTCGGAATACGGCCTCGTGGCTTCCCGCCACACCCGCGAGGCGGGGGTGTTCCGGGTCAATTACCGCACCGGCGAGATGAGCATCTGCTACGTGCAGCTGCAGAAGGAGGCCGTGGTCTGCACCGCGCAGGCGAACCCGGCGGGTCCGGGCGCCGACGAGGCCCCGGCCACCGGCGCCGCCCCGGGCCGGGCCGGGCCGAGCGCCACGCCGCCCCAGGGCACGCGTCCCTGACGCCCCCTCCCCCGATCCCGGCGCGCGCCGCGTTGGACCGGCCGGCCCGGCGTGCTAGGGGCACCCGGTCGCGTCCGCCCAGCGGCGGCGCGGCGCTCGGTCCGTTTCCCGCCGCCTCGTCCCACGCCTGAGCCGTCCCATGCCGCACGCCCTTCCCTTCCCGGACACCGGAGCCTTCGCGTGAGCGGGCCGGATCTGCGCCGCGCGGCGGCCGAGGTCGCCGTCGAGCTCGTCACCCCCGGGATGCGGCTCGGGATCGGCACCGGCTCCACCGCCAACGTCTTCGTCGAATTGCTGGGCGCCCGCGTCCGGGGCGGCCTCGACGTCGTCGGCGTGCCGACCTCGGAGGCGACCCGGGTCGCGGCGGAGGCCGCCGGCATCCGCCTCGCCACCCTGGAGGAGATGCCGGAGCTCGACCTCACCATCGACGGGGCCGACGAGATCGACGGGGCGATGCGCCTCGTGAAGGGCGGCGGCGGCGCGTTGCTGCGCGAGAAGATCGTCGCCTTCGCCAGCCGGCGGATGGTGGTGATCGCGGATGCCGCCAAGCGCGTCGAGACCCTGGGCGCCTTTCCCCTGCCGATCGAGGTCAACGCCTTCGGGCTCGGCGCCACCCGGCGCGCGGTCGCCGCCGCCCTGCGGGCGAGCGGCTGCACCGGCGAACTCGTCCTGCGGTCCCGGGACCGCGCGCCCTTCGTCAGCGATGGCGGCCACCACATCCTCGACGCCCATCTCGGGCGCATCCCGGATCCCGAGGCCCTGTCGGGTGCCCTCTGGGCCGTGCCGGGCGTCGTCGAGCACGGCCTGTTCCTCGGCCTCGCCACCGGCGCCATCCTGGCCGAGGCGCGGGACGGGCAGGCGGTGGTGAGCCGGCTCGGCACCGTCTGAACGCGGGTGGCCGTCCCGCTTCCCCCACCTCGTCCCCTTCCTAGAATCCATCCCGGAGCGTCCGCCATGTCCCCCCGCCTCGCCGCCCTGGCCGCCCTCGTCCTCGCCAGCACGCCCTTGAGCGCCCTGGCCCAAGCCCCGGCGCAGAAGCCGCCGGCGGCCAAGCCCGGCGCCAAGCCGCCGACCCCCGCCGCCGCACCGGCACCGAGCACCCTCGCCGCGCAGACGCCGGCCTACTCGGCGAACCACCTCGCCCTCGCCCGTGAGGTCATGCTGAATTCCGGCATCGCCCGGTCCTTCGACTCGATCATCCCGGCCTTCAGCGACCGCATCCGCCAGGGCTCCGTGACCCGGCCCGAGCTCACCAAGGACCTCGACGGGGTGCTGGCCTCCCTCGAGCCCGAGATGGAGATGCAGAAGCAGTCGATGATCGACATCGCCGCCCGGATCTACGCCTCGCGCCTGTCCGAGGCCGAGCTGAACGAGATCGCGACCTTCTTCCGCTCGCCCGCCGGCAAGCGCTACGTCGAGACCCAGCCGCAGGTGCTCGACGAGATGGTCCAGGCCATGCAGACCTGGACCCAGGACGTGTCGGAATACATCATGGTCCGGGTGCGCGCGGAGATGGCCAAGAAGGGCCACCAGCTGCAGTAGCGGCCCCCGGCCAGGACGCGGGTAGAGGGGCCGGGACGGGACGCCGGGCCGTCAGGCCGCGGCCGCCTCGACGCGGTTCCGGCCGGTGCTCTTGGCCCGGTACAGGGCGAGGTCGGCGCGCTTGAGCATGTCGGCCGGCCCGGCATCCTCGGCCCGGCGCCAGGCCACGCCGATGGAGACGGTCACCGGCACCGTGCGGGTGTCGCGGTGGATCGCGAAGGGCACCGCCTCGATGCGCTCGCGGATGCGCTCGGCGATGGCGTAGGCGCCCTCGGCCTCGGCGTCCGGCAGGATGATGACGATCTCCTCGCCGCCGTACCGGGCCACGATGTCGATGCCGCGGGTATGGGTGCGGATGCGCTCGGCGAAGGCCTTCAGCACCTCGTCGCCGGCCTCGTGGCCGTAGGTGTCGTTGATCGTCTTGAAGCGGTCGATGTCGAGCATCAGGGCCGCCACCGGGCGGTTGCGCAGGGCCGCCTCGCCGAACAGCGCGCCGAGATGGCTGTCGAGGTAGCGCCGGTTGTGCAGGCCCGTGAGGCCGTCGGTGACGGCGAGCTCCATCGAGGCCTGGACGGCGCCGCGCAGGGCATCCGAGAAGCGGCGGCGGCGGACCTGGGTGCGCACCCGGGCCACGAGCTCGTTCCGGTCGACGGGCCGCATCAGGTAGTCGTGCACGCCGAATTCGAGGCCCCGGATCACCCGGGCGCGGTCGTGCTCCTCGGCGATCATCATCACGGGCATCAGGCGGGTGCGGTCGAGGGAGCGCAGCTGGCTGCACAGGCGCAGGCCGTCGAAGCCCTGGATGTCGAGGCTGACCAGGGCGAGGTCGAACGTGCCCTCCGCCGCCAGCACCAGGGCCTTGTGCGGGTCGGCCTCCACCGTGAGCGTGTGGTGCTGGCCCAGGGCCGCCCCGAGGCGGTCGGCCGAGCCGGGGCGGTCCTCCACCAGGAGAATCGAGGCGTCGAGGCCGGTCTCGGCGGCGGCGAGGGCGAGAGGGTCGCCGATTCCGAAATCCCGCGAGGCCATGGCGCGGGAGCGCAGCTCGTCCGTCACCGCCTTGAGGCGCACGAGGCTGCGCACGCGGGCGAACAGGGCCGTGTCGTCGATGGGCTTCGTCAGGAAGTCGTCGGCGCCCGCATCGAGGCCGCGCAGGCGGTCGGAGGGCTGGTCGAGGGCGGTGACCATCACCACGGGCAGGTGGGCCGTGTTGGGGTTGCTCTTGAGCCGGCGGCAGACCTCGAAGCCGTCCATGCCGGGCATCATCACGTCGAGGAGGACGAGGTCGCAGAGGCCCTTCTCGCAGATGGTCAGCGCATCGGGGCCGTTCATCGCCGCCACGACGTCGAAGTATTCCAGCGAGAGCTTCGTCTCCAGGAGCTTCACGTTCGGGAAGAGATCATCGACGATCAGGATTCGGGCCGACATCGTTCCTCGCGCAAGGTCGTTCCACTGGGCCGTCGGGGACGGTCTCAGCGAGGCGGCGGCTTCAGGCGGTCCTGGCGTCGCCGAGGTATTGGCGGACGGTGGCGAGGAACTTCGCCACCGAGATCGGCTTCGACAGGTAGGCCTCGCAGCCGCCCTCGCGGATGCGCTCCTCGTCGCCCTTCATGGCGAAGGCCGTGATGGCGATCACCGGAATGGACTTGAGGTCGTCGTCCTCCTTGAGCCACTTCGTGACTTCGAGGCCGGAGACCTCGGGCAGCTGGATGTCCATCAGGATGAGGTCGGGGCGGTGCGCCCGCGCGAGCTCGATCGCCTCGATGCCGTTGGCCGTCTTCAGCGTGGCGTAGCCATGTCCCTCCAACAGGTCGTTGAAGAGCTTCATATTGAGTTCGTTGTCCTCGACGATGAGCACGGTCTTCTTCATGGCCCGTTGTTCCCGGTGCGTGGACGGCCCATTGTCGTTCGACGCATGCCCCGCCCCAGGAGATTTAGCGGATACATGTTGACGAAACGCAAACCCAATAGCGCAGACGATTCCGCCGAGGGCCTGGCCCTGGCGGCCCTCGCCTGGATGGCGACCGACGACGAGCGCCTGTTCGCCTTCCTCAACGCCACCGGGGCGACGCCCGAGACCCTGCGGGCCAGCGCGCAGGACCCCGGATTCCTGGCGGGCATCCTCGACCATATCATGGGCGACGAGACGACGCTCCTCGCCTGCGCCGAGGCCCTCGACGTCAAGCCCGAGCGCATCGCCGCCGCCTGGCGCCGCCTCGGCCCGCCGGACTTCGACGACGGGATGTAGGCGGGGCGCGGGGCCGGATATCCCCGCGGGATTGCCCGCCGAGGCTCGCCCCGTCCCGTGCCGCGCGCTATGGCTCGACGGCTTCGCGCGGGCGCCGTCCGCACGGCGCGCCCCCCGCCGGAGATCCCTCGCCCATGTCCCTCGCCAGCCTCTCGACGACCTGGGCCCCGCGCCTCCTCAGCGTCCTGCGCATCGTGGCCGGCCTGCTCTTCCTCGAGCACGGCACCCAGAAGCTGTTCGGCTTCCCCGTGCGGATGGGCGGCGGGGCCGGCCCCGCGATGCTGTCGCTGCTGTGGTTCGCCGCCGTCCTGGAGACCCTGGGCGGGGCGCTCATCATCCTCGGCCTGTTCACCCGGCCGGTGGCGTTCCTGCTCTCCGGGCAGATGGCCTTCGCGTACTTCATCGCCCACCATCCCAAGAGCCCGTTCCCGGCGCTCAACGGCGGCGATGCCGCGATCCTGTTCTGCTTCGTCTTCCTCTACCTCGCCGCCGCCGGCGCCGGCCCCTGGAGCCTCGACGCGCAGCGCCGCGGCCGGTTCTGAGCCGGCCCCTCCCGGGGCGGCTCAGGCGCTGAAGCGCCAGACGCTGCTGCGCTTGATCTCGGCATCCTCCAGGGAGCGGCTCACCGGCACCGTGTAGGTGGCGAGTTCGGTGAGCCGGTCGCGGGGCAGGTAGGAGCGGCCGGGATCGCCCACCAGCACGGTGGCGCCGCGCGCGTCCAGGCCGGAGAGCCAGCCGGTGACGCGGGCCGCGAGGTCCCGCTCGTAGAAGATGTCGGCGGCGAGCACCACGGCCGAGCCCGGATCGGAGCCGATGAGGTCCCGCGCCACCGCCTCGATCCGCTCCGCGACGCCGTTGGCCTCGGCGTTGAGGCCGATGGCCGGGATCGCGAAGGGGTCGAGGTCGCTGGCGGTGACGTGGACCGCGCCGGCCCGGGCCGCCGCGATGGCGACGAGGCCCGAGCCCGAGGCGAAGTCGAGCACCCGGCGTCCCGCCACGAGGCCGGGATTGTCCAGGACATAGCGGGCGAGCGCCTGCCCGCCGGCCCAGGCGAAGGCCCAGAAGGGCGGCGGCAGGCCGATCGCCTCCAGCTCGTCCTCGGTCTTCTGCCACAGCGCGGTGGCCTCGTCGGCCACGTGCAGGACGATCTCGGGCGCGTGCGGCACCGGGAGCAGCCGGGTGTTGGCCCGGATGAAGGCGAGGGGATCGGCCGAGGGCGTCATGCGCGGGCGAACTCGCCGTAGAGGGTGCCGGCGGCGGCTCCGAGCCCGTCGGCGCCCACCAGCGCGAGGGCCGTATCGGCCGGGTCGAGGCCCAGGGCGGCAGCATCGGCCGGGGTCTCGCAGAGGTAGCGGGTGGTCCGGGTGGCGAGCGGGCCGCGCAGGGCCTGGCGCAGGCCGAAGCGCGCCAGGCGCCCGCCGGCATCGGTGCGGGCAGTCAGGGCCGCGAGGTCGTCGGGCTGGTAGATCCGCGCCGCGATGCCCGACATCGCAGCCGCCGTGCCGCCGACCACGATCGCCCGGAGACCGAGGGCGTGCAGGAGGTCGGCCTCCAGGGCCTTGAGGATGCCGGCGAGCTGGCCCGCCGCGTAGCCCGCCGCCATCGGGTTGAGCCGGGAGGTCCCCAGCGCGAAGGGCACCACCCGGGCGCCCGCCGCCTCGATCGCCCCGCGATGGGCGTCCACCCGCGTCACCACCGTGGCGGCGAGCCCGGCGGACCGGGCCGCCGCGACCAGGGGCAGGAAGCGGGCCGCGAAGCCCGCATCGTCGGGGGCGAGGAGGACGAGGCGGCGGGGTGCGGCGCCGGAAGCGGGGGTATCCATCGGACGGGATGTAGCATGCCCCGTCCGGAACAGGGCATGGCGCGCACCCGTTGACGACGAACCAGACACCGCAGGGACGGGACCCGCATGGCCACGGCGCGCGACGAAGAGGGCACGGTCGCCGATCCGCGCGACGCCGCCGAGGAGGCGGGCCTGCGCTACGTCGACGACACCATGCCGGGCCTGACGCGCCGGAAGAGCGGGACGGGCTTCGCCTATCGCGACGCCCGGGGCCAGCCGGTGCGGGATGCCAAGACCCTGGCGCGCATCCGCTCCCTGGCGATCCCGCCCGCCTATACCGACGTCTGGATCTGCCCGCGGGCCAACGGCCACATCCAGGCGACGGGCCGCGACGCCAAGGGGCGCAAGCAGTACCGCTACCACCCGGATTTCCGGGCCGCCCGCGACCTCACCAAGTTCGAGCACGTGATGGCCTTCGCCGACGCGCTCCCGGCCATCCGCGCGCGGGTCGATGCCGACATGGGCCGGCGCGACCTCCCCCGTGAAAAGGTGCTGGCCACCGTGGTCCACCTCCTGGAGACCACGCTGATCCGGGTCGGCAACGACGATTACGCCCGCACCAACAAGAGCTTCGGCCTGACGACGCTGCGCGACCGGCACGCCCGGATCGCGGGCTCGCAGCTGACCTTCCGGTTCAAGGGCAAGAGCGGCAAGACCTGGGATCTCGGCCTCAAGGACCGGCGCGTCGCCCGCATCGTCAAGGCCTGCCAGGATCTGCCGGGCCAGGAGCTGTTCCAGTACCGCGACGCCGACGGGGCCGTGCGTGACGTGACCTCGGCCGACGTGAACGCCTATCTGCGCGAGATCACCGGCCAGGACATCACCGCCAAGGATTTCCGGACCTGGGCCGGGACGGTGCTGGCGGCCCTGGCGCTGCAGGAATTCGAGGCCTTCGACAGCGAGGCCAAGGCCAAGAAGAACCTGCGCGCCGCCATCGAGGGCGTCGCCGCCCGGCTCGGCAACACGCCGACCATCTGCCGCAAGTGCTACATCCACCCCGAGGTGCTCGACTGCTACCTCGAGGGCGCCCTCCTTCTGCAGATCAAGGACGCGGTGGAGGACGAGCTGCGCGCGGACCTGACCGGGCTCAAGCCCGAGGAGGCCGCCGTGCTCGGCCTGCTCCAGGCACGCCTCGCCGCGGTGAAGGACGGCAGGGGTCGCGACCTTTCGGACACGAAAGCGGGCAAGGCGGTCGCCAAGGATGTTGCCAAGGATGTTGCAAAGGCCGTCGCGAAGACGGGCGCGAAGCGGGCGGCGTCCGCCCGGTCCCGGAAGCCGAGCGCGGCGGCAGCGGGCGCGCCGCAGGGCCGCGCCGCCTGATTCGAGGGTCTGAGGAAGCCTGCCTCGGCGCGGCCCCCTCCCCTCTCTGCGGGTCGCCGTGTTCACACATCGCGCGGGCGGCACGGGTTCCCTCTCCTTCCGGGAGAGGGGGCACCGTCGTGCCTCGCGCGGGCGGCCGACGGGCCTTCGCGATCCGTTTTCCGAAGTCGGTCGGCTCTGTCCCCGTCGTGGAGATCCGATCGCCGGCGGAGGGGAAGCCTGGGTCCGCCTCCGCATGGATACCGCCCTCCCCGTGTCGATTGGGCACGCGGGCCGCGCGGCAACGGCCGCTCCCCTGGGCCGTTGCCGCGAGGTGTCGTGGAACGGGAACGGGAACATCATGAAGGTCGCGGTCGTCACCGGGGGAACCGCCGGAATCGGGCTCGCCACCGCCCATCTCTTCGCCCGGCGGGGCTGGGCCGTGGCGATCATCGCCCGCGACGTCGACCGCCTGCGCGACGCGGAGGCCGACCTGACGGCCTATGGCCGTCCCGTCCTGGCGATCTCGGCCGACGTCACGGATGCGGAGGCGATCGACGCCGCCGCCGCCCGGATCGAGCGCGCGTTCGGTCCGATCCGGGCCTGGGTCAACAACGCCATGGCGACCATCGTGAACCCGGCCGACCGGATCACGCCCGAGGAGTACCGGCGCGTCACCGAGACGACCTATCTCAGCCAGGTCTACGGCACGCTGGCGGCCCTGCGCCACATGAAGCCGCGCAACCGCGGCGCCATCGTCCAGGTCTCGTCGGGGCTCGGCATCCGTGCGGCCCCGCTCCAGGCGCCCTACTGCGCGGCCAAGTTCGCGGTCTCGGGCTTCACCGACGCCCTGCGCTCCGAGCTGATCCACGATCGCGTGGACGTCTCCCTCAGCGTGGTCTACCTGCCCGCCGTCAACACCCCGCAGTTCGATTGGGCCCGCAACCGGACCGGCCACGGCCAGTACGCCCCCGACCCGGTCTACGATCCGCGCCTCTGCGCCGAGGCCATCGTCGCCACGGCCGAGAGGCCGAGCCGCGAGGTCTGGGTCGGGCACAGCACGGTGATGATGGCCGCCGCCCAGGCCCTGATGCCGGGCTACGCCGATTCCAAGGCCGCCACGATGTGGTCGGCCCAGCTCACCGACGAACCCGCCCCCGACAAGGCCGGCAACCTGTTCGCGCCGGTCCCGGGCCATGTCGGCATCGACGGGCGCTTCTCGGAGCGGACCAAGGCCACGCGCAGCGCCTACTGGACGAGCCGCGACCGCGACCTGCTCGTCGCCGGCCTCACGGGCGTGGTGGCCCTGGGTCTCGTCGGGGTGGCGACCCTGGCCCGCGCCCCGCGCCGGCTGCTGCCGCGGCGCTGATCCGCCGGGGGATCATGCGACGCCGGCGCGGTTCGCGAAACGGGTGCGGCTCCGGCGCCTTCACGCTATAGGTGTCCCGCGGGCCGCTGATTCTCTGGTCCCGCTTCGGACGAGGTTCGCCATGGAAGTCGATGCGCTGCTGCTCTCACGCATCCAGTTCGGCTTCACCATGGCCTTCCACATCATCTTCCCGGCCTTCACCATCGGGCTGGCGAGCTTCCTCGCCCGGCTGGAAGCGCAGTGGCTCTGGACCGGCGACCCGATGTACCGGAACCTCTACCGGTTCTGGGTGAAGGTATTCGCGGTCTCGTTCGGCCTCGGCGTCGTCTCCGGCATCGTGATGAGCTATCAGCTCGGCACCAACTGGTCGCGCTACTCCGACTTCACCGGCAACGTGCTCGGGCCGCTGATCCAGTACGAGGTCATCACCGCCTTCTTCCTGGAGGCCGGCTTCCTCGGGATCATGCTGTTCGGCTGGGACCGGGTCGGCGACCGGCTGCACTTCGTCTCGACCTGCATGGTGGCGATCGGCACCCTGATCTCGGCCTTCTGGATCCTGTCGGCCAATTCCTGGATGCAGACGCCGGACGGCTTCACCGTCGAGAACGGCCGGGCCATCGCCACCGACTGGTGGAAGGTGATCTTCAACCCGTCCTTCCCGATCCGCTACGCCCACATGGTGCTGGGCTGCTTCCTCACCACCGCCTTCGCGGTGGCGGGCATGTCGGCCTGGATGATCCTGCGGGGGCGCAAGGAGCCGGCCGAGAAGGTGGCGGGCGCCCGGCTCTCGCTCTCCATGGCGCTCTGGTTCGCGGTGATCTTCGCGCCGATCCAGATCTTCGTCGGCGACACCCACGGCCTCGCCGTGCTCAAGCTGCAGCCGACCAAGCTCGCCGCGATCGAGGCGAACTGGGACCGGCAGGACAACATGCCCCTGCTGCTCTTCGCGATCCCCAACATGGAGGCCGAGAAGAACGACTTCGAGATCGGCATCCCGCGGCTCGGCAGCTTCATCCTCACCCACGACTTCTCGGGCGTGGTGCCGGGCCTGAAGGACGTGCCCCGCGACCAGCGTCCCCCGGTCTGGCCGGTGTTCTATTCCTTCCGCATCATGGTCGCGATCGGCATGGCCATGCTGGGCCTGAGCCTGTGGAGCCTCTACCTGCGCTGGCGCGGCACGCTCTACACGAACCGCTGGTTCCTCAACGCGGCGATGCTGATGACGCCGTCCGGCTTCGGCGCGGTGCTGTTCGGCTGGTTCACCGCCGAGATCGGGCGCCAGCCCTACATCGTCTACGGGCAGCTGCGCACGGCGGACGCGCACTCGCCCCTGACGGTCAACGCGGTGACCACCTCGCTCATCGCCTTCCTGATCGCCTACACCTTCATCTTCGGGTTCGGCAGCTACTACCTCGCCAAGCTCCTGCGCAAAGGGCCGGAGCCGCTGGAGGAAGCCATCCGCGGCGGCGACGTGGCGCAGAAGCCCAAGCGCCCTCTGTCCGCGGTCGACGAGAGCCTCACCCCCGCCTGAGGGGCATCGCGGCCCGGCTCAGAGCCGGGCCGCGCACGCGCTCGTGAGCTGGCTCCGGGGGCGGTCGCCGCCGCTGCCGCGGACCGGACCGGCATCGACCACCGGGGCGAGACCGAGGTGGCGGGCCAGGGCGACGAGGTCCTTCAGGCGCCCGGTCTGGGTCTTGCGGCGCAGGTTCAGGCGGTGGGTCTCCACGGTGCGCACGCTGAGGTTCAGGCGGCGCGCCACCTCCTTGTTGCTGAAGCCGGCGCTGAGGAAGCGCAGGATCTCGGCCTCGCGCGGCGTCAGGCCGTCGACGGGCGCGGCGGGGACCGGGGCGTCCTCGCCCTGGACCGGTTCGGCGGCGCCGGCGGCGAGGCTCAGGAGCGCGCCGCAGATGTCGCGCGGCGGCGCCGAGCGGGCGATGAAGGCCTCGACCCCGACCTCGATCAGCCGGGTCAGGAGGTCGGCCCGCAGGACATCGAAACCGACGAGGACGTGCAGGTCCGGCGCGCGCGCCTTGAGGGCCGCGATCCGCCCGACGAGACCCGGCTCCGGCTCCGATCCGACGAAGACCAGGGCGACCTTGCGCGCCGGTCCCTGCGAGAGTTCGGTCTCGCTCAAGGTGTGCAGGCGCGGCTCGTGCTCGATGACGGCGCGAAAGGCCGGCTCGATCCCGAGGGGCTCGCCGACGATCAAAACTCCCACGGCGTCATTCATGCCGCTGTACTCCCCATTGTCTCACCGCGACACACCGCAGCGATCCTTGGGAGAGTCAGATCAAGTTTCGTTCCAGCGCTTTACTCGCCAAGACTCGGCGACGATTCAGGTCGGATTGGCCGAAGACTGAAGAGGACTCACAGTTAATTCGGCAAGACTTTGGTAAACGCGACGGACGCGCGGGCGCAACGTCCGGCCCGGCGTACCGCTACGGTACAACGGCCAAGCTGCGCCCATCCTCGATTCGGGACAGGCGCGGGCTCAGCCGGCCCGGGCGAGAACGAGGTCGGAGGCGGCGCTCACGACGCGGTTGCGGCCCGTGGTCTTGGCCTCGTAGAGGGCGATGTCGGCCCGCTTGAGCAGCCCCTCGATGGTGTCGCCCTCGGACCATTCGCTGACGCCGAAGCTGCAGGTGAGGCGGATCGGCACCCGGCCCCCGCGGATGCGCAGGGCCTCCATCGAGCGGCGCAGGCGGGTCGCCATGCCCTCGGCATCCGTGCCGGTGCGGTGGGGCAGGATGATGCCGAACTCCTCGCCGCCGAGGCGTCCGACGATGCCATCGACGGCCAGCTCGCGGCACACGGCCTGGATGGCCGCGTCGCCGACGTCGTGCCCGTACTCGTCGTTGATGCGCTTGAAGTGATCGATGTCGAGGAGGATGGCCGACATCTTGCCGTGGTCGCCCACGCGCTCGGCGGCATCGCGCGACTTCTGCAGGAAGGCACGCCGGTTGAGCAGGCCCGTCAGGGAATCCGTGTCGGCGAGGCGGATCAGCTCGCTCTGCATCGTGGTGAGGCGCTCCGCGGCCCGCAGGCGGGCATGCAGCTCCTCCGGTCCCGGCGGCTTCTCGATGAAGTCGTCGGCGCCGCTGTCGAGGGCTTCGGCCAGGTTCCGGGCGTTCTTGGCCGACGACATGGTGATCACGTAGAGGGGGCGGTTGGCCTCCGCCAGGAGGCGGGCGGACCAGCACAGCTCGAGGCCGCCCAGGGGCCGCACCTCGAGGCTGGTGATCAGCACCCGCACCGAGCCGGTGTTCTCCACGAAGTCGAGCGCTTCCGCCGAGTCGGTGAAGGCCGAGACGGTATGACCGTTGGGTTCGAGCAGCGCCGCGATCATCTTGAGGACGACCCGGCTGGTATCGACGAGGACGATATGCATGGCGCGGCCTGACCACCTTCACGGTTCTTGACGTGAGGATGGCACGAACAGATTAACCGCTTGCGAAAGCCCTCCCGGATGGACCGGCCGCGGCGCGGGGGCTCAGCGGTGGGAGACGCGCACCGGAACGACGCGGGCGCCGCCGCTCATCTCGGCGGACGGGGGTGCCGCCTGGAAGGCCTCGCCCCGGGTCCGCGGGCGCTCGGGCGCGCCCGACCAGCGCCCCTGCCGGCCGCGCGTCAGGACCCGGGACCGGCCCGCTGCGGCCGCACGGAGGGCGGAGGGCGGCGCGTCGATGACGTAGACCGTCGGCGTGCCGACCGAGGCACTGCGGATGCCCGCCACCGTGGGGATCCCGTAGGTGCCGTAGCCCCAGGCGCTCGGCACGAGCTCGCTCGGCCGGGGAAAGCGGGTGAGCGGCGCACCGACATAGTCGCCGTGGACCAGCGGGCCGCCGTAGCCGCCCTCGTAACCGGATTCGTAGGACACCGATCGACCGTAGGTCAGATCCTGGCCCTGCGCCGTGCCGGCGAGGCCGCACAGGATCAGGGAACCGGCGAGGCCGGCCAGGCGGAGCGGGACGAGCCCGGAGGGCGACACCTTGGATCGAGTGGTCATGCGACGCCGGACTCCCGCGCTGGCCGATTCGGGAGAGAACCGGCGGAGACACCCGTCGTTCCAGAAATCCGGCCGGCTTCCAGCCTCGAAGACTGCTTAGGGGCTCGCCGAGCCGGGCAAGAGTCGAAGAAGGGTCGGGCACGGGTCGGGCAAGGGCCGAGCGAGGGGGCCGGCGGATGGGGCCGAGGCAGGGACCGGTTGATCGAACCGCGGCCCGTCTCGTCTGAGCCCGCGCGGCCGTCGGGCGAAGCCCGGATCCGCCACTCCCTGCGGATCCGGGCCGGGAGGCCGAAAACCCCGAAGAGCATTGCCTCCGGGAATGGGCGCGCGGCATGGTCGAAGGCAGGACCGAAGCCAGGAGGCCGTATGAATCCGGTTGTGAACGATGAGAGGTTGTCGCTCGACTATGTGTCGGTCGAGGATTTGAACGCCGCCCTGCGGGTGTTTCGCCGGCTGCCGCTGGAGCTGCTGGGCTTCCTGATCCTGCTGCCGATCGTCTGCATCGGCCTGTCCCGGCTCGGTACGGCCCTCGCGCCTCCCTACGGCGTCTATGTGTTCGGGCAGGGCCTCGTGACCTGGGGCCTGCTCCTGATGCTCGCCCTGCTGTACGGGCTGTTCTGGTGGCGGGGACGACAGGTCGGGCGCCTCCTGAACGACCCGGACATCCTGGCTTCGCCGGTGATGAGCCTGCTGTCGGTGCCCGGCCTGCTGGCCGAACGCGCGCAGGCCCTGGGCATGGAATGGAGCGGCTTCTACGGCCCACTCCGTCCGCGCCGGAAGTAGGTCGTCCGCGACAGGGGCCGACGCACCGGCCGTTGCTCGCGCCACCGAGGCGCCGGGGCGGGTCAAGACCCGCCTCCGGGAAGCGGAGCGGGGGCCGGATGCCAGGGGATCGGACGACCTGCCCGAGCCATTTCGAATTTCGTCGTCTCGAACTTCGGCTTCGGCGTCAGCGGCGGGTTCAGCGGCAGGTGGTGACCCGACGGACGATCCAGCCCTCGCCCTCGACCCAGAGCCGCTTGCGCGAGCGGCTGCAATTGGCGGCGTCGTCGTCCGATTCGGTGACGGCCGCCACGGGGGTGACGGCGGGCACCGCGACGGAGGCCTTGTCCGGCCCCTGGTTGGCGACCGGGGCGGCCACCGCAGCGGGAACGAAGGCCGCGACCGAAACGGCGCCGGCCAAGAAGACGGTGCCCGCCAGGACGGACATGCGCAGTCGATTCGCTACCATCGGAAAGTCTCGCTCGCACATCCCTCGGCGGACGTGCCCTCAACATGTCAGGATGTTGCAGCGGGATGCGCTGCGTCTTGGACTGTTAAGTCGCGAGAGGCCGGAAGGGTTGCAGTCGAGGAGGTCGGCCGATCACGAATCCTTGGGCCGCCCGGATGAACTTTCAAGGCATCGCCGAGACCGAGATCATCGGCAGCGTGACCGCGAGCTGGGTCGCGGCCGGGCGCGGCAGGGCCCGGTCGGACAGGACCAGGGCGCCGAGCCCGAGGACGAGGCTGAGGGCGAGGAGGCTCGTCTCGATGCCGCGATAGAACCCGTCCATCTCACACTCCCGGCGCGCTGACGCGAGGCCGCCGACGGCGTCGCGCCGTCCCTGTTCGGCTGGGCGCATGTTCGGCCCGGCAGCATGTTCGGCCCGGGAGTATGAGGGAATCGTAACCGCGCGGGCTCAGGCCCGCCCGAGGGGCGTCATGCGGGCTCAGGCCCGCCCGAGGGGCGTCATGCGGGCGAGATCGGATTCCGGCGGCTGCATCAGGGCCGCCGCCAGGTTGGCCTCCAGCACGATCAGGTCGCAATCGGGGTCCGGCTCCCAGCCGCAGCGGCAGCCCTGCGGGCCCTCGTGGGCCTGGGCCACCTGCCGGTAGAGGGCGCCGACGACCCGGGCCGCCACCTCCAGCGCCGACATGGCCGGCAGGGGCGCCCGGTTCAGGCTCTGCCAGAAGGCGCGGCGCAGGGCCTCGTCGAGATGGGCCTCGGGCGAGGCCGGCTCGGCACAGGCCGGCGCGGCGCGGGACGCGGCGTCCATCCGTTCGTCCGGACCGCTCATGCCCGGAACTCCGAGGAGCGGTCGGACAGGCGTTCGCGCCAATGGGCCGGCACCAGGGCGGGATCCGTCTCGGGCGCCCCCGCCAGGACATCGATGAGGTCGGAGAAGCGGTGCAGGCGCAGGTCGAGGGCCGAGCCGTCCCACCAGGCGATCCGCGCGTAGCCGCGCAGCCAATCCAGCGTGCGTTCCATCATCCGCTCTCCTCTTGCGATCGACGCTCCGTGGAGAGGGTTTGAAAGCTTAAACACCGCTTGGCAAGCAATTCGCCAAACATTGGAATCGATTGAATCTTCCGCAACCCGAAACTTCTATTGTCCTCGATTTGGAAGAATTCCATCCGCAAGGGAAAAACCGCGCGCCGGCCGATGCTTGATCGTGCGACGGGCCGGGCAGGAGCGGGTTTCAGCCGCGATAGGCCACCAGGACGGCGCCGGCCGCGATCAGGGCGACGCCGATCCAGTTCGGCAGGGTCAGGCTCTCGCCGAGCAGAATCACCCCGAGGATCGCCACCAGGACGACGCTGAGCTTGTCGAGGGGCGCCACCCGCGCCGCATCCCCGAGGGCGAGGGCGCGGAAGTAGCAAAGCCAGGAAGCGCCGGTGGCGAGGCCCGAGGCCACGAGGAAGCCGACGCTGCGGCCCGGGATCGCCGCGAGGCCGGGCGCCTGCCCGGTGCCGACCAGGATCGCGCCCGTGAGGGCGAGGATCACCACGGTGCGCACGAAGGTCGCGACGTCGGGCTGCACGCCGGTGACGCCGACCTTCGCCAGGATGGCGGTGAGGGCGGCGAAGACGGCCGAGAGCAGGGCCCAGAAGCGCCAGGATTGCAGCAGCGCGCTCAGCATGGCGAGGGTCCGCCCGGCCTCACAGGATCATCCGCATGACCATCAGGCCGAGGAGCAGGCCGGCGAGCCCGAGGACCACCGAGCCGAGGATGTAGATGATGGCCGCCGCCACCTCGCCGCGCTCCAGCAGCAGGATGCCGTCGAGGGCATAGGACGAGAAGGTGGTGAAGCCCCCGAGCACGCCGGTGGCCAGGAACAGCCGCACGGGCTGGCTGCCGCTGCGCATGGCGTACCAGCCCGCCAGCACCCCCATCAGGATCGAGCCGAGGATGTTGATGCCCATCGTGCCGTAGGGAAAGGCGGTGCCGAAGCGCAGGGCGGCGAGGCCGACGCCGTGCCGGGCCATGCCGCCGAGGCCGGCCCCGAGAAAGACGATGAGAAACCCCATGCGGGCATGTTCTCCCTGAAGCCGGCCGCCGGCCCGGCCCTGCGCACAGGATACGCCTCGAACGCATCCGGTTCGCCGGCCGAGCGCGGCTTACCCCCGAGGTTCACAGGGCACGGCCCGGCGGTCGCACCGATCCGCGCGCCGGCCCTCGGCCGCCGCCCCCGGCGTCATCGCGTGGGCGGGGCGCCGCCCCCAGCGTTACGAAGCGGAAAACAGGAATTCTCCACAAGATGCGCCGCAGTTTATCTCGGATTAACCAAGTTGCGGCTGAATAGCGTCAGTTAAGGTTGATGTTTTCCTAACAGGCACCTGCTGCGCTTCGCGTCGTCGCTTAACCTTTTCTTGAGGTCTGCGCGGCGGGAGGGGGTGCCGGTTCGGGAACCGCGTATCCGAGTTCGCCCGCATGAACGACGCTGTGTACCCGCCCGGCCGCCGCCTCCGCCGTCGTCGTCGGACCCACGGGCAGGGGCTCCTGCGGATTTCGGCGGCGGCCCTCCTCTGCGCCGCCTTCCCGCACCTGACCGCGCCGGACGGTCCCGTCCCGGCCGGACCGGGCCGGCCGGCGCTGGCCACCGTCTCCGCGCCCGGCGCCTATGCCTGGATGCTCGACCCGACCCCGGCCCTCGGCACCGCGGTGCGCGGCCTGACCCGGGCCGCCCCGCTCAGCGCCGCCCTGGTGCCGCCCGCCCGTGCGGACAGGACAATCCTGGCGATGGCGGCGCCGCGCCCGGCGCCCGCTCCGGCGGCGGCCCCGGTCCGGATCGCGCAGGCGCTGCCCCAGACCATCCCGCTGCCGGTGCCACGCCCGGCCGGCCTCGTGGCGCAGGCCGAGCCGGCGCGCCTGGCCCTGCGCTCCGCCCCGGCCCTGCGCTCGCTCGCCGCCCGCCGGACCCAGGTCGCCCGCGCCAGCGCCGATGCCGCGGCCGAGCGCTCGTTCTTCGACACGGTGTTCGGCACGCGTCCCGACCCCGAGCCCCAGCCGCGGACCACCCTCGCCTACGCGGCGGTGGACCCGAGCGTCGATCCGGGTCCGCGCCGGGTGATCGAGAGCAGCCCCGCGGTCGGCGCCGGCACGGCCGTCTACGACATCACCGCCCGCACCGTGACCCTGCCGAGCGGGGAGCGCCTCGAGGCCCATTCCGGCCTCGGCGAGAGCATGGACAATCCGCGCCACGTCCACCGCCGGATGCGCGGCTCGACCCCGCCCGGCACCTACGACCTCACCGAGCGCGAGGCCCTGTTCCACGGCGTGCGGGCGATCCGGCTCAACCCGGTGGGCGGCAGCGCGGCGATCCACGGCCGCGACGGCATCCTGGCCCACACCTACATGCTCGGCCCCAGCGGCGCCTCGAACGGCTGCGTCTCGTTCAAGGACTACAACCGCTTCCTCCAGGCCTATCTCCGCGGCGAGGTCCGCCGCCTCGTCGTGGTCGCCGGCCGCGGCGATGCGGGCCCGACCTTCGCCGAGCGCCTGTTCGGCCGCGCGACGCGATAAGAAAGCGCCGCGCCCCCGAGGGGACGCGGCGCCCGTTCGTCGGGTCGGGCGGTCCGGGGTCAGCCGATGATCTTGTCGATCGTGATCGGCAGCTCGCGGATGCGCTTGCCGGTGGCGTGGAAGACCGCGTTGGCCACCGCCGCCGCGGTGCCGACGATGCCGATCTCGCCGAGGCCCTTCACGCCCATCGGGTTGGCCTTGTCGTCCTCGTCCACGAAGATCACGTCGATGTCGTGGATGTCGGCATGCACCGGCACGTGGTACTCGCCGAGGTTGTGGTTCATGAACCGGCCGATGGTGTGGTCGAGCATGGATTCCTCCTCCAGCGCCGAGCCGATGCCCATCACCACGCCGCCGAGGATCTGGCTGCGCGCCGTCTTGGTGTTGAGGATCTTGCCCGCCGCGATCGCCGAGACGACGCGGGTGACGCGCACCACCCCGAGATCCTCGTCGACCTTCACCTCGGCGAAGATCGCCGAGTGGGTGTAGCCGGCGAATTCCTGGGAATGGTTGGAATCCGGGCCGGCCGAGCCGGTGGCCTCGATCCTGTCCATGCCGGCCTTCGCCATCACCTCCGTGATCGCGATGCCGCGGGACGGGTCGCCCGCCACGGAGATGCGCCCCGCCTTGAAGACCGCGCGGTCGAAATCGACGTTGGCCAGGGGCGAATCGTCGAGGCCGCGGGCGAGGGTGAAGACCTGGGCGGCGATGTCGCGGCAAGCCCGCATCACCGCCGTGCCGGAGGAGGCCGCGGTCCAGGACCCGCCGGCGATCGGCGCGTCGGCGAGCTTCGAATCGCCGAGCTTCGTCGTCACGTCCGCCATCGTCAGGCCGAGCGCGTCGGCGGCGATCTGGGTCAGGATGGTGTAGGTGCCGGTGCCGATGTCGCCGGTCTGGTTGCCGACCACGAGCTTGCCGTCGGCGGTGAGGGTCGCCTGGGCGCTCGACTGCTGCATCAGGGCCTCCCAGATGCCGGTGGCCATGCCCCAGCCCACGAGCTCGCGGCCCTCCTTCATGGAGCGCGGCTCCGGGTTGCGGGCCGACCAGCCGAAGCGCTCGGCGCCCTGCGCATAGGCGGCGCGCAGGGACTTGGAGCTGAACGGCTTGTCCTGGGTCCGGTCCTTCTCGGCGTAGTTCCGCAGGCGCAGGTCGATCGGGTCCTGGCCGGTCTCGTGGGCGAGCTCGTCCATGGCGATCTCGAGGGCGAACACGCCCGTCACCGCCCCCGGCGCGCGCATGTCGGAGGGGGTGTAGGTGTCGATCTTGGCGAGGCGGTAGTCGAGGGCGACGTTCGGGCAGTCGTAGAGGATGCCCGACCAGTTCACGACCACCTCCTGGTAATCCTCGAAGCCGGAGGTGCCGGAGATCGCCTCGTGCCGGACGGAGGTCAGCGCGCCGTCGGATTCGGCCCCGAGGGCGATGGTCTGGCGCACGTCGGGCCGGTAGCCGAAGGTGAACATCTGGTCGCGGGTCAGGGTCACCCGCACCGAGCGCTCCAGCTCCCGCGCGGCCATGACGGCGAGGAAGAGCTGGTATTGCGGGCGCAGCCCCGAGCCGAAGCCGCCGCCGAGATAGGGATTGAGGACGTGGACGTCGTCCTTCTTCATCCCGAACACGCCGGTGATGTAGCCGAGGCTGTTCGAGACGCCCTGGATCTTGTCGTAGACGGTGAGCTTGCCGCCGCCCTCCCAGACCACGGTCGAGGCGTGGGGCTCCATCGGGTTATGGTGCTCCACGGCCATGTGGTAATGGTTGGTGAGCCGGACCGGGGCGGCCTCGTAGGCGCCGTCCGCATCGCCCCAGGGCGCCGGCGGCGGCTTGATGCCGGAGCGCTTCTTCGGCGGCACGTAGGCCACGTCCTCCAGGGTCCGCAGGTCGGTGGTCGGCGCATCGGCCTCGTAGGTGAGCTTCACCAGCGAGGCGGCGTAGCGGGCCGTGCCGAAATCCTCCGCCACCACCAGGGCGACGGGCTGGCCGCTGTAATGGACCTTGTCGTCGTAGAGCGGCCGGAAGGGCGAGCCGGGGGGCGCGACTTGGTCCTGGTAATTGTAGTCGAGCCAGGCGGTGCGCGGCCGGTTCGCGTGGGTGAAGACCTTGAGGACGCCGGGCACCGCCTCGGCGGCGGCCGTGTCGATGGAGAGGATGCGGCCGCGGGCGATGCCGCTCGAGACCACGTAGCCGTGGGTCAGGTCGGGGGCGGCGAATTCGCCGGCATACTTCGCCTGGCCGGTGACCTTGGCCGGGCCGTCGACGCGGCTCTGCGCGGTGCCGACATAGGTGTCGGTGCCTGAGGTGCTGATGCTGTGGGCCATGGGGGTTCCTTCAGGCGATGCGCTTGTCGGACTGCGACTGGGGCGTGCCGGCGGCGGCCTGGGCGAGGCCGCGGGCAATGGCGCGCCGCGCGAGTTCGATCTTGAAGCCGTTCTCGGATTGGGGTCGCGCCTCGGCCACCACGATGTTGGCGGCGGCGGCGAAGGTCTCGTGGGTGGCCGGCTTGCCGGCCAGGAAGGCCTCGGCCTGGGCATCGCGCCAGGGCTTGTGGGCGACGCCCCCGAGGGCGAAGCGCGCGCTCCGGATGGTATCGCCGTCGAGCTTGATCACGGCCGCCACCGAGACCAGGGCGAAGGCGTAGGAGAGCCGGTCGCGCAGCTTCAGGTAGGTGTGGTGCGCGCCGAAATCCTCGTCGGGCAGGTCGACCGAGAGCACGATCTCGTCGGCCGCCAGGGTGGTGTCCCGCTCCGGCGTGTCGCCCGGCAGGCGGTGGAACTCGGCGAAGGGGATGGTGCGCTCGCCCCCCGGCCCGGCGACCCGGACCTTGGCTTCGAGGGCGGCGAGCGCCACGCACATGTCGGAGGGATGCGTGGCGATGCAGGACGGGCTCGTCCCGAAGATGGCGTGGATGCGGTTGACCCCGCCGATGGCGGCGCAGCCGGTGCCGGGCTCACGCTTGTTGCAGGGGGTGGCGTCGTCGTAGAAATAGTAGCAGCGCGTGCGCTGCAGCAGGTTGCCGCCGGTGGTGGCGGCGTTGCGCAGCTGGCCCGAGGCGCCGGCCAGGATCGCGCTCGACAGGAGCGGATAGCGGGCCTGCACCTGCGCGTCGTAGGCCACGGTCGAATTCGTCACCAGGGCGCCGAGGCTGAGGCCGCCGTCGCGCGCTTCGATCCGGTCGAGGGGCAGGCGGGTGATGTCGACGAGGCGCTCCGGGCGCTCGACGTTGTACTTCATCAGGTCGACGAGGTTGGTGCCGCCCGCGATGAAGCGGGCCTGGGCGCCGGAGGCGATCGCGCGAACCGCCTCGTCCACGGTGGTCGGGCGGACGTAGTCGAAGCGGTTCATTTCGCGGCTCCCGCGTGCATCACGTCTTCGATGGCGTCGACGATGTTGGTGTAGGCGCCGCAGCGGCAGATGTTGCCGCTCATCGCCTCCCGGATCTCGTCCCGCGACTGGGCGTGGCCCTCGGCGAGCATGCCCACCGCCGAGCAGAGCTGGCCGGGCGTGCAGTAGCCGCACTGGAAGGCGTCGTGCTCGACGAAGGCGGCCTGGAGCGGGTGCAGCCCCTCGGCTCCGGCAAGACCTTCGGCCCCGGCCAATCCCTCGACGGTGGTGATGCTGGCCCCATCCTTCATCACCGCCAGCGTCAGGCAGGAATTGATGCGGGTGCCGTTCACCAGCACCGTGCAGGCGCCGCACTGGCCGTGGTCGCAGCCCTTCTTGGTGCCGGTGAGGTCGAGATCCTCGCGCAGGAGGTCGAGGAGGGTGGTCCAGGGGGCGACCTGCAGCGCACGGGCCTCGCCGTTGATCGTCAGGGTGATGCCGATGGTGTTCGCCGCAGAGGGCGAACCGCTTTCGATGAGCATGGCGGTATCCGTGACTTGCGGGCCGGGACGGGCACGGCACCGCTGGATTTCGAGACAGGGTCGCAGGGGCCGTGGCGGGGAAAAATCATCCGCCCCGGGCCGGTCCACTCGATAACAGTTCCAAAAAGCCGGTGTTCCCGCCGGGCGTGCACGCGCCGATACCGCGCAGGGCCGGCGGATACGCTGCGGGGCGGCGTCGACGCGCACCGGTTACTGGAGGCGTCCGGCTCGCCGATCCGCTCGACAGGTCCGGTCCCTCGGCCGCATGGCCCGAAGCGGCGCCATGGAGCGGTTACCTTGGGCGGTCGCCTGGAGCGGTTGCCCGGAGCGGTTGCTTGGCCCATCCCCCATGGGCTAACCCGGTGCCGCCCGCCTTCGATCAAGGACGCCCGATGACCGCGCTCGCTCCCGTTCTCAACGACATCGACCGCGACCTCGACAACGCCCTGGAGCGGCTCTTCGCCTTCCTGCGCATCCCCTCGATCTCCACCGATCCGGCCTTCGCGCCCCAGTGCCGCGATGCCGCCACCTGGCTCGCCGGCACTCTGACGGCCCTGGGCTTCGAGACCGGGATCCACGAGACCTCCCTGCACCCGGTGGTGCTGGCCCACGCGCCGAAGCCCGGCACCCCGCACGTTCTGTTCTACGGGCACTACGACGTGCAGCCGGTGGACCCCCTGGCCCTCTGGGAGACGCCTCCCTTCGAGCCGCGCCTCTCCCTGAACGCCAAGGGCGAGAAGCAGATCGTCGGGCGGGGCGCCTCGGACGACAAGGGCCAGGTGATGACCTTCGTGGAGGCCTGCCGGGCGCATCTGGCGATGGCGGGCGAGTTGCCCTGCGGCGTCACCATCCTGATCGAGGGCGCCGAGGAGAACGGCTCGCAGGGCCTGCCCGAATGGGTCGCGGCCAACCGGGACAAGCTCGCCGCCGACATCGTGCTCGTGTGCGACACCAGCATGTGGAATCCGACCACGCCGGCCATCACCACCTCCCTGCGCGGCCTCGCCTATTTCGAGGTGAAGGTGACCTGCGCCGACCGCGACCTTCATTCGGGCTTCTTCGGCGGGGCGGCGCGGAACCCGATCCACGTCCTGTCCAAGATCATCGCCGACCTGCACGACGCCGACGGAAAGGTCGCGCTGCCGGGCTTCTACGAGGGCGTGCGCGAGACGCCGCCGGAGGTGCTGGAGCAGTGGCGCGGCCTCGACTTCACGGCGGAGACGTTCCTGGGACCCATCGGCCTGTCGGAGCCGGCCGGCGAGCGCGGCCGCATGCTCATCGAGCTGATCCAGTCGCGCCCCGCCTGCGACGTCAACGGCATCATCGGCGGCTATACCGGCGAGGGCACCAAGACGGTGATCGCCGGCCAGGCCAGCGCCAAGGTCTCGTTCCGCCTCGTCGACGACCAGGACCCGGAGCGGCTCGCCCGCACCTTCGAGGCCTTCGTGCGCGAAAGAATCCCGGCCGACTGCTCGGTGGAGGTGATCTGCTACAAGGGCAGCCGCGCCATCAGCCTGCCCTTCGACATGCCCGAGCTCGAGACCGCCCGCGCGGCCCTCGCCGAGGAGTGGGGCGTGCCCGCCGTGACCATCGGCGCCGGCGGCTCGATCCCGATCGTGGGCGACTTCAAGCGCCTGCTGGATCGCAACACGCTCCTGATCGGCTTCGGCCTCGACGACGACCGCATCCACTCGCCCAACGAGAAGTACGACCTGAACAGCTTCCACAAGGGCACCCGCTCCTGGGCGCGCATCCTGGCGGCCTTCGGGGGCCAGCAGGCCGGCTGAGCGGCCCCGTCGTCTCCCGTGGCGCGCGGCGTCGCACCCTGGAGCTTGGGGCCGATCCCCCCGGGGACGCGCGTGACGACGCCCCATCGCCGACCGGCGCGAGACGGGGCGCGAGCCTCCGCCGAGCGGGGAGGATCGGGCGACTTTCGACCGTTCGAGATCCGCGGACGCACGCTCCGCCCGAGTACCAAGGCCGCATGACCGCCACCCCCGCCAATCCCACGCCGACCGAGGCCCGCCTGTTCGCGGCCGGGCACGGCGTGCTGGTCTGCCGCTACCCGGTGGCCACCGACCTGCCGATCCCCCTGGCGGTCACCGAGCCGCCCGGCCTGAGCCTCCTGACCTGGGCCTTCACCGGCTTCGGCGGCCCCGAGCCCGATCCCGCCGGGCTCCTCGTCCTGCACGATGCGCGGGGGGCGCTGACGGAGGGCGGTGCCCTGACCCTGGAGACGCATTTTCGCGATCAGACGCTCGTCGGCCCGAGGCCCCGGCCCGTCGCGGAGCTGGCGCGGCCCGACCGCGCCGCCCTCGGCGAGGCGGTGCTGGCGGCCGTGACGCCGGACACGCTCGACGTCCTCGCGACGCTGTTCCCGCTGCTGGCGCCCGCCGTCGCCGACGCGGCGCTGCCGGAGACGGCGCCGCGCCTCGGCCTCGCGGGCGACGATGCGGGCCGCGCCACGCTCTCCGGCTCCACGGTGCCGAACTACCTGCTGCTGCGGGCCGGGAGCACCTGGAGCTGCGCCCGCGTGGCGGCGGCCGAGCTCCGCTTCGGCCCGGCCCCCGAGATCGGCCTCACCCTGGCGCTGGCCTGGGGCAATCCCCGCGGCGCCAGCGTGGAGACCGCGCTCCTCCTCGGCACGGGCCGCGTCACGCCGGCCGCCCTGCGCCGCGAGGGCGTCCGGTGAGCGGCCCCGCGATCCTCGTGGTGGCGCCGATGCCGGCCTTCCCGACCAGCGCCGGCAACCGGCGCCGGCTGCTCACCACCTGCGCCGCCCTGCAGCGCGGCGGCTATGCCGTCGACCTCGCCTATTATGCCCACGAGGACCAGATCTACCGCCGCTTCGGGCAGCACCCGCCCACCGACGAGGCCGCGGCGGCGGGCCTGTTCCGGCACACCTTCCGGATCGAGCCACGCGGGACCATCCCACTCACCACCCGGGCGCGGTGCTTTCCCATCGACGCCTGGTGCCCCGAGGAGGTCGGCGCCTTCGTGGCCTGGTACGGCGAGGCCTATCCGCGGACCCGCGCCATCCTGATGAACTACGTGTTCCTGTCGCGGGCGCTGGACGCGGCGCCCCCGGGCCTGCTGACGCTCATCGACACCCACGACCGCTTCGCCGACCGGCAGCGCCAGTACCGGCCGTTCCGGGCCGAGCCGAACTTCTTCTACACCGACCGCCCCGGCGAGGCGGCGGGCCTCGCCCGGGCCGACATCGTGCTGGCGATCCAGTCCGAGGAGGCGGCCTATTTCCGGACGATCACCGACCGGCGCGTCCACCTGCTGCCGCCGCGCTTTCCCGCGCGCCGGCCCTTCGCGGCCCCGGCCCGGGTGGAGCGGATCGGCTTCCTCGGCCACGGCAACGACCCGAACCTGTTCTCGATCCGGCGCTTCGCCGCCGCCTGGAGCGCGGACTGGACCCCGGCCCGGCCCGAACTCGTGATCGCGGGCGAGATCGGCAGCAGCCTCGGCCCGACCGCACAAGCCGGCGTGAAATTCGCCGGCTACGTGCCCGAGCTGGAGGATTTCTACGACGGCGTCGACCTCGTGGTGGCGCCGATCCTGATGGGCAGCGGCCTGAAGATGAAGGTCGCCGAGGCCCTGTCCTTCGGCAAGCCGGTCATCGGCACGGCCCTCGGCTTCGAGGGCTTCGACCCGGTGTCCCCGGACCACCGCCTCCGCGATGCGGAAGAGGTCAAGGATCGGGTGCTCGCCCTGGCCGCGGATCCCGCCGGTCTCGAGGAGCTCACCCGCGCCTGCGCCGATCTTTTTGCCGGCTACAATGAGCACGCGGAGCGTGCGGAGACCGCTTTGCTGGCAATGCTTCCGGGTCCCGAAGCGGAAGCGGATCCGGCCGAAGATCCTTCGCCGGCCGAAGATCCTTCGCCGCCCCCCGAGCCGGTTCGCGTACGCACGCCTCTCCCGAGCGGGTGCCTCACCTGCGAAACCTCCCTGCGGTCCGACCTGCGCGCGGATGACGACCTCGGGCTCCTGGTCGCCACCGAGCGCGTCGCCCCGCCGGGGACCGGGTCCTTTTCGCCCGCGCGCCGGCGCTGGTTCGCCAAGGCCGGGGGCGGCGTGCCGGACGCTGGCCCGGAGGCCGGCCTGGCCGGCCTCCGCCTCGCCCTGTCGCCGGAATGGGTCCGCGACCGGCGCCTGCCCCCGCCCCTCCGGGCGGATCTCGCGACCCGGTTCGCGCCCGTCGCGGCGGATTGGGAGGCGCAGGCCCGCCGCGTCGGCGCGACCCCCGAGGGGACGATCCTCGTTCTCACGTTGCCCCGTCACCTGGTATCCGGCCTCCACCCCAACGCCGCCTTCGAGATCGGCGCGCCGACGCGGGAACTCGCGCTCCGACGCGTCACCCTTTTGAATACCGGCCAGGGTCTAATGTATGCCACGACCCGCGCGGACCTCCCGGGCGCACCGGCGGCCGTGACCTTCACGGGCCTCGCGGCGCGCGCGGAGGCGTCCACGATCCTGTTCCTGCACGACGACCTCATCGGCCGCATCACGGTCCTGGCCGACACCGCGCCGATCCCGGAGCCCCTGCCATGATGGCGGCCCCCGACATCCTCGACGCCCCCGCGGGCCGGAAGGCCGCCCTGGTCGAGGCCGCCCTGATCTGGAACGCGTTGTTTCTCAACGACATCCGCATCGCGTTCCGGGCGGAAGCCGAGCCCGTGATCTCCGTCGTGATCGTCGCGCGCGGCGCCCGGCACCTCCTCGCCTGGACCCTGGCCAAGCTCGCCGGGCAGCAGGCCTTCGCCGGGCCGTCCTTCGAGGTGATCCTGGTCGACAACGCCTCCGATGCCGAGACCCGGACGCTCTTCGGGCGGCTCGACGGCGCCCGGATCCTCCTCAACCCGGAGAACACCGGCTTCGGCCCCGCCTGCAACCAGGGCGCCGCCGAAGCCCGCGGCCGCTACCTGCTCTTCCTCAATCCCGATATCGCCCTGATGCCCGGTGCCCTGGCGGCCCTCGTCGGCACCTTCGCGGACTCCGACGACATCGGCATCGTCGGCGGCCGCCTGGTGTTTCCGGGCGGCATCCTGCAGGAGGCCGGGGCGGGCTTCCAGGACGATCCGCAGCTGACCCATCCGGCCGGCCGCGGTGTCCTCGATCCCTTCGCTCCGGAGGCCTCCTATACCCGCGACGCGGGCTACGTCTCCGGGGCCCTGCTGATGATCGAGGCCCGGCTGTTCACGGAACTCGGCGGCTTCGACGACCTCTTCGCGCCGGCCTATTTCGAGGACACCGACCTGTGCGCGCGCTGCCATCAGGCGGGACGGCGGGTCGTCTACCAGCCGCGCGCCATCGCGATCCACGTGGAGAGCGCCACCAGCGTCCGGCGCGCCGACGTGGAGGCGCTCCTCGACCGCAACCGGGTGCGCTTCCGCGAACGGCACGGAGCCTGGCTGTTCGGGCAGGGGCCGCAGCGCACGGGCTTCGGCCCCCGCGACGACGCACCCTTCGCCCTGCGCGTCCTCTACGTCGACGACCAGGCGCCCCATCAGGATCTCGGGGCCGGGTTGCCGCGGGCCAACACCATCCTCAACGCGATGGCCGATCTCGGCTACGCGGTGACGGTGTGCTCGGTCTACGGCGAGCGCGAGGATCCGGCGGCGACCTACCGCGACCTCTCGGAGCGCATCGAGATCATCGAGCCCTGCGGTCGGGAGGGCTTCCGGCGGCTCATCACCGAACGCGCGGGCGCCTACGACGTGCTCTGGGTCAGCCGGCCGCCCCACATCCGCATGGTGTGCGAGGTCCTGGCGGATCTCGGCCTGAGCCCACGGGATGTCGGCCGTTCCCGCGTCGTGTTCGATTCCGAATCCCTCTATGCCCTGCGCGAGTTCGTCGTCGACGCCCTCAAGGGTCGGCCGGCGCCGGGGCCGGCCCTCGGCCGGGCCACCGCCCTGGAGCTTCGGTCGATCGCGGCGGCCGACCGGGTCGTCTGCGTCTCCCCTGCGGATGCGCGCCTGCTGCGACGGGCCGGCGTCGCCGATCCGGTGGTCCTCGGCCACGTCCAGACACCACACCCGAACCCGCCCGGCTTCGCGGAGCGCCGGGGGTTCGTCTTCCTCGGCTCCCTCGCCCGTGAGGGAGCGCCCAATATCGACTCGCTCGACTGGTTCTTCGATCAGGCCTGGGAGGCCCTGCGGGCGATCCTGCCGGAGGCGCACCTCACCATCGTCGGCACGGTCGCCCCCTCCATCGCCGAGCGGCTGGCACGCCCCGGCGTCACCGTGCTGGGCCGCATCGACGAGATCGGCCCGACCCTCGACGCCGCGCGCGTCGCCCTCGCGCCGACGCGCTTCGCCGCCGGCATTCCGCACAAGGTCCTGGAGACCGTGGCGCGCGGCCTGCCGAGCGTCGTCACCCCCGTCCTGGCCGGGCAGATGGGCTGGCCCGACGGCACCGGATACCGGATCCGCGACTGGCACGATCCCGGCGGCTTCGCCGAAGCCCTGGCCCATCTCCACGAGACCGAGGCGGCCTGGACGCGGGTGCAGCGCGCCGGCCTGGCCCAGGTCGGCCGCGACGAGGATGCCGAGGCCTACCGCGCGGTCCTGCGCCGCCTCTGCGAGGCGCCGACCTTCACATGACGCTTCCACTCCCCTCCCGCGCCGTCCGCATCGCCACGGCCCTGCTTCGCCGGGCGATCCTCGGCCGCGTCCCCCGCCTGTTCGACGCGGCCTATTACCGGGCGAACCACCCGGACGTGGCCCGCTCCGGCATCGATCCGTTCCTGCATTACGTCTGGCGCGGCGCGGCGCAGGACCGCGATCCCAGCGCCGATTTCGACACCGCCTTCTACAGGCGCCAGAGCGGCCCGACCCGCCTCGACCCGGTGCGGCACTACCTGCGCGTGGGGGCGAAGGCCGGCCTCGACCCCAACCCCGCCTTCAGCACCCTGATGTACGTGGCGCGCTACCCCGATGTCGGGCGCGCCGGGGTCAACCCCCTGGTGCATTACCGGCAGGACGGCCGGGCGGAGGGCCGCGTCGCCGCCCCGTCCGCCTCGCAGCCCGAGGAGTGGGTGCCCTTCCAGGGCGTGCGCGAGGCCCATCGCTGGGCCTATCCGGCGCAGGGCTCGTCCCGCTTCGCCCTGACCCTGCGGCGGGACGTGCCGGTCCCGGCCTGCCCCGACTTCCTGCCCCGGCTCTGCCTCGTGCTGACCCTCGACGGGAGCGAGATCGACGGCCTGGTCCAGAACCTCGACGCCTTCCCGGCTGCGGCGGCCGACGCCTTCACCCTCGCGGTCGACATCACCGTGCGTCCGCATCCGCCCCGCCCGACCCTGGTGGTCGCCCTGGAGCAGTGCTTCCACGGGCCCGGACCGGAGGGCGCGGTGCTGCTTCGCTACGGGGAGGCACGGATCTGGGACGTGCTGCCGGAGCGCCCGCATGTGCTGCGGATCTGCCCGGCCGGAGCGCTCGCGCTTCGGGTGCTGTGAGGCGATCCGCAGGGGCGACACGCCGGTTCAGGCTGCGGAGGACGGGCGCACCAGATCGACGAGTGCGGCCGGGCAATCGCCGTCGCGGGCGATGACGACGACCGGGGCGGCCTGGTGGCGGGCGATCGACGCCGCGACGAAGTCGGGGGGTGCCGGGGCATCCGGGCTGGCACAGACGACGAGCCCGAGCAGCGGGACGCCGTGGGCGTGCAGGGTCTCGGCGGCCGTGAGCGCGTGGCTGATCGCGCCGAGATAGGACCCGGAGACGAGGAGTGCCGGCAGGCGGAGCGCCTTGATCCAGTCGAGGCCGGTCGCCTCCCAGGTCACGGGGCTCATCACGCCGCCGACGCCCTCGATCAGCAGAGTGGCGTCAGGCGGCGTGGCCGCGATCTCGGCCCGACACCAGCCGACGAGGTCGTCGAAGGCCAGGGTCCGGCCCTCGCGTTCAGCGGCAAGGTCGGGGCTCAGCGGGGCGGCGAAGCGCCAGGGCGAGCAGGCGGCGACCGTCTCTGGCGTCACGGCCAGCCCCTGCGCCGCGAGCAGACGCCCGGTGTCGCTCTGCGCGAAGTCCGCGGCATCGAGGGGCGGAACGCCGCTCGCCAGGGGCTTGAGGGTGCGCACGCCGTGGCCTAGGGCGCGCAGCCGCCGCGTCAGGGCGGCAGTGACGTAGGTCTTGCCGATCTCGGTCCCGGCGCCTGCGATGAAGACGGCGCGGGGATCGCTCACTTCTCGACGAAGGCCTTCTCGATCACGTAGTGGCCGGCCTCGCCGTGGTTGCCCTCCTCGTAGCCGCCCTCGGTGAGCAGCTGGCGGGTGTCGCGGATCATGTCGGGCGAGCCGCAGAGCATGAAGCGGTCGTTCTCCACCGACATCGGCGGCAGGCCGATATCCTCGAACAACTTACCCGAGGTCATGAGGTCGGTGATGCGGCCGCGATTTCGGAAGGGCTCGCGGGTCACGGTCGGGTAGTAGATCAGTCCGGCACTGATCACCTCGCCGAGGAACTCGTGGTTCGGCAGATCCTGGGTGATGGTCTCGCCATAGGCGAGTTCCTGCACCTGACGACAGCCGTGGACGAGGACGACCTTCTCGAAGCGCTCGTAGGTCTCCGGATCCTTGATGATCGACATGAAGGGCGCGAGGCCGGTGCCGGTGCCGAGGAGGTAGAGGTTCCTGCCCGGCATCAGGTTGTCGAGCACCAGGGTGCCGGTGGGCTTCTTGCCGACGATGATCGGGTCGCCGACCTTGAGATGCTGCAGCTTCGAGGTGAGCGGGCCGTTCGGAACCTTGATCGAGAAGAACTCCAGCTCCTCCTCGTAGTTGGCCGAGACGACGCTGTAGGCGCGCAGCAGCGGCCGGCCTTCGACCTCGAGACCCATCATCACGAACTCGCCGTTGCGGAAGCGGAAGGCGGGATCCCGGGTGGTGCGGAAGGAGAACAGCGTGTCGGTCCAATGGTGGACGCTCAGCACACGCTCCTCGTTGAACTTGCTCATCGACGGTCCGTCTCGAATTTCGCTCGAATCTCGAAGCTTTGGGTGGGGTCTTCTCGCACCTGCGGTAGGCCCGTCAAGGCGGCGCGCGTACGCAGGCGCACGACCGCGCAGTGGCTTGGAATTGTTCTTAATCCCGTCCGGGCCGGTCAGAGCGGCTTCAGCCCGGCCTCGATCTCCGCCCGGCGCGGCTCGAGGAAGGGGGGCAGGGCCAGGCGCTCGCCCAGGGTCTCCATCGGCTCGTCGGTGGCGAAGCCCGGCCCGTCGGTGGCGATCTCGAACAGGATTCCGTTGGGTTCGCGGAAGTACAGGCTGCGGAAATAGTAGCGGTCCACCGGTCCGCTGGAGGGCATGCGCCCCTGCTTCAAACGGTCGGCCCAGGCCGCATAATCGGCATCCGGGATGCGGAAGGCCACGTGGTGCACGGCCCCGGCGCCCTGGCGGGCGGGGGCCAGGTTCGGTTCGGCCACGAGGTGGAGTTCAGCGGCGGGACCGCCCGCACCCATGCGATAGACGCGGACCTCGCCCTCGGGAAGCTCATAGTTCCGGTCGTGGCTCATGCCGAGAATCTCGGTGAGCACCGCCTCGGTCCGTTCGATCTGGGCCACGCTGAGGCGGATCGGTCCGAGGCCGCGGATCTGGTGCTCGGTCGGCACCGGGCTCTGCGCCCAGGCATGGCCCTCGCCGGCGCCGCCATCATCCACAAGCATCAGGCGCTGGCCCTCGCCATCCTCGAAATCGAGGGTCAGGCGGCCATCGCGCTCCACGGGCACCGCATGGGTCACGCCCTGCCGGGCCAGGTGCTCGCGCCACCAGCCGACCGCGTCGGCGCCCGCGACCCGCAGGGCGGTGCGGCTGATGCTGTTGGTGCCGCGCCGCTCCGGCGGCGCCGGCCAGTCGAAGAAGGTGACGTCGGTCCCGGGCGAGGCGAGGCCGTCGGCGTAGAACAGGTGGTAGGCCGAGACGTCGTCTTGGTTCACCGTCTTCTTCACCAGCCGGAGGCCGAGGACCCGCGTGTAGAAGGCCAGGTTGTCGGCCGCCCGCGCGGTGATGGCGGTGAGGTGGTGGATTCCGGTGAGCTGCATCGGCTGATCCCTGGACGGCGAGCGGACCTGTCAGATGGGGCGGCAGGCCCGAAGACAAAACGGCCCCTCACGGGGGCCGTTGGACGATCGGGGACAGAGGGAGGTCTAAAGAGCGCCGGCGAGGAGGCCGAGACCCGCGACGGCGAGGCCCGCACCCGCCACCCGCAGGGCGGTGAGGCTCCGCACGAGCCGGCCGGCCGAGAGGCCGAGACCGAGGCCCACCGCGTGCAGGAGCGCCGTCGCCCCGAGGAAGCCGAGACCGTAGGCGACGCCCGAGCCGGTCTCCGGCATCTCGGCGCCGTGGGCGTGGCCGTGGAACACCGCGAAGGCGCCCGCGAGGACCATGGCGGCGGCGACCGGCAGGGCCGGGCGCAGGGCCAGGGAGGCGCCGAGCACCACCACCGAGAGGGCGATCCCGATCTCGACGAAGGGCAGGCCGATGCCCGCGACCCCGAGGGCGCCGCCGACGGCCATCATGCCGAGGAAGGACAGGGGCACGAGGACCAGGGCGCGACCGCCGATGCGGGCCGCGATCAGACCCACCGCCACCATGGCGAGGACGTGGTCGAGGCCGCTCAGGGGATGGAGGAAGCCCTGCGTCAGGCCGGCGGCGGCCTCATGGCCGGGATGGGCCAGGGCCGGCGTCGCGGCGATGCCCATCGCCGTGACGAGGGCGAGGCGGGCCGGCAGGGAGGCGAGGCGTGATGTCATCCGGACTGTCCCGAGCTTGAAAACGAGCGGTGCAGCATCGTCGCCGCCCCGGCGGAAACTAGCAACCGCCGTGCCCGCGTACAGTCCCGCGAAGCCGCCGCCGGGCGCGGCGGTTCGTCCGCGGCTCCCGGGAAAGCCGGGAGCCTTCCGAAATGCGCGAGTCCTCAGAAGTCGGTGGGCCGGCCGGCGGCGACCACGAGCATCTTTCCGTCCGCGAAGGTACGGGCCCCGGCGCGGCGGATATCGCCCTGGGTCACGTTGGCGACGAGATCGTTGCGGCGGGCGATGTAGTCCATGCCGAGGCCCTCGAAGGCGATCTGCACGAGCTGGTGCGCGATCTTGGTCGAGGTGTCGAAGCCGAGTGCGTAGGAGCCGGTCAGGTAGTCCTTGGCCTTCTGCAGCTCCTCGTCCGAGGGACCGTCCGTGATGAGGCGACCGATCTCCTCGCCGATCACCGACAGCGCCTCGCCGACGCGCTCGTTCTTGGTGGCGGTGTAGCCCCAGGTCATCGATGCGGCGCGATGGCTGACGAGGGAGGTGCCGACCGAGTAGGCGAGGCCACGCTTCTCGCGCACCTCCTGGAACAGGCGGGAGGTGAAGGAGCCGCCGCCCAGGATGTGGTTCAGCACGTAGGCCGGGATGAAGTCCGGGTCGCACCACGGCACGCCGTTCATGCCGAAGCGGATCACGGATTGCGGCACGTCGAGATCGACCACGTGGCGCGCGCCGATGTTCTGCATCCGGGTCTGGGGCACCGCCTTGAGGGGGGCCGCCATGTCGAGCCTGCCGAAGGCCCGGTCGAGGCTCTCCGCGAGGCGCGCCGCGTCGATGGCGCCGACCGCCGCGACCTTCACGCCGCCGCGGCCGATGATCTGGCGATGCATCGCCACGAGGTCGTCGCGGGTGATCGACGCGATGCTCTCGGGCGTACCGGAGGATGGGCGGGCATAGGGATGGCCGGCATAGGCCTCGGCGAAGAAGCGGCGCGAGGCCATCACGCCCGGATCGTTCTGCTGGTAGCGCAGGCCGGCCAGGGTCTGGGCCCGGACCCGCTCGATGGCGTCGGGGTCGAGGCGGGGCTTGGCCAGGGCCAGGGCCAGGAGGTCGATGGCCTCGTCGGCGTGCTTGACCAGCATCTTGAGGGAGCCGCCGAGCGCGTCGGAGCCGGCATGGAAGGAGAGCTCGATGGCCCTGGCCGCGAGGCGCTCCTGGAAGGCGTCGGAGGACAGGTCGCCGGCCCCCTCGTCGAGGAGGCGGGCGAGCATCTGGGCCACGCCGGCCTTGCCCTCGGGGTCCTGCGCCGCGCCCCCCTCGAAGGTGAAGGCCAGGGCGATCAGCGGGACCACCGGGGATTCGACGTGCCACGCCTCGATGCCGGGCGCCGCCGCGACGGGGACCGCCTGCGTCGGCGAGGTCGCGGAGCGGGTGGCGGAGGTGTCGAGCAGGTCGGTGGTGGCCACGTTCATGGGAACCTCATGCTGTGCGCGGGGCGCGGCGACGCGCGCCGCGGCCTCTCGAATTGCGTGGCCCGGCCCCGAGGCCGGGAGCGGCCTCAGGCCGCGTCGGCCTCGCGGGCCTTGGTCAGGTAGCCGGTGACGGACCGGGACGGCGTCAGGTAGCGCTCGGCCACCGCCGCGAGCCGGGCCTTGGTCACGCCCTCGATGTCGGAGGGCCAGCGACGGACCTCCTCGATGCTCTCGCCGATGGCCAGCGCCGAGCCGTAGATGCGCGCCAGCGAGGATTGGCTGTCGGAGGAATAGACCGTCTCGGCCACGAGCCGGGTCTTGGCCCGCTCGATCGCTTCGGGCTCCAGGGCCTCGGAGGGGACGCGGCGCAGGACGCGGTCGACCTCCTCCTCCAGCTTCTCCAGGCTGATGCCCTCGGCGGGGATCGCGTAGACGGAGAAACGGGTGTCGTCGATGGCCGAGCCCATGTACCAGGCGCCGGCGTTCACGGCGACGCCGAGCTCCATCACCAGCTTGCGGTAGAGGTAGGAGGTGGAGCCGCCGCCCATCACCTCGGCCAGCAGCTCGAGGGCGTGGCACTCGCCGTCCCGCGCGGTGATGCAGGACGGGGTGAGGTAGAGGCGCTGCAGAGTCGGCTGCTCGACCTTTGGATCGGCCACGGCGAGGCGGCGGAGCGCCCGGGGCTCCGGCTCCTTGGCACGGATGCGCACGGGCCGCGTGCCCTGCGGAGTGACGCGGCCGTAGGTGTCGTCAGCTATGCGGCGGACATCGTCCGGCGTCACGTCGCCGGCCACCACCAAGATGGCGTTCTCCGGCGTGTAGAAGCGCTTGTAGTAATCGAGGGCGTGGGTGCGGTTCAGCTCCTCGATCTCGTGCATCCAGCCGATGATCGGCGTGCCGTAGGGGTGGTGCACGAACAGGGAGGCGGCCATCGCCTCGGAGAGCTGCGCCGACGGGTCGGTCTCGACCCGCATGCGGCGCTCCTCCAGCACCACGTCGCGCTCCGGCGCCACCACGGCATCGTCCAGGACGAGGCCGGTCATGCGATCGGCCTCGAACTCCATCATGGTCCGAAGGTGGTCGCGGGCGACGCGCTGGAAATAGGCGGTGTAGTCGTAGGAGGTGAAGGCGTTCTCCTGGCCGCCGAGCCCCGAGACGGCCTTCGAGAAGGCGCCGATCGGGTGCTGCTCGGTGCCCTTGAACATCAGGTGCTCGAGGAAGTGGGCGATACCCGACTGGCCCAACGGATCATCGGCCGAGCCGTTGCGGTACCACACCATGTGGGTGACGACCGGGGCGCGGTGATCGGGAACGACGACGACGTCGAGGCCATTGTCGAGCGCGAACGCACTGACCTCGGGACCGCCCGCCTCGGAGCGCCCGAAGGGCGCGGCTTCCGCCCGGCCCGCGCTCGCGTAGCCGCGCGCCGGTCCGAAGAGGGGCATGTCCTTCCTGAACAGGTGCATCGAAGCTCTTCCTTCCGCGGTCGGCCACTTGCGAGGGCCATCCGTCATGTTGGCATTGCGCCGGCTCCGTACCACTGGGGTGCGTCGGAGGGGCAGGAAACGGGTTCTCCCGCGGCGCACGCGATCCGCGCGGCGCCGAGCCGGACCCGCGGTTCAGTTCGCGGACCGTGCCCGCATGTAGGCGGCCGGATCGGACTCTTCGCGCTCGCGGTACGGGTTGTTCACGGGGTCGCCGTTGGTCTTGGCGACCTTGCGCGGCGGCTTGCGATAGCCGGTCGGCGGATCGGTGAGCACGTCGCGGTCGGGCTCCACCGCCGAAGGCTCCGCCACTTCGGCTGAGCGCAGGCCGAAGGGGTTCGCCCAGAACGAGTTGCGGTCGTCGTTCTCGCCCTCGGGCCGGCCCGGCTCGGTGCGGGTCTGGGCGCCAGCGCGGCGCCCGCCACGCATCTCGTCGATGGAGAGGGTCATGTTGTTGTCGTTCATCCGGCCCTGCGCGCCGCGCACGATCGGCTTCCGGGCCTCCTCGCGCTCACGCTCACGCTGGACGATCTCGGGATCCTTGGGCCACTGCGCCGAGGCTTCCGGCTGGCGCGGCGGCGGCAGGGACTTGCCGTCGAGCTTGGGCGGCATCACCAGGGGCGCACGTTCGCGGTAGGTGATCGCGGGCTTCTCCGGCTCGATCAGGCCGATATTGCTGAGGGCGTCGCGCATGAACACGCCCTGCTGCGCCTGAGCGCTCCCGGCGGCCAGGACGCCCGCCACCACCATCAGCAAACCGCGATGCCCGATCATGCTATCCCCGCTCTCCGCCCGGTTGTGGGTCCCGGTTCCCCGAGCCCGGATGGTCGCCTTGTGCAGCGATCCTGATCCGACCTCCTCGGCCTGATCCCGGTTTCGGGCGATCGTATGGCGCCTTGACCGCAGTGCACCAGCCTTGCCGGCACAACGATCCCCGTTGTGGTTTACGGATCACAGGTCGGGCGGAAATGCCGGTGACGGATCAGAGGCCGGAACCGGTGCTCCGGGGTGCGGGCCGGAGGCTGTCGAGAATCAGGCCGACGACGCCCGCGACGATCGCCGCATCGGCGATGTTGAAGACGTACCAGGACCAGGTTCGCCAGTGCAGGTGCACGAAGTCGAACACCGCCCCGTAGGCGGCGCGGTCGATGGCGTTGCCGATGGCGCCGCCCGCGACGAGGCCCAGCGCCACCGCCAGCAGGCGCGATTCCGCCCGCCGCATCCAGAGCGTCAGGCCGATGGCGGCGAGAGAGGACACGCCCACCAGCACCCAGCGGCCGAGGCCGCCCTCCTGCTGGAACATCCCGTAGGACACGCCCCGGTTCCACACGACGAGGAACTCCGCGAAGGGCGCGATCCGCCAGGGCTGCGTCAGCACGAGGTCGGTGCCGAAGTAGAGCCAGAGCTTCGAGGCCTGGTCGAGGACCAGGGTGACGAGAAGCGCCACGAGGCCCAGGCGGAAGGGCGTCATGCGCAAGCTCGGGTCCTCCCCCGGAGGTGAGGGAAGGGAGGGCGCGGCAGGCGCGTCACGCGGCGTTCGTGCCGGCATGGGCGGCGTCCCACTCGCGCAGGGCGCGCGCGTCGCGCGGCGTCACCTCGGGATAGTCCGGGTCGCTGCCGACCGCGGGCGTCACCCGCCAGGAGCGGGCGCATTTGCGGCCCTCGGCGAGGGCCGGCACCACGGCGACGCCGCGCACGTCGTCGAGGCGGAAGGCCTCGGCCGGACCCTCGCCGTCCACGATGCGGATGGCGGAGGTGATGCAGATATCGGCGAAGTCGACGCCCTCGACCACGGCGCGCAACTCGGCATCCGCGACGTACACCGTGGGCGCCGCCTCCAGGCTGGCGCCGATGCGCTTGGCCGTGCGCTCGATCTCCAGGGCCCCGGTGACGACGCGGCGGACCCGGCGGATGGTCTGCCAGCGGGTGGCGAGGGCGTCGTCCCGCCAGGCGGTCGGCGTCTCCGGCAGCGTCTGGAGATGGACGGAACCTGTCTCCGACGGGTAGCGATCGAGCCAGGCCTCCTCGGCCGTGAAGGCGAGCACGGGCGCGAGCCAGATCGTGACCCGGCGGAAGGTCTCGTCGATCACCTGGAGGGCGGCACGGCGCACCGGCGACGAGGCCGGGTCGCAGTAGAGCACGTCCTTGCGCACGTCGAAGTAGAAGGCCGAGAGGTCGCCGGTCATGAAGCCGTTGAGGAGCGCCACCACCCGCTTGGTGTCGAAGGTGGCGTAGGCCTCGCGGATCTCGCCGTCGAGCTCGGACAGCCGGTGCCGGATCAGGCGCTCCAGTTCGGGCAGCTCCGTGTGGGGGATCTCGGTACCGGGCTCGAAATGCGCCAGCGATCCGAGCATCCAGCGGATCGAGTTGCGCAGCTTCCGATAGGTTTCGGCGAAGGTCTTGATGATCTCCGGACCGATGCGCAGGTCGTCGGCATAATCGGAGGCCGCCACCCACAGGCGCAGGATGTCGGCGCCCGAATCCTTGATGACGTTCTGCGGCGCGACGACGTTGCCCTTCGACTTCGACATCTTGAGGCCCTTGGGGTCGAGGACGAACCCGTGGGTCAGGACGATGTCGTAGGGGGCACGGCCGCGGGTCCCGGCGGATTCGAGCAGGGACGACTGGAACCAGCCGCGATGCTGGTCCGACCCCTCCAGGTACATCACCGTGTCGGCGCCGCCGTCGCGGCGGCGCCTGACGCCGGAGAGGCCGGGGAACTGCTCCGGATCGTCCAGCACGAAGGCATGGGTCGAGCCGGAATCGAACCAGACGTCGAGGACGTCCGTGACCTTCTCGTACGCGGCCGGATCGTAGTCGGGGGCGAGGAACCGGGCGCCGTCGGCATCGGTGAACCAGGCATCCGCGCCCTCCGCGTGGAAGGCCGCCGCGATGCGCGCGTTCACCGCCTCGTCGCGCAGGACCTCGTGGGTGCCGCGCTTGACGAAGACCGTGATCGGCACCCCCCAGGCGCGCTGGCGCGAGACCACCCAGTCGGGCCGGTTGGCGACCATGCCGTTGATGCGGTTCCTGCCCTGGGGCGGGACCCACTGCGTCTCCTCGATCGCTTTCAGCGCCACGTCGCGCAGGGTCTTCTCACCGAGGGACTCGACCGGCTTGTCGAGGGCGATGAACCATTGCGGGGTGTTGCGGAAGATGACCGGCTTCTTCGAGCGCCAGGAATGCGGATAGCTGTGCTTGAGCGTGCCGCGCGCCACCAGGGTGCCGGCTTCCGTGAGGGCGGCGATGACCGCCTTGTTGGCGTCGCCCTTCTCGCCCTTGTGGTTAAGAACGAGTTTTCCCGTGAAACCGGGGGCCTCTTCGGTCAACGCGCCGTCCGCATCCACGGTGTAGGGGATGCGGGTCTCGATGCCGCGCTGGGCGAGGGCGCGTCCATTGGCCATCCAGACCTCGAAATCCTCGCGGCCATGGCTCGGAGCCGTATGGACGAAGCCGGTGCCGGCCTCGTCGGTGACGTGCTCGCCATCGAGGAGGGGAACGGCGAAGTCGTAGCCGGACAGGTGGCCGGCGAGGGGATGGCTCAGGGTCAGGCCGGCGAGTTCGGCCGGCGCGACCTCGCGCAGACGCTCGAAGGCCTCGACCCGGGCGCTCGCGAAGACCGAAGCGGCCAGGGCGTCGGCGAGGACGTAGCGGTCACCGACCTTGGCCCAGTTGTCCTCGGCCGCCGCCGTGACGCGATAGAGGCCGTAGGTGACCTTGCGCGAATAGGCCACCGCCCGGTTGGCGGGCATCGTCCAGGGCGTGGTGGTCCAGATGACGACCCGTGCCGCCGCGAGATCCTCCGTCGCCCCCACGGTGATCCGGAAGGCGGCGAAGATCGCGTCGCTGACGACGTCCTCGTACTCGACCTCGGCCTCGGCCAGGGCGGTCTTCTCCACCACCGACCACATCACCGGCTTCGAGCCGCGATAGAGCTGCCCCGTCATCGCGAAGGTCATGAGCTCGCGGGCGATCGCGGCCTCGGCCGGGAACGACATGGTGACGTAGGGATGGTCCCAGTCGCCGGTCACGCCGAGGCGCTTGAACTCGCCGCGCTGCACGTCGAGCCAATGGGCCGCGAAGGTCCGGCACTCCTGGCGGAACTCGATGACCGGCACGTCGTCCTTGTTGCGGCCCTTGGCGCGGTACTGCTCCTCGATCTTCCACTCGATGGGCAGGCCGTGGCAGTCCCAGCCCGGCACGTAGTTGGCGTCGTAGCCGAGCGTGCCCTGCGCGCGGACGATCACGTCCTTCAGGATCTTGTTGAGCGCCGTGCCGATGTGGATGTTGCCGTTGGCGTAGGGCGGGCCGTCGTGCAGCACGAATTTCGGCCGCCCGGCGGCCTGCGCGCGGATCTGCCCGTAGAGGTCGATGGCGGCCCAGCGCTCCAGCAGCAGGGGCTCGCGCACCGGCAGGCCGGCCCGCATCGGGAACTCGGTCTGGGGCAGGAACAGGGTCTTCGAATAGTCGCGGGCAGGGGCCGCGGCGGGGGAGGTCTGGTCGCTCATGGGATGTCTGTGAGGTCTTCGGCGCGGGTCGTCATTGAGGCGGTCGGTGGGCAGGACTGCCCCCGGGGCCGGCGGAACGGAGGCGAGTCGTCGCCCTCCCGGCCTTCGCATCGGTCCGCCGCGGCGGCCCTCAGGCGCAGGCCGGGCTCATAATTCGAGGCCGGGACGCGCTCGGCACGCCGAACCGCCCGCGCGGATCACCATCAACGCACATGCGCCGGCTTCTAGCAGCGGCGCAGGCGCGAGACCAGCGAGCTTTCCGCCTTCCGCGCGCCGCGAATTTTCCTCGGGACCTTTTTCAAGCTCGGCCGTTGTCCCGCACGCGTTCGGGTGCCGTCCGGCGGTCCGCCGGGAACCACGCCGATAGGGGTGACCGAGACGCGGCGCCATTGGGAGATACGATCATGAGAAAAGCTCTGCTCGCCGCCAGCCTCGTCCTGTCCGCCTTCGCCCTGTCGGGCGCGGCCGAAGCGCAGGGCCTTCCGGGCGGCATCCGCCGTGGTGCGGCCGAGGGTGACCGGGTCGCCGGTCCGGTGGGCGGCATCGTCGGCGGCGCGGTCGGCGGCGCGGTGGGAACCGTGAACGGGGCGCTCGGCATCGATCCGGGCCGTCGCGCCTACCGCACCCGCATGAAGTCCCGCCGCCACTCCCATCACCGCCGTCACCGCTGAGGGGATGCGGGATCCTGCGTGGCGGGCCGTGCGTCCGGCCGGCGCCGCGCACGGGGGGTGGATTCCTGGGCCAGGAGGTAGAGCCCGGACCCGATGACGATGGACGCGCCGATCAGCGTCCATCGGTTCGGCACGTCGCCGAAGATCAGGTAGCCCAGCATCGCCGACCAGAGCAGCTGGGTATAGATGAACGGCGCCAGCACGTTGGCGGGTGCCCGGGCATGCGCGAGCACCAGCAGCCAGTGTCCCAGAGTGCCGAACAGGCCGACCCCGACCAGCAGCGCCCAGGTGCTCCACGCCGTCGGCGTCGTCCAGATCCAGGGCAGGAGCGGGCTCATCACCGCGAGCCCGGCGAGCCCCGAGTAGAATACCGTCGTGGCCGTCGAATCGACGCCCGCGAGCTTGCGCGTGGTCAGCACGTAGAACGCGTAGCACAGCATGTTGCCGATGCTGAGGAGCACCGCGGGCTGGAATGCGTCGACGCCGGGCCGCACGATGACCAGAACGCCGAGGAAGCCGACCGCCACCGCCACGAGGCGCCGCGGCGACGACCATTCGCCCAGCAGCGGGCCGGCGAGCAGCGCCACCATCAGGGGCGTCGCGAACTGGATCGACAGGGTCTCGGCGAGCTGGAGCTTGCGCAGGGCCAGGAAGTTGAGGGCCGTCGAGCCGAACAGCAGCAGCGAGCGCAGGACCTGAAGCGTGAGCCGGTTCGTCCGCGCCACCCCGGGCGTTCGGATCGGATTGAGGACCATCAGCACCAGGGTGACGTTGACGGCGTAGCGCATGAAGGTCGAGAGCAGCGGATCGACGCCGCGGCCGGCCAGGGTCTTGGCCGAGGCGTCGAGGCAGGCGAAGAACGCCAGCGTGCCGCACATCAGCGCGATGCCGGCCAGGCGCCGGTTCTTCGACGCGGCGCCCCCTGCTTCTGACCCCAATGACCCGATCCCGATCCAGGGCGGCATTCCGCCCGGTTTGAACTGAAGGAGGGGCAAGCTTTAGAGCAGGGCCGCGGCGGCGCACACCCGCGTCGGGCTCGGGTCCGCCCTGGTCCAGAAGCATCGACCCTCGCTTTCGCGTGCCGGCGCGAACCTCCGGTTGCGAGCGCACGGGGAAATCGCCCCACCTGCACGCTTTCTTATCGATGTCCGGTCCATCGTCGCCAGAATATCGCTGGCGGAGGGCCCATCCATGGCAAAGGCCATACCGTTGCTTGCGACCTTCGGGCTGATCTGCCTGATGGTTCTACCCGCGCCCGGGATCCTGGGCCTGCTGATCGGCCTCGGCTGCGCGATCGTCATCGTGCTCTATGCGGCGGTCTGGCTGTTCGACCGGGCCGCCACACGCCTGGCCTTTCTCCTGGAGCGGAATGGCGCACGTCTGTTTACGCGCCGGCAGGCCGTGCATGCGGGTTCCGGCATGATGCGCAAGGCGAAGGTGCCGAAAGCCAAGGCGTCGTAAGGCCGAGACGCCCCCGCGCTCTCGCCTGCCACCCGATCGAGCGTCGCCGCCCCCGGCGACGGGACGCGCTACAATGCGCCCGGCACCCCCAGGGTGTCCGGCTCGTCCTCGTCCATCTCGGAATCGCCCTCGACCTCGTGGCCGGTGACACCCGAGACCTCGGCGAGGTTGCGCGCCGCCTTGCGCAGCAGCTTGCGCAGCCGGCGCTTCTCCTTGCCGTCGAAGCCGTCGAGGAGTTCGGCCTCGACATCGTCCCACAGCCGCTCGATGGCCGCCGCCTTGGCGAGGCCCGTCTCGGTGAGGCGCACCCGCACGATCCGGCCGTCCCCGGCCTCGGCGCGGCGCTCGACGAATCCGAGGGCAGCGAGGCGCGAGATGGTCTTCGAGGCGGTCGGCGGACGCACCCGCAGGGTCGCGGCGAGGTCGCCCATCGTCATGGTTCCGGCCGCAGCCAGCGCCTGCACCACCTGTTCCTGCCCGGCGAAGAGGTCGAGGGCGGCCAGGCGATCACCGACGCGGGAACGATGCAGACGGGCAGCCTGGACCAGGGCCCAGCCGACGCTCTTCGAGCCCGGAGGCCGCAGGCGCTTGTCGGACTTGCTCATGCTCCGCTCGCTATCCCTGTCATCGCTCGTCTCGGGGAGCGAGGCCATCGCCGCGCGGGCCGAGCCCTCGCCGGGTTCGGCCATCCCGCGCTCGTCAGCCGCCCGCATCGCTCATCCTCTCCGACATGATAACCCGCGGGTGGTTGGCCCGCGCCGGTCCATCCAGGCGCATCCACCGGCATCCGTGACCGTTCCCCGCGATGGGGGCATGACCGGGCCGTATGAAGCTGCGATGACAGTGCCCCTGGATCGAGGCCGTCCGGTTGGGAAAAGTCGGCTAAAGGGTCCGTTCGGGCGCCTGCCTGGACGAAGCCCGACCCCTCGATTAAGCGTTGCGGACCGCCGCCGACGCTCCCCGGGATCTGCGAAGACCTCTCGGGACCCGGAGATTCCTCAGGTTTCGAAGACCCCGCAGGCCCCCATGAAGGCAGTCATCCTCGCAGGCGGTCTCGGCACGCGCCTCTCCGAGGAGACGGTGACCCGCCCCAAGCCCATGCTGGAGATCGGCGGCCGGCCGATCCTCTGGCACATCATGCAGATCTTCGCCGCCCACGGAGTGCGCGAGTTCGTGATCTGCCTCGGCTACAAGGGCTACGTCATCAAGGAGTTCTTCCTGAACTACCGGCTGCACCTGTCCGACGTGACCGTCGACATCGGGCGCGGCCACGTGGACTTCCACCGCAGCACCGCCGAGGACTGGCGCGTCTCGCTGATCGAAACCGGCGAGACCACGATGACGGGCGGGCGCCTGAAGCGGGTGCGCGACTATCTCGGCGACGACGACTTCTTTATGACCTACGGCGACGGCGTCGCCGACGTGGACCTCACGGCCCTGGCCGCCTTCCACCGGGCGCACGGCAAGCTCGCCACCCTCACGGCGGTGACGCCGCCGGGCCGCTTCGGGGCGCTGGAGCTGGAGGACGGCACCGTGCGGCGCTTCCGCGAGAAGCCCGCCGGGGACGGGGCGACCATCAACGGCGGCTTCTTCGTGCTCTCGCCGCGCGTGCTCGACCGGATCGCGGGCGACGCCACGGTCTGGGAGGCCGAGCCCCTGGAGGGCCTCGCCGCCGACGGGCAGCTCGCGGCCTACGTCCATGCGGGCTTCTGGCAGGCCATGGACACCCTGCGGGATAAGAACCACCTCGAAGCCCTGTGGGCCGGGGACGCGCCGCCCTGGAAGTGCTGGTAGTCTGGCGCGTCACCGGAGATCGTTTCAGAGCGTGCAGCCCTCGCCCTTCCCCCTGCCGCGCACGCGCGACCCGAATCCCGATCCCGCCTTCTGGGCCGGGCGGCGGGTGCTCGTCACCGGCCATACCGGCTTCAAGGGCGGCTGGCTCTGCCTGTGGCTGGAGCGCCTGGGCGCGCGGGTGAGCGGGCTGGCGCTGCCCCCCGACGCCACGCCGAGCCTGTTCGAAACGGCCTGCATCGGTGCCGACCTCGATTCGCACCTCGGCGACATCCGCGACGCGGCGGCGGTGCGCGCGTGCCTCGCCGCCGCGGAGCCCGAGATCGTCATCCACATGGCGGCCCAGGCCCTGGTGCGCGCCTCCTACCGCGATCCGCTGGCCACCTACGCCACCAACGTGATGGGCACGGCCCACGTGCTGGAGGCGGTGCGGGCGACCCCCTCCGTCCGGGCCGTCATCGTGGTGACGAGCGACAAGGCCTACGCGAACCGCGAATGGCCCTGGGGCTACCGCGAGCAGGAGGCCCTCGGCGGCCACGACCCCTACAGCAGCTCGAAGGCCTGCGCCGAGCTGGTGGCGGCGGCCTACCGCGACGCGTTCCTGGCCGAGCGCGATTGCCGGGTCGCCACCGCCCGGGCGGGCAACGTCATCGGCGGCGGCGACTGGTCCGAGGATCGCCTCGTGCCCGACATCGTCCGCGCCTTCGCGCGGGGCGAATCCGTGGAGATCCGCGCGCCCCACGCCACGCGACCCTGGCAGCACGTGCTCGAGCCCCTGAGCGGCTACCTCCGCCTCGCCGAATGCCTGTCCGGGGAGGCGGGAGCGCGCTACGCCGAGGCCTGGAACTTCGGCCCGGCCGACGAGGATTGCCGGCCGGTGGCCCACCTCGTCGACGCGCTCGCCCAGGCCTGGGGGTCGGACGCCCTCTGGCACCTGTCGGAGGCGATCCACCCGCACGAGGCGACCTTCCTCAAGGTCGATTCGGCCAAGGCCCGCGCCCATCTCGGCTGGGACCGGCGCCTGCGCCTCGACGCGGCGCTCGCCTGGACCGCGGCCTGGCACCGGGCGCAGGCCGGCGGCGGATCGGCCCGCGACCTGACCCTGGCGCAGATCGGCGCCTACGAGGCTCTCGGAGCGTGACCGGCGTGAGCGCACATCGTCCCTGCCGCGCCTGTGGCGCGCCTCTCGACCGGAGCCTGGTCGACCTCGGGCTGTCGCCGCTCGCCAACGCCTACGTGCCGGCGGACCGCGCCAACCGCGGCGAGACCTTCCACCCGCTCCACGCCTATGTCTGCGACGCTTGCTTCCTGGTGCAGCTCGAAGCCTTCGAGACGCCCGAGGCGATCTTCTCGGACTACGCCTACTTCTCGGGCTTCTCGGCGGGCTGGCTCGCCCATGCGGAGGCCTATGTCGCCGCCATGCAGGCGCGCTTCGGCCTCGGGGCCGGGAGCAAGGTCGTGGAGGTGGCGAGCAACGACGGCTACCTGCTGCAATACGTCGTCGCGCGGGGCATCCCGGCCCTCGGAGTGGAACCCGCCGCCAACGTGGCGGCGGCGGCGCGGGCGCGGGGCGTGCCGACCGAGGTCGCGTTCTTCGGAGCCGAGACCGCCGGGCGCCTTCGCGCCGCGGGTCACGCGGCCGACCTGATGGCGGCCAACAACGTGCTCGCCCACGTGCCCGACCTCCACGACTTCGTGGCCGGCTTCGCCATCCTCCTGAAGCCCGAGGGTGTCGCGACCTTCGAGTTCCCGCATCTCCTGCGCATGATCGAGCAGCGCCAGTTCGACACGATCTATCACGAGCACTTCTCGTATTTCTCCCTCGGGGTGGTGATCGGCGTCCTGCGCCAGCACGGCCTGCGCGTGTTCGACGTCGAGGAATGGCCGACCCATGGTGGCTCGCTGCGCGTCTTCGCCTGTCGCGAGGGCGCCGCCCATGCCCCGACGGAGGCCCTGGAGCGCGTGGTGCGGATCGAGCGGGCGGCCCGCCTGTTCGAGCCCGCCGGCTATGCGGGCTTCGGGCGGGCGGTGGCCGACATCAAGTGCGCGGCGCTCAGCTTCCTCATCGCGGAGCGGGAGGCGGGCCGGACGGTCTGCGCCTACGGGGCGGCGGCCAAGGGCAACACCTTCCTCAATTATTGCGGCATCGGCCCCGAATTGGTGCGGGCGGTGGCGGACCGCTCGCCGCACAAGCAGGGCATGCTGCTCCCCGGCAGCCGCATCCCGGTGGTCTCGCCGGAGGCGCTGCTCGCGCTGCGGCCGGATACCGTCCTGATCCTGCCCTGGAACCTGCGCGACGAGATCGCCGCCGAGATGGCCGCGATCCGGGCCTGGGGCGGGCGCTTCGTCACCGCGATCCCGCATCTGGCCGCGTTCTGAGCCCATGCGCTTCGAGGCCCTGCCGCTCGCCGGCGCGTACCGGATCGTCCCCGAACCCCATGCCGACGCGCGCGGCTTCTTCGCCCGCACCGCCTGCGCGGAGGATTTCGCCGCGCGCGGGCTGATCGGCGCCTTCGCGCAATCCAGCGTCTCCTACAACGCCCGGCGCGGCACCGTGCGCGGCCTGCACTTCGCCGCCGAGCCCCACGCGGAAACCAAGCTCGTGCGCTGCACGGCCGGAGCGATCCACGACGTCATCGTCGACCTGCGGCCGGATTCCGCCAACTACCTCCGGGCCTACGGGACCGAGCTCAGCGCCGCGAACCGTCACGCCCTCTACATCCCGGCCGGCTTCGGCCACGGCTTCCAGGCCCTCAGCGACGGCGCGGAAGTGCTCTACATGATCGACCGCCCCTACGTGGCCGGCAGCGCCCGGGGCCTGCGCTGGAACGATCCCAGCCTCGACCTCGTCTGGCCGGAGCCCGTCACGGTGATCGCCGAGCGCGACCTCGCCTATCCCGACTGGGTGCGATGAGCGGGCGCGTCCTCGTCACCGGTGCGGCCGGCTTCGTCGGGCGCCACGCCGTGCCGGCCCTGCGGGCGCGCGGATTCGAGGTCCACGGCGTCGGGCGTGCCGCCTCGGCGGAGGCGCACTGGCACGCGGCCGACCTGCTGGTGCCCGAGGCCCGGCGCGCGCTGGTCGCAGAGATCCGCCCGAGCCATCTCCTCCACCTCGCCTGGGATGCGGAGCCCGGCCGCTACTGGACCTCGGCCCGCAACCTCGACTGGGTCGCGGCCACCCTCGACCTGGCACAGGCCTTCGCGGCCGCCGGGGGCCGCCGCTTCGTCGGCGTCGGCACCTGCGCCGAGTACGCCTGGGGCACCGCCCGCTTCGACGAGGCGACGACCCCCTGCCGGCCCGCGACGCTCTACGGCGCCGCGAAGGACGGCACCCGGCGCATCCTGTCGGCCCATGCCGCCCAGCACGGCCTGAGCTTCGCCTGGGGTCGGCTGTTCTACCTCTACGGCCCCGGCGAGCGCCGCGGGCGGCTCGTATCGGATGCGGTCCACGCGCTGATGGCCGGCACCGCGTTCCCGACCTCGCACGGGCGCCAGTGCCGCGACTTCCTGCACGTCGCGGATGCCGCCGAGGCCCTGGCCGCCCTGGTGGCGGGCGACGCGAGCGGACCGGTGAACATCGGCTCGGGCTCGGCGATTCCGGTGCGCGCGCTCCTCGAAGGGCTCGCCGCCCGGCTCGGCGGCGCCGAGCACCTGGACTTCGGTGCCCGGCCCTTGAGCGCGACGGAACCGCCCATCATCGAGGCCGGGACCCGCATCCTGACGGAAGCCGTCGGTTTCCGGCCGCATTTCGACCTGCCGCGCGGCCTCGACGATACCGTCGCGTGGTGGCGCGCCCGGGGGAGCGCGCCAGGCTGAGGGGTCACGCCCTCAGCAGGGCAGCAGGCCCTTGAGCTGGGACAGGATGTCCTCGCCGGTGCAGGGCCGGGCGATGAACTTGGCGCCCTTCGGCATCCGCTCGGGATCGGGAGCGGCACGGCCCGAGACGATGACGATGGGCAGCTGCGGGCGGGCCTCGGACACCGCGGTCGCGAGTTCGAAGCCGTTGGTCTTGCCGGACAGTTCGACATCCGTGACCAGGCCGCAGATGTCGGGGCGAGCCTGGATGATGCCGAGCGCCCGCTCGGCCGAGGCGCATTGCACGGTCTCGTAGCCGCCATTCTCAAGAACGTCGCCGAGGTCCATGATCGTCAGGGCCTCGTCCTCCACCAGCAGGATCACCGGCCGGTCGTCGTTCGCCTTAGCCTCATCCACCACGATGCACCCTCCAGCCTGTCTGGCCGCGGGCCCCGCCCGGGACCGGGCCCCTCGCGTGGAGCCGGAAGGCTCGCAGGGCGCGATCGGGGATTCCGGAGATTCTGGACATGGGGCCAGCGCAACGTCATCCCAACGAGCGACGGGGGCGTGGGTTGCACCGGGCGCAGGGTCTCGCCGTCAGGCGGCGGTCTCCCGCACCACCGCACGCATGGCGTTGAGGAGTTCGGCCAGATCCTGCGGTGCGATCGTCAGCGCCGGGGTCAGGTAGACGATGTCGCCGAAGGGCCGCACCCAGGTGCCGCGCGCGAGGAAGCGGCGCTTCAGCTCGGCGAGATCGGGGGCCTCACGGAACTGCACCGCCCCGATCGCTCCGAGGACCCGGATGTCGGCCACGTGCGGCAGGCCCCGCAGGGGTTCGAGCCCGTCCGCGAGGGCCGCCGCGATGGCGGTGGCTTGAGCGAGGCGCGGCTCGCGCGCGAACAGGTCGAGGCTGGCATCGGCCGCCGCGCAGGCGAGCGGGTTCGCCATGAAGGTCGGTCCGTGCATGAGGGCGGCGGCGGGATCGTCGGAGAGGAAGCTCGCGAACACGGCCCGCGTGGCCACGGTGGCGGCCAGCGCCATCGTGCCGCCGGTGAGGGCCTTCGACAGGCAGAGGATGTCCGGCACGATGCCGGCCTGCTCGCAGGCGAACAGGGTCCCGGTGCGCCCGAAACCGGTGAAGATCTCGTCGGCGATGAGCGGCAATCCGTGGTGTGCCGCCAGCCGCGCCACCGTCGCCAGCACCTCGGGGGGGTGCATCCGCATGCCACCGGCCCCCTGGACCAGGGGCTCCACGATCACCGCCGCCAGGGTCTCGCGCTCGGCCGCCAGGGTCGCGTCGAGGGCGGCGGCCTGCGCCGCCGTCCGGGGCAGATCGCAGAAGACCTGGGTCGGCAGGTAGGCGCCGAAGCGCCGGTGCATGCCCTCGTCGGGGTCGCAGACCGACATCGCCCCCAGGGTGTCGCCGTGATAGCCCTCCCGGAAGGCCAGGATGCGGGTGCGGCCGGCGACGCCCCGGTTGATCCACATCTGGACCGCCATCTTCAGGGCGACCTCGACCGCCACCGAGCCGGAATCCGTGAAGAAGACGTGATCGAGGTCGCCCGGAAGCAGGGCCGCGAGGCGCGCGGCCAGCCGCTCCGCGGGGGCATGGGTGAATCCCCCGAACATCACGTGCGGCATCGCCTCGAGCTGCGCCGCCACGGCGGCGCGGATGTGGGGATGGTTGTAGCCGTGGGCCGCCGTCCACCACGAGGCGATGCCGTCGATCAGCTCGCGCCCGTCGGAGAGCACGATGCGCGACCCGTGCGTGCGCACGGCCTCCAGCGGCGGGGCCGCCCCCCGCATCTGCGTGTAGGGCCGCCAGAGATGTTGGATGCGCGGGCTGTCCATGACCCGCAGGGGATGGGCCGGCGCAGACCCCGGGTCAAGGCGGGGCGCACTGCTCCGCGCGAGACCCGGGATCATTCGGCATGAAGTTTAGTTTGTGAAATATATTGATATTCTGACATATATAACAGAAAATTTAGATATATTCCAATATACAGCGTGGCTATTTTTATAAAACCAAGACTCTCCTACGGCAGATCGAACCTCGATCAGGAGCGATCATGTCCCGTCCGGCCCGACATCATCACCGCACCTCGTCCTGCGGCCGGAAACCTGCGGATCCGGCGGCACGGATCTCGACGCGGTGGATTTCGGCGGGATGGATCTCGGGTGCCGCGCTCCTGCTCCAGGCCGGGCCGGCGGCCGCGCAGCAGCCCGATTTCTCGTCCGTCGCCCTCGATGAGATCCAGGTCGCGGGCGACGGCGGGGCGGTGATCGGCTACCAGCCCCGGCGCACGAGCTTCGGAGCGGGGTCCGACACGGCCCTCCTCGACACACCGGCCAACATCGCCATCGTGCCGAGCGCCGTGCTGCGCGATCAGCGGGTGCTGAGCCTCGACGAGGCCCTGCGCAACGTTAGCAGCGTGGTGCAGACCAACAGCCTCGGCGGCACGCAGGAGGCCGTCATCCGGCGCGGCTTCGGTTCCTCCCGTGACAGCTCGATCCTGCGCGACGGGCGCCGCACGGTTCTCCAGCAGAACTTCAACCATGCCATCGAGCGGGTCGAGGTCCTGAAGGGCCCGGCCTCCCTCCTCTACGGCATCTCGGAGCCCGGCGGCCTGATCAACCTCGTCTCGAAGCGCCCCGACTTCACGCCTCGCGGCTCCCTCGATCTGACCGGAACGAGCTTCGGCGGCGGCCTCGTCCAGGCCGACCTCACGGGTCCGATCCAGGACACCAACCTCGCCTACCGGGTCGTCGGCGACTTTCAGGACTACGCCTACTGGCGCAATTTCGGGCAGCTCCGCCGTCAGGTCCTCGCCCCGTCGATGACCTGGCGCGGCGACAACACCACCGTGACGGTGGGCTACGAGTTCACGCACTACTCCATCCCCTTCGACCGGGGCACCACCTTCGACCCGCGCACCGGGCGCGCCCTTCGCGTGCCCCGCGACCGCCGCTTCGACGAGCGCGTCAGTAAGGTGGACGCCGAGAGCCATCTCGCCACGATCGACGTCGACCACCGGTTCGACGCGGATTGGAGGCTTCACTTCGGCTACAGCTATTCGCGGCTCGGCTACGACGACAACCAGATCCGGCCCGTCGCCTACAATTCCGACACGCGCCTCCTGACGCGCCGGGCGGACGCGACGCGCGGCGGGGATTTCGAGGCCCACGTGGCCCGCCTCGACCTGACGGGGCGCTTCGAGGCCTTCGGCCTGCGCAATGATCTCCTCGCCGGGGCGATGGTCGAGCGGATCGACTATTATCGGAAGACCAGCGTGCGGGGACCGAACGTCGGCGGGTTCGACCCGTTCGACCCCGTCTACGGCCTGATGGGCGCCTCCGACCGGGTCTCGCTGGCGGCCAGCAACAACCGCGACCGACTCAGCAACACCAGCCTCTACCTTCAGGATTCGCTCCACCTCACCGACCGGCTGATCCTGGTGGGCGGGATCAGCGCCCAGATCTACGACCAGCTCGCCTATGCGGGCCGCCCCGCCGTGATCTCGACCGCCATCGACGGCGTGAAGCCGGTGCCGCGGGCCGGGCTCGTCTACAAGCTCGCGCCCAATCTCTCGCTCTATGGAAGCTACACGCAGTCCTTTCGCCCCAACGTCACCGACCTCGATGTGACCGGGACCCTGCTGCCGGAAGAGGGGACGGCCTACGAGGTGGGGGTCAAGGCGGAGGTCGCCGACGGCCTCCTGATCACCGGCGCGATGTTCGATGCCGAGAAGAGCAACGTGCTGATCACCCAGGTGATCGACGGCACCCGCTTCGGTTCGACCGCGGGCAAGGTGCGCTCGCGTGGCTTCGAACTCGATTTCGCGGGGCAGATCCTGCCCGACTGGGCCGTGATCGGCAGCTACGGCTTCACCCAGGCGGTCGTCACCGAGGATCCGGTGCTCGCCGGCAAGCAGCTTCAGAACACGCCGCGCGTCACGGCCTCGCTGTTCCTCACCCACCAGCTCGGCGCCGTCGCCGAGGCGACGGCGTTCGGCTCGACCCTCCTCGGCCCTGGCTTCCTGGAGGCCGGGTTCGGCAGCCGCTACGTCGGGGTCCGCCCCGGAGACGCGGCCAATAGCTTCACCATGCCGGACTACCTGGTCTGCGACGCGTTCCTGGCCTACCGGACGCAGGTCAACGGGCTGCCGACCACCCTGCAGCTCAACCTGAAGAACCTGTTCGACGAGACCTATTACGCCTCGTCCGGGGCCAGCAACCTGCTGGTGGCGGTGGGCGAGCCCTTCCAGGCCCTGGTCACCGCCCGCGTCGCCTGGTGAGCGGGCGCGCCGAAGCCGGGCGGGATGCCGGGTCACCACGGACTCTGATACCAGGACGAACCGACCGGGCTGATCTTGCGTTCACTGAGCGAGACCCAAGAATCATTCCAAAACTCGATTCCTCTTCTGTTTTTGAATGCTTCTAATCTTGGTATCTACAATGGAAATTCCGCGGGGGAGCCGATAGAGGTACCGGCTTCTTCGCACGGACCCGTCATGCCTTCCGCTCCCCGCCCGTTCGCCGCCACGCGGCGGCCCCTGCCGACCGGCCTTCTCCTGCTCCTCGCCACCGGGACCGCCGTGCAGGCCCAGCGCGCTTCGGACCAGGCGGCGTCGCCGTCCGCCGTCACCCTCGAGGAACTCAGCGTGGCCGGTCTGGGCGACGGACTCGCCACCGTCGGCTACCAGCCCAGGCGCTCGACCTTCGGGGCGGGCGCCGACACCGCGATCCTCGACACGCCGGCCAACATCGCCGTGGTCTCCGCCGGGGTGCTGCGCGACCAGCGCGTGATCTCGCTCGACGAAGCCCTGCGCAACGTCAGCGGCATCGCCCAGACCAACAGCGTCGGCGGCACGCAGGAGGCGGTGGTCCGGCGCGGCTTCGGCACCTTCCGCGACGACTCGATCCTGCGGGACGGGCGCCGCACCGTCCTGCAGCAGAACTTCAGCTACGCCATCGAGCGCGTGGAGGTGCTGAAGGGCCCGGCCTCGCTCCTCTACGGCATCACCGACCCGGGCGGCCTGATCAACCTCGTCTCGAAGCGGCCCGAGTTCACCGCGCACGGCTCGCTCAACCTCACGGGGACGAGCTTCGACGGGGGCCTCGTGCAGGGCGACCTCACCGGACCGATCGCGGGCACCAACCTCGCCTACCGGATGGTGGCCGACATCCAGAGCTACGCCTACTGGCGCAATTTCGGCCATCTCAGCCGGCAGGTCGTGGCCCCCTCGCTGACCTGGCAGGGCGACGACACCACCGTGACGGTGGGCTACGAGTTCGGCCATTACCGCGTGCCCTACGATCGCGGCACGATCGTCGATCCCCGCACCGGGCGCGCCTTGCGGGTGCCGCGCGACCGCCGCTTCGACGAGCGTTCGAGCGAGCACGCGGCCACCAGCCATCTCGCCACCCTCGACGTCGACCACCGCTTCGACAACGCCTGGAAGCTCCACTTCGGCTACACCTACTCCCATCTCGGCTACGACGAGGACCAGATCCGGCCGGTCACCTACTTCCCGGCCACCGGCCTCCTCACCCGCCGGGCCGACGGCACCCGCAACGCGGACTTCAACGCCCACGTCGCCCGCCTCGACCTGACCGGCAGCTTCGACACCTTCGGCCTGCGCAACGACCTCCTGGCCGGGGTGACCTACGAGAACATCGACTACGGCCGGCCCGACATCATCCGGGGTCCGAACCGGGCGGGGTTCAACCCGTTCCGGCCGGTCTACGGCAGCCTCGCGGCGGTGCCGGTGATCTCGCCCGCCGACAGCAACCTGCGCGAACGCTTAGTGAATACCAGCCTCTATCTGCAGGACTCGCTCCACCTCACCGACCAGTGGATCCTGGTCGCCGGGGTCAGCGCGCAGATCTTCGACCAGTTCGGCGCCAAGGGGACGCCGGCGGTGGCCTATACCGATATCGACGGGGTGCGGGCCCTGCCCCGGGTCGGCCTCGTCTACAAGCTCGCTCCGAACCTTTCGCTCTACGGCAGCTACGCGCAATCCTTCAAACCCAACACGTCGCTGGCCAACATCGTCGGCGCCCTCCCGCCCGAGGAGGGCGAGGCCTTCGAGGTCGGCGTGAAGGCGGACGTCGCCGCCGGACTCACGGTGACGGGCGCGATGTTCGACATCGACAAGGCGAACGTGCTGGTGACGCAGGTCAACGGCCAGGGCCTCACCGTGGCGACCACCGCCGGCAAGGTGCGCTCGCGCGGGTTCGAGCTCGACGTCGCCGGCCAGATCCTGCCCGACTGGGCGGTGATCGCCAGCTACGGTTTCACCCAGGCCGAAGTCACCCAGGACCCGGTGCTGGCCGGCAAGCAACTCCTCAACACCCCGCGGGTCACCGCCTCGGCCTTCCTCACGCACCAGTTCGGCGCCATCGCCGAGGCGACCGAGTTCGGCGCGACGCGCCTCGGCGCGGGATTCCTGGAAGCGGGCTTCGGCGCACGCTATGTCAGCGCCCGACCGGGGGACGCCGCCAACAGCTTCACCCTGCCCGAATACGTCGTCTGCGACGCGTTCCTCGCCTACAACACCCAGGTGAACGGCTTGCCGACCACGCTCCAGCTCAATCTCAAGAACCTGTTCGACCGCATCTATTATCCCTCCTCGGGCGGCAGCAACCTTCTGGTGGCGGTGGGCGAACCCTTCCAGGCCCTGGTGACCGCACGGGTGGCGTGGTGAGGTACCTGCGTGCCGTCCTGTTCCAGCTGCACTGGCTGCTGGGGCTCGGGGCTGGGTTGATCCTGGCCGTGGCGGGCGTCACCGGCGCCCTCCTGAGCTACGAGGACGCCATCGGCGAAGCCTTCGACGCGGACCTGATCCGGGTCGCCCCCCGGGCGGAGGATCCGCTCGCGCCGGATGCCCTCCTGGCCCGCTTCCATGCCCAGCGTCCCGACACGGTGACGAACCTGACGCTCTCGGCGGAGCCCGGCACCGCCGCGATGGTACGGCTCGGACGCGATCCCGCCACCGGCCAGCGGCCGCCCTCCCTCTACCTCGACCCGTATGACGGCACCGTAAGGGGCGAAGCCCGGATGGAGGAGACCTTCGCCATCATCCGGCGCCTGCATCGCTGGCTGCTCCTGCCCGGCGACGGCAAGGGCTGGGGGCGGACCGTGACAGGCGCGAGCGTCATCGCGCTCCTCGTGCTGCTCTGCACCGGTCTCTACCTGCGCTGGCCGAAGGTGATGTCCCTGCGGATCTGGCTGAAGCCCCATCTCCGGCAATGGGGCCGGCCGACCTACTGGTCGCTGCATTCGGTGGCCGGAACCTGGGTGCTGCCGGTCTACCTCGTCATCGGCCTGAGCGGGCTGTGGTGGTCCTTCGACGGCTATCGCGAGGTCGTCACCGCCCTCCTCACCCGCGGCGAGACCATCACCCGGATGGCGGACGGCAAACCGCCGGCAGAGAAGGCGAACGGGCTGGCCGCCGGCCGGAGGGACGCCGCGGCGAAGGGAGAGGTTGCAGGTGGGGGCCGTCGAACGGATGAGGGGCTGGGCAGCGCAGGGGCGCCGTCGCTCGACGCCGCCTGGTCGGCCTTCCGCACGGCGGATGGCGGACACTTCACCCGTGCCACCCTGCTCCTGCCCGCGGGTCTCACCGGGCCGGTGCGCATCCGCTCCGAGAATCGGAACGGATGGCGCGACGACACACGGATCGAGGCATCCAGTGGACGCATCCTCGTGCGCGAGATCGGAGGGGAGCGCCCGCTCGGCGTCCGCATCGCCGGCAACATGCTCGACGTGCACAGCGGGCGCATCTTCGGCCTCCTCGGGCCACCGGTCTTCCTCGTCGCGGCCCTGCTGATGCCGCTCTTCCTCGTGACGGGACTTCTGCTCTACATCGGGCGCCGCGCGGCGAAGGCACGTCGGCGCGTGCAAGCGGGAGCGGGCCGCACCGCGACCTCCGCACTCAGCCCGCGCGCTTGACCCCCCGACCGGTTTTCGACAGGTTCCGCCGCCACAGCTCCCGACCCCGACCGCTGCAACTCCTGAGATCCGATGTCGTCTGGCGACGAATCCACCGTTCCGCCCGCCGCATCCGCGCCCGAGCGACGCTTCACGATCTGCCGCGAGGACGAGCCGGTGCCGCCCGTGATCGCCGGCGCCATCGCGGCCATCGGCAATTTCGACGGGGTGCATCTCGGCCACCGCGCACTGATCGCCGCCGTCCGCGAGACTGCCCGGGCGGCTGGCCGTCCCGCAGTGGCGCTCACTTTCGAGCCGCATCCACGCGCCTATTTCGCGCCGCATCTCCCCATGTTCCGCCTCACCGACGCGGACGCCAAGGAGATCGTCTTCGCCCATCTCGGCCTCGACGGGCTGATCGTGCGCCGCTTCGACGCGATCCTGGCGGGGACCAGTGCGCGCGACTTCGTCGAGGGATTGCTGTTGCGCGACCTCGGGGTGGCCGGGGTCGTCATCGGCCACGACTTCCATTTCGGACGAGGCCGCGAGGGTACGCCTGCCTTGCTCGCCGACCTCTGTGCGCAGGCGGGCCTGAGCTGCCGCATCATTCCGCCCGTGGGCCTGAGCTCGGGTGCAGAGCCGGTCTCGTCGAGCGCGATCCGAGCTGCGCTGGCCGAGGGCGTGGTGGCCCGGGCCAACGCCCTCCTGGGCTACCGCTGGTTCGTCTCCGGCGAGGTCCGCCACGGCGACAAGCGCGGGCGCACCCTCGGCTATCCCACCGCCAACGTGGCGCTGACCGCCTGCAATCTCGCCCACGGCATCTATGCGGTCCGCGTGCGCCTGCCCGACGGCCGGGTGAGAGACGGAGTCGCCAGTTACGGCCGGCGCCCGACCTTCGATGACGGCGCTCCGCTCCTCGAGGTCAACCTGTTCGACTTCTCCGGCGATCTCTATGGCCGGACGATCGCGGTGGAGTTCCTGGGCTACATCCGTGGCGAGGTCCGTTTCGACGGAGCGGATGCCCTGATCGCCCAGATGCATCGCGACGCGGCGGAGGCCCGTCGGATCATCGCCGAGGACGTGGTGCCCTCGATGTTCAACGCCTGACCCGATGGTGGTCCGATCACCGGGACCGCCCGGATCCGGCCTGCGGCGCGTTCAGTCCGCGTCGTCCTCGGTCTCGGGTGTGCGGTTGGGCCAGGTCACGATCCGGTCGAGGAGTTCGTCGGCCGTGAACTCCTCCTCGTTGCCCGACACACGGCCCCGCACGGAGATGCCGGCCTCGTGCACGCTGGCGGCGCGGCCGGAGACGAGGGGATGCCAGTCGTAGAGGTCGCGGCCCTCGCGGATCAGGCGATAGGCGCAGGTCGGCGGCAGCCACGGGATCGTACGGACAGCTTCCGGCGTCAGGCGCACGCAGTCGGGCACCCGCTTCTGGCGCCGGGCATAGTCCCGGCAGCGGCAGCCATGGCCGTCGAGGAGGGTGCAGCCGACATCGGTGTGGTAGACTTCCGCCGTGTCCTCGTCCTCGAGCTTAAGGAGGCAGCAGCGGCCGCAGCCGTCGCACAGACTCTCCCACTCAGCCGGCGACATCGCCTCCAGGCTCTTGGTCCGCCAGAACGGCTCCGGGGCCGGAGCGGCGATCTCGGACGGTGCGGTTTCTGGAAAGGCCCGCGGCGTTGGGGAACGCGCGGCCGAGCGGTCCCGCATGGGGAACACCTTGGGCTGGGAGCGGCGAGAATCCGGGTGATCCGCCCCTGTGCCGCAACGCGGAGCCCGGAGCAAGCGTTGCCGGCGCGGAGCGTGACGCCACGCGCGGGGTGGGACTCCCCGCGCCACCGGCCCGCCCCATTCCGGCATCAAGGTTAAGGACAGGTTATGGCCTGCGGCGGCGGGACGCTCGCCCGTGTCGAGCGTTCCCGTCAACGAAGCCTCGCGGCGGGGCGCAGGTGTTGGTAGGATCGCGCGGATCGGCGTCGTGCCGGATCAGGGTGCGGAAGGACTGGAACTCAGGTGCGCCTGCCCAAAGCGACGTCCCTCACGACACGGATCAAACGCGCCGCCCTCGCTTTCGATGCCTGGGTGAACGCCAGTCTGTACGACGGCAGCCGCTCGGCCGGCGAGACCTACGAGCGCTTCCAGGAGCGCATGAACGTCTTCGCGGTTCGGGGCTGGAAGCGGTTCGCCCTCGACCTGACCAGCGAGGCAGTGACTCTCGGCACCGGCGGCGCCGTGCTGATGCTGGCTCTGGCGCAGCCCGCCTTCAACCTGACCAGCGACAACTGGCTGAAGGCCCAGGACCTCGCCGTGACCTTCCTCGACCGCTACGGCACCGAGGTCGGACGCCGGGGCATCAAGCACGACGACTCGCTGAAGCTCGACGACTTCCCCGACATCATGATCAAGGCCCTGGTCTCGACGGAGGACCGGCGCTTCTACGAGCACTGGGGCATCGATCCCATCGGCACCGCCCGCGCCCTGGTGTCGAATTCGCGCGGCGGCGGCAACACCCAGGGCGGCTCGTCGATCACGCAGCAGCTCGCCAAGAACCTGTTCCTGACCAACGAGCGCTCCCTCGAGCGCAAGATCAACGAGGCCTTCCTGGCGCTCTGGCTGGAGAGCCACCTCTCCAAGAACGAGATCCTGAAGCTCTACCTCGACCGGGCCTACATGGGCGGCGGCACCTTCGGCGCCGTGGCGGCGGCGGACTACTATTTCGGCAAGCCGCTCAAGGACATCACCCTGGCCGAGGCCGCGATGCTCGCCGGCCTGTTCAAGGCGCCGACGAAGTACGCGCCCCACGTGAACCTGCCGGCGGCGCGCGCCCGCGCGGCCGACGTGCTGCACAACATGGTCGAGGCGGGCTTCCTCACCGAGGGTCAGATCCAGACCGCCCTGCGCAACCCCGCGACGCCGGTGACCCGGACGCGCGACATCACGGCGGATTACTACCTCGACTGGGCCTTCGGCGAAATCAAGCAGATGGCCGATGCGGGCCGCTTCCGCAGCGACCGGGTCCTCACCGTGAAGACGCCCCTCGACCTGACCATCCAGCGTCGGGCCGACGAGGCGGTGCAGAACACCCTGCGCCGCTTCGGCGACCAGTACGAGGTCGACGAGGCCGCCATGGTGATCCTCGATCCCGACGGCGCCCTGCGGGCGATGGTCGGCGGCGCCGATTACGGCGAGAGCCAGTTCAACCGCGCCACCGATGCGCTTCGCCAGCCCGGCTCGTCGTTCAAGCCGTACGTCTACGCCGCCGGCCTCGCCTCGGGCCTGTACCGCCCGGATACGCGCGTCGTCGATCGGCCCGTCTGCATCGGCAACTGGTGCCCTCAGAACTACGGACGCTCCTTCTCGGGCGCCACGACGCTCACGGTCGCGGTGGCGAAATCCATCAACACCATCCCGATTCAGGTCTCGATCGCCTTGGGCAGGGCGATGGGCATCTCCCATGAGGCACGGGCGGCCGCGGCCGGACGCAAGAAGATCATCGAGACCGCCCACGCCATGGGCATTACCACGCAGCTGACCGATTCCGTTTCCTTGCCCATCGGCTCGGCGGAGGTGAACGTCATCGACCAGGCCGCCGGCTACGCCGTGTTCGCCAATGGCGGGCGCCGGGCCAAGCCCTACGCGGCCATGGAGGTGCGCAACTCGTCCGGCGAGTTGATCTACCGCCACGCCGACGAACAGGTGCAGCAGGTCCTCTCGACCCAGGTGGTCGCCGACATGAATTACATGCTGACCAAGGTGGTGGAGGAGGGCACCGGCAAGCGCGCGGCGCTGGAGGGCATCAAGGTCGCCGGCAAGTCCGGCACCACGAACGCCTATCGCGACGCCTGGTTCGTCGGCTACACGGGCAATTACGTCGGCGCCGTCTGGTTCGGCAACGACGACCACACGTCCACCAACAAGATGACCGGCGGCTCGCTCCCCGCCATGACCTGGCACGACGTGATGGAAGTCGCTCATCAGGGCATCGAGCTGAAGCCGATGCCCGGCCTGAAGGACCCGGGGCGGGCCGTGGCACAGTCGAGCCAAAGCGCGGCGCCGGTCAACGCGGCGGCGAGTGCGGCCGGCAAGCTCTCCCGACGCTCCTTCGAGGTCATCGGCAGCATGAACGGGCTATTCCGCCAGGTGGAGAAAACCTCCGCCAAGGCGCCCGAGAAGACCTCGGCCCTCGAGCCGATGCACGCGCCCGGCGCGGTGGCCGAGGGGGTCCGCGCCGTCGGCGGCCGCATGGGCACACCGTAAGCGGCGATCATGCGCATGACATTGGCCGAGACGGTCGCGCGGTTGCGCCCGGACCAGACCCGAACCCCCTCCTCCGCGACCACGAGCCCAGAGGGCGCCGCCAAGGCAGGCGGGCGCACGATGTACGTGCTGCGGCAGGGAGTGCACCGGGCCTCGATCCTGTCCCTGGTGCTCTACGCCCTCGCCCTCGGTGCGGGGATCGGCCTCGTCACCGCCGATTATGCCACGCGCGGCGGCTATCCCTTCGGCGGCGTCAGGGTCGGGGCTTGGACAGCGTGGCCGAAAGTCGGCTCGGTGGGCGCCGACCCCTACAGTCGGGCGGTCAATGCCCGGCGGGGCGAAATCCCCCTCGCGGTCGGCGAGGGCATGCTTCTCACGGCGGAGCAGGACGAGTCCGGCCGCTGGCTCGACGCCACCTGCACCTATCGGGTGGCGGGGGTGACACCGCCGGCCCGCGCCTGGACCGTGACGGTGGCCGGGCGCGGGCCGCGCGATTCGGAGGCCGCACCGATGCGTGAGGGCTTCACCGCCACCGAGATCCTGCGCGAGACCGACGGACAGTTCGTGATCACCCTGTCGCCCGAGGTGCAGCCGGGCAATTGGCTGCCGATGCCGCGCGCCAAGGGAGCCGTGCGCCTGGCCCTGCGCCTCTACGACACGCCCGTGGCGGCCAGCGCGGGAAACCTCGACCGCACCTCGCTGCCGGCCATCACCCGTACCGGATGCACCCCATGACGCCGCGGGGACGCTTTCTCGTCGCCACCCTGTCGGGGCTGGTGCTGGCTGGCCTGGTGCACGTGGCCACGGTGCTGCTCATCCCGGGTCTCGCGCAGTCCGACGCCTTGTCGCGGGCGCGCTCCGGAGAGAGCCTCGACCACCCCTTGGCGGTGAACACGGTGGCCACCGGCGACACCGCTCCGCCGATCGAGGCTTGGCTTCCGATTCCCGATCCTGCGGTGGCGGTCGGGCTCTGCGCCTACAATCTCAGCGAGGGACCCATGCGCGTCTCGGCACGCACCGGCACGCTGATGCTGTCGCTCGCGGTGCACGGGCCGCGTGGCGCCTTCTACGCGGTGACGGATCAGGCGGCGGTCCGCGGCGCCCTCGACCTCGTGGTGCTCACGCGGGCACAATACGACGAGGCGCTCGCCAATGCCGACGAGGACGAGGTCAGCCACGACGTCCGCATCGTCGCCGGTGAGGTCCGCGGATTCGTGGTGGTGCGTGTGATCGCCGCCCTGCCGAGCCAGCGCGCGGCGGCCGATGCGGCGGTGCAGGCGGTCTCGTGCACCGTCGACAGCCCGGGCGATGACAAGACCGGCGGCTGACGCCGCCGCTCGTCTTCAACCTTGCGGCTGGAGAACCTTGCGGCTGGAGGCCGCCCTCAATCCTTGACGACGATCGGCCTCGCCGCAGCGACCGCGATCTCCGCCTCGGGCAGGAGCCCACACCGCGCCTCGGCCTCCGGAGGCACCAGCGGATCGAGCATGGGACGCCGCCCGTCGAGGGCGGCCAGGGTCCGTTCCACCGCCACGGCCTCGGGCCCCGGCGCCTCGATCAGCAGATGCTCGAGGGCGTAGCGGTAGCGATGAGAGCGGCGGCCGGTCTCGAAGCGGACCCAGGCGATGAGGCAGCGGTTCTCGGCCACCCGCATGGCGGCTTGGCGGACGTCGCGGTCGTCCAGGCTCTTGGCGAAGGGCAGGCTGCGCAGGCGCAGGGCATCGCTCTCCTTCACCCGCAGCGCCAGGGCGGCGAATTGCGGGATGAGCCGGGCGTCAATCGCGATATCCTCCGACAGGCGCCGATAGCGGGAGACCGGCGACCGGAAGCGCTCTGCCATCAAGGTGTCGTGATAGGCCGCCGGGTCGTCGATCCGCCAGGAGGCGGGCAGCACGCGGGTACGCGTGAGATTGGCGAGGACGTCCGTGAAGGCATCATGGCCAGCCGCCGGCATCAGGAAGCGCCAGGCGCGGTCGCGCAGGGTGCGTTCCTCGTCCGTGAAGGGGAAGGTGGAGGCCGGCTCCTCGCGCTCGCGCGCGGCGAGGGTTCCGGTGGTCTCGATCAGGCTGTTCCAGGCGCCGGCCTTGGGCCGTCCGAAATCGCCCTCTTGCGCGCAGCCGGCGAGAAGTGCCAGGGTCGCGAGGGGCATCAGGCCTGCCGGGCGCAGCCACGAGGCGTGCCGGCGTCCAGTCCGGGGGAAGGGCACCATGCGGGACCGCGCCGGTCGTGGCTTCAGGAGCGGCGGCGCAGGCGCGGCGCGGGCGCTTCCGGCTCGGGCATGCGCTCGTAACGGATCCCGGTGAAGAGCAGGATCGCGCCCCGTGGCGTATCCGCGTCGGTCCGCCGGAAGCGGCGTGCCGAGGCCGGGAACGTGACGACCGTGGCCGTCGGACGCTCGGGGCGGCGATCGATGCCGCCGGTATCGGGCAACCTGTGGCTGTTCATCGGCTGATTTCCGATTCCATTCGATCTCTGAGGCGAGCCGTTATCGGCCCACCACCGCCGCTTCCGGGCCGTTCCGGTGTCGGGGTGTTGCCCGCAGAGATCAGCATGGGGTGGTTAACGGAATCTTGCGATGCTTCGACCGGTCCCGTCTTCCCTCGACCCACGGTGGCGGATGCGGCGTGCGTGGCTTCCATGCCACGGTCGGCGGCTCATGGCATGGCCCGCGACTTGCTTTGATGCGAGCTGCCCATGGCGGGCATTTCCTCCCTTGTACTCGGCCCCGCTCGCCCGGCGAGCGGGGCTTTTTTGCGGGATGAACTCTGGCGTGATGGTGAGACGGCTGCCGGATCCGGCACCCCGACCATGGAACACGCGGCGGCTGGAGCGCTTGCTAAGGGCCGGTCGCGCCCGATATGCCGTGTCGCTTCCGATCGACGTCGCTTCCCATCGAACGGCCAGCCTTTTCGCGAACGCACTCTTCCGTCCTGGGCATTCTACTTTTGCACACCTCACTTCCGATTGAAGGACACCGCCGGATGCGCGTGGTTATCTCCCGACTCTTGAGCTCGGCCAAAGGGCTCAGCACGGCCCTGCGGATCGCGCCATTCGCTCTCCTGATGGTGGCGGTCAGCCCGGCTCAGGCCCAGCGCGAGGACCAGGGCCTTCAGCTGGGATGCGCCAACGACTACTTCCGCCTCTGTGCCGGCGTCGATCCCAACAGCCAGGATGCGGAGCGCTGCATGGACCGCAACCGCGCCCGCCTCTCACCGGAGTGCAAGGCCGCCATCGGCGACTATGACCGCCGCACCGGTGGAAAATCACAGAAGTAAGGTGCCGCACGGCACACCGCGTCACGGTCGAGACGGGCATCGACAATGCCCGTCTCCAGACAGAGGTTTGACAGCATGACCCTGACCGTCGCGGTGCAGATGGATCCGATCCAGGCGATCCGGATTGCCGGGGACACCACCTTCGCGCTCCTGCTCGAGGCCCAGGCACGCGGGCATCGCCTGTTGCACTACACGCCGGATCGACTGTCGATGCAGGGCAAGGCCGTGACGGCGCGCGTCGAGGCCCTCACGGTCCAAGACGTGGAGGGCGCGCACGCCAGCCTCGGGCCGATCGAGCGCATCGACCTGTCGAGCGTCGACGTGGTCCTGATGCGCCAGGACCCGCCCTTCGACATGGCCTACATCACCGCGACGCACATGCTGGAGCGGATCCATCCGCGAACCCTGGTGGTGAACAACCCTGTCGAGGTTCGCAACGCTCCGGAGAAGCTGTTCGTCCTGGACTTCCCCGAATTGATGCCGCCGACCCTGATCACGCGCGACAAGGCGGAGATCGAGGCGTTCCGGGCCGAGCACGGCGCCATCGTGATGAAGCCCCTGCACGGGCATGGCGGGGCGGCGGTCTTTCGGGTCCTGCCGGAGGACGCGAATTTCGGCTCGATGTTCGACCTGTTCTCGGTGACTTTTCGCGAACAATGGGTGGTGCAGCGCTTCCTGCCGCGCATCACCGAAGGCGACAAGCGCATCATCCTCGTGGACGGCGAGCCGATGGGCGCCATCAACCGGGTGCCTGCGCTCAACGACATCCGCTCGAACATGGTGCGGGGCGGGGCCGCCGCGGCCTCGGATCTCACCGAGCGCGAACGCGCGATCTGCGCCACCATCGGCCCGGAGCTGAAGCGCCGGGGCCTGATCCTCGTCGGCATCGACGTTATCGACGGCAACCTGACGGAGATCAACGTGACCTCGCCGACAGGCATCCGGGCGATCAAACGCCTCGGCGGCCCGGACTTGGCGGTCTCCGTATGGGATGCGATCGAGGGCCGCGTCGGCAAGGTCCTGTCGGCCTGATCGGCGCGATCCTCCGAGACTTCGGGCGGCAAGTCCCGGGTACCCACCCCAGAACCCGCCGCGATCGTTACGGCCTCAGACCAGCCCCAGCTTCTGGGCGAGGCCGATCCGTTGGAGCTTTCCGGTGGCGCCCTTCGGGATCTCGTCCAAGATCATGATCTTGGCTGGCACCTTGAAGGCGGCCAGCCGCTCCGAGGCGAAGCCGCGCAGTTCCTTCTCGACGAGGTGATGCCCCTCGCGCAGGACGATCGCGGCGCAGACGTCTTCCCCGAGCTTGTCGTGCGGCATCGCGAAGGTGACGCATTGCGACACCGCGGGATGGTCCATCAGGATCTCGTCGACCTCGCGGGGTGAAATCTTCTCGCCGCCCCGGTTGATGATCTCCTTGAGACGCCCCGTGATGGTCAGGTAGCCCTCGGGTGACAGCGAGCCCTGGTCGCCGGTGCGGAACCAGCCCTGCTTGGTGAAGGCCTCGGCATTGGCCTTGTCGTTGTTCTCGTAGCCCGACATCACGTTGTCGCCGCGGATGACGATCTCGCCGGTCTCGCCGGCCGGCAGGGGCTCGCCGTCCTCGTCCACGATGGCGATCTCGGGGCCGGCCGCGAGACCGACCGAGCCGGCATAGTGCGGGCGCGGCGGCAGCGGGTTCGAAGCCATCTGGTGGGACGCCTCCGTCATGCCGTAGGCCTCGATCAGGGGGGCGCCGAAGACCTCCTCGATCTCCTTCATGACCTGCGGCGGCATGGAGGAGGAAGAGGAGCGGATGAAGCGCAGCGGATTGGCCGCGATGATCTCCCGGTTGCGCGAGGCGCGGCCGAGGATCGCCTGATGCATCGTCGGCACCGCCGTGTACCAGGTCGGGCGCACCTCGCTCATCCAGCCGAAGAACTTCAGGGCGTTGAAGCCCGGGGTGCAGCAGACCTGGCCGCCGGCCGAGAGCGGAGCCAGGATGCCGGCGATCAGCCCGTGGATGTGGAACAGCGGCATGATGTTGAGACCGCGATCCTCGGCCGTGAAGGCCACGGTGGTGCGGATGTTGCGGGCGGAGGCGCAGACGTTCGACTGCTTCAGCGGCACGATCTTCGGGCGCGAGGTGGTGCCCGAGGTGTGCAGCACGAGGCCGATGTCGTCGGGCTGGGCAGGGCCGCCCTGGGCGGCCGGGACTGCGGCGGAGCCCTCGAAGGACAGGGTGAAGCTGCCCGCCCCCTCTGCCGGAGTCGGAGTCAGGCGGACCACCGGGACACCGAGGCGCGCGGCGACTGCCACGGCCGGGCTCTCGGAGCCTTCCGCGACCACGAGCAGGCGGGCATTGAGGTCGGAGAGATAGAACGTGAACTCGTCCGCCTTGTAGCTCGGGTTGAGGGGAGCGGCCGTCGTGCCCGCTCCGATGGCGATGAAGGCGGCCGCCATTTCGGGTCCGTTGTCGAGGACGATGCCGACCCGGTCGTTTCGCCCGATGCCCTGCCCGTTCAGGGCCGCGATCGTCCGGTCGGTGAGCGCACGGAGCTGTCCGAAGGTCAGCGGCACGCCACCGGGGCTCGACAGGGCGGTGGCCTCCTCGGCTCCGGCCCGGATCAGGGCGTGGAGGGTGGTGGCGGCGGTCTCGGCCATGGTCATCGTCCTCGAATGTCTGGGGTTCAGGCCGGCGTGACGGAGAGGCGCCCCTGCGCCCGCTCCAGGCTCTGGGCGAGGAGGCGCATCAGGGCGTAGACGGTGTCGATATGCGGAGTCGGGGTGTCGGTGAGGCGCCCGAGTTCGATGATCGAGCCGACCAGGGCCTCGAGCTCGATCGGCCGGCCGGCCTCCACATCCTGCAGCATCGAGGTCTTGTGCGCGCCGACCTTCTCGGCCCCCGCGATGCGCCGCTCGATGCCGAGCTTGAAGGTGACGCCGAGGCGGTTCGCGATGGTCTCGGCCTCGCGCATCATGTCGGCGGCGAGCGCCCGGGTCTCGGGGAACTGGCAGATGTCCACCAGGGTGGCGTGGGCCAGGGCCGAGATGGGATTGAAGCTGAGATTGCCCCAGAGCTTGAGCCAGATCTCCGCCCGGATGTCGCTGGTCACCGGCGCACGGAAGCCCGCCTTGATCAGGATCTGGGCCAGGGACTGCACGCGCGCGGACATGGAGCCGTCGAGTTCGCCGAGGCCGAAGCGGTGGCCCTCGACCACCTGCACCACGCCGGGCTCGGTGAGTACGGCGGCCGGGTACACCACCGAGCCGATCACGTGCTTGGGATCGAGGTGCTTGGCGATGAGACCGCCCGGATCGGCGGTCTCCAGGTGCGTGCCCGTCAGGTCTCCGCCGTGCCCTTGCGAGAAGTACCACCACGGAATGCCGTTCTGCATCGTCACCACCATCGTGTCGGGTCCGATGAGGTGGTGGAGGTCGGCCGCGATCGGCCCGACCTGATGCGCCTTGACGGTGAGAAGCACGATGTCGTGCTGGCCCGCCTCGGCCATGGACTTGGTGGCCTTGAGGTTCGTGACGTGGATCTCGGAGCCGTCCTCCTCGATCAGCCGCATGCCGTTCCGCTGGATGGCGTCGAGGTTGGCGCCACGCGCGATGAAGGTGACGTCTTCGCCCGCATGGGCGAGGCGCACGCCGAGAAATCCTCCGATGGCGCCGGCGCCGACGATCGCGATGCTCATGTGGGTGTCCCTAAAACCTGTCCTGATCACGTCCGCTTCGTGCGCTTCGGGTGTCTCACGAAAACCCGTTCGACAACACGCCGATGCCGTCGATCTCGACCTCGACCTTAGCACCCTTGGGGATCGGCCCGGCGCCGACCGAGGTGCCGCAGGCGATGAGGTCGCCGGGCTCCAGGGTCATGCCCCGGGAGAGCTCCGCCACGAGTTCGGCGGGCCGGCGCATCATGTCGGCGAGGGGATAGCGCTGGCGCTCGCGCCCGTTGACCCGCACTGCGACCTCGAGGGTCTCCGGATCGATGTCGGTGGCGATCACCGGGCCGAAGGGGCCGAACCCGTCGTACCCCTTGGAGCGCGTCCAGTGCACGAAGCTCGGATCGGCCTTCAAGGCCTCCAGCGCGGTGACGTCGTTCACGCAGGTGTAGCCGAATATGTGCGCGCCCGCCGTCTCAGGGGTCAGGTCGCGGCCGCGCCGGCCGATCACGATCCCGAGTTCGCCCTCGAACAGCAACCGGCCGGCGCCCTCCGGCGCCGTAACGGTCTGCCCGCTGGCGACGTAGCAGCTCGCCGGCTTCACGAAATAGAGCGGCATCTCGGGCCGGGTCAGGCCCTGCTTCTCGGCCGAGGCGTGGAAGTTGTTCCACAAGGCGATGTACTTCGAGGGCCGGCACGGCAGGTCGAGGATGACCTCGGACAACGGCAGGGTCGCCCCGGTGGGCACCGGGTCGACGAAGAGGTCGCCCTCGTGGACCGCGATGGTCTCGCCGTCGAGACGGCCGAAACCGCTCGCGCCGTCGTGGAGATAGCGAAGCCAATGAGCCATCGGGTCAGCTCCGCGCGATGAACCGGGCGCGCATCGGCTTCAGCACGAAGAGCGCGAGGAACCCGGCCAGGAAGGCCATCCCGGAGGCGGCGTAGAACACGTTCTGCCAGCTGCCGGTCTTGGCCTGGATCATCAGGAGGATCGGCAGCAGTAGGGCGGCGGTGCCCTTGGCGGTGTAGAGGAGGCCGGCATTGGCCGCCGCGTTCTTGTCGCCGTAGGTGTCGCTGCAGGTGGCGGGAAACAGCGAGTAGATCTCGCCCCAGGCGAAGAACACGAGGCCGGTGAGCAGCACGAAGGCCATCGGGATGTGGGCGAACATGCCGAGCGCCAGGATACCGGCGCCCTCGATCATGAAGGCGATCACCATGGTGTTCTCACGGCCGATCTTGTCCGAGACCCAGCCGAAAAACGGTCGCGTCACACCGTTGAGCACCCGGTCGATGGTGAGCGCGAAGGTCAGGGCCGGCAGGGTGATGCCGATGAGCGAGACTTCGACCCCCGCGACCTTGAAGTCCTTGGCGATGGGCGCCAGGGAGGCAGCGGCCATCAGGCCGCCGGCGGCCATCATGACGAACATGAGGTAGAGCAGCCAGAAGACCGGCGTCCGGACCATCTCGGCGGCGGAGTACTGGCGCCGGGTGACCGTGTTCACGATCGCCGTGCGGCCGGCGAGCATCCGGTCCTTGAAGGCGGCGCTCGGCGAGACGAGGAGCAGGGCCGCCAGCATGACGATCAAACCTTGGCCGAGGCCGAACACGAAGAAGGTGTGCTGGTAGCCGGAATCGCGGATCATGTTGGCGATCGGGATCACGGTCAGAGCCGAGCCCGCGCCGAAACCGGCAGCGGTGAGACCGGCCGCAAAGCCGCGACGGTCGGGAAACCACTTCAGGGCGTTGCCGACGCAGGTGCCGTAGACCGCACCCGCGCCGACGCCGCTGACGGCGGCAGCCGCGTACAGCATGCCCAGGGAATCCGCGTAGGAGTTCATCACCCATCCGAGGGCGCAGAGGGCGCCCCCGAAGATGGTGACGAGGCGCGGACCGTACTTGTCGACGAACCACCCCTCGATCGGTACCAGCCAAGTCTCCATCACGACGAAGATGGTGAAGGCCCACTGGATGGCGGTGCGCTCCCAGCCGAATTTCTGCTGGATCGGATCGACGAACAGCGTCCAGCCGTATTGCAGGTTGGCGATCATCGACATGCACAGCACGCCGAGGACAAGCTGTCCCCAGCGGCCGAGAGGCGGCGCATCCACCTGCACGGGAGTATCGACCCTGGCGGCATGGGTATTCGCAGGCGCGATCGATGGTGCCCCGCGCGTAGCGGGCGCAGCAGTGCGCGCGGTCATGGGCGTCTTCCTCGGATCAACTCTTGTTTGCGATTTTTGGTTTTATCGGTAATTATTTTGAATTCAAGGATCTGTACCTCGACCAAACCTACACTTCTTCTGCAAAATTTTTGGGTTAAGTCCGTAAAAAATTTGAGATGCTGCGCGGATGCGCGTCGAAGCTGGATTTCCCCGCTGCGCTGCGAAGGCGACGTCTGCGGTGCAGTGTTGCGACATGCCGCCGGCCGTCTCCCGGTCGTCGCGAAACTGTCGGGAATGGAACCAACGGTAGTGCACACCGTTACGCTTGCCAGACGACGCCGGGTTGCAGCCTGCGGCCCGACGTTCAACCCGACACAAACTTCATGGAGCGTTTGATGAGCAGCACGACGGACAAGATCAAGGGTCTCGCCAACGAGGCCGTCGGCAACATCAAGCAAGGCATCGGTTCGGCGACCGGCAACGAGAAGCTTCAGGCCGAGGGCAAGGCCCAGGAACTGAAGGGCGAAGCTCAGAAGACCGTCGGTGATGCCAAGGACGGCATCAAGGGCGCGGCACAGAGCGCTGCCGACGCTGTCAAGAAGATCTGAGCGATCCGTCCCCGTGCCCTCAGCCGCTGACGGGTGGGGGCATTGAGCGGCGCGGCTGACTCTGCCGCCCCATGGACAGAGGCCCGGCCGGAACGACCGCTCACGAGAGCTTCGGCGTTCCGGGATGGGCCGAGACGAAAAGGATCCAGCATGAACCGCGATCAGATCGAGGGCGGAATTCGCAACATTCGGGGCCGCGGGCGCTCCGCACTCGGCGCCGTGACCGGACGGGTTCGTCCGCAGGCAGAAGGCGCCTACGATCAGGCTGCCGGCGCCGTCCAGTACGCCTATGGCCGAGCCCGGGATACCGTCGACGAGTTGCAGCGCGATGGAGCCCACCTCGTCGACGACGCGCGTCACCGGGGCCGAGCGATCGCCGGCGACCTGCAGGAGCGCGGCCGGATCTACCAGGACGAGGCGGTACGTCGTGGTCGGACCGTTGCCCGCCGGGCCGACGAGAACAAGGCCACCACGCTTCTTCTCGTGGCCGCTGCCGCCTTCAGCGCCGGATGGCTCCTGCGCCGCACCCGCTGAACCGTCTCTTCACCACCTGACAGAAGGCCGGGACGCCCATGCGTCCCGGCCTTCTTCGCGTCGAACGGTCCGGCATGGCGCCCCTTGGATGAGGGATGGTTTCCGTGGCACGCAGGGCGACGCGCGGCGATTCAATCGCTCCGCCCGAGGAGAGCGGGGATGCCGATACGCCACTGGGCCGAGTTGACGACGGACGAGATCCGGGCTCGCGACATGGGTCGCGTCATCACGGTGCTGCCCGTCGCCGCCGTCGAGCAACACGGCCCTCACCTGCCCTTGGCCACCGACGCAATCATCGCCGAGGGCTATCTCGCGCGCCTGATGGCGCTGCCGGCCGACGATCTCGACGTGCTGCTCCTGCCTATCCAGGTGATCGGCAAATCCGACGAGCACGAGAGCTTTCCTGGCACCCTGTCGCTGACCACGGCGACGGCCCTGCAGGCTTGGACCGGGATCGGCGATGCCGTCCGCCGGGCCGGCTGCGGCAAGCTCGTCATCGTCACCTCGCATGGCGGCAACAGCGGCCTGATCGACCTGGTGGCCGGGGACTTGCGCGGGCGCCACGCGATGGTGGCGGTGACCACCGCCTGGAGTCGGTTCGGCTACCCGGACAAGCTGTTTCCCGAATCGGAGATTCTTCACGGCATCCATGGCGGCGGCATCGAGACCGCCCTGATGCTGGCCCTGCGGCCGGACTTGGTGCGGCGTCAGGAGATCACGGATTTCACACCGCGCACGCTGACGATGACGCGGACCTTCACGCACCTGCGCGCCGGTCGCCCCGCCGCCTTCGCCTGGCGGGCGGAAGACCTCAACCCGGCCGGCGCCATCGGCGATGCCCGGCTCGGTACGGCGGAGGCGGGGACCCTTGCCCTCGACCATGGCGCAAAAGCCTTCCTCGAACTCCTGCGCGACGTCGATCGCTTCCGTCTTGCCGAGTGAGACATGGACGCGGGAGACATGGCCGCCTGAGACATGGCCGCCTGAGACATCCGACAGGGCGAGGGTCGGTCCCATGCGCTCCGTAACCTTCGGAGATGCCGGCGCGAACAAGCGTGATGCGAGAGGCCCGACCTCCCGGACCATGGAACCCACCCGATGGCCTGTGCCGTCCCGGCCGGACACGTCCTGCCCGCCCCGCGTGCCCGCGATGCCTTCGGCTGGACCCGAAGCCCCCGACACCCGGCGGTGCGTGGTGGACTGCTTGAGCGCATGACCCCGGACCAGGCTCTCGCGGCCGGCATGGCGGCCGCCCAGGCAGGTGACGCGGAGGCCTATCGCCGCCTGTTGCGCGACTGCCTGCCGGTGATCGCCGGGATGGCGCGGGCGCAGGGCGTCCGGCCGGAGGCGGTGGACGACGTCGTTCAGGACGTGCTGCTGACGATCCATCGGGCGCGGGCGACCTACGACCCGGCCCGGCCTTTCCTGCCCTGGCTGCGCGCCATCACCCAGCGGCGGGCCATCGACCGGATGCGCCGGGCCGGCCGACGCCCGCGGGAGGTCCATGATCCCATCGCCTACGAGGCGGAGGTCGATCGCGGCCCCGCTCCGGAGCACGGACTGGAGGCGCGCGACCGCCAGCGCATCCTCGCCCGGGCGGTCGCCGCCCTGCCCGAAGGACAGCGCCAGGCGGTGGAGCATCTCGCCCTGCAGGAGCGCAGCCTGGACGAGACGGCCGCGTTGACGGGACGCAGCAAGGGTTCCCTGAAGGTGAACCTGCACCGGGCGCTCAAGGCCCTGCGCCGGACGCTCGGGCCGGGATCCACCGATCAGGACGCGGCCGGTGGCCCCCGGACGGACGAGCGAGGACACCACGATGCCTGATGCGCCCCGCACGCCCGCGCAGGACCGCCTCGTGGACACCCTCGCCGGCGGTCTGCGGCCGGTCCGGCGCCTGCCTGCGCCGTCGTTCCGGGCGCTCGCCTGGTGCGCGGCCGCTCTTGGGCTGGGCCTCGCGCTATTGCCGTTCGCCGATCTCGAGGCTCTCCGCGCCCGCATGGCGGTGGCCGACCTGCGCTACGCCGCCCTCGGCGCAGTGCTGACCGCCGTCGCGGCGGCCGTCGCGGCGTTCCAGACCAGCGTGCCGGGGCGCTCCTCCGCCTGGGCGCTGCTGCCCCTGGCGCCGGCCGCACTCTGGATCGGCGCCAGCGGCGCCGGCTGCCTGCGCGACTGGGTGGTGCCCGGGGCCGATTCCGCCGACATGCACCAGACCGGCGGATGCATCGCCTTCCTGCTCGCCGTCTCGATCCCGCTGTCGCTGGTCCTCGTCTGGATGCTGCGGCGGGCCTGCCCCCTGCGTCCCAACCTCACGGCGGCCCTGGCAGGGCTCTCGTCCGCGGCGGCGGCGGCGGCACTCCTCGTGCCGTTTCACCCGCACGACGCCACCGCGACGGACCTCGCCCTCCATGCGCTCGTGGTCGGCCTCGTGATCGCGGGCAACAGTCTCGCCGGCGGACGCCTACTCGGACGGGGCTGACCGCGTCACGTCCAGGCGAGGAGAACCTCCTCGGTGGTCACGGGTGGATCTGCTGGCCGTCGCGGCGATGACACGTCGTCAGCAGGGCGTCGTGCGCCTCGTCCGGGCATCGCCAGGGTGTCGATGCCGCGCGTCCGCGGGCGGGCATCGAGGTCGGTGCCGGTGGTCGCCGCCTCGGGTGCCGCGGCCCTCGCCCGGATGCTGGGCCGGGATGAAGCGGTGAGGCTGGTGCGCGCCGGGGCGCGCAGGCCACTCGCTCACGATCGGCTCCCCTCTTGTCCACCGCCGGCCCTGGACGAGCCGGTCTGGATCAACCGCGATTGCGGAGGGGAGTCCTGTGAAATGATGCGCGGGTCCGAGGCTAGAGGCTCCATCTGTCGAAATAAAATGCATCCCGTCAAAAACTGAACACGACGTGCGCCCGTCGGTTCTCGGGTTATCCGGAGGCCGATGTCTCCGTGTACACGCCCATCGCACCGCCGCCAGCGTGACGAATGGGCTCTTCTTGTTCGAGAATGGCGAGATCTCCGCATGTTATACTATGATAAGCGCCTCCAATACCCCGTGAGGGTCGACAGTCCGGACCCGATCTTCGCGCGGATGCTGCAGCAGGCCATCGGCGGCATCGAGGGCGAGATCCGCGTCTGCATGCAGTACTTCTTCCAGGGCTGGGGCGCGCGCGGGCCGACGACCAAGTACCGCGACATGCTGCTCAACACCGCGACGGAGGAGATCGGCCACATCGAGATGCTGGCCACCGCGGTGGCGCTGAACCTCGAGACCGCGCCGATGGCGCTGCAGGAGGAGGGGGCGGCCGACGGCGTCGTCGGAGCCGTGATGGGCGGGGCGAACCCGCGCCACACCATCGAGGGCATGCTGCACCGGCACGTGCTCTCCACCGGCCTGGCGGCCTACCCGGCCAATTGCGACGGCGTCCCCTTCGACATGAGCCATGTCTACGCCAGTGGAAATCTCGCGGCGGACATGTATTGCAACGTCGCCGCCGAGACGACGGGCCGTGTCCTGGCGGTTCGCCTGTTCAACGCCGCCCATGATGCCGGCATGAAGGACATGCTGCACTTTCTCATCGCGCGGGACACCATGCACCAGCAGCAATGGCTCGCGGTGATCGAGGAGCTCGGCGGCAACGAAGGCAACCTGCCGATCCCGAACAGCTTCCCGCAGAGCAAGGAACACGAGAAGTTCAATTACAACTTCTTCGCCACCACCCGCGACGGCGCCCCGCCGCCGGCCGGGCGCTGGACCAGCGGGCCGTCCCTCGACGGCAAGGGCACGTTCACCGTGGTCCAGAACGAGCCGATGGGCGAGGTGCCCGATCTCGGTCCGGCGCGGCCCGACAGCGGCGCGCAGACCCAGCAGATGTGAGGCTCCGGACGCGCCGGTATACCGGCGGAGTCGCGTCGAGGTCGCGGGGTTTTCGCCCCGCGCCGCTCAGGCGGTGCGGATCGCGGCCGCGACCTCGCCCGGATACTCCTCGTGCGGGCTGAGCGCGCCCGGCACCGAGGCCCGGGCGACCCGGCCGGTGGCGATCAGCGCGTCCATCTCGGCGCCGGAGCGGCGCGGCGCCCGCTCCGGCCGCAGGACCAGGACCGGCGGCAGCCCGGGGGCGTCGAACAGGTCGAGGAAGTCCCGGCGGCTGGCGAAGGGGTCGAGGCCGCCGGTGACGAAGGCGGCGGTGCCGAAGCGGCCGCCGTTCTGGCGGGTGATGGCGTGCTTGTCGGCGATGACGCCCGGGGTGACGTGGTCGGGGTCGGCATAGACGTGGGCGCGCATCATCCGGCCGATGACCGGGCGGCTGATGTTGATGCGGTAGAGGGCGTCGCCCAGGAGCGGCAGCTCGACGGCCCGGCGCAGGCCGGCGAACAGGCCCTTGCGCTCCGGCCCGAGGGCGGTGGGCAGGGGGCCGCGCCAGGTCGGGGCGACGAGGACGAGGCGCGCGAAGGCCCGGGGGTGGCGCCGGGCGGCGGCCACGAGGTAGCCGGCCGCGTGGCCGGCCGCGACGCCGAGGGCGTAGGGTCCGGGGGCCTCCGCCAGCAGGGCGTCGAGGAAGGCGTGCATCGTCTCCAGGTTCATCGGCACCCGGGCGCGGACATGGTCGCCGAAGCCCGGCCAGTCCGGCACGAGGCAGCGATAGGCGTGGCCGAGATCCTTGGCCAGGGGCCGCATCTCGACCCGGGCCGAGATCGAGGACAGGGCCGGCAGCAGCAGGGCGTCGGGGCCGCTGCCCACGACGTCGTAGGGGGTCGGGACGCGGCGCCCGGCGAATTTCAGCGCGAAGCTCCGGGCGGAATGGGCCGGGTCGATCATCGTACGCCTCTTCCTCGCTTCCGGGACGATTCCACCGGCACCAGATGGGGCATGGCCGGCCGCACCGGCACGCGACCGAGCGACGCCCCGAAAGGGGCTTCGCTCGGAAACTCGTGACGCAATCCGGCGACGCCCCGAAAGGGGCTTCGCTCGGAAACTCGTGACGCGATCCGGCGACGCCCCGAAAGGGACTCCGCGCAGAAACTCGTGACGCGATCCGGCGACGCCCCGAAAGGGACTCCGTTCGGAGCCGGGTCGATCGATCCGGCGATGCCCCGGGATCAGGTGCGCAGGAGCTCGTTGATGGCGGTCTTGGAGCGGGTGCCGGCGTCGACGCGCTTGACGATCACCGCGCAGTAGAGACCCGGGCCGGGGCTGCCGTCGGGCAGGTCCTTGCCCGGCGTGGTGCCGGAGACCACCACCGAGTAGGGCGGCACCCGGCCGTACATCACCTCGCCGGTGGTCCGGTCGATGATCTTGGTGGAGGCGCCGATGTAGACGCCCATGGAGAGCACGCTGCCCTCGCCGACGATCACGCCCTCGGCCACCTCGGCGCGGGCGCCGATGAAGCAGTTGTCCTCGATGATGACCGGGTTGGCCTGGAGCGGCTCGAGCACGCCCGCGATGCCGGCGCCGCCGGAGATGTGGCAGTTCTTCCCCACCTGGGCGCAGGAGCCGATGGTGACCCAGGTGTCGACCATGGTGCCCTCGCCCACATGGGCGCCGAGGTTGATGAAGCTCGGCATCAGCACCGCGCCGGGGGCGATGTAGGAGCCGCGGCGCACCACGCAGCCGGGCACCGCCCGGAAGCCGGCCTCGCGAAAATGCTTCTTCTTCCAGCCCTCGAACTTCGAGGGCACCTTGTCCCACCAGGTGGCGCCGTCGGGGCCGCCATGGATGATCTCCATGTCGTTGAGGCGGAAGGAGAGCAGCACCGCCTTCTTGAGCCACTGGTTGACCTGCCAGTCGTCGCCGACCTTCTCGGCGACCCGGGCCTTGCCGGAATCGAGCAGGGACAGGGCCTCCTCGACGGCCTCGCGCACGGCGCCCTTGGTGCCGGTGTCGATGCCGGCGCGCTCCTCCCAGGCGGTCTCGATGGTGGCGGCGAGGTCGGCGGGGGACGCGTGGTGCGACATGGGGCAGGTTCCGGCAACGGATCGGGACGGGCCCCGTGCTTACAAAAGCCCGTCCGGCCTGTCACCTTCGCGGCGCCTCGGGACAGCGCCGGGCGGCCGGGCTCACCCCGCGGTCAGGGGCTTGGAGCTGGCATGGCCGCAGGCGTCGTAGCGGCGCTCGATGAAGAAGTAGTCCTTCATGGTGGTGTTGAAGTACTTGGCCGAGACGGAGACCTCGCGCTTGGCGGGGCGCCCCTCGGTGATGGCGCTGGGCACCCGCTCGATGGTGCAGCACTCGGTCTTGTCCCCGAGATAGTCGAGCCGGTTGGCATAGGCCCGCCCGCCGTGATCGCCGTTCTTGACGATGTCGCGGATCATGATGTCGACATAGGCCTCGTCGGGCAGGGTCGCGTTGGTCTCGTAGCAGATCAGCAGCCGGGTCGACTGCTCGTAGAGCAGGTAGCCCCCGCCGGCGATCGCCGTCGCGAAGAAGGTGACGACCGCCGCCTGGGCGGCCCATCCCTTCGGTTTCTCCTCAGCGGCTTGCGCCATCGCAGTCACACACCTTCGCGGGCCAGGCCGGCGCCGCCCGGGGGGCGCGGGACATGGCTTCGCCCGCACGCCGGACGACGCGCAGGGCCGAGCTTGCACCGAAAATCATGACAAATGGTTTCGGAAATCGGGAGGTTCGTCGCGTTCGGGAGATCGGGAGATCGGGAGATCGGGAACGGCGCAGGGCCTTCGAAGGCCCGCGGGCTCGGATCTCCCGGCCGAACGCGTCCCGCAGGCCGCGTCCCTGCTCGTCAGGGCGCGATCCGGTCGAACCGGTCGCTCAACCCGGCGAGGTCGCCCGCGAAGGTGGCGAGGTCGGCGCTGAGCTCGCCGTGGATCGCCTGGGCGGCGTCGGGAAACTCCTCCAGCACCCGGCGCATCAGGGTCGGGGTGATGCGGACCACCTCGGCGGGGCTCGCCGCGTCGGCGTCGCAGGGGCGCTCGCCGCGCTGGAACAGGGCGAGGCGCCCGATCAGGCCCGACCGCCCGACGGTGACGGGGGCCGCGCGGCCGCCCCGCGGGGTCAGCGTGAGGCTGCCCGACATCACCACGTAGCCGCCGTCTCCGCGCTCCCCCTGCGCGAACAGGCGCTCGCCCGCGGCCAGGCTGCGGCGCTCGGCGGCGAAGGAGAGCAGGCGCAGGGCATCCCGGCCCATGAAGCCGAACAGCGGGGCGGCGCTCAGAATCGCGATGTCGTCGTCGAGCCCCACCTGCCGCCCTTCCAGTGCCGCGCTGCCGGACCAGCTTAGCCGAACCGTCCGGCGCGTGAAACGGTGGGGTTTCGCGGGTCCGCGCGGGGTTTCCGATGCCGGGAACCGAGCCTTCGCCCCGCGGCGCGCCCGTGCGCGCTTCGTCCGGCACGCGACGGAGGCCGTCGACGACGATCCGATGCCGCGGACGTCGCGCGAATAGCGCGGTCGACGGATCGGTTCGCCGAAAGAGGGCGCGTCACGACGCGGGTCGCGAGACCCGGCCGGGCACGGCTCTAGGGCAGCAGCTTGTAGCCGCCGCCCTCGGTGACGAGGATCGCGGCCAGGGCCGGGTTCGGCTCGATCTTCTGGCGCAGGCGGTAGATGTGGGTCTCGAGGGTGTGGGTGGTGACCTGCGCGTTGTAGCCCCAGACCTCGGCGAGCAGGGTGTCGCGGCCGACCACCTCGCGGCCCGCCCGGTAGAGGAAGCGCAGGATCGCGGTCTCCTTCTCGGTGAGCTTCAGCTTCGAGCCGCGCTCGCCCACCAGCAGCTTGGCGCCGGGGCGGAAGGTGTAGGGGCCGATCTGGAACACGGCGTCCTCGCTGGCCTCGTGGCTGCGCAGGTGAGCGCGGATGCGCGCCAGCAGGACGGCGAACTTGAACGGCTTGGTGACGTAGTCGTTGGCGCCGGCCTCCAGGCCCTCGACCGTGTCGTCCTCGGAATCCTGCGCCGTCAGCATGATGACCGGTCCGCGATAGCCGCTGCGGCGCATGGCACGCACGGCCTCGCGCCCGTCCATGTCGGGCAGGCCGACATCCATCACGGCGAGGTCGATCCGGTCCTCGGTGACGCGCGTGATGGCGCTCTGCCCGTCGAGGGCCGTCAGGACGGTGAATTCATCGTACAGATCGAGCTGCTCCATCAGCGTCTCGCGCAGCGAGGCGTCGTCGTCGCAGATCAGCAGGCGATGGGTATTCGGCATCGACCGAAGGACTTTCAGGCAGTTTGCAGGACGTGCCGGTGGTCCCGGAGGACCATCGGCGGGCGGTGGCGAACAGGATCAACGGTTGCAGCGACTTCCGACGGCACCATTATCTTGCCGTATGTAAATCGCATCGCGCACATTAAACCAAGAATTCCGGCCGCGCACAATACGGTTGTGCGCAGCCTAACCCCCGCGAAACGGCCGAGACCTGCGAAAAGTTTCAGGTCGACCAGCGGATTGGCAGCTTTGCGCGGCCGGGCGATAAGCGCCCTCATGAAGCGGACCACCCTTCCCCGCCTGCGCGTGCGCGCGCTCGTGACCGACCGGACCCGCGGCCAGCTCCTCGCCGGAACGGCCATCCTCCCCTGCGCCCTCGGGCGGAGCGGGATCACGCAGGTCAAGCGCGAGGGGGACGGCGCCTCGCCGCGCGGCACGTTCCGCCTGCGCGGCGGGGTCTACCGGCCGGACCATTTCGCGAGCCGGCCGGCGAGCCCCCTCCCCTTGCGGGCGAGCGCCCCCGGCGACGGCTGGTGCGACGACGCCCGGGACCGGCGCTACAACCGGCCGATCCGCCTGCCCGCCCCGGGGGTCGGGCACGAGCGGATGTGGCGGGAGGACGGGCTCTACGACCTCGTGGTCGACCTCGACTACAATCGCGGCCCGATCCGGCCCGGCCGCGGCTCGGCGATCTTCCTGCACGTGGCGCGGGGCGGCTTCCTGCCGACGGAGGGCTGCGTCGCCCTGCGCCGCGCCGACCTCGTCCGCCTGCTGCGCCGGGTCGGCCCGGGCACCCGGATGCGGATCGGCTGAATCGCCTCAGGCCGCCCGGGCGCGCAGGGCGGCGAGGCGTGCTCCGCTCGACCATCCGGTGGCGGACCGGTGTTGAGTTGCCGGCTCAGTACTTGGAATAGCCGGCTTCGCAATCTTGGCTCTGCGCGGCGCCCGCATCCGATGAAATCTCGCGCGGCACCGCGTCGTCCCGGGGCCGCGCAGCGGAGCCCGGGCTCCGGACAGGCAAGGGGCGCAGGATCTGGGCCTGCCGCAGCGCCCCGGAACGACGACGCGGCGCGATCGGCGAGCGCCCCACCCGACGGGATGGAGCGCCCGCACACTGGACCGGCGCGAGGGGGAGAGGCGAAGGCCCCTCCCCTCCTTCCCTCAGGCCGACGCCTCGGCCGAGGCCGCCGTCAGGGCCGTCATGTTGACGATGCCGCGTACGGTGGCGGTGGGGGTGAGGATGTGCACGGGCCTGGCCGCGCCGAGCAGGATCGGGCCGATGGAGACGCTCTGGCCGGCCACCACCTTGAGGGCGTTGAAGGTGATGTTGGCCGCCTCCAGGTTCGGCATGACCAGGAGGTTGGCCTCGGCGGTGAGGGCCGAGTCCGGTCGCAGGCGGCCGAGGATCGTCGGGCTCAGCGCCGTGTCGGCCGACATCTCGCCGTCGATCGCGAGATCCGGCGCCTGGGCGCGGATGAGGCGCAGGGCCTCCTGCATCTTGCGCGACACCGGATCGTCGACGCTGCCGAAATTCGCCGACGAGACCAGGGCGACGCGGGGCGTCTGGCCGAAGCGGCGCATCTCCTCGGCGGCCAGCACCGTCATCCCGGCGATCTCCGCGGCGCTCGGGTCGCGGTGGATGTAGGGGTCGCAGATGAACAGCGTGTGCCGGGGCAGCTGCAGCAGGCCCATGGCGGCGAGGCCCGGGACGCCGGGCTTCAGGCCGATCGCCCCGGTCACCTCGGCGAGGTGGGCCGGGTAGGTGCCGGTGGTGCCGCAGAGCATGCCGTCGACCTCGCCGGCGGCGAGGAGCCGGGCGGCCCGCACCGTGGCGCCGGTCTCCGGCCCGGTCTCGGCGACGTGGACGTCCGTGCCGATGCGCAGGCGCAGGCCGAGGCTGGCGATCCGGCTCGCGATGGTCTCGGCGCGGCCGACCAGGACCGGCGTGGCGAGGCGCTCGTCGACCACCACCTGGGCGGCGCGCAGCACGCGGTCCTCCTCGCCCTCCGCATAGGCGATCCGCTTGGCGCCGGCCTCCGAGGCGGCGGCGAAGACGGGCTGCATCACCGTGCCGGAGGTGTAGACGAGGCGCTCCAGGGAGCGGCGGTAGGACTCGATGTCCTTGAACGGCCGGGCGGCGACGCCGCTGTCGATGGCGGCCTGGGCCACCGCCGGCGCGACGGTGGTGATCAGGCGCGGGTCGAAGGGGCGCGGGATGAGGTAGTCGGGGCCGAAGCGCAGGTCGTGGGCGCCGTAGGCGGCGGCCACCACGTCGGATTGCTCGGCATGGACGAGGTCGGCGATGGCGCGCACGGCGGCGAGCTTCATCGCCTCGTTGATCTCGGTGGCGCCGACGTCGAGGGCGCCCCGGAAGATGAAGGGGAAGCACAGGACGTTGTTGACCTGGTTCGGGTAGTCCGAGCGGCCGGTGGCGATGAGGCAGTCCGGCCGGACCTGCTTGGCGAGGGCGGGCAGGATCTCCGGGTCGGGGTTGGCGAGCGCCAGGATGATCGGCTTGTCGGCCATGCCGGCGACCATCTCGGGCTTGAGCACGCCGCCCTGGGAGACGCCGAGGAAGATGTCGGCGCCCTTGACGGCGTCACCGAGGGTGCGCGCCGCGGTGTCCCGGGCATAGGCCCGCTTCTGCTCGTCGAGGGAGGCCATCCGGTCGGTGGAGACCACGCCGCGGGAATCGCAGACCAGGATGTTCTCGCGCTTCAGGCCGAGGCCCACCAGGATGTTGAGGCAGGCGATGGCGGCCGCCCCCGCGCCCGAGCAGACCAGGGTGGCGGATTCGATCGGCTTGCCCACCACCTGGAGCGCGTTGATCAGGGCGGCGGCGGCGACGATGGCGGTGCCGTGCTGGTCGTCGTGGAAGACCGGGATCTTCATGCGCTCGCGCAGCTTCGTCTCGATCACGAAGCACTCGGGGGCCTTGATGTCCTCGAGGTTGATGCCGCCGAAGGTCGGCTCCAGGCGGGCGACGGTCTCGATGAACTTCTCCGGGTCGGTCTCGTCGACCTCGATGTCGAACACGTCGATGCCGGCGAACTTCTTGAACAGGCAGCCCTTGCCCTCCATCACGGGCTTGCCGGCCAGCGCGCCGATGTTGCCGAGGCCGAGCACCGCCGTGCCGTTGGTGATGACGGCCACGAGGTTGCCGCGCGAGGTCAGGCTGTAGGCTTCCTCCGGATCGTGGTGGATGGCCATGCAGGCGGCGGCGACGCCGGGGGAATAGGCGAGCGCGAGGTCGCGCTGGGTGCTCATGTCCTTGGTCGGCTGCACCGAAATCTTCCCCGGCGTGGGGAAGCGGTGATAGTCGAGGGCGGCCCGGGTCAGGGCGGCCTCGGTGCCGGCATCGGCATTCGCGGCGGCGCCCGCGGTGCGCAGGTCGGTGTCTTTGCTCATGGTGCGATCCTTCGGTTTCGGGTGACAGGCGCCGTCCGCCCCGCCGAGGGCGGGGTCGGTGGCATCCGGATGGCGAGGGTGGAGACGGTGGAGACGTCCTGCGCGTCGGCGGATCAGGACGGACCGGGATCCGCCGGCGATTCCGGCTCGGGTGGCTCGGGCTCGGGCTCGGGCGGTCCCGCCGCCGGCGGGGCCGGATCGGGTCCGCCCGCGGCCGCCCGGCGCCCCTCGGCGAGGAGGTCGAGGACCTGCGCCCGGGCCAGGTCCCAGTCGCGCCGGGCCCAGCTCATCTGGCGGTGCAGGTAATCCTGCTGGAGCCGCAGCATCGCCGGCAGGCTGCGCGCCGACATCAGCCCGTGCACCAGGGTGAGGTTGGCGGCGATCTGCCGGTGGATGTTGCGGGCCATCAGCCGGCCCGCGGCCTGCAGGTCGGCGTCGACGTCGGCGCGCGCCGCGCGGCGCATCGTGGCGAGACGGTCGAGGGTGCTCTCGACGGCCTCCGTGACGGCATCGCGGGCGGCCTCGGCGCGCCGGAGGGCCGGGTCGGATGCGGGCTCGTTCGATGACATCAGCGCGTCTCCCGAAGCCGGAGCCGGAATGGGCTCCGCGAGGACCGCACCGGCCTCGGCGCGGTCCTGTCTTCCCGATGCGGCCCGCGATCCGCGGGGGTCGGCCTCGAAGACCGGTCTCCAGTGACCGGCCTAGTGACCGGCTTTCTTCGGACCGTCCTTCCGGGGCATGTAGAGGTCGGTGATGGTGCCCTCGAAGGCTTCGGCCGCCAGTCCGATCGTCTCCGACAGGGTCGGGTGCGGGTGGATGGTCAGGCCGATATCCTCGGCATCCGCCCCCATCTCGATGGCGAGCGCGGCCTCCGCGATGAGGTCGCCGGCCGAGGGGCCGACGATGCCGCAGCCGAGGATGCGGTCGGTCTCGGGGTCGAACAGGACCTTGGTCAGGCCCTCCTCGCGCCCCAGCGCCAGGGAGCGCCCGGAGGCCGCCCAGGGGAACACGCCCTTGCCGACCTTGATGCCCTTCCCCTTGGCCTCGTTCTCCGTCAGGCCGACCCAGGCCACCTCCGGGTCGGTATAGGCGACCGAGGGGATGACCTTGGCGTCGAAGGCGCTGGCCTTGCCGGCGGCCACCTCGGCCGCGACCTTGCCCTCGTGCGTCGCCTTGTGGGCCAGCATCGGCTGGCCGACCACGTCGCCGATGGCGAAGATGTGGGGCACGTTGGTGCGCATCTGCTTGTCGACCGCGATGAAGCCGCGCTCGTCCACGGCGACCCCGGCCGCCTCCGCGCCGATGCGCTTGCCGTTCGGGCGCCGCCCCACCGAGACCAGCACCTTGTCGAAGGTGTCGCTGGCCGGCGCGGTGCCGCCCTCGAACGAGACCTTCAGCCCCTCCGGCGTCGCCTCCACGGCGGTGACCTTGGCCTTGAGGTGGATCGCCTCGTACTGCTTCTGGATCCGCTTCATCAGCGGCGTGACCATGTCCTTGTCGGCGCCGGGGATGATCTGGTCCATCAGCTCGACGATGGTCACCTTCGATCCGAGGGCGTGGTAGACGGTGGCCATCTCCAGCCCGATGATGCCGCCGCCGATCACGAGGAGGCGGGCCGGCACGCCGTCGAGTTCCAGCGCCCCGGTCGAGTCGAGGACCCGCGGGTCGTCGTGCGGGATGAAGGGCATCTGCACCGGCTCGGAGCCGGCCGCGATGATGGCGTGGTCGAAGCCGATCACGCGGGTCTTGCCCTCGTGCTCGACCGCGACCTGGTTCGGGCTGACGAAGCGGGCCTCGCCCGTCACCACCGTGACCTTGCGCTGCTTGGCCAGCCCGTTGAGGCCACCGGTCAGGCGCTTGACCACCCCGTCCTTCCAGTCGCGCAAGCGGTCGATGTCGATCTGCGGCGCGGTGAAGCTGATGCCGTGCGCCGCCATGGCGTGGCTCTCGTCGATGACCTTGGCGGCGTGCAGCAGGGCTTTGGACGGGATGCAGCCGACGTTGAGGCAGACGCCGCCCAGATTCGGCCAGCGCTCGACCAGCACCACCGACTGCCCGAGATCGGCCGCCCGGAAGGCGGCGGTGTAGCCGCCGGGGCCGGCGCCGATGACGAGGACCTGGGACCGCATCTCCTCGCCGGAGACGGGGGCCGCCCCCTTCGGGGCGGGCGCGGGCGCCGCCCCGCCGGTGGCGGTGGCCGAGGAGCCGTAGCCGGCCTGGCCCTCGCCCGGGGCGTGGGCGGGCGCACCGGCCCCCGCCCTGGTGGTGTCGGTGACGGCGGGCTTCGGCGCGCCGGCGCCGGCGGCCTCGGCCATCACCAGGATCAGGTCGCCCTGGCTCACCGCGTCGCCCGGCTTGATCCGCACCTCGGCCACCGTGCCGGCCACCGGGGACGGGATGTCCATGGTGGCCTTGTCGGATTCCAGCACGATGATCACGTCGTCGACCGAGATCACGTCGCCGGGGCTGACGCTGACCTCGATCACGGGCACGTTCTTGAAGTCGCCGATATCCGGCAGGTGGACGTCGTTGCTGCTCATCGCTTCACCTCACTCGTTTGTCCGCGCAACCGGGCCCCGTCAGACGACGAGGCGCCGGACGTCCTCCAGGACGTGGGCGAGGTGGCGGGCGAAGCGCGCGGCGAGCGCTCCATCGATGACGCGGTGGTCGTAGGAGAGGGAGAGCGGCACGATCAGGCGCGGCTTGAACTCGGTGCCGTTCCAGACCGGGCTCATCTTCGAGCGGGCGACGCCCAGGATCGCGACTTCCGGCGCGTTGACCAGCGGCGTGAAGGAGGTGCCGCCGATGCCGCCGAGGCTGGAGATCGAGAAGGTGGCGCCCTGCATGTCGGCCGCCCCGAGCTTGCCGTCGCGGGCTTTCGCCGAGATCGCCCCGAGGTCGCGGCTGATCTCGATGATGCCCTTGCGGTCGGCATCCTTGATCACCGGCACCACGAGGCCGTCCGGCGTGTCGACCGCCACGCCGATGTTGTAGTAGCGCTTGAGGATCAGCGCGTCCTTCTCGGGCGAGAGCGAGGCGTTGAACTCGGGGTGCTTGCGCAGGGCCGAGACCGCGGCCTTGATCAGGAAGGCCAGCAGGGTGACGCGGTAGCCCTTGTCCTTGAGCTCCTTGCCCTGGTTGTCGAGCTCCTTGCGATAGGCGTCGGTCTCGGTGATGTCCGACTCGTCCTGGTGGGTGACCAGGGGCACGTTGAGCCAGGACCGGTGCAGGTGCGCGCCGGAGATCTTCTTGATCCGCGAGAGGGGCTGGGTCTCGATCGGGCCGAACTTCGAGAAGTCGACGGCCGGGATCTCCGGGATGCCCATGCCGCCGCCCGAGAAGGCGGCCGTGCCGGAGGCGGCGGCGGCGGGGGCCGCCGAGCGGGTGAGGTGACCCTTCACGTCCTCCTTGGTGATCCGGCCCTTCTCGCCGGTGCCCTTCACCGCCGTCAGGTCGAGGCCGAGCTCGCGGGCGAGGCGCCGCACGCCGGGGCTGGCATGGACCTGGGAGAAGTCGGGGAGGTTGCCGGCGGGCGCGGCCGACGGAGCGGGCGCAGGTGCGGCCGGGGCGGCGCTCGGGGCCGGCTCCTGCTTGGCCAGCAGCGCGGCGCTGTCGGCGCCGGCGGGCGCGTCGGCGGCCTTCTCGGCAGCCTTGGCGCCACCCTGGGACGCCTCGCCCTTGAACACGAGCAGCGGCGAGCCCTCGCTCACCTTGTCGCCGAGCTTGACCAGGATCTTCTCGACCACGCCGGCGCTCGGCGAGGGCACGTCCATGGTCGCCTTGTCGGATTCCAGCGAGACCAGCGGGTCGTCGGGCCCGATCGTGTCGCCCTCCTTCACGTGGATCTCGATGATCGGGATGTCCTTGAAGTCGCCGATGTCCGGAATCTGGATCTCGATGCCCACTGCGCGTTCTCCCTGGCTGAGTCGGAGCCTCTCGCGGGCTCCCTCGTCCGGTGGTGTGTTCGGTGAAAGGTCGGGAAGTCTGGTGCGCCGGCCGCCGCGGAGGCGGCCGGCGCCGGGTCGGATCAGACGGTCCAGGGTGCCGGCCGGTCCGTGTCGATGCCGTACTTGGCGAGGGCGTCGGCCACGGTCTGGGCCGGGATCACGCCGTCCTCCGCGAGGCTGTGCAGGGCCGCCACCACGACCCAGTGCCGGTTGACCTCGAAGAAGTCGCGCAGGCGGACCCGGTAGTCGGACCGGCCGAAGCCGTCGGTGCCGAGCACCCGGTAGCGGCCGGGCACCCAGGTGCGGATCTGGTCGGCGAACAGGCGCATGTAGTCCGTCGAGGCGATCACCGGGCCGGTGCGTCCGGTCAGGCAGGTCTCGACGTGGGAGAGGCGCTTGCCCTCCAGCGGATGCAGCAGGTTCCAGCGCTCCGCCGCCATGGCGTCGCGGCGCAGCTCCGTGAAGCTCGGGCAGCTCCAGATGTCGGCGCTGATCCCGAAATCCTGCTCCAGCAGGTCGGCGGCGGCGATGACCTCGCGCAGGATGGTGCCCGAGCCCAGCAGCTGCACCCGGTGGCCCTCCTTGGCCTCCTTCGCACCCTCCTTGAACAGGTACATGCCCTTGATGATGCCGGCCTCCGCGCCCTCCGGCATGCCCGGGTGCTCGTAGTTCTCGTTCATCACGGTGATGTAGTAGAACACGTCCTCCTGCTCGGCATACATCCGGCGCAGGCCGTCCTGCACGATCACCGCCACTTCGTACGAGAAGGTCGGGTCGTAGGAGACGCAGTTCGGGATGGTCGAGGACATGAGGTGGCTGTGGCCATCCTCGTGCTGCAGGCCCTCGCCGTTCAGGGTCGTGCGCCCGGCGGTGCCGCCGATCATGAAGCCGCGCGCCCGCATGTCGCCCGCCGCCCAGGCCAGATCGCCGATCCGCTGGAAGCCGAACATCGAGTAGTAGACGTAGAACGGGATCGTCGGCGCGTCGGAATGCGAGTAGGAGGTCGCGGCCGCGATCCAGGACGACATCGCGCCCGGCTCGTTGATGCCCTCTTGGAGCATCTGACCGTTCTTGTCCTCCTTGTAGTACATTAGCTGGTTGGCATCCTCCGGCCGGTAGAGCTGGCCGACCTGGGAGAAGATGCCGAACTGGCGGAACATGCCCTCCATGCCGAAGGTGCGGCTCTCGTCGGGCACGATCGGCACGATGCGGTTGCCGATGTTCTTGTCGCGCAGCAGCGTGTTGAGGATGCGCACGAAGGCCATGGTGGTGGAGATCTCGCGGCCGGCGGTCTCCTTGAGCTGGGCCGAGAAGGCCGAGAGCGGCGGGATCTCCAGGGCCTGCGACTTGCGGCGCCGGGCCGGGAGCGGACCGCCGAGCGCTTCCCGCCGCGCCATCAGGTAGCGGTGCTCGGGGCTGCCCTCGGGGAACTTGATGAAGGGGATCTCCTTCAGCTGGTCGTCGGTCAGGTCGATCTGGAAGCGGTCGCGGAACTGCTTGAGGACCGCCTCGCCCATCTTCTTCTGCTGGTGGGTGATGTTCTGGCCCTCGCCGGACTCGCCCATGCCGTAGCCCTTGACGGTCTTGGCGAGGATGAGGGTCGGCTGGCCCTTGTGCTTGGAGGCGGCGCTGTAGGCGGCGAAGACCTTGCGCGGATCGTGGCCGCCGCGCGTCAGGCGCCAGATGTCGTCGTCGCTCCAGTCGGCCACCAGGGACGCCGTCTCCGGGTACTTGCCGAAGAAGTGTTCGCGCACGTAGGCGCCGCTCTTCGACTTGAAGTCCTGGTACTCGCCGTCGACGCACTCCTCCATCAGGCGCGCCAGCATGCCGGTGGTGTCCTTCTGGATCAGGGCGTCCCAGCCCGAACCCCACAGCACCTTGATGACGTTCCAGCCGGCCCCCCGGAAATCGGCCTCGAGCTCCTGGACGATCTTGCCGTTGCCGCGCACCGGCCCGTCGAGCCGCTGCAGGTTGCAGTTGATGACGAAGACGAGGTTGTCGAGTTTTTCACGCGCGGCGAGCGCGATGGCGCCGAGGCTTTCCGGCTCGTCCATCTCGCCGTCGCCCATGAAGGCCCAGACCTTGCGGCCGTCCGTCTGCGCGAGGTTGCGGTGGTGGAGGTAGCGCAGGAAGCGGGCCTGGTAGATCGCCATCAGGGGCCCGAGGCCCATGGAGACGGTGGGGAACTGCCAGAAATCCGGCATCAGCCAGGGATGCGGATAGGACGACAGGCCCTTGCCGCCGACTTCCTGGCGGAAGCCGAGGAGCTGCTCCTCGGTCAGGCGCCCCTCGAGGAAGGCGCGGGCATAGACGCCCGGGGAGGAGTGACCCTGCACGTAGATGAGGTCGCCGCCGTGGTTGGCGTCGGCGCCGCGCCAGAAATGCATGAAGCCGGTGTCGTAGAGGGTGGCGGCCGACTGGAAGCTGGCGATGTGGCCGCCGAGCTCGGACGAATCCTTGTTCGCCCGCAGGATGATCGCGATGGCGTTCCAGCGGATGGCCGAGCGGATGCGGTGCTCGATCGCCCGGTCGCCGGGATGCGGATCCTGCTTCTCGGGCAGGATCGTGTTCAGGTAGGCCGTATTGGCCGAGTACGGGACCGGGGCACCCTTCTTGCGGGCGCCGTCGATGACCTGCTCGATCAGGTAATGGGCCCGTTCCGGCCCGTCGACGTCGAGAACGCCGTCCAGCGAATCAAGCCATTCCTGAGTCTCGACCGGGTCGAGGTCGCGGCTACGCTCCATGGGCATCCTCCTGGGATTATTTTGCGGCTCTCACGGGCCGCTCTTTGACTCGCCACCCTTGAGCAGCGTTCGTGCCAACGCCAACCAAGCGCTTTTTGTCTTATGTGGCAATGGCTTCGGCAGAGCGGAAAGTTTTTGGTCTGCGAAGTTTGTTACGGGTTTCAATTTTTTTGTCCGACTTTCCGGACGCGGCCGGCCGGCTTTGGCAGTCTAGGCCCGGTGGGGAGCGCCCGGGAAGCGGCGCCCGGAGCCTCGGCTCGGGCGCCGCCCCGGGGCCTCGGGCTCCGGGCGAGGGCGTCCCTCAGTCCCGGGCGCGCTCGAAGGTGACGATGCTGCGGGTCTCGCCCTGGTCGGCCCAGTTCGGCATCACCCGCCAGGGGGTGAGCACGCGCAGGCGGTCGCCCGCGATGGTGAAGCTGCGGGTCTGCTCGGTCCCGACCCATTTCGGGTCCCAGGCCGCGTCGAGCTTCGTGGTCCACTGGTCGCCCGTCAGCGTGACCTTGCCGGTGTAGGAGACGAGGGTCTTCATCAGGGCCGCGCGCTCGGCATCGGTCTCGGCGGGCTTGCGGTCCTCCCCGGTGAGCAGGAAGAACACGCGGTCGTCCGGCGTGAAGTAGGCGAAACCGGTGGGGCGCTCGCCCATGACCGGCCGTGTCCGGCCGTCGGCCCGGGCCTCGACCTCGTAGGAGACCAGCTTCCAGAGCCCTTTCAGGGAGGCCGGTGTCTCGGCCCGGGCCGGGCCGGACAGCAGGCCGGCCGCGGCGAGCGCGGCCAGGGTGGTCGTCGTGTGTGTCCGCATGGTTCGTGTCTCTCCCTGAAGGTGCGTGCCCGCCCCGCCCCGTTGCCCGGGGTCGCGAAGGCCGCCCGCCGGTCGATTCCGGCCCTTCCGGCCCTTCCGGCATAGACCGTTTCGCGCCTCGGGGGAGTCGGACCGTGGCGAAGAACCGGGAGTTGCAACGACAGAGAGCCGGTTCCGTCTCACCGGAACCGGCTCTCGCGGCCGTTCGCCTCGATGCGGCGGGATCCGTGCGGACGGATCCCGGAACGCGGATCAGTGCACGAGAATCAGTGCACGAGAATCTTGGAGAGGAAGTTCTGCGCCCGCTCGGAGCGGGCATTGGCGAAGAAGTCCTCCTTGGTGGCGTCCTCGACGATCTCGCCCTTGTCCATGAAGATCACCCGGTTGGCGACCTTGCGGGCGAAGCCCATCTCGTGGGTCACGCACATCATGGTCATGCCCTCGCGGGCGAGCTGCACCATGACGTCGAGCACCTCGCCCACCATCTCGGGGTCGAGGGCCGAGGTCGGCTCGTCGAACAGCATCACCACCGGGTTCATGGCGAGCGCCCGGGCGATGGCCACGCGCTGCTGCTGGCCGCCGGAGAGCTGGCCGGGGAACTTCTTGGCATGGGCCGAGAGGCCGACCCGGTCGAGGAGGGCGAGCCCGGTCTTGAGAGCGGAATCCTCGTCGCGCTTGAGCACCTTCCTCTGAGCCAGGGTCAGGTTCTCGGTGATGGAGAGGTGCGGAAACAGCTCGAAGTGCTGGAACACCATGCCGACCCGGGCGCGCAGCTTCGGCAGGTCGGTCTTCTTGCTGTGGACCGGCGTGCCGTCGACGACGATCTCGCCCTTCTGGAAGGGCTCGAGGGCGTTGACGCACTTGATCAGGGTCGACTTGCCGGAGCCCGAGGGGCCGCACACCACCACGACCTCGCCCTTGTTCACGGCGGTGGTGCAGTCGGTGAGGACCTGGAAGTCCCCGTACCATTTGCTGACGGACTTCATGGTGATCATCGGGCCCGTGGTCACGGGGGCCTGGGCGGTGTTGAGCGACGTGGTCATGGCGGAAATCCTCGTCTGGGATGCGGCGACGCCTCGGCAGGGAGCGTCAGCGGATGATGGCGATCTTCTTCTGGAGGTGGCGCACCGCCATGGAGGCCACGAAGCAGACCGCGAAGTAGACCACGGCCGCGAACAGGTACATTTCCACGAGGCGGCCGTCGCGCTGGGCGATCTTCGAGGCCGCGCCGAGGAAGTCGGTGACCGAAAGGACGTAGACCAGCGAGGTGTCCTGGAACAGGACGATGGTCTGGGTCAGCAGGATCGGCGTCATGTTGCGGAAGACCTGGGGCAGGATCACGCTGCGCATCGAGGCGAAGTAGGTCAGGCCGAGGGCCGAGGCCGCCGCCGCCTGGCCCTTGGGGATCGACTGGATGCCCGCGCGCATGATCTCGGAGAAGTAGGCCGCCTCGAACAGCGTGAAGGTCACCAGCGACGAGGTGAAGGCGCCCACCGTCATCGGCCGGTCGGCCCCGGTCACCCACTGCCCGAGATACGGCACCAGGAAGTAGAACCAGAAGATCACCAGCACGAGCGGCAGCGACCGCATCAGGTTGACGTAGCCCTTGGCCACCTGCGGAATCACCGGAATGCTGGAGAGCCGCATCATGGCGATGAGCGTGCCGAGCACGATGCCACCGAGGGCGGCGAGCGCCGTGAGCGTCAGGGTGAAGCGCATGCCGTCCAGGAACAGGTACGGCAGCGCGGAGGTGATGACGGAGAAGTCGAAATTCGCGAGCATCGCGGCAATCCTTGAGGAGGAGCAATCCTTGAGGAGGAGAATGCGGAGGGCGTGCCCTCAGCGATGGCCCGGGACGGCAACGCGGCGCTCGATCCAGCCGGAGGCGAAGATCACCACGACGTTGATCAGGACGTAGAGCACGGTGGCGGCGGTGAAGGCCTCGAACACTTGGAACGAGAATTCCTGCATGGCGCGGGCGCGGGCGGTGAGCTCGAGCAGGCCGATGGTGAGGGCGACCGAGGTGTTCTTGAGGTTGTTCAGGAATTCCGAGGTCAGCGGCGGCAGGATCATCCGGTAGGCGCTGGGCAGGAGCACGTAGCGGTAGGTCTGGTAGACGGTCAGGCCCATGGCGGTGCCGGCCATCTTCTGCCCGCGCGGCAGGGCCTGGATGCCCGCGCGCACCTGCTCGGCGACGCGGGAGGCGGTGAAGAACCCGAGGCACACCACCGCCGTGTAGAACGGGGCGTTCGGCAGCTGCTTGATCCAGCCGCCCCAGGCTTCCGGCAGCACCTCCGGCAGCACGAAGTACCAGAGGAACATCTGCACCAGGAGCGGGATGTTGCGGAACAGCTCGACGTAGGTCGTGCCGATGGCGTTGGCGAGCTTCGAGGGCAGGGTGCGCATGACGCCGATGACCGAGCCGAGGAAGAAGGCGATCACCCAGGCGCAGAGCGCCGTCACCACCGTCCACATGAGGCCCGAGAGCAGCATGTCGGCGTAGGTGCCCGTCCCTTCCGGGGACGGTTCGAGGAAGATGCCCCAGTTCCAGTTGTAGTTCATCGCGTCGTCGTCCCCTGTGATCGGGTATCCGGGCGAGCGCCCGTGGCGAAGGTGCGGGCGAGCGCCCGTGAATGTGGCGGTGCTGTGTCGGACAGTGCCGAGACCTTGGCCGGAAGGTCCAGGGCCTGGAGGGTCGCGCCCTGGTCCCTCCCTGACATTTCCAGAGATTTGCTGCTTTTCCGGGCAGATCCGGGCTTGCGGCGCGCAAGGGCCGCCGGCCCGCCCGGGTTGGGCGGACCGACGGCCACGGAGCGATTCGAAGGGGAACCTGGGCGGGACATCGGTGCCGCCCCTCTAGCATCATCCGGACCAGAGCCCGGGCAAGCGGGCCGCTGCGCGGCTCAGGCGCGGGCCGGTGTGGCCGCGGGGACACCCGGCGCGGCCGGCCGGCCCAAAGTGAGGATCAGCAGCGCGGCCGCGAGGCAGAGGGCCCCGGCGGCGAAGAAGGCCGGCAGGTAGGTCGCGAGCTCCGCGCGCGAGAGGCCGGCCCCGTAGGCGATCGTCGCCGCGCCGAGCTGGTGGCCGGCGAAGACCCAGCCGAAGACCAGGTTGGCGCGCTCGCGCCCGAACCGCGCCGCGGTCAGGCGCACGGTCGGCGGCACCGTGGCGATCCAGTCGAGGCCGTAGAACACCGCGAACAGCGACAGGCCCACGAAGGAGAAGTCCGAGAACGGCAGGAACATCAGCGAGAGGCCGCGCAGGCCGTAGTACCAGAACAGGAGCCAGCGGTTGTCGTAGCGGTCGGAGAGCCAGCCCGACGCGACGGTGCCGACGAAGTCGAACACGCCCATCGCCGCGAGCACGCTGGCGCCCTGCACCGGCCCGATGCCGTAATCGGCGCAGAGGGGGATGAAATGGGTCTGGATCAGCCCGTTGGTGCTGGCCCCGCAGATGAAGAACGTGGCGAACAGCACCCAGAACACGCGGGTGCCGGCGGCCTCGCGCAGGGCCGAGAGGGCGCCACCGGCGCTCGGCCCCGGCGCGGTCGAAGCAGCCGGAGCGGCGGGCGGCCGCGTCTCGCCGTAGGGCGCCAGCCCGAGATCCTCCGGGCGGTCGCGCATCAGGGCGACGACGCCGAGGCCCGCCGTGAGGAGCAGCGCGCAGATCACCAGGACCGCCGCGCGCCAGCCCAGGGCCTCGGTGAGAGCCGCGAGCAGCGGCAGGACGACGAGCTGCCCCGTGGCGGAACTGGCGGTGAGCAGGCCGACGACGAGACCGCGCGACCGCGAGAACCAGCGCGTCGCCACCGTGGCGCCCAGCACCAGGGCGGTCAGCCCCGTGCCGATGCCGACCACCACGCCCCAGAGCAGGACGAGCTGCCAGACCCGGGTCATCCCGAGGGACGCGAGGAGGCCGCCGGCGATGAGCGCGAGGGCCATGAGCACGATCCGGCGCGGGCCGTAGCGATTCATCAGGGCGGCCGCGAAGGGACCCATCAGGCCGAACAGGACGAGGCGCACGGCGAGCGCCGAGCCGATCGTCGCCGTGTCCCAGCCGAACTCCTTCTGGAGCGGCAGGATCAGGACACCCGGGGCTCCGACCGCGCCCGCCGTCACCAGCATGGTCAGGAAGGTCACGGCGGCGACGGACCAGCCGTAATGGATGCCGCGGCGGGCGAGGCCGCTCGCGACGGCATCGGAGAGCCGCAGGGTGGGGTCGGTGGCCATGGCACGTCTCCGAAGCCTCGCTGTGCGAGTGCCGGACTTGCATAGGCGCATATGCACGCTTTAGACAAGGGCCAGGATCGCGAGCGCCTCGATCGCGGGAACGGACCGATGGACGAACCTCCAGCCCCTGTCGGGCTCTGCCACTGCAACGCGATCCGCCAGGGCGCCCGGCAGGTGACGCAGTTCTACGACCGCCACCTGGCGGCGGTGGGCCTGCGAACCTCGCAATATTCGATGCTGGTGGGCCTGCGCCGGCTCGGACCGATCGCGATCAACGCCTTCGCCGATGCCATGGCGATGGACCGCACCACCATGGGACGGGCGCTCAAGCCCCTGGAGCGCGACGGCCTCCTCGCCATCGGGCCGGGGCCGAACGGGCGCACCCGCGCGCTCCACCTCACCGAGGCCGGCCACGGGCGCATCGCCGAGGCCGAACCCCTCTGGCGCGTGGCACAGGAGGGGTTCGAGGCGCGCTACGGCGTGGAGGCGGCGTCCGACCTCCGCGCCGCCCTGGCACGGGTGGTGCGGCGGGTGTGAGCGGGGTCCTATCCCTTGCGCGGGCGCGCGCCGAAGATCGCGGTGCCGACCCGGACATGCGTCGCCCCCATCTGGATGGCGGCGGGATAGTCGGCGCTCATGCCCATCGAGAGGATCGGCAGGTTGTGGCGCTCGGCGATGCGGGCCAGCAGGGCGAAGTGCGGTGAAGGCGGGGCTTCCGCCGGCGGGATGCACATCAGCCCCTGGATCGCGAGGCCGTGCGTCTCGCGGCATTCGGAGAGGAGCGTGTCGACCTGGGCCGGCGCGACGCCGCCCTTCTGCGGCTCGTCGCCGGTATTGACCTGGATCAGGAGCTTCGGCGCCCGCCCCGCCCGCTCGATCTCCTTGGCCAGGGCCGCGGCCAGGGAGAGCCGGTCGAGGCCATGGATGACGTCGAACAGCTCGACCGCCTCCCGGGCCTTGTTGGATTGCAGCGGGCCGACGAGGTGGAGCTCGACATCCGGGTAGCGTTCGCGGAGGGCGGGCCACTTGGCCTTCGATTCCTGCACGTAGTTCTCGCCGAACAGGCGCTGCCCGGCCTCCAGCGCAGGCAGGATGCCCTCGGCGGGGATCGTCTTCGAGACCGCCACCAGGGCGACCGCGGCGGGATCGCGCTCGGCATCCGCCGCCGCCTGGGCGATCTGGTGGCGCACCGCCGCCAGCCCGGCCACGACGTCGGCGGCGTTCGGGGGCGTCGGGACGGCGTCGGAGGTCGTGTCGGCCATGCTGCCTCGGTGGGATGCGTTCGGTGAAGCGCTCGCCCCGGGGACTACCATTCCGGACGGGGGCCGCAAGGGCTCCGCGAGCAGGGGAGCCGCGAGCAGGGGAGCCTCAGCACGCGGCCCGCGAGCACGGGGGTGCGTATCGGGGCACGGTTCGGCGAGGGAACGCGGAGGGCGGGACGAGGCTCCCGCATTCGACCCGCGCCGCCCGTGTTGACCCCTCCCCTCTCCGTGGTAGTCCGACCCCCAGCCTCTCAGGGCAGGCTCGCGCCGCGCGGGCCGCCCCTCACCCTCAGAACCCCGGCGCCCGGCCCATGACGACCACCCCCGCCCCCAAACCCGCTCCCGAGCGCTACAACGCCAAGGAGACCGAGCCGCGCTGGCAGCAGGCCTGGACCGAGGCGGGCATCTACGCCACGAAGAACGACGACGGCCGTCCGAAATACTACGTGCTGGAGATGTTCCCCTACCCGTCGGGGCGCATCCACATGGGCCACGTGCGCAACTACGCCATGGGCGACGTGGTGGCGCGCTACAAGCGGGCGCGCGGATTCAACGTGCTGCATCCGATGGGCTGGGACGCCTTCGGCCTGCCGGCCGAGAACGCCGCCATGGAGCGCAAGGTCAACCCGCGCGACTGGACCTACGCCAACATCGCGACGATGCGCGGGCAGCTCCAGAGCATGGGCCTGTCGCTCGACTGGAGCCGGGAGATCGCGACCTGCGACCCCGACTACTACAAGCACCAGCAGCGCATGTTCCTCGACTTCCTGTCCAAGGGGCTGGTGACGCGCCGCACGGCCAAGGTGAACTGGGACCCGGTGGATCACACCGTGCTGGCCAACGAGCAGGTGATCGACGGGCGCGGCTGGCGCTCGGGCGCCCTGGTCGAGCAGCGCGAGCTGACCCAGTGGTTCTTCAAGATCACCGACTTCGCCCAGGACCTCTACGACGCCCTCGACGGCCTGGAGCGCTGGCCCGAGAAGGTCCGGGTGATGCAGAAGAACTGGATCGGCCGCTCGGAGGGTCTCGAGGTCCGCTTCGCCCTGGCGGCGCCGCCCGCTCATGTCGAACCCGAGGTGAAGGTCTACACCACGCGGCCCGACACCCTGTTCGGGGCGAAGTTCCTGGCCATCGCCGCCGACCACCCGATCGCGGCGGCCCTGGCCCCGGCCCACCCGGCCCTCCAGGCCTTCATCGAGGAATGCCGGCGCACGGGCACGGCCCAGGCGGCCATCGACACGGCGGAGAAGCTCGGTTTCGACACCGGCCTGAAGGTCCGCCATCCGCTCGACCCGTCCTGGCTGCTGCCGGTCTACGTCGCGAACTTCGTGCTCATGGATTACGGCACCGGCGCCGTCTTCGGCTGCCCGGCCCACGACCAGCGCGACCTCGACTTTTCCAACAAGTACGGGCTCGGCAACACGCCCGTGGTCTGTCCGGAGGACCAGGATGCCGGCGGCTTCGTCATCACCGACACCGCCTATGACGGCGACGGCCGGATGATCCATTCGCGCTTCCTCGACGACATGACCACCGACGAGGCCTTCCACGCGGTGGCCAACCGCCTGGAGGCCGAGATCCTCGACGGGGAGCCGGTGGCGCAGCGCAAGGTGCAGTTCCGCCTGCGCGACTGGGGCGTCTCGCGCCAGCGCTATTGGGGCTGCCCCATCCCGATCATCCATTGCGAGGCCTGCGGCCCCGTCCCGGTCCCGGTGGCCGACCTGCCGGTGAAGCTCCCCGACGCGGTCTCCTTCGACGTGCCCGGCAACCCGCTGGAGCGGGACCACGCCTGGCGCAACGTCCCCTGCCCCACCTGCGGGCAGCCGGCGCGGCGCGAGACCGACACCATGGACACCTTCGTGGATTCGTCCTGGTACTATGCCCGCTTCACCGCGCCCTGGCTGCAGGACGCGCCCACCGACCGCAAGGCGGTCGACCAGTGGCTCGCGGTCGACCAGTATATCGGCGGCATCGAGCACGCGATCCTGCACCTGCTCTATGCCCGCTTCTTCATGCGGGCGATGAAGGCCACCGACTGGTCGGGGGTCTCCGAGCCGTTCGACGGCCTGTTCACGCAGGGCATGGTCGTTCACGAGACCTACAAGGACGGTGCCGGGGCCTGGGTGCCACCCGCCGACATCCGGATCTCGGCCGAATCCGGGACGCGCGAAGCGTTTCACGTGAAAACGGCGGAGCCGATCACCATCGGCGCCATCGAGAAGATGTCGAAGTCGAAGAAGAACGTCGTCGACCCGGACGACATCATCGCCAGCTACGGTGCCGACACCGCGCGCTGGTTCATGCTCTCGGACTCGCCGCCCGAGCGCGACGTGATCTGGACCGAGGACGGCGTGCAGGGCGCGGCCCGCTTCGTCCAGCGGGTCTGGCGCCTCGTCTCCCTGGCGAGTGCCGTGGAGACGGCGGAGGGCGCGGGTGACGCCGCCCTGCGCAAGGCCGCCCACAAGGCCCTGGCCGCCGTGGAGGAGGATGTGGAGCGCCTGCGCTTCAACCGCTGCGTGGCGCATATCTACACCCTGGCCAATGCCCTCGACGAGGCGATGCGGGGCGGCGTCTCGCGGAATGTCGCCGGGGACGCGGCCGGGATCCTGACCCAGCTCATCGCCCCGATGATGCCGCACCTCGCCGAGGAATGCTGGCGGGCGCTGGGCCGCGACGGCCTGGTGGCGCAGGCGGCCTGGCCGGAGGTCGACCGGGCGCTCCTGGTGGAGGACAGCGTCACCCTCCCCGTCCAGCTCAACGGCAAGAAGCGCGCGGACGTCACCGTGCCCCGCAGCGCCGACGTCGCGGCGGTTCAGGCCCTGGTGCTCGCCGACGAGGCGGTGCAGCGTGCCCTGGAAGGACGCAGCCCGAAGAAGGTCATCGTGGTCCCGGGCCGGATCGTGAATCTCGTGGTCTGAGACACACGATCCGGCGACCACGATCCTGCCGGATAGGAAACGTAAAGCTTGCGCCGAATAGGCTGTCGTCGGACCTCGGTTCGCCGTACAGACGGGCGGGACGAGACAGCGGGACGGCGGCGGGCATGATGCGCTTGGCAAACGGGGCAGGGGCGGTTCGGGCAGCGGTGGCCGGCACGGTCGGCCGGGCCGTGCGGGTCGCCGCCGTCGCCGCCCTGGCGCTCAACCTGTCGGCCTGCTTCCGCCCCCTCTACGGCCCCACCGCCTCGGGCGAGCCGATGGCCGCCCTCCTCGCCTCCGTCCAGGTCGACGACGTGGCGATGGCGCAGGGCCAGGAGCGCCTGGGCCATTACCTGCGCAGCGAGCTCATCTTCGGTCTCGACGGCTCGGGCCAGCCCTCGACCAAGCGCTACCGCCTGAAGATGCAGGGCAGCGAGTCGGTGCAGACCCCGATCGTGTCCTCGCAGACCGGCCGCGCCGAGGCCGGCACCATCGTGGGAACGGTGAAGTACGCCCTGGAAGACCTCAGCGGCACGAAGATCATCAGCGAGGGCGTGGCGACCTCGACCGCCACCTACGACCGCTCGATCCAGCGCTTCGCCAGCCTGCGGGCCGCCCGCGACGCCGAGATCCGCCTCGCCAAGGTCCTGGCCGAGCAGATCAAGACCCGCATCGCCTCCGTGCTGGTGACCAAGCCCTGAGCCGGACCGCCCCGTGACCGCCGTCAAGGCCAGCGACGTCGACGGCCTGATCCGGCGCGGGCCCGACCCGCGCATCGCCATCCTGCTCGTCTACGGGCCGGATACGGGCCTCGTCTTCACCCGCGCCAAGGCGCTGGCGGAAGCCTTCGTCAGCGATCCGAGCGATCCCTTCGCCCTGGTGAAGATCGATGGCGACGTGCTGGCCCAGGATCCCGGCCGCCTCGTGGACGAAGCCGGCACCGTCGGGCTGTTCGGCGGCACCCGCACGATCTGGGTCCGCTCCGGGAGCCGCAACTACGCCCCCGCCGTGGAGGCCGCGCTCAAGGCCGAGATCCAGAACGCCCGCATCGTGGTGGAGGGCGGCGACCTCAGCAAGAGCGCGCCCCTGCGGACCCTCTGCGAGAAATCCCCGAAGGCCCTCGCCCTGCCCTGCTACCCGGACGACGAACGGGCGCTCGGCGACCTCATCGACCGCACCCTGCAGGACCAGGGCCTGCGCATCGCCCGCGAAGCCCGGGACGTCCTCGCCACCAGCCTCGGCGGCGACAGGGGCGCCAGCCTGTCGGAGATCGAGAAGCTCGCCCTCTACGCGCGAGGCCAGGGAAGCGTCAGCCTCGACGATGTCGAGGCGGTGGTCAGCGATGTCGCCGGCAGCGTGCTCAACACGCTGATCGACGCCGCCTTCGCCGGGCGCAGCGGCGAGGTCGAGCGCGACTACCGGCGCTTCCGCCACGAAGGCATGGACCCCTCCGTCATGCTCGGCTCGGCCCTGCGGCACGCCCTGACGCTGCTGGCCACGCGGCTCGCGGGGGAAGGGCAGAGCGCCGGTGTGATGGTGGCCAACTGGCGCGGCCTGCATTTCCGGCGCAAGGCGCTGGTCGAGACGCAGCTCGCCCGCTGGTCGCCCCCGGCCCTGCGGCACGCGATCCAGCTGCTGCAGGATTCCGTGCTCGCCTGCCGCCGCGCGAACCCGGACCTGGCCCACGCCCACGCATCGAGCACGCTCCTGCGCATCGCCACCGAGGCCGCCCGGCGGCGATAGGGGTCAGGCCGTCAGGCCTCCGCCTGCCCGAGGTTGAAGCGCCGGCACAGGGCCTCGAGCTCGGCGGCGGTCTCGTAGCGGATGCGGATCTCGCCCGCGCCCGCCACCTTGGACTTCACCGCCACGTTCATGCCCAGCGCCCGGGCCATGGCCTGTTCCAGGGTCCGGATCTCGGCGTCCTTCTCGGCCGCGCGACGGGGCCGGCCGGGGCGGGGGCCATCGCCCTCGGGCACCTCGGCGGAGGCCAGCGCCTCGACCTCGCGGACCGACAGGCCCTCCTCCACGATCCGGCGGGCGACGCCCTCGGCATCGCGCACGGCCAGCAGGGCACGGGCATGGCCGGCCGTGATCTCGCCGGCCACGACCCGGTCCTGGATGGCCGGAGCGAGCTGGAGCAGGCGCAGGGTGTTGGCGAGGTGGCTCCGGCTCTTGCCGAGGATCTCGGCGAGCTCGCTCTGGCTGTACTGGAACTCGCTCATCAGCCGCTCGTAGCCGGCGGCCTCCTCGATGGCGTTGAGGTCGGTGCGCTGGACGTTTTCCAGGATGGCGAATTCCAGCGAGGTCCGGTCGTCGATCTCCACGGTGACCACCGGCACCTCGTGGAGCCCCGCCCGCTGGGCCGCGCGCCAGCGGCGTTCGCCCGCCACGATCTCGTAGGTGTCGGGCACGCCGGGCATGGCCCGGACCACGATCGGCTGGATGATGCCACGCAGCTTGATCGAGGCCGACAGCTCATCGAGATCCGTCTCGTTGAAGCGGCGGCGCGGATTGCGCGGGTTCGGGCGCAGGAATTCGACTGCAACCTTGCGCTGCGCCTGAGACTTGTTCGCCTCCGCGTTGTCGTCGCCGAAATCGCCGATCAGGGCCGCGAGGCCGCGCCCGAGCCGGGGCCGCACCACATCATCCGCCATCGCCACCTGCTTCAACTCCGAACCTTGGAAAACGCTCGTCACACAGTGGGGGCAGGACGCCCCCGCATCGTCACGCGGCGACGGGCAGGCGCCCCTCGCGCTGGATGATCTCGGAGGCGAGGCGCAGATAGGCCTGCGAGCCCGCGCATTTGAGATCGTAGAGCAGCACGGGCTTGCCGTGCGAGGGCGCCTCGGACACGCGCACGTTGCGCGGGATCATGGTCTCGTAGACCTTCTCGCCCATGAAGCTGCGCACATCGGCCACCACCTGCGCCGAGAGGTTGTTGCGCGGATCGAACATGGTCAGGACGATGCCCTGGATGGTCAGGCGCGGATTGAGCGCGCCGCGCACCTGCTCGACCGTGCGCAGCAACTGGCTGAGGCCCTCCAGGGCGAAGAACTCGCATTGCAGGGGCACCAGCACCGCGTCGGAGGCGGCCAGGGCGTTGATGGTGAGGAGGTTGAGCGAGGGCGGGCAGTCGATCAGCACGTAGGTGACACCCGCCGTGGCACCGGATTCGCCGACGCCCTTCAGGACGTTGCGCAGGCGGTGGGCCCGGTCGGGCGCGCTCGCCATCTCCATCTCCAGGCCGAGGAGGTCCATGGTCGAGGGCGCCACCATCAGGCGCGGCACCGCCGTCGGGATGCAGGCCTGGCCCAGGGACGCCTCGCCCGCCAGCACGTGGTAGGTCGAGACCTTGCGCTGGCGGCGGTCGATGCCCAGGCCCGTCGAGGCGTTGCCCTGCGGATCGAGATCGATCACCAGGACGCTCTCGCCGATGGCGGCCAGAGCCGTGCCGAGGTTGATCGCGGTCGTCGTCTTGCCGACGCCACCCTTCTGGTTGGCGAGGGCCAGGATGCGCAGCGGCCGCTCCGGATTGCCTCCGGTCGTCGGTACGGGAGTCGGATCGCTTGTCATGAATCCACGCGAGATAGGGCCGTGACGCGGACGATCCGCGCTTCCGACTCGGTTCGGCTCGGCACGAGATCGTAAACGAATCTCCACCGTTGCGCGGCCTCGGTCAATTCCGATTGGACATCCCGTCCTTTCGGAAACAGGCCGACCGTGCCGGTTGTCAACAGCGGCTCCGCCCAGGCGAGCAGTTGGCCGAGAGGCGCGAGCGCCCGGGCGCAGACCACCGCGACGCCGCGATGGGCGTCGATGACCCCCTCGATCCGGGCGTTGTGGACTTTCGCCGGTGCGCCGGTGAGGCGGGCGGTCTCGGTGAGGAAGGCGCATTTGCGCGCGTTGCTCTCCACGAGATCGACCTGAAACCGGGGGCGCGCGTGACCCGCGATGGCGAGGACGAGGCCGGGCAGACCGGCCCCGGCCCCGAGGTCGAGCCAGGTCTCCGCCTCCGGGGCGATCTCCAGGAGCTGGAGCGCATCGGCGATGTGGCGGGTCCAGACCTCGGAGAGGGTCGCAGGCCCGACGAGGTTCTTCACGTTCTGCCAGCGCCGCAGCTGCTCGACATAGAGGTCGAGGCGCCGCGCTGTTTCACGTGAAACACCCGCGGCGGCCAGGACACGATCGCGGTCGCGATCAGAGGCCATGGCCGGCCCCGCGCTCGGCCCGGCGGGCATGGGCGGCCAGGAGGGTGAGGGCGGCCGGCGTCACGCCCTCGATCCGTGCCGCCTGGCCCAGCGTCCCCGGGCGTACGGCTTCGAGCTTCAGACGCATCTCGTTCGAAAGCCCGGGGATGCCGGCATAATCCAGGCGGATCGGCAGGGCGACCGCCTCGTCGCGGCGGAAGGCGGCGATGTCCGCCTGCTGCCGGTCGAGATAGACGGCGTAGGTCGCGTCCGTGCAGAGCCGCTCGGCCACGCGGGGCGGGACCGGAGACAGTTCCGGCCAGACCGCGCAGAGGCGCGCCCAGTCAATGTCGGGGTAGGACAGGAGCTGGAAGGCGGAGCGGCGGATGCCGTCCTGGTTGAGCTCGATGCCGGCGGCCCGCGCTTGGTTCGGGGTCAGGCTCAGGCTGTCGAGCCGGGCGCGCGTGGTGTCGAGCGCCGTCTGCGCCGCGGCGAAATGGGCAGCCCGCTCTTGCCCGACGCAGCCGAGGGCCGCACCCTTCGGCGTCAGGCGCTCGTCGGCATTGTCGATGCGCAGGGAGAGCCGGTACTCCGAGCGCGAGGTGAACATCCGGTAGGGCTCGCTCACCCCATGGGTGACGAGGTCGTCGATCATCACGCCGAGATAGGACTCGGCCCGGTCGAAGGTGGTGAGCGCCGAGCCGCCGGCGAGGCGTGCCGCGTTGATGCCGGCCACCAGCCCCTGCCCCGCCGCCTCCTCGTAGCCCGTGGTGCCGTTGATCTGGCCGGCCAGGAACAGACCCGGCAGGCGCTTGGCCTGGAGGGTGGCGTCGAGCTCGCGGGGATCGACGTAGTCGTATTCGATGGCGTAGCCCGGCCGCAGGATGGCGGCGCGCTCCAGGCCGGGAATCAGGGCGATGACGTCGCGCTGGACGCTCTCGGGGAGCGCGGTGGAGATGCCGTTGGGGTAGATCGTCGGGTCGTCGAGCCCCTCGGGTTCGAGGAAGATCTGGTGGCCTTCCCGGTCGCCGAAGCGCACCACCTTGTCCTCGATGGACGGACAGTAGCGCGGGCCGCGGCTGGCGATGCCGCCGGAATACATCGGCGAGCGGTGCAGGTTGGCGCGGATGAGATCGTGCACCGCCTGGGTCGTGCGGGTGATGCCGCATTGGATCTGCGGGGTAGTGATCCGCTCCGTGAGGGTCGAGAACGGCACCGGATCGTCGTCGGCCGACTGCATCTCCAGGCCGGACCAGTCGATGGTGCGCCCGTCGAGGCGGGCCGGGGTCCCGGTCTTGAGGCGGCCGAGGGCGAAACCGGCGCGGTCGAGGGTCTGGGCCAGGCCCACGGACGGGGCCTCGCCGACACGGCCGGCCGGGATCTGGGTCTCGCCGATATGGATCAGGCCGCGCAGGAAGGTGCCGGTGGTCAGGACGACGGCGGCACAGGGGAGCGTGCGCCCATCGGCGAAGATGACGCCGGAGACGCGCCCCTGGGTGAGGGCGAGGTCGGCCACCTCCCCCTCGATCACGCGCAGGTTCGCGGTCTCAGCGATGGCCGCCTGCATGGCGTGGGCATAGAGCTTGCGGTCGGCCTGGGTGCGCGGGCCACGCACGGCCGGACCCTTGCGCCGGTTCAGCAGGCGGAACTGGATCCCGGCGGCATCGGCGGCGCGGCCCATCAACCCGTCCAGGGCATCGACCTCGCGCACGAGGTGCCCCTTGCCCAGGCCCCCGATCGCCGGGTTGCAGGACATTGCTCCGATGGTGGCGGCCCGATGAGTGACGAGGACCGTGCGGGCTCCGATCCGTGCGGCGGCGGCCGCGGCCTCGACGCCGGCATGGCCTCCGCCGACGACGATGACGTCGTGGGAATCAGGGATGGGATGCATGGGATCGATTAAGCGGCTGGTGCGCGGATGGTCAACGCATGGATGCGCCGCAGCGTGGTTTTCACGTGAAACCAGAGCCTCGTGCCCCCACGGTCACAGCGCGCCGAATGGCTCGCTCACTTGCCGATGCAGAAACCGGAGAACAGCCGGTCCAGCATTTCCTCGACGCCCACATGCCCGGCCACCTCTCCGAGAGCCCGCACGGCGAGCCGCAGGTCCTCGGCGGCGAGCTCGGGCAAGGCCGCGCCGGCCAGAAGCCGGTCGAGATGCTCGCGGCAGCGGGTCAGTCCGAGCCGGTGACGCTCGCGCGTGATGAGGGCATCGCCGCTTCCCACGGCCTCAGCCGCCCGCGCCTCGATCGCCGCCATCAGCCGATCGAGCCCCGCCCCCGTCAACGCGGAAATGCCGATCTGGGTGTCCGGGACGGCTCCAGCCGGATCGAGGTCGTGCTTGCTGCGGACGCGCAGGACCGGCCCGTCGAGCGCCGGCATGTCCACGCCCGCTTCCCCCTCCGGACCTTCCAGGAGGACGACGAGGTCGGCCTGCTCCATGCGCATATGCGTCCGGCGGATGCCTTCCGCCTCGATGGCATCGCCCGCGTCCCGCAGGCCCGCCGTGTCGACGAGGATCACCGGCAGGCCACTGAGATCGCAGCGGATTTCGATGACGTCGCGCGTCGTCCCGGGCGTCGGGGAGACGATGGCCGCCTCCCGCCGACTCAGCGCGTTCAGCAGGGTCGATTTGCCGGCATTGGGCGGTCCGGCGAGGACGACGGTGAAGCCGTCGCGCAGGCGCTCGCCGCGCCGGGCATCGGCGAGCACCGCCGAGACCTCGTCCCGGATCGTCCGCGCCTCGTCGGCCAGGGTGGCGTCCAGGGCCGCGTCGTCGACGTCGCCCTCGTCCGAGAAATCCAGGGCCGCTTCCGCGCCGGCGAGCAGATCGACCAGGCGATGGCGCCAGTCGGCCACGGTCTTGCCGAGCGCGCCGTCGAGCTGGCGCAGGGCCTGGCGCCGCTGCGCCTCTGTCTCGGCATCGATCAGGTCGGCGATCCCCTCCGCCTCGGTGAGGTCCAAGCGGCCATTGAGGAAGGCGCGGCGGGTGAAGGCTCCGGGCTCGGCCGGCCGGCAGCCGGGAATCTCGGCCAGCGCCCGCAGGACCGCGCCGCGGACCGCGACGCCGCCATGCAGGTGGAGTTCCACCATGTCCTCGCCGGTGAAGCTCGCGGGCGCCGGCATCCAGGCGACGAGGGCCTGGTCGAGCTGCGTGCCGTCGGGCGCGCGCAGGGTGCGGAGGGATAGGCGGCGGGGGGCGGGGAGGGGACCGGCGAGGGAGCGGATCACCGCGGCCGAGGCCGGCCCGCTGATGCGGATGACGCCGACGGCCGACCGGCCAGTACCGGTGGCGGGCGCGAAGAGGGTGGTCTGTTCGGGCATGGGAGCGACGTCCCGGACGCCGACAATCTATCGTTAACCAGCTAACAAAATTGTTTCGGCCGGAAAACGTCGAGCGAGAATCGAGGGTCGGCCGGACCCGGCAGGTAGTTCGAATCCGACGAGCGCAGGAAGCCGAAGCCGTCCTGCAGCACCTCGACGGTGCCGGCGCC